>NZ_JBIBXG010000006.1:0-551565 GCF_043082085.1 Streptomyces sp. NPDC014801 | reverse complement strand
GTTGATAGGCCGGATATGGAAGCACGGTAACGTGTGGAGTTGACCGGTACTAATAGGCCGAGGGCTTGTCCTCAGTTGCTCGCGTCCACTGTGTTGGTTCTGAAACCACGAACGGCCCCGCTGTTTTCAGCGGTGCGGCATTGTTCGACAGTTTCATAGTGTTTCGGTGGTCATAGCGTAGGGGAAACGCCCGGTTACATTCCGAACCCGGAAGCTAAGCCTTACAGCGCCGATGGTACTGCAGGGGGGACCCTGTGGGAGAGTAGGACGCCGCCGAACAATTCTTCAAAGGGTTGGATCCTGAACTTCGGTTCGGGGTCCAACCCTTTTTTGTTCTCCGTAACGTGAGGTTCAGCTTCCGCATCGAGGATCGCCGGCATGGGTGCTGCTGCAATGCTCAGGGCCGCGGGCGTCGGGGTCGGCGACGAGGTCGTCGTGCCGGCCTTCGGGAACGCGGAGGTGGCCGGTGCGGTGGCGCTGGCCGGCGCGCTGCCGGTGTTCGCCGACATAGACCCCGTCACGTACTGCCTGGACACCGCCGCCGTCGAGGCGGTGCTGACCGCGCGGACGGCGGCCGTCGTGGTCGTACACCGCTTCGGGCGGGTGGCCGATGTGGCGGCGCTGCGGGCGCTCGGGCAGCGGCACGGCCTGCTGGTTCTGGAGCAGGGGGAGTCCGAGGCGCCGTACGACGAGGTCGCGCAGCGGCGGGAACGGGCGGCGTATCTGGACGCCAGGCTACGGGGGGTGGTGGTCCCCGACGGCGGGGACGGGCACACCTACCAGCAGTACGTCGTGCGAGTGCCGGGCAACGGGCGGCCCGACCGGGACGCCTTCGCCCGGGCCGTGCGAGCCAAGGGAGTCGACTGCCGGGTGCCGGTGAAGACGCCCGTGCACCGGCTGCCGGAGTTCCGGCGGTGTGTGTCGCTGCCGCAGACCGAGCGGGCCGCCGACGAGACGCTCGCTTTGCCCGTGGACGCGGCGCTGACGAAACGGGACATGCAGCGCATTGTGGGTGCCTGCAATGCCCTCGGTGGACTGCTCGCGCCGGCCTTCTGAACGAGTTTGGGAATTCGGGTCCGCTCGGGGTATGCTTCATTTCGTTGCCGCGAGGGAAACCTCGAAAAAGCGACAAGCCCCTATAGCTCAGTCGGCAGAGCGTCTCCATGGTAAGGAGAAGGTCAACGGTTCGATTCCGTTTGGGGGCTCCATAGAAAAGGCCTTCGCCCATCGGGCGGAGGCCTTTTTCGTGTGCGGACGGAGGGCCGGGGGCGGCCCCCCGTATTCAGTCCTTGTGGGGCTCCGGGACGCGCATGGCCAGAATGGCCATGTCGTCGGACGGGGCGTCCGAGGCGAAACGCTCCACCGCGCGCATGATGCGGGCGGCGACCGCGCCCGCGGTCAGCCCGGTGCACGTGGTGAGGACGTCCGCGAGGCCGTCGTCGCCGAGCATGCGCGTGCCCTCACGGCGTTCCGTCACGCCGTCCGTGACGCAGAGCAGGACATCGCCGGGATCCAGCGTGACCGTCTGCTCGTAGAGCTCCAGGTCCTCCATGACGCCGAGCAGCGGCTGGGGCTCGGCGGCCGCCTCCACCGTGCCGTCCTGGCGCAGGCGCAGCGGGAGCGGGTGGCCGGCGCAGACCACCTTCAGTTCGGCGCTGCCGTCCTCCTGGGGGCGCATCTCGCCGTACAGGAGGGTCAGGAAGCGGCTGCGGGCGCCCTCGTCGAGGATCGCGGAGTTCAGGCGCTCGAGAACGGCGGGACCGCTGAGGCCCTCGCGGGCCAGCAGGCGCAGGGCGTGCCGGGCGAGGCCGGTCACGGCGGCCGCGTTCGGGCCGGTGCCGCAGACGTCGCCGATGGCGAAGCCGTAGGCGCCGTCGCTGATCGGGAACAGGTCGTAGAAGTCGCCGCCGACCTCGTTGCCCTCGCCGGCGGCGCGGTAGATGACCTCGACCTCGACGCCGTCGATGTTCGGCAGCTCCGGCGGGAGCAGGCTGCGCTGGAGGGACTGGCTGATGGCCGTGCGCTCCGAGTACAGGCGGGCGTTGTCCAGGGCGAGGGCGGCCCGGCGGCTCAGGTCCTCGGCCAGTTCCAGGATTTCCTGGCGGAAGTGCTCGTCGGTGGGCTTGCCCAGGGTGAGCATGCCGATGACGCGGTTGCGGGCCACCAGGGGCAGGACGACCGTCTCGCCGCCCAGCGCGGAGGCCACGGCGAGGGTGGGGCCCATGCCGGAGGCCATCTGGTGGATGGGGCCGCCGGTCAGTCCGAGGCTGCGCATGGAGCTGCGAAGGGCGGCCTGGTGGGCGGTCTCGCCGGGGGTGGTCCAGACGCGGGCGCCGGGGGTGGGGACCGGGTCCGGCGGGGAGATCTTCGACAGCAGCGACTTGATGCCGTCGATGAGTTCCTCGTCCTCGTGCAGGACGTACGACAGATACGGCTCGGATGCCTGGTCGGCGATCGTGTAGACGGCGCACCAGGTGGCGAGCGTGGGGACCGTCATCTGGGCCATGAGGGCGAGGGTCTGGTCGCGGTCGAGGGTGCCGGCGAGGAGGTCGGAGGCCTCGACGAGGAAGCTGAGGGAGCCGCGGCGCAGGCGTTCCAGCTCGCCGAGGCGGGCCGACTCGACGGCCAGGGCGATGCGGTCGGCGGCGAACTGCAGGCGCAGCGCCTCCTCGTTGGAGTAGCGGCCCGGGGCTTCGGCGGCGACGCCGAGGGAGCCGGTGAGGCGGCCCTCCACCTTGAGGGGGACGGTGACGACGGAGCGCATGCCCGTGCCGTTCAGCAGGGGGACGGCGCCGGGGACGGCCGTGAGGTCCTCGTGGACGGCCGGCATGCGGGCGGAGCCGTAGCGGCCGGGGCCGGCCTCGACGGGCACGCGCGCGAAGCGCTGACGGGCGGAGGGCAGGCCGGTGGAGGCGCGGACCTCCAGCTCGGTCTCGTCGTCGGTGGCGAGCAGCAGGAAGGCGGAGTCGCCGTCGAGCATGTCGCGGGCGCGTTCGACGGTGCGCTGGAGGAGGCCGTCGAGGTCGTCGGGGGCGGGGGAGCCGATGAACGCGTCGAACGGGTCGTTGTTCTGCCCGTCGGCCGAGGAGGCCGTGTCGGAGGCGGGTGCGCGCAGCGGTGTCTGCAGAACGGCGCGCTCGTGGTCGCGCACGAGGAGGCAGACCGTGGAGGGCTCGCCGGAGGTGTCGCGGACGCGGAGGTGGGAGGCGTAGACGGGGGTGACGCGGCCGTCGGCCGCGCGGATGCCGTAGCTGCCCTCCCAGCGGGAGAGCTGGAGGGCCTCGGCGATGCCGGTGCCGGTGCCGGGGGTCTGCGGCCAGGCGGCGAGGTCGGTGAGGGGCTTGCCGGTGACCTGGTCGGCGGCGTACCCGAAGAGGTCCTCGGCGTCCTCGTTCCAGGAGCTGATGGTGCCGCCGCGGTCGATCTGGACTACGGCGACGCGGATGCGGCCGTCGGCCAGGGGCAGCAGCTCGGCCGGCAGGGCGGGGCCTGCGGTGCGGGTGCCGACGGGGCGCTCGGGCAGGTCGAGCTGGAACCAGACGTTCTTGTGGGTGGGGGTGTACTCCACGCCCCAGCGGCCGGCGAGGGCCGCGCACAGCTGGAGGCCGCGGCCGCCCTCGCGGTCGGGGCTGCCCATGCTGACGGCGGCGCTCTGGACGGGCACCTCGCGCTCGGGATAGCGGTCGGAGACCTCGATGCGGACGCCGTCCTCGGTGCGCAGGCAGAGCACGTCCGCGTGGGTGCCGGCGTGGACCACGGCGTTGGTCACCAGTTCGCTGGTGAGGACGACGGCGTCGTCCACGATGTCCGCGAAGCCCCAGCCCTGGAGGGTGTCGCGGACGAAGGAGCGGGCGGTCGCGACCGATCGCCCTACGGGCTCGAAGCTGGCAGCCGCGCGCGCGGTGATCACGAAACTCCTCGGCCGGTCGTCGACGTGCTGGGCTGCCCCGTCCTCGGGCCCGCGCCGCTGGTGCGGCGGGCGCGCGCTCGTCGGCCGGGGTTCCGGGGGCTGTCCCCCCGGGATCAGTCCGGTGGTCATGTGTGCGGCCGCCCCTCCGATGCCCGCTCGTACTCGTGCCACCGCCCAGGCCGGACGGACCGGCGCGGCTGGACAGCCGCATGCAAGGTTACTTACCTTCCCCGTCCGAGCGGATGCCGGTCGCCAGTGTTTCCGTCCCCAGGGTGTGCGGACGATGTGCGAAGCTGCCGAACTGTTATGGCCTGGTTCGGTGAGGGTGAAACACTGGGCAAGCTTCTGGAGAAGGTCCGGGCAGGCCGAGTGTCGTCCGTCCAGGGCGGGCAGCAGCCCGTTCGAGTGGCCTGCCGGCAGCAGGCTGACACACGTGGTGACACCTGGTAGGCCGGTTCAGCGGGACCAGGGCACCGAGAGCACGGCAGTAATGGTCGATCCCTGCGGGAGGGACACAGTGGAGTCTGGCGCAGCGACGCGGGGCACGAAGACGCGCGCGAAAGGCGGACCGTCCCTGAAGAACCAGCGCAACGGGACCACCGTGGTGGACACGGCTGCCCTGAACCGGCTCCTGGCGGCTCTGGTCTCCATGCGGGACGGGAACTTCCGCAAGCGCCTCACGGTGTCCGGGGACGGCGTGATGTCGGAGATCGCCGCCGTGTTCAACGAGGTGGCCGACCGCAATCTGCATCTGACGGGTGAGCTGTCGCGGGTGCGGCGCATGGTGGGGCGTGAGGGAAAGCTCACGGAACGGCTGGAGACGGGGGCCTGTGAGGGCTCCTGGGCGGCCGCCATCGACGCCTCCAACGACCTGGTCGACGATCTGGTGCGGCCGGTGTCCGAGGTCAGCCGGGTGCTGTCGGCGGTCGCGGAGGGCGATCTGTCGCCGCGGATGGAGCTGCGCACGCAGGCGGCGGAGGGTCCCGGGCATCCGCTGCGCGGGGAGTTCCTGAAGGTCGCGCGGACGGTCAACAACCTGGTCGATCAGCTGTCGACGTTCACCGACGAGGTCACGCGGGTGGCCAGCGAGGTGGGCACCGAGGGCAAGCTCGGCGGGCAGGCACGCGTGCGTGGCCTGTCGGGCTCCTGGAAGGACCTGACGGACTCCGTCAACACGATGGCGTCCCGGCTGACGGCGCAGGTGCGCGACATCGCGCTGGTGACCACGGCGGTCGCCAAGGGTGATCTGTCGCGCAAGGTGACCGTGCACGTCGCCGGCGAGATGCTGGAGCTGAAGAACACCGTCAACACGATGGTCGACCAGCTCTCCGCGTTCTCCTCGGAGGTGACGCGGGTCGCGCGCGAGGTGGGCACCGAGGGCATCCTGGGCGGTCAGGCGCAGGTGCCCGGCGTGGACGGGGTGTGGAAGGAGCTGACCGACTCCGTCAACACGATGGCGGGAAACCTCACTGCCCAGGTGCGCGGAATCTCCCAGGTGACGACGGCCGTCGCGAGCGGTGACCTGTCGCAGAAGGTGACGGTCCCGGCGCGCGGCGAGGTCGCGCAGCTCGCCGAGACGATCAACCAGATGACCGAGACGCTGCGGATCTTCGCCGACGAGGTCACGCGCGTGGCCAACGAGGTGGGTGCCGAGGGGCGGCTCGGCGGGCAGGCGAACGTGCCGGGTGCCGCGGGCACCTGGAAGGACCTGACGGACTCCGTCAACACCGTCTTCCGGAACCTGACCACGCAGGTGCGGGACATCGCCGCGGTGACGACGGCGGTGGCCAACGGCGATCTGTCGCAGAAGGTCACCGTCGACGTGGCCGGCGAGATGCTGGAGCTGAAGAACACCGTCAACGGGATGGTGGACCAGCTGCAGGCGTTCGGTGCCGAGGTCACGCGGGTGGCGCGGGAGATCGGCGTCGAGGGCGAGCTGGGCGGTCAGGCGCAGGTGCCGGGGGCGGCGGGCACCTGGAAGGACCTGACGGACTCGGTGAACACCGCCTTCCGCAACCTCACCGGGCAGGTGCGCAACATCGCCCAGGTGACGACGGCGGTGGCCAACGGTGATCTGTCGCAGAAGGTGACCGTCGACGTCTCCGGCGAGATGCTCCAGCTGAAGAACACCGTGAACACGATGGTGGACCAGCTGTCGTCGTTCGCCGACCAGGTGACGCGGATGGCGCGGGACGTGGGCACCGAGGGGCGCCTGGGCGGTCAGGCCCGGGTGGACGGCGTGTCCGGCACCTGGAAGGAGCTGACGGACTCCGTCAACTCGATGGCGGGCAACCTCACCTCGCAGGTGCGCAACATCGCCCAGGTGACGACGGCGGTGGCGCGCGGTGATCTGTCGCAGAAGATCGACGTCGACGCGCGCGGGGAGATCCTGGAGCTGAAGAACACCATCAACACGATGGTCGACCAGCTCTCCGCGTTCGCCGACCAGGTGACCCGGGTGGCCCGTGAGGTGGGCACCGACGGGCGTCTGGGCGGTCAGGCCCAGGTGCCGGGCGTGGCGGGCGTGTGGCGGGACCTGACCGATTCCGTGAACGGAATGGCAGGAAACCTCACCGCCCAGGTGCGCAACATCGCGCAGGTGGCCACGGCGGTGGCGCGCGGCGACCTCTCCCAGAAGATCACCGTGGACGCGCGCGGGGAGATCCTGGAGCTGAAGAACACCCTGAACACGATGGTCGACCAGCTGTCGTCGTTCGCCCAGGAGGTCACGCGCGTGGCCCGCGAGGTGGGCACCGAGGGCATCCTGGGCGGCCAGGCCGAGGTGCAGGGCGTCTCCGGCACCTGGAAGGACCTCACGCAGTCCGTGAACGGCATGGCCAACAACCTGACCCTTCAGGTGCGGTCCATCGCCGAGGTCACCACCGCGGTCGCCAAGGGCGACCTGTCGAAGAAGATCACCGTCGACGCCAAGGGCGAGATCCTCGAACTGGTCACGACCGTCAACACCATGGTCGACCAGCTGTCGTCGTTCGCCGAGCAGGTGACCCGGGTGGCCCGTGAGGTGGGCACCGAGGGCATCCTGGGCGGCCAGGCGCACGTGCCGGGTGTCACGGGCATCTGGAAGGACCTCAGCGACAACGTCAACCTGATGGCCAAGAACCTGACCACCCAGGTGCGCAACATCTCCCAGGTGTCGGCGGCGGTCGCCAACGGCGACCTGACGCGTCAGGTGACCATCGAGGCGCGCGGTGAGGTCGCGCAGCTCGCCGACACCATCAACACGATGGTGAAGACGCTGAGTTCGTTCGCCGAGCAGGTCACCAAGGTGGCCCGTGAGGTGGGCACGGACGGCATCCTGGGCGGCCAGGCGCATGTGCCGGGAGTGGCCGGCACCTGGAAGGACCTCACCGAGTCGGTGAACCAGATGGCGTCCAACCTGACCGGTCAGGTGCGCAACATCGCCCTGGTCACCACCGCGATCGCCAAGGGCGACCTGAGCAAGAAGATCGACATCGACGCCCGCGGCGAGATCCTCGAGCTGAAGACGACGATCAACACGATGGTCGACCAGCTGTCCAGCTTCGCCGAGGAGGTCACCCGGGTGGCCCGTGAGGTGGGCACCGAGGGCCAGCTCGGCGGGCAGGCACGCGTGCGTGACGTGGACGGCACCTGGCGCGACCTCACCGAGTCCGTGAACGAGATGGCCGGGAACCTGACCCGGCAGGTGCGGGCCATCGCGCGCGTGGCGACCGCGGTGACCCGCGGCGACCTGAACCTGAAGATCGACGTCGACGCGGCCGGCGAGATCCAGGAGTTGCAGGACTACATCAACAAGATGATCGCCAACCTGCGCGACACCACGATCGCCAACAAGGAGCAGGACTGGCTCAAGGGCAACCTGGCGCGCATCTCGGCGCTGATGCAGGGCCGGCGCGACCTGGAGGACGTGGCCTCGCTGATCATGAGCGAGCTGACCCCGGTGGTGTCCGCGCAGCACGGCGCGTTCTTCCTCGCCATGCCGCTGATGGAGGGCAAGGACGTGCCCGACGGCGAGGACGACTACGAGCTGCGCATGCTCGGGTCGTACGGCTACTCGATGGGGTCGATGCCGACGTCGTTCCGGCCCGGTGAGGCGCTGGTGGGCACGGCCGCCCTGGAGAAGCGCACGATCCTGGTGGAGAACGCGCCGAGCGGCTATCTGAAGATCTCCTCCGGGCTCGGCGAGGCGCCGCCCGCGCAGGTGATCGTGTTGCCGGTGCTGTTCGAGGGCAAGGTGCTCGGCGTGATCGAGCTGGCGTCGTTCACGCCGTTCACGCAGATCCAGAAGGACTTCCTCAACCAGATCGCGGAGATGATCGCGACCAGCGTCAACACCATCTCCGTCAACACCAAGACCGAGCAGCTGCTGAAGCAGTCGCAGGAGCTGACCGAGCAACTCCGGGAGCGTTCGGCGGAGTTGGAGCAGCGGCAGAAGGCGCTGCAGGCCTCCAACGCCGAACTGGAGGAGAAGGCCGAGCTGCTGGCGCGGCAGAACCGCGACATCGAGGTGAAGAACACCGAGATCGAGGAGGCGCGGCAGGTCCTGGAGGAGCGCGCCGAGCAGCTCGCCGTGTCGATGCGGTACAAGAGCGAGTTCCTCGCCAACATGTCGCACGAGCTGCGCACGCCGCTGAACTCGCTGCTGATCCTCGCCAAGCTGCTCGCGGACAACGCCGAGGGCAATCTGTCGCCGAAGCAGGTGGAGTTCGCCGAGACGATTCACGGCGCGGGCTCCGATCTGCTGCAGCTGATCAACGACATCCTGGACCTGTCGAAGGTCGAGGCGGGCAAGATGGACGTCTCGCCGACGCGGATCGCGCTCGTGCAGCTCGTGGACTACGTGGAGGCCACCTTCCGGCCACTGACCGCGGAGAAGGGCCTGGATCTGTCGGTGCGGGTCTCGCCGGAGCTGCCGGCGACGCTGCACACCGACGAGCAGCGGCTGCTGCAAGTGCTGCGCAACCTGCTCTCCAACGCGGTGAAGTTCACCGACTCCGGTTCGGTGGAGCTGGTGATCCGTCCGGCGGGCGCGGACGTGCCGCAGTCCATCCGGGAGCAGCTGCTCGAGGTCGGCTCGCTGACCAGCCCGGACGAGCCGCTGATCGCGTTCTCGGTGACGGACACCGGCATCGGCATCGCGGCGAGCAAGATGCGGGTGATCTTCGAGGCGTTCAAGCAGGCCGACGGCACCACCAGCCGCAAGTACGGCGGTACGGGCCTCGGGCTGTCGATCTCGCGGGAGATCGCGCAGCTGCTCGGCGGTGAGATCCACGCGCAGAGCGAGCCGGGGCGCGGTTCGACGTTCACGCTGTACCTGCCGCTGCACATGAGCGAGCTGCCGCCGCAGGGCTACCAGCAGGCGGCGCCTTCGCTGGGCGTCGGGGAGCTGGTGCGGGCGTCCGAGAACGGCGCCTCGGAGCTGTCGGGCGTGCAGGTCGAGACGCCGGCCGAGGTGAAGTCGTACCAGGAGACGCAGAACGGTGCCGCCGCGCTCTTCCGGCGCCGCCGGCGGGGCTCGTCGGCCGCGCTGGAGCAGCGCCCGGCCCAGCCCGAGCAGTGGCCGGGGACGTCCGGCGGGGAGCAGGAGGCGGCGCCGCAGCCGCACCGCGGGATCCGCTTCGGCGGCCAGAAGGTGCTCATCGTCGACGACGACATCCGCAACGTGTTCGCGCTGACCAGCGTGCTGGAGCAGCACGGCCTGTCGGTGCTGTACGCGGAGAACGGCCGTGAGGGCATCGAGGTGCTGGAGCAGCACGAGGACGTGGCGGTCGTGCTGATGGACATCATGATGCCGGAGATGGACGGGTACGCGACGACGACGGCGATCCGCCGGATGCCGCAGTTCTCCGGGCTGCCGATCATCGCGCTCACCGCGAAGGCGATGAAGGGCGACCGGGAGAAGGCGATCGAGTCGGGTGCGTCCGACTACGTCACGAAGCCGGTCGACCCTGATCATCTTCTGACGGTGATGGACCAGTGGATGCGCGGGGAATGATCGGTGACGTTCACCGGGAGTTGCCGACGGAGGGTCCCCGGAGCCGTGTAGAAGTGCCGCATCCGGGGAACCTTCTGGTCTCCCGCTACGTTTCTGCTACGTGCACGGTGACATCGCGGTGACAGGGTGTGGCGACAGGCAGGGTGCAGCTACCATGACCGGCACGAGGACGGGCGGCGCAAGGGAGTCGGCCCAAGGGGCGGCGCCCGGTGCTTCCCCAAGTCCTGCGGACAGGGGATGCCCCATGCCGGGGCGAGGAGGGCGGGCCATGGTGCAGAAGGCCAAGATCCTCCTGGTCGATGACCGGCCGGAGAATCTGCTGGCGCTGGAGGCGATCCTCTCGGCGCTCGATCAGACGCTGGTGCGTGCATCGTCCGGGGAGGAAGCGCTCAAGGCACTGCTCACGGACGACTTCGCGGTCATCCTGCTCGACGTCCAGATGCCGGGCATGGACGGCTTCGAGACGGCCGCGCACATCAAGCGGCGGGAGCGGACCCGGGACATCCCGATCATCTTCCTCACCGCGATCAACCACGGACCCCACCACACCTTCCGCGGCTACGCGGCGGGCGCGGTGGACTACATCTCCAAGCCGTTCGACCCGTGGGTGCTGCGCGCGAAGGTCTCCGTCTTCGTAGAGCTGTACATGAAGAACTGCCAGCTGCGGGAGCAGGCGGCGCTGCTGCGGCTGCAGTTGGAGGGCGGTGGCAAGGACGGGGTGGCCGGCAAGGAGTCGGCCGGGCTGCTCGCCGAGCTGTCCGCGCGGCTCGCCGCCGTCGAGGAGCAGGCCGAGGCGCTGTCCAAGCAGCTGGACGAGGAGTCGGCGGACGCGGCCGCGGTCGCCACGGCGGCCCACCTGGAGCGCAAACTCACCGGCCTGCGCCGCGCGCTGGACGCCCTGGAGCCGGGCACGGGCAGCGGGACCTCACCGCTGCCGCCGCAGAGCTGACGCACCGCACGAGACGCCGACCCGCGCACGGGACGCTGACCCGGCGCACGAGGCGTTGACCCGCCACGCTGGGCGCTGCCCCATCGCGGGCGCGGAACGGCGCGTGCGGCGCACGCGGTTGCGTGTGAGCGCGCGTCAGTTTCCCACCCGCTCAAGGACGACACGAACGGGTGAAGCACTGGGCACACGTGTCCGCTGTCGTCTCCACCGGTAACCTCACACCTATGGCCTCACGTCCCTCCGCAGCCAAGAAGCCGCCCGCGAAGAAGACGGCCGCTCCCGCGAAGGCTCCGGCGAGGAAGGCCGTCGCGAAGAAGGCCCCGGCCAAGAAGGCGCCCGCCCGGAAGGCCGCGGCCAAAAGGCCCGCGCCCCCGCCCGCGCCGAACCCCACCGGGGGCCTCTACCGGCTCGTGCGCGCCCTGTGGCTCGGCGTGGCGCACGCCGTCGGCGCCGTCTTCCGCGGCATAGGGCAGGGCGCGAAGAACCTCGACCCCGCCCACCGCAAGGACGGCATCGCGCTGCTGCTGCTCGGCATCGCGCTGATCGTCGCCGCCGGCACCTGGGCCGACCTCAAGGGCCCGGTCGGCGATCTGGTGGAGATCCTGGTGACCGGCGCGTTCGGCCGGCTCGACCTGCTGGTGCCGATCCTGCTCGGCGCGATCGCCGTGCGCTTCATCCGGCACCCCGAGCAGCAGGACGCCAACGGCCGCATCGTGATCGGGCTGTCCGCGCTGGTCATCGGCGTGCTCGGGCAGGTCCACATCGCCTGCGGCTCGCCCGCCCGCAGCGCCGGCATGCAGGCCATAAGGGACGCCGGCGGCCTCATCGGCTGGGCGGCGGCCACCCCGCTGACGTACACCATGACCGAGGTGCTCGCCGTACCCCTGCTGGTGCTGCTGACCGTCTTCGGGCTGCTGGTGGTGACGGCCACGCCGGTCAACGCGATCCCGCAGCGGCTGCGCCAGCTCGGCGTGCGGCTGGGCATCCTGCACGACCCGGTGGCCGACGAGTACGCCGAGTACTCCGAGGACGACGAGCGCTACGACGAACAGTGGCGCGAGGCGCTGCCCGCGCGCCCCCGCCGGC
Source organism: Streptomyces sp. NPDC014801 (assembly GCF_043082085.1). Lineage (NCBI taxonomy): Bacteria > Bacillati > Actinomycetota > Actinomycetes > Kitasatosporales > Streptomycetaceae > Streptomyces > Streptomyces sp. NPDC014801. Next base: position 539,625 of record NZ_JBIBXG010000006.1, on the reverse strand, counting down.
GTGCGAGCGCCCCCCAGGCATACGACCCCGAGAGCGCCGAACAGGAGGCGCTGGACAAGCGCCGGGGCCGCCCGCGCCGCTCCGCCGTGCCGCAGCCCGCCCCCGACCGGCAGCTGGACGCCGTGGACATCGCCGCCGCTGCCGCCGCCGACCTGGACGGTGCGGTCCTGCACGGCATGCCGCCCTCGCCGATCGTCGCCGACCTCACCCAGGGCGTGCGCATCGGCGACCGCGAGGACACCACGCCGACCCCCACACCGGTCCCGGCCGCGCGGCCCCAGCCCGGCAAGCGCACCCCGAAGCCCCAGCCCGAGCCGGAGCCGGCCGAGGTCACGTCCGCGGTCCCCGACCTCACCAAGGCGCCGCCCACCGAACCGCGCGACCTGCCGCCGCGCGCCGAGCAGCTCCAGCTGTCCGGCGACATCACCTACGCGCTGCCCTCGCTCGACCTGCTCATAAGGGGTGGCCCCGGCAAGGCGCGCAGCGCGGCCAACGACGCCGTCGTCGAGTCGCTGACCACCGTCTTCACCGAGTTCAAGGTCGACGCCCGGGTCACCGGCTTCACCCGCGGCCCGACGGTCACGCGCTACGAGGTCGAGCTGGGCCCGGCGGTCAAGGTCGAGCGGATCACCGCGCTCACCAAGAACATCGCGTACGCCGTGGCCAGCCCGGACGTGCGGATCATCAGCCCGATCCCGGGCAAGTCCGCGGTCGGCATCGAGATCCCGAACACCGACCGGGAGATGGTCAACCTCGGCGACGTGCTGCGCCTCGCGGAGTCCGCGGAGGACGACGACCCGATGCTGGTCGCCTTCGGCAAGGACGTCGAGGGCGGGTACGTCATGCACTCGCTGGCGAAGATGCCGCACATGCTGGTCGCCGGTGCCACCGGCTCCGGCAAGTCGTCCTGCATCAACTGCCTGATCACCTCGGTGATGATGCGGGCGACCCCGGAGGACGTGCGGATGATCCTGGTCGACCCCAAGCGGGTCGAGCTGACCGCCTACGAGGGCATCCCGCACCTGATCACGCCGATCATCACCAACCCCAAGCGGGCCGCCGAGGCGCTGCAGTGGGTCGTACGCGAGATGGACATGCGCTACGACGACCTCGCGGCGTACGGCTACCGGCACATCGACGACTTCAACCGGGCCGTGCGCGAGGGCAAGGTCAAGGCGCCCGAGGGCAGCGAGCGGGAGCTGCAGCCCTACCCGTACCTGCTGGTGATCGTCGACGAGCTGGCCGACCTGATGATGGTCGCGCCGCGTGACGTCGAGGACGCGATCGTGCGCATCACGCAGCTCGCCCGCGCGGCCGGCATCCACCTGGTGCTCGCCACCCAGCGTCCGTCCGTCGACGTCGTCACCGGCCTGATCAAGGCGAACGTGCCCTCGCGGCTGGCGTTCGCCACCTCCTCCCTCGCCGACAGCCGCGTCATCCTGGACCAGCCGGGCGCGGAGAAGCTCATCGGCAAGGGCGACGGGCTGTTCCTGCCGATGGGCGCGAACAAGCCGACCCGTATGCAGGGCGCCTTCGTGACCGAGGAGGAGGTCGCGGCCGTCGTCCAGCACTGCAAGGACCAGATGGCGCCGGTCTTCCGCGAGGACGTCGTCGTCGGGACCAAGCAGAAGAAGGAGATCGACGAGGACATCGGCGACGACCTGGACCTGCTGTGCCAGGCGGCCGAGCTGGTGGTCTCCACCCAGTTCGGCTCGACGTCGATGCTGCAGCGCAAGCTGCGGGTCGGCTTCGCCAAGGCGGGCCGCCTGATGGACCTGATGGAGTCGCGCAACATCGTCGGGCCGAGCGAGGGGTCCAAGGCACGCGACGTCCTGGTCAAGCCGGACGAGCTGGACGGGGTGCTGGCGATCATCCGCGGGGAGTCGGAGGGGTAGTCCGATCGGCGGTGGGCCGGTCGGCGTGGTGGATGACGGCCGATCGGCCCAGCGGTCACGGCCGGTCGGCGCAGTGATCACGCCCGATCGGCCGTGGGGACGGTCCGTGACTCACCCGTTAGAGAACTCCGGGCAACCGTTTCCCTTTGGCACACGTCAAGTTGAGCGAAAGGACGGGTAGGGGTTTCATCATGGGCCCCGCGCCCGGCCCGTCATCGGCGTGTGTCCGGCCATACCGATGGCGTACAAAGTCAGACCGCCCGGTTGCCCCACCCTTTCGTACCCCCCCTAGACTGAACCTCCAGCAGGTGGCTACACGCTCGAAAGGCGCCCCCGTGTCCATCGGCAACTCCCCTGAAGACGAGCGTCCGTTCGAAGACGATCGCGAGGAAGCCCGCCTCTCCGTCGGTCGTGCCCTGCAGCAGGCCCGTATCGCCGCCGGACTCACCGTCGACGACGTCAGCAACGCCACCCGGGTCCGCATCGCCATCGTGCACGCGATCGAGGCGGACAACTTCGCCCCCTGTGGCGGGGACGTCTACGCCCGCGGTCACATCCGGACCCTGGCCAGGGCCGTCCACCTCGATCCCGAACCGCTGATCGCCCGGTACGACGCCGACCACGGCGGCCGTCCCGCGCCCACCCCCGCGGCGCCCCTCTTCGAGGCGGAACGTATCCGCCCCGAGCGCCGCGGCCCGAACTGGACCGCGGCGATGGTCGCCGCCATCGTCGTCGTGATCGGTTTCGTCGGCTTCACCTTCCTCAAGGGCGGCGGCGACAGCGGCGCGGGGCAGCAGGTCGCCGACGGATCCGAGGCCGCGACCAGCGCGCCCGCCACGCCGAAGCCCACCAGGACCAAGCCCGCCGACCAGAAGCCCGAGCCCTCCGACAGCGCCATCGCGGCCGCCCCGCAGGACAAGGTGACCGTCCAGGTCAGCGCCACCGACGGCCGCAGCTGGATCTCGGCCAAGGACCACAACGGCCGGCTGCTGTTCGACGGGCTGCTCAAGGAAGGCGAGTCCAAGACCTTCCAGGACAACAACAAGATCAACCTGGTCCTCGGCGACGCCGGAGCGATCCAGCTGTACGTCAACGGCAAGAAGATCGAGGACGACTTCCAGCCGGGCGCGGTGGAGCGCCTGACCTACACCAAGGGCGACCCGCAGGTCGGCTAGGCGCCGCCCGGTCATCGCCGGTGCTCGAAGGGGTTGGCCAAGATCGGCCAACCCCTTCGACATGGGGTGTCGGTGGGACGAAGTAGTCTTGAGCCCATGCCTGAACGCCGTACCGTCGCACTCGTCACCCTTGGCTGCGCCCGTAACGAGGTGGACTCGGAGGAGCTCGCAGGCCGTTTGGAGGCGGACGGCTGGCAGCTCGTGGAGGACGCCCAGGACGCCGATGTCGCCGTCGTCAACACCTGCGGCTTCGTCGACGCCGCCAAGAAGGACTCCGTCGACGCGCTGCTGGAGGCCAACGACCTCAAGGGTCATGGCAGAACCCAGGCCGTCGTGGCCGTGGGCTGCATGGCCGAGCGCTACGGCAAGGAACTCGCCGAGGCCCTGCCCGAGGCCGACGGCGTGCTCGGCTTCGACGACTACGCCAACATCTCGGACCGGCTCCAGACCATCCTGAACGGCGGCATCCACGCCGCCCACACCCCGCGCGACCGGCGCAAGCTGCTGCCGATCAGCCCGGCCGAGCGCCAGGAGTCGGCCGCCGCCGTCGCCCTGCCCGGACACGGTCCGGCCGACCTGCCCGAGGGGGTCGCCCCGGCCTCCGGCCCGCGCGCGCCCCTGCGCCGCCGCCTGGACGGCTCGCCGGTGGCCTCCGTCAAGCTCGCCTCCGGCTGCGACCGGCGCTGCTCGTTCTGCGCCATCCCCTCCTTCCGCGGCTCCTTCATCTCCCGCCGCCCCAGCGACGTGCTGAACGAGACCCGCTGGCTGGCCGAGCAGGGCGTGAAGGAGATCATGCTGGTCTCCGAGAACAACACCTCCTACGGCAAGGACCTCGGCGACATCCGGCTGCTGGAGTCGCTGCTGCCCGAGCTGGCCGAGGTCGACGGCATCGAGCGGGTGCGCGTCAGCTACCTCCAGCCGGCCGAGATGCGGCCCGGCCTGATCGACGTGCTGACCTCCACCCCGAAGGTCGCGCCCTACTTCGACCTGTCCTTCCAGCACTCCGCGCCCGACGTGCTGCGCGCGATGCGCCGCTTCGGCGACACCGACCGGTTCCTGGAGCTGCTCGACACCATCCGGAGCAAGGCGCCCGAGGCGGGCGTGCGCTCCAACTTCATCGTCGGCTTCCCCGGCGAGTCGGAGGCCGACCTCGCCGAGCTGGAGCGTTTCCTGAACGGTGCGCGCCTCGACGCGATCGGCGTCTTCGGCTACTCCGACGAGGACGGCACCGAAGCGGCGACGTACGACAACAAGCTGGACGAGGACGTCGTCGCCGAGCGGCTCGCGCGGGTGTCCCGGCTGGCCGAGGAGCTGGTCTCGCAGCGCGCTGAGGAGCGCGTCGGCGAGACCGTGCACGTCCTGGTCGAGTCCGTCGACGAGGAGGAGGGCGTGTACGGCCGGGCCGCGCACCAGGCGCCCGAGACGGACGGCCAGGTGCTGCTCACGAGCGGCGAAGGTCTGAGCGTCGGTCGTATGGTCGAGGCGAAGGTGGTCGGTACGGAAGGTGTCGACCTGGTGGCCGAGCCGCTGGCGTGTCCTGAGGAGGCGGGCAGATGACGGGTGTTCCGGCGTCGTCCGCCGCGGGCGGCTCCTCCCAGGCCAAGGGGGCGTCGGCGCCGTCCGGCTCGGACGCCTCCGGCGCACCGGCGGGTGCCGGTGCGGGCACGTCCGGCGCCTCCGGGGGCAGCCGGTCGCCGCGCGGCGGCAAGATCGCCGCTGCCGCCGTCAACCAGGCGAGCGTGTGGAACGTCGCCAATCTGCTGACCATGCTCCGGCTCCTGCTGGTGCCGGGCTTCGTCGCGCTGATGCTGGCCGACGGCGGGTACGACCCGGCGTGGCGGTCGCTGGCCTGGGCCGCGTTCGCCATCGCCATGATCACCGACCTGTTCGACGGGCATCTGGCGCGCACCTACAACCTCGTCACCGACTTCGGGAAGATCGCCGACCCCATCGCCGACAAGGCGATCATGGGGGCGGCGCTGATCTGTCTCTCCGGCCTCGGTGATCTGCCCTGGTGGGTGACGGCCGTCATCCTCGGCCGGGAACTCGGCATCACCCTGCTGCGTTTTCTGGTCATTCGCTACGGCGTCATTCCGGCCAGCCGGGGCGGAAAGCTGAAGACGCTTACCCAGGGCGTGGCCGTCGGCATGTACGTGCTGGCGCTCACGGGGTGGCTGGCCACCCTGAGATTCTGGGTGATGGCCGTGGCGGTCGTTCTGACCGTTGTGACGGGTCTGGACTACATCAGACAGGCCATTGTGCTGCGCCGGCAGGGAATCGCCGAGCGCACTGCCGCGTTGGAGGAGAAGGAAGCGTGACTTTTCCGGCCGCCGACGTGGTGCGACTACTGACCGTGAGGGGCGAGACCCTGGCTGTCGCGGAGTCGCTGACCGGCGGGCTGGTGGCGGCGGAGATCACCGCGGTGCCCGGGGCGTCCAAGGCGTTCCGCGGCTCGGTGACGGCCTACGCCACCGCGCTCAAGCAGGAGCTGCTCGGCGTGGACGCCACCCTGCTGGCCGAGCGGGGAGCGGTGGATGCGCAGGTCGCGGCCCAGATGGCGGCCGGTGTGCGCAAGGCGCTGGGCGCCGACTGGGGCATCGCGACCACCGGTGTGGCCGGCCCCGAACCGCAGGACGGGCAGCCCGTCGGCACGGTCTTCGTGGCGGTGGACGGTCCCGTCGGTGCCGATTCCGGTTCCGCCGCTGGCGGAAAAGTGGAGCCTCTGCGGTTGAACGGCGACCGCGCGGAAATTCGTAGAGAGAGTGTACGGAGCGTGCTCGTACTGCTTCTGAAAGAGCTTGCGGGCGAACAGACCGGGAATGAGCGGGCACAGGATACGGAACAGAACGGGGGGTTTTGATGTTTGCAGCCCTGAGTGAACACGACATCGCTCCCCGCACGGCCGCGGCGCGAGGCGGTACGGTGGGGCGAGAAGGATGCGGCTACGCGGTCCGAGGAGGGAGCCACCGATGATTCTGCTCCGTCGCCTGCTGGGTGACGTGCTGCGTCGGCAGCGCCAACGCCAGGGCCGTACTCTGCGCGAAGTCTCCTCGTCCGCCCGAGTCTCGCTCGGCTATCTCTCCGAGGTGGAGCGGGGGCAGAAGGAGGCTTCCTCCGAGCTGCTCGCCGCCATCTGCGACGCGCTGGACGTACGGATGTCCGAGCTCATGCGGGAAGTGAGCGACGAACTCGCCCTCGCCGAGCTGGCCCAGTCTGCTGCGGCCACCCCCAGCGAGCCTGTGCCCACAGCGGTTCGTCCGATGCTGGGCTCTGTGTCGGTGACCGGCGTGCCACCGGAACGGGTGACCATCAAGGCGCCCAGCGAAGCGGTGGACGTCGTCGCCGCCTGACACACCTGTCCGTGGCCCCGGCCGGGGCTTCTCCGGAGTGGATCGGAGAAGCGCGGTCGGGGTTTCTGCGTATCCGGGGGTGGGGGCGTCCGGCCGGCGTGGCGCCGGGCCTCCGGGACGTCATCGTGTCCGCTGTGCGGCGTGTGGCCCTTGTGGTGCATGGCGTTTGTAGGCGTTTTGGTCCGTTTGCCGGTATCGGATGGGGCGGTCATGGTGGAGGGGCACGACCGGTGACCCAACGGAGGCGTGGATGAACGTCGTGAAGAGCCCCCTGTCCGAGACCGACCTGAAGACCGTGGGCGAGGCACTGCAGAGCGCGCTCGTCGACCTGGTGGACCTGTCGCTGGTCGCCAAGCAGGTGCACTGGAACGTGGTGGGGCCCAGGTTCCGCTCCATCCACCTGCAGCTCGACGAGGTCGTCGACAGTGCGCGGACGCACATGGACACGGTGGCGGAACGCGCCTCCGCGCTGGGTGTGTCGCCGGACGGCCGCGCGGCCACCGTGGCCGCCGGAAGCGGCCTCGGCCAGGTCCCCGACGGGTGGATCAAGGACACCGACGCGGTGCGGACCCTCGTGGACGCGCTCGGTGCGGCGATCACCCGGATGCGGGAACGGGTGGCGTCGACGGCCGAGCCCGACCCCGTCAGCCAGGACATCTTCATCCAGATCACGCAGGACCTGGAGAAGCATCACTGGATGTTCCAGGCGGAGAACAGCTGACGGGTGGGGCGGGCCTGGGCTGCTGCGCCCTTACCGCCCTCGCCGGTCTTGTTGGCCACGCCGGTCTTGTCGGCCACGCCTTTCTCATCGGCCTCGCCAGTCTCGTCCGTCTCGTTCGCCGGTCCGAGGCTGGCGTGTGGCGGGGCGGCGCGGGGCCGGCGGGTGCTCCGATGTGCCCTCCGTGCGCCCTGGCGGCGGCCTGGGCGTCCTTCTAGCGTCCGGCTGGAGGTGAGGGCATGGCGGGGCGCATAGCGCGCTGGGGGGTCGCCGGCGGCTTCGCCGTGGTGTGGTGGTGGGCGGTCCTCCGGCTCGCCTTCACGCCCGCCGCGGGCCCACTGGAGGGCGCGGTGGCGGCCGGCGGCTGGGGGCTGAGTCTGCTGCCGGTGCACTGTGTGCCCAAGGCGCGGGCGACGGGGGCGGTGCCTGCGGGGCGGTGGCGGCAGGCCTGGCAGGCGGGGGTGAGGGCGGCGGGGGCGGCGGAGGGCCCGGGTGTGGGGCCGGTGGGGGACGGCACGGCACCGCGGAGCCCGGGGGCGGGTGGAGGGTCCGGCCGGCGGACGGGTGGAGGGTCCGGCTTGTCGTGAGGGCCGGCGCGCGGCGAGCGCCTCTCCTGCTGTGCTGACGGTTCGTCAGCTGGTGGTGCGGTACCGCTTTCCGCGCTGTACGGCGGCGGCACTCGGTGTCGGGCCCGCCTGGCACCTCGGGCACCAGTACGTCGGGCGGTCACGGGAGCCGTCGCCCTGGTCGGCCACCCGGATCGAGGTACCGCAGCGCAGACAGGGGCGGGGCGCGCGGCCGTAGACGAACAGGTCCTGGCCGCGCACGCCCGTGGTGGCGCGGACCAGGCGGTCGCGGTTGACCTCCAGCAGCTTCTTGGCCAGCGCCGGCAGCTGCGCGGCCCGCTCGGCGGGCAGGGCGCCGACGGGGAGCCAGGGCGTGACACCGAGCAGGAAGCACAGCTCGCACTTGTAGACGTTGCCGATGCCGGCGAGATTGCGCTGGTCCAGCAGTGCCTCGCCGAGGGCGCGGTCCGGTTCCCGCAGCAGGTTGGCCAGGGCCCGGTCGCCGTCCCAGTCCGGGCCGAGCAGGTCGGGACCGAGGTGGCCGACCACGCGCTCCTCGTCCGTGGTCCGCAGCAGATCGAGCACCGGCAGGCGGTAGCCGACGGCGGTGCGGTCGGGGTTGCCGAGGATCGCGCGGATCTGGTGCGCGGGACCGCCGCTCCAGCGCTGACCCGGGGCGAACACCTTCCAGGAGCCGTCCATCCTCAGATGCGAGTGCAGCGTCAGGCCGCCCTCGACACGGGTCAGCAGATGCTTGCCGCGCGGGGTGACGTCCAGGACGGTGCGGCCGGTGAGGTCCACCGTGGCGTACCGGGGGACCCGCAGGTCGCTGCGGGTCAGCACCTTGCCCGCGAGGGCGTCGTGCAACCGCCTCGCGGCCTGCCAGACCGTGTCACCTTCGGGCATGGGTCAAGGGTGACATGCCGGGTGCCCGTCGGGTCAGGCCCGCAGCCGCAGGCCACGGGGGGTCGCGATGAAGCCCGCTCCTTCCAGAAGGGTGCCGAAGGGGGAGGTCAGGGCGGAGGTGCCGTTCACGCGCTCCACCGTGACCGTGCCCAGCGAGCCGGCGCGGGCCGCCGCTGCGAGGGCTTCCGCGGCCGCGCGCAGACGCGGGTCCTCCGTGGCGTCGGCGTCCGGTTCCGCGGGCCAGGCCAGCAGGGTCTTGCCGCCGCGCTCCATGTACAGCGCCAGCTCCCCGTCGACCAGGACGACCAGCGAGCCCGCCTTGCGGCCCGGCTTGTGCCCGGCGCCGGTCGGCGGCTCCGGCCAGGGCAGAGCGGCACCGTAGGCGTTGGCCGGGTCGGCGGCGGCCAGGACGACGGCACGGGTGGCGGCGGTGTCGTTGCGGCGGCTGCCGAAACGGCGGGGGTACGAGGCGGCCGTCCCGTTGTCCCATCCGCCGCCGTAGCCGTCGTACGACGATCCGTTGCCGGGGCCCGCTCCGGTCCCGTGGGCGGGGCCGCCGCCTCGCGGGCCGCCGGCGCCCGGGGAGTCGAAGTCGCGCGGGGAGACGTAGTCGCCGGGGGAGAGCGGGAAGTCGGGGTAGGCCGTGCCACCGGGGAAGCCGGCGCCGCCGGAGACGTCCGCGCCGCCGGAGAAGTCCGTGCCGTCGGGGGAGTCGAAGCCCTTCGTCCAGTCGGCGTCGGCGGCCGGGAAGCCGTCGGACGGGCCGGCGGGGAGCGTGCCGTGGCCGTCGGGGCCGCCGAAGCCCGCCGGACCCGTGTCCCGGGCGGCCTCGCCGCGCTCGCGGGCGTTGGCCACCGCCCGGAGCCGGTCGACCGCCCCGTCCATGGCGAACTGGGCCGCGCCGAGCCCCTCCACCACGTACCCGCGCCGGGCCTGTCCGCTGTCCTCGAACGCGGACAGGATGCGGTACACCGCCGAGAAACCGCCCTCGACGCCCTCCGCGGCGACCGCGCCCCGGGTCACCACGCCGTGCCGGTCGAGCAGCGTGCGGGCCAGGGCGTGGGCGCGGACCGTGGGGTCCGGCTCCAGCGCCGGGAGCAGCGACCAGCGGCCGGCGACGGTCGGCGGACCGCTGCGGGAGGCGGGCCGGGCCGCGGCGGTCAGGGAGCCGTAGCGGCCGCGCGGCACCGAGCGTTTGGCGCGGTGGGCGGTGGAGCCGGCGGTGCGCCCCGAGCCCAGCAGGGAGCGCATCGGCGTGAGGGTGTCGTTGGTCAGCCGGCCGGACCAGGCCAGGTCCCACAGCGCGTCGGCCAGTTGGGGGTCGGTCGCCTCGGGGTGGGTGGTGGCGCGGACCTGGTCGGCGATCTGACGGAAGAACAGGCCGTAGCCGCCGGACAGCGCGTCCAGCACGGACTGGTGCAGGGCCGTCAGCTCCAGCGGGTGCGGCGGGGGCAGCAGCAGCGGGGCCGCGTCGGCCAGATACAGCGAGACCCAGCCGTCCTTGCCGGGCAGCGCCCCCGCTCCGGCCCAGACGATCTCTCCGGCGGCGGTGAGTTCGTCGAGCATCGCCGGGGTGTAGCCGGTGACGCGGGAGGGCAGGACCAGCTTCTCCAGGGCGGACGCGGGCACGGACGCGCCCTGGAGCTGCTCGACGGCGCGCACCAGCCCGTCGATGCCGCGCAGCGCGTGGCCCTTGCCGATGTGCTGCCACTGCGGCAGGAACTGCGCCAGGGCGGGCGGCGGCACCGGCTCCAGCTCGTGCCGCAGCGCGGCCAGGGAACGGCGGCGCAACCGGCGCAGTACGGCCGCGTCGCACCACTCCTGGCCGATGCCGGCGGGATGGAACTCGCCCTGGACGACCCGTCCCGCCGCGGCCAGCCGCTGCAGGGCGCCCTCGGTGACCGCGACGCCCAGCCCGAAGCGCGCGGCCGCGGTCGCCGACGTGAAGGGGCCGTGGGTGCGGGCGTAACGGGCGAGGAGATCGCCGAGCGGATCCTTGACCGGCTCCGTGAACGCCTCCGGGACGCCGACCGGCAGGGCGGTGCCGAGTGCGTCCCGCAGCCGGCCCGCGTCCTCGATCGCCGCCCAGTGCTCGGCACCGCCGATGCGGACCCGGATGGCCCGGCGGGCGGCGGCCAGCTCGTGCGCCCAGGACGGGTCGGCGCCGCGCTCGACCAGCTCCGCCTCGGTGAGCGGGCCGAGCAGGCGCAGGACGTCCGCGACACCCTCGACGTCCTTCACGCGGCGGTCCTCGGTGAGCCACTGCAGCTCCCGCTCCAGCTCGGTGAGCACCTCCGCGTCGAGCAGTTCGCGCAGCTCCGCCTGGCCGAGCAGCTCCGCCAGCAGGCGCGAGTCCAGCGACAGCGCGGCGGCGCGGCGCTCGGCGAGCGGGGAGTCGCCCTCGTAGAGGAACTGCGCGACGTAGCCGAACAGGAGAGAGCGGGCGAAGGGGGACGGCTCCGGGGTGGTCACCTCGACCAGGCGCACCTTGCGCGCCTCCAGGTCGCCCATGAGCTCGACGAGGCCGGGGACGTCGAAGACGTCCTGGAGGCACTCGCGCACCGCTTCCAGGACGATCGGGAACGAGCCGTACTCGCTGGCCACCTCCAGCAGTTGCGCGGCGCGCTGGCGCTGCTGCCACAGCGGTGTGCGCCGGCCGGGGTTGCGGCGCGGCAGCAGCAGGGCGCGCGCGGCACACTCGCGGAACCGGGACGCGAACAGCGCGGAGCCGCCGACCTGGTGGGTGACGATCTGGTCGACCTCGCCCTTGTCGAAGACGACGTCCGCGGCGCCGACGGGGGCCTGGTCGGCGTCGTACTCCGTGCCCGCCTTCGCCGGTGCCTGGTCGAGCAGGTCGAGACCCATGAGGTCGGCGTCCGGCAGGCGCAGCACGATGCCGTCGTCGGCATGCATGACCTGCGCGTCCATGCCGTACCGCTCGGCGAGGCGGGCGCCGAGCGCCAGCGCCCACGGCGCGTGCACCTGGGCGCCGAACGGGGAGTGCACCACGACCCGCCAGTCGCCGAGCTCGTCCCGGAAGCGCTCCACGACGATGGTGCGGTCGTCGGGGACGTGACCGCAGGCCTCGCGCTGTTCGTCCAGATACGCCAGCACGTTGTCGGCCGCCCAGGCGTCCAGGCCGGCGGTCAGCAGCCGCAGCCGGGCGTCCTCCTTGGTCAGGGAGCCGACCTCGCGCAGGAACGCGCCCACCGCGCGGCCCAGTTCCAGCGGGCGGCCCAGCTGGTCGCCCTTCCAGAAGGGCAGTCGGCCCGGCACGCCCGGCGCCGGGGAGACCAGAACGCGGTCGCGGGTGATGTCCTCGATGCGCCACGAGCTGGTGCCCAGCGTGAAGACGTCGCCGACCCGCGATTCGTAGACCATCTCCTCGTCCAGCTCGCCGACCCGGCCGCCGCCCTTCTTCGGGTCGGACCCGGCGAGGAACACCCCGAACAGGCCGCGGTCGGGGATCGTGCCGCCGGAGGTCACCGCCAGGCGCTGGGCGCCGGGGCGGCCGGTGACCGTGCCGGCCACCCGGTCCCACACCACGCGCGGGCGCAGCTCGGCGAACGCGTCGGAGGGATAGCGGCCCGCCAGCATGTCGAGTACGGCGGTGAACGCCGACTCCGGCAGGGAAGCGAAGGGCGCCGCCCGGCGCACCACCGTGAGCAGGTCGTCGACCTGCCAGGTGTCCAGCGCGGTCATGGCGACGAGCTGCTGGGCGAGCACGTCGAGTGGGTTGGCGGGGATCCTCAGCGACTCGATGGCACCGGTGCGCATCCGCTCGGTGACCACGGCCGACTGCACCAGATCGCCCCGGTACTTGGGGAACACCACACCCGTGGAGACCGCGCCGACCTGATGCCCCGCGCGGCCGACACGCTGCAGGCCGGAGGCCACCGAGGGCGGCGACTCCACCTGGACGACGAGGTCGACGGCTCCCATGTCGATGCCGAGCTCCAGGCTGGAGGTGGCCACCACCGCCGGCAGCCGGCCCGCCTTCAGGTCCTCCTCGACGAGCGCGCGCTGCTCCTTCGACACCGAGCCGTGATGGGCGCGGGCGATGACCGGCGGGGCACCCTGGGCCGCGCCCGAGCCGCCCATCAGCTCGGCCGGCGCGTGGTGCTCGTCCAGGGGCTCGCCGGTGGCCCGCTCGTAGGCGATCTCGTTGAGCCGGTTGCACAGGCGCTCCGCGAGACGGCGCGAGTTGGCGAAGACGATCGTGGACCGGTGCGACTGCACCAGGTCGGCGATGCGCTCCTCCACGTGCGGCCAGATCGAGGGCCGCTCCGCGCCCTCCGAGGCGTCGGCCGCGGGGGCGCCGCCCAGCTCGCCCATGTCCTCGACCGGCACGACGACCGACAGGTCGAACTCCTTGCCGGACTCCGGCTGGACGATCTCCACCTTGCGGCGCGGCGAGAGATAGCGCGCGACCTCGTCGACCGGGCGCACCGTCGCCGACAGGCCGATACGGCGGGCCGGCTTGGGCAGCAGCTCGTCCAGGCGCTCCAGGGACAGCGCGAGATGCGCGCCGCGCTTGGTGCCCGCCACCGCGTGCACCTCGTCGAGGATCACCGTCTCCACGCCGGCCAGCGCGTCGCGCGTGGCCGACGTCAGCATCAGGAACAGCGACTCCGGGGTGGTGATCAGGATGTCCGGCGGGCGCGTGGACAGCGCGCGGCGCTCGGCGGGCGGGGTGTCGCCGGAGCGGATGCCGACCTTCACCTCCGGCTCGGGCAGGCCCAGGCGCACCGACTCCTGCCGGATGCCGGTCAGGGGGCTGCGCAGATTGCGCTCCACGTCGACCGCCAGGGCCTTCAGCGGGGAGACGTACAGCACGCGGCAGCGCTTCTTGGGGTCGGCCGGGGGCGGCGTCGAGGCGAGCTGGTCGAGGGCGGCGAGGAACGCGGCCAGGGTCTTGCCGGAGCCGGTCGGGGCGACCACCAGCACGTCCGACCCGGCACCGATGGCCTGCCACGCGCCCGCCTGGGCGGCGGTGGGCGCGGAGAAGGCCCCCGTGAACCAGCCGCGGGTCGCGGGGGAGAAGCCGTCGAGGGCCGGGTGGGCGGAGCTGACCATGCGTCCATCCTGCACCCACCCACTGACAAACGGCCTGACCAGCGAGGACGCCGGGCCGCAGGCGGTGCCCGGGGTGGATTCGCTCGGGTGCCGGGTGCCGGGTGCCGGGTGCCGGGTGCCGGGTGCCGGGTGCCGAGTGTCGGTTGCCGGGGGCCGGCGCCAGGTATCGGGTGCTGGGTGCCGGGAGCGGAGGCGGGGGATGTCCCCGGCCCTGCCCCGGCCGTCCCGGGCGGGGCCGACGGACAATGGGGGACATGGCGGGTTCGGGTGAGCAGGCGCGGCACTGGCAGTACGCGGAACTGCCCGGCGTCGATCTGCTCCGGGCCCGCTACGTGCGCAAGACGTTCGTCCGCCACACGCACGAGCACTTCGTGATCGCCGCCATCAGCGAGGGCGCGGAGGTCTTCCACCACCACGGCAGCGAGCAGTACGCGGGCGCGGGCACGCTCGCCCTGATCAACCCGGACACCGCGCACACGGGCCGGGCGGGCGTGCCGGAGGGATGGCGGTACGGCGCCGTGTACCCGTCCCCGGACGTCGTCGCGGAGATCGCCGCCGAGACGACCACCCTGCGCGGCACTCCCGGCTTCGTCAGCCCCGTCCTCGACGACCCGTACACGGTCGGCCTGGTGCACCACGTGCTGCGCGCCGCCGACGAGGGCAACGCGCTCGCCGCCGACACCCTGCTGCGGGTCGCCGTCACGCGGCTGCTGCGGCTGAACGGCGGCAACCTGCCCACGCGGCGGGTGCGGACGGCGGGCGCCCGCCTCGCCGTACACGCGCGTGGCGTGCTGGAGGAGCGGATGGCGGACCCGCCGACGCTGGAGCGGCTCGCCCAGGACCTGGGCACCAGCCCGTTCGCCCTGCTGCGCGCCTTCCGGGAGGTGTACGGGATGCCGCCGCACAGCTGGCTGACCGACGCCCGCGTCCGGCACGCCCGGCGGCTGCTGGACGCCGGGATCTCGCCCGCCGAGGCCGCCGTCGCCGTCGGCTTCACCGACCAGCCGCACCTCAACCGCCACTTCGCCCGCATCGTGGGCGTCCCCCCGGGCGCCTACCAGCGTGAGCGCAAGAACGTACAAGACGCGGAGCGGCCGGGCCTCCTACTGTCCGAGACGTGTCAGAACAGTCAGCAGTCCAGGACATGAGTGCCACGGGCGCGGACCGGCCGGAGCGCGCCGTCGTCCGTGACGCCCTCGGCGTCGGGGTCGCCGTCGGCCTGTCCGGGTTCGCCTTCGGGGTGACCTCGGCGGGCAGCGGGCTCTCACTGCTCCAGACGTGCGCGCTGAGCCTGCTCGTGTTCACCGGCGCGTCCCAGTTCGCGCTGGTGGGCGCGCTCGCCGCGGGCGGCAACCCGCTCACCGCGGCCGCCGGCGCCTTCTTCCTCGGGGCCCGCAACGCCTTCTACGGCCTGCGGCTGTCGCAGTTGCTCGTCCTTCCGCGCGCGCTGCGCCCGTTCGCAGCGCAGTGGGTCATCGACGAGACCTCCGCGGTCGCCCTGGCCCAGCACACGCGGCGCCACGCGCGCGTGGGCTTCGTGGTGACCGGCGTCAGCCTGTACGTGCTGTGGAACCTCACCACGCTGCTCGGCGCGCTGGGCGCGGAGGCGATCGGCGACACCGACGCCTGGGGCCTCGACGCGGCCGGACCCGCGGTGTTCCTGGCGCTGCTGGCCCCCATGCTCAAGACCGGCGTCGAGCGGGCCGTCGCCGCCCTCGCGGTGGTGCTGGGGCTCGGCCTGCTGCCCGTCCTGCCCGCCGGCGTGCCCGTCCTGCTCGCCGCGCTCGCGGCCCCGGCCGTGCTCTACGTACAAGGGCGCCGCACGTCCGGCGCGCACCACGACGTTCCCGAGGAAGACCGTTGACCACCTGGATCGCCATCGCCGCGACCGCGCTCGGCTGCTACGCCCTGAAGCTCGCCGGACTGCTCGTCCCGGCGGGCGCGCTGGAACGCCCCCTGGTCAGGCGGCTCGCCGCCCTGCTGCCAGTGGCGCTGCTGGCCGCCCTCACCGCCCAGCAGACCTTCGCCGACGGGCACGCGCTCGTGCTGGACGCCCGGGCCGCGGGCCTGGCCGCGGCCGGCGTGGCGCTCGTGCTGCGGGCTCCCTTCCTGCTGGTGGTCGCGGCGGCCGTCGTCGTCACGGCGGGCGTACGGGCGCTGGGCGGCTGACCCGCCCGTCAGGAGACAGGGTCGGTCCGCCGCACGGTCCACCGCGCCCGTGGGGCAGCGACACCGGTCAGCCGATGGCGCGGCCGTACGCCCTCAGGGTGCGCAGCGCCTCGATGGTCACCATCGGGCGTGCCTCCAGGGCCGAACCCGGAGCCCACTGGCGCCAGCGGACCGGCCAGCCGCCGTCCTCGCGCTGCTCGCTCATCAGATGGTCCAGGGAGCGCGCCATCTCGGCGTCGGTGAACCACGCGCGCGCGAGTGAGTGGGGCGTACGCGCGAAGTCGCACGGGAAGTGGTGCTCGCCGGGGCCGTAGCCCGGCGCCACCGGGTAGGCGTCGAGATCGTCCGGGTCCAGGGCGGCGAGCCGCTGCTCGCGCACCAGCCGGCCCAGACGGTCGGCCGCCGCCTCGGCACGCGCGCGGTCCGGCGCGAAGTCCAGGAAGGCGACCGCGGCCTCGATCTCGTAGGGGTGGGACTTCTCCAGCGTCTCGATGCGGTGCCAGCAGAAGTCGGTCGCCCGGAAGAGCCAGGCGTGCCACACCTCGTTGCGGTGCAGCAGCCCCACCACCGGCCCGGTGGCGAGCAGGTCGCTCGGCGGGTCGTCGACGATCGGCACGAACGGCGCCGCCGGGTATCCGCGCTGGCTGGGGTGGACCGCGGGCAGCGCGCCGTCCGCCGTGGAGACCGAGGTCAGATAGCGGCACACGCGTTCCACGCGCTGCCCGGCGCAGCGCCCGAGGGCGTCGAGCACCCGCAGCGCGTGCGCGGTGTGCAGCGGCTGGCTGACCGGTCCGCGCAGGTCCGGTTCCAGCGCGTGGCCGTAGCCGCCGTCGTCGTTGCGGTAGGCGTCCAGCGCGGTGTCCACCGGGTCGGCGCCGCCCTGCAGGAAGTGGTAAGCGAACAGGCGCTGCTCCAGCACGCGCGCGGTGAGCCAGACGAAGCGCTCGGCGCGCGCGAGCGGGGAGCGCGCCGGGGGCGTGGAAGGGAGTGGGGATGCTCCGGTTTCGGCCATGGAGCAGACCGTAGGCCGGAAAGCGGTCTCGGCGAGTGGTCCCCGGCCGGAGCCCACTCTCAGGGGCGGGATACTGGGGGCATGCGGTTGACGGTCTTCTGGGAGCGGATGGCGGAGCACTTCGGTGCGGGCTACGCCGACACCTTCGCGCGCGACCACGTGATGTCCGAGCTGGGCGGGCGCACGGTGCACGAGGCGCTGGCGGCCGGCTGGGAGGCCAAGGACGTGTGGCGGGTGGTCTGCACCGTCATGAACGTTCCGCAGGAGAAGCGCTGAGCGGGGGCCGTGAGCGCGGCGCGCTCCGGTCCGGGAGGGGAAGCCTCGGTGAAGATCGCAGGCGGTCGTCCGGTTGTCAGTGGCGTGGGCGAGACTTGATCCGTGGCACCCACTGACGAGACCGGGCAGCCGGCCCAGCAGGCAACCGCGAACGGCACGACGCCGCCCACCCGGCCCCCGGCCGGAGGGGACGCCGGGCCGGCCGCCCGCATGCCGCGCTGGCTTCCGCGGGCCATGGTGCTCGCGCTCGCCCTCATAGCCGCCTTCCAGCTGGGCAGCTGGGCGTTCCACCAGCTCACCGGGCTGCTGATCAACATCCTCATCGCGTTCTTCCTGGCCCTGGCCGTCGAACCCGCGGTGAGCTGGATGTCCGCCCGCGGGATGCGCCGCGGGCTGGCCACCTTCCTGGTCTTCCTCGGCCTGCTGATCGTCTCCGCCGGGTTCGTCACCCTGCTCGGCTCGATGCTGGCCGGGCAGATCACCAAGATGATCGAGAGCTTCCCCAGTTATCTGGACTCGGTCATCCACTGGATCAACAGCACCTTCCACACCGACCTGAAACGCCTGGACATCCAGCAGGGACTGCTCCACTCCGACTGGCTGAAGAAGTACGCGCAGAACAGCGCGGCCGGGGTGCTCGACGTGTCCGCACAGGTCCTCGGTGGGCTCTTCCAACTGCTGACGATCGGTCTCTTCTCCTTCTACTTCGCCGCCGACGGCCCCCGGCTGCGGCGCGGCATCTGCTCGGTACTGCCGCCCGCCCGGCAGGCCGAGGTGCTGCGCGCGTGGGAGATCGCCGTCGACAAGACCGGCGGCTACCTGTACTCGCGCGGGCTGATGGCGCTGATCTCGGCCGTCGCGCACTACGTGATGCTGCAGGCCCTCGGCATCCCGTACGCGCCCGTGCTCGGCATGTGGGTCGGTGTGGTGTCGCAGTTCATCCCCACCATCGGCACCTATCTCGCCGGCGCCCTGCCGATGCTGATCGCGTTCACCGTCAACCCGCTGTACGCGGTGTGGGTGCTGATCTTCGTCGTGGTCTACCAGCAGTTCGAGAACTACATGCTGCAGCCGAAGCTGACCTCGAAGACCGTCGACATCCACCCCGCTGTCGCCTTCGGCTCGGTCATCGCCGGCACCGCCCTGCTCGGAGCGGTCGGCGCGCTCATCGCCATCCCCGCGGTCGCCACGCTGCAGGCCTTCCTCGGGGCGTACGTGAAGCGGTACGCCGTCACGGACGACCCGCGCGTCCACGGCCACCGCACGCGCGGCGCGGGAGCGGGCGCGCTGACCCGCGCGCGCGGCCTGTGGGGCCGGACACGGCCGGGCGGAGCCGACGACGACGGGAACGGCGGGAGCGACGGGAGCGACGGAGGGACGTCCGGCACCCGGGAGGCCTAGTACGTGAGCACCGCCCACACGCCCGTGCCCGCTACCGCGGCGACGTAGCACGCGAGCGCCACCGCCACGATCCGCTGCCGCACCGCCGCGTCCCACGGTGTGCGCGCCAGCAGCCAGGCCAGCGCGGGCAGCACGAGCACGGCGTGCAGGCCGACGGCGTGCAGCGGCTTGAGCGGGGCCGTCGAGCGGTACGCCGCCTCCTGGTGGCCGGTGCGGGTGAGCACGACACCGCGTGCGATCATCGCGGCGCCCGAGGCGAGGCCGACCAGCAGGATCGCGAAGCCGGAGCGCACGGCGAGCGGCATGCCGGCGGGGCCGGACGGCCGGCGCCGGAAGGACGCGACGGCGAAGACGGCCAGCACCGCCACCAGCACGCCGCCGCCCACCGCGAGCGTCATCGAGACCGCCGTGTCGAAGGGCGTCTCCATGTCCAGGTGCGAGGGCACCCGGCGCCAGGCCTGCAGGGTGATGCCGCCGACCTCCACGACACAGTCCGCGGCGAACACGGTCAGCAGCACCGCCCGCAGCCGCGCGCCGACGCTCACGTACGAGGTGACCCAGGCGGTCGCGAGCAACGTCACGCCGAACGACAGCCCGAAGGTCACCGGCTTGCGCCAGGAGACGGGCCCGTACCAGGGGCCGCCGTCGACGGCGAAGACCAGCAGGTGCGCCAGCCCGGAGACGATCAGGACGGCCGCCGTGGCCCGGCAGAGCCGGTCGACCGGGCGGAGGGGAAGCGTGCGGAGGGCAATGGGGGCGGGAGAGGCGGCCGCGGGCGCGCCGCCGGGGCTGTGCTGCGCGGGTGCGCCGTGCGGGGCGGCCGGCGGGGGCGTGCCGTGCGGGGCGGCCGGCGGGGGCGTGTCCATGCGTCCGAGCTTCGCGGCTGCGGCGCCGGCCGTCGTCGTACCGCCGGAGGCACCTCCTCTACGCCACCGGAAGCAGCGGTCCGGGCCGGGATCCGGGGTGGCTCGGGAGCGCGGGCGTACGCTCGGAGGTGCCGCGTGGCGCGCTTGACACAAAAATCGAACATCCATTCATATGGAGGCTCCGGCAAGGCTCAACGGAAGGGATTTCGCCCCATTTTGCAGGGGTATGTCCCGGAGTTATCCACAGGCCGGACCGGCGTCGGGGCGCGTTGTCAGTGGCAGGCGTTAGCGTCTTTGACGTGAAGCGATCGACTCAAGCAAATCGGGTGGAACCCATGGCAGGAACCGACCGCGAGAAGGCCCTCGACGCCGCGCTCGCACAGATTGAACGGCAATTCGGCAAGGGCGCGGTCATGCGCATGGGCGAGAGGTCGAAGGAGCCCATCGAGGTCATCCCGACCGGCTCGACCGCCCTCGACGTGGCCCTCGGCGTCGGCGGCCTGCCGCGCGGCCGTGTCGTGGAGATCTACGGACCGGAGTCCTCCGGTAAGACCACGCTGACCCTGCACGCCGTGGCCAACGCGCAGAAGGCCGGCGGCCAGGTCGCCTTCGTGGACGCGGAGCACGCCCTCGACCCCGAGTACGCGCGCAAGCTCGGCGTCGACATCGACAACCTGATCCTCTCCCAGCCGGACAACGGCGAGCAGGCGCTGGAGATCGTGGACATGCTGGTCCGCTCCGGCGCGCTCGACCTCATCGTCATCGACTCCGTCGCCGCGCTCGTCCCGCGCGCGGAGATCGAGGGCGAGATGGGCGACAGCCACGTCGGCCTCCAGGCCCGTCTGATGAGCCAGGCGCTGCGGAAGATCACCAGCGCGCTCAACCAGTCCAAGACCACCGCGATCTTCATCAACCAGCTCCGCGAGAAGATCGGCGTGATGTTCGGCTCCCCGGAGACCACGACCGGTGGCCGCGCGCTGAAGTTCTACGCCTCGGTGCGTATCGACATCCGCCGCATCGAGACCCTGAAGGACGGCACGGAGGCGGTCGGCAACCGCACCCGCTGCAAGGTGGTCAAGAACAAGGTGGCCCCGCCCTTCAAGCAGGCCGAGTTCGACATCCTCTACGGCCAGGGCATCAGCCGCGAGGGCGGCCTGATCGACATGGGTGTGGAGCACGGCTTCGTGCGCAAGGCCGGCGCCTGGTACACCTACGAGGGCGACCAGCTCGGCCAGGGCAAGGAGAACGCGCGCAACTTCCTCAAGGACAACCCCGACCTGGCCAACGAGATCGAGAAGAAGATCAAGGAGAAGCTGGGCGTCGGCGTGCGTGCCGAGGAGCCGGCGGCAGAGCCGGGCGCGGACGCGGCCTCCACCGCCGCGGCCGACGACGCGGCGAAGACGGTGCCCGCCCCGGCGGCCGCCAAGGCCACCAAGCCCAAGGCCGCCGCAGCCAAGAGCTGATCCGTGACGCGACGAACCGACTGGGCCGAGTACGCCCACCTCGACGCCCTCACCGAGCGGGCCGAGGGGCAGGACGTGGGCCCGGCCCGCACCACGGACGACGGCGGGTACGACGACGGTGAGCCGCGTCGCTCGGGCGGCGCACGGGACGGCGCGCGTGCCGGGGGGACGCGCGGCGGCCGTGGCCGTCGGCGACGCGGCTTCGGGGACCCGCCCGGGGAGCCGTCCGCCGAGGACGGGGGTGCCTCTTCCTCGTCGAGGGCCGAGCAGGGGGAGCCTCCGGGGGACCCGGTGGAGCGGGCGCGGGCGATCTGCCTGCGCCTGCTCACCGGGACCCCGCGCACCCGCAAACAGCTCGCGGACGCCCTGCGCAAGCGGGACATCCCGGAGGAGGCCGCCGAGGAGGTGCTGTCGCGGTTCGAGGAGGTCGGGCTGATCAATGACAGCGCCTTCGCGGACGCCTGGGTGGAATCCCGGCACCACGGCCGGGGCCTGGCCCGGCGGGCCCTCGCCCGCGAGCTGCGCACCAAGGGCGTCGACTCCGCCCTGATCGACGAGGCCGTGGCGCAGCTCGACAGCGAGCAGGAGGAAGCGACCGCCCGCGACCTCGTCGCCCGCAAGCTCCGCGCCACCCGCGGCCTCGACCGCGACAAGCGCCTGCGCCGCCTCGCCGGCATGCTCGCCCGCAAGGGCTACCCGGAGGGCATGGCCCTGCGCGTCGTCCGGCAGGCGCTCGAAGAAGAGGGCGAGGACACGGAGTTCCTCGACGACGGGGAGCTGTGAGTCCGGCACGCGGGCGGCGACCAGGCCGCCCGCCCGCCCCGTCTCAGTGCGCCACCGTCACCGGCAGCCCCGCCGCGCGCCAGGCCTGGAAGCCGCCGACGAGGTCCGTGGCGCGGTGCAGGCCCAGCTGGTGCAGCGAGGCGGCCGCCAGGCTGGAGGCGTAGCCCTCGTTGCAGATCACCACGATGCGCAGATCGTGGCTCGTGGCCTCGGGGAGGCGATGACTGCCCTGCGGATCGAGGCGCCATTCCAGTTCGTTGCGCTCCACCACGACCGCGCCCGGGATCAGACCGTCCCGCTCCCGCAGCGCCGCGTACCGGATGTCCACCAGCAGGGCCTCGCCCGCGCCGGCGGCTGCGTACGCCTCGTCGGCCGTCACGCGCGCGTACCCCGCGCGCACCCGCTCCAGCAACTCGTCGACACCGACGGGACCTTCGCCGCTCACTGCCAGTCCTCCGGGCGTTCGACCTGCTCCAGGCGCAGGATCTGACCCGCCCGGCTGTAACGGCGGATGCGCGGGAGCGGCGGGTAGTAGGCGTGCACGGAGACGGCGTGCTCGGCCGTGGACTCGTTGAGCACCTCGTGGACGTGGTGGTGGCCGAAGGAGCGGCCGCGGCCTGCCGGCAGCAGCCGTGTCCGGTCCACCCCGTCGGTCAGTTCCAGCGTCTTCCAGCCGTCGGTGGGCAGCCGCGCCGCCAGCGCGTTCTCGCGGAGCTCACCGCGCGCGGTGACGAAGGCGCCGACGGAGTCGGCGTGGTCGTGCCAGCCGGTTCCGGTGCCGGGCGGCCAGCCGATCAGCCAGGCCTCGCTGCCGCCGGGACCGTCCAGGCGCACCCAGGTGCGGCCTTCGGGGTCGAGCGGGAGCGAGTCGATCAGTGTGGCGTCGGCGGCCGTGCGCCGGGCGAAGTCCAGAAGATCCGCCTGAGTGGGCACCACAGCGCCGGCCGGGACGTTGTTCAGGGCAGAGGGGAGCGCAGGGGAGGCAGACAGCGAGGGGGAGACAGACACGGGCACCGTCCTGTTGAGCGTTCGCGTCGCCGGCGCGCGACGGCACGACGGGCAGGACCTGCGGGCAGGACCGACGGCACGACGCGCGCGGCAGGAAAAGGGGGGATGCGAATTCAGCAGGACGGACGACACACGCAGCCCGCGTACCGGAGCAGGTCCATATGGACCCTCCGCCACAGGCGCACATCGGTGTCGGTCACGCTCGGAGTACACCACGACGGTCCGGGACGGTCAACTCACCGTCACTATGCGGACGCACAGTGACGGCGAGCCGGGTCCGGCCGTGACGAGGTACCGGCGGTGACGTAGTGCGAGACGACGCGTGCCATGTGACGGCGAGCGGGGGTCACTTCGCGGCGGAGCCGGCCGTCGCCTCCGCCCGTGCCGGGCCGCCCACGGTGGCCTCGGCGGCGGCGTACAGGTCGGCCGGGCGTACCCCGCTCAGCGCGGTCACCAGGTGGCCGTCGGGGCGCACCAGCAGCACCGTGTGGGCGGCGGCGCCCGGGTACTCCTCGGCGACGAGCAGCTCCGCCGGATGCGGCAGGGCGGTCACCGCGGCGGCCAGCCGCGGCATGATCCCGGCCGTGACCCAGTGCTTGCGCTCCCACACGCCGGTGCCGGGCGCGACCAGGACGACGAGCAGGGCGCCACGGCCGAGCCGTTCGCGCAGCTGGACGAAGGAACCATCCTCCGCGGTGACCCGGACGTCCTCGACCTGCGCGCCGGGCGGGGTGGCGACGGGCACCTCCGCCTCCAGGTGCCGGGGCGCGAGCGGCGAGTCCGCGTAGGTCCCGGTCTCGCCGAGCGGGCCACGGCCCAGGTGGCCCTCGGTGAGCAGGGCGTCGTGTCCGCGGGTCGCGCCGGGGACGTACGACCGCAGTCCGCCACCGCCGCGCAGCAGCGGCAGGACCTGGTCGGCGGCGCGCAGCCGGGCGGCGACGAGGGCGCGCCGCTCCGCCTGGTAGCTGTCGAGCAGCGCCTCGCGCGGGCCGTGGTGCCAGGCCAGCGCCAGCTTCCAGGCGAGGTTGTCGGCGTCGCGCAGTCCCTCGTCCAGGCCCTGGGTGCCGAGGGTGCCCAGCAGATGGGCGGCGTCTCCGGCCAGGAACAGCCGCCCGGAGCGCCAGCGTCGGGCCAGGCGGTGGTGGACGGTGTGCACACCGGTGTCCAGCAGGTCGTACGGCGGGGTCGTGCCGTCGTGCCAGCCGGCCAGCGTCTCGCGGATCCGCGTCAGCAGCACCTCGGGGGTGACCAGGTCCTTGCCGGGCGGCAGCAGCCAGTCCAGCCGCCACACACCGTCCGGCAGCGGCCGGGCGACGACCTCACCGGCGGTCGGGCCGGAGGTGCGCCACGGCGGCAGGCGGTGCAGTACGGCCTCGCCGTCCCAGGGCAGCCGGGTGCGCAGGGCGGCGACGGCGTACCGCTCCACGGCCGTACGGCCCGGGAAGCGGATGTCGGCGAGTTTGCGCACGGTGGAGCGGGGGCCGTCGCAGCCGACGAGATAACTGCCCCGCCACCAGGTGCCGTTGGGGCCGCGGGTGTGGGCCGTGACGCCGGACGGCTCCTGTTCGAGGCTGTCCAGACGGCTGTCGGCGGCGATGTCGACCAGGGGTTCGGCGGCCAGGGCGGCGCGCAGGGCGCCGGTCAGGACGTGCTGCGCGACATGCAGGGGCGCGGACTCGGCTTCCTCGAAGGAGATCTCGCGCATCACCTGCTTGCGCCGCATCGACCGCCATCCGGCCCAACGCAGGCCCGCCTCGCCCAGCGGCATTCCGGTCAGCCGCTCCAGCAGGGCGACGGTGTCCTCGCGCAGCACGACCGTGCGGGCGAGCCGGGGTTCGTCCTTGCCGGGGCCCTCGTCGAGCACGACCGACGGCACCTCCTGGCGGGCCAGCGCCAGGGCGAGCGTGAGCCCCACGGGCCCCGCTCCGACGATGATCACCGGGTCCACGGCGCGGCGCCCCCTGCTCGCAGCGGTGTCCTCGGGGACGTATGTGAACAACAGGTTGGAGCAGGGTGCACGATCACAGAACGTATGCAACCCATTGCCGAAGCTTGCGTCAAGTGACGGAGGCAGTGGCGATCATGCCACTGCCTCCGTGTGGGTCAAGCTGCTTGACGAGGGATCAGACGGCGCCGCCGGCCCCGGTTCCGTAGGTGCCGCCGGTCGCCGCCGGGTTCAGCTCCTCCATGTCCTCCGCGCCGAGGACCGCGCCCGTGCTGCGCTTGCTGCGCCGCAGGTAGCCCTCCAGCCAGCTCGCGAACGAGGTCAGGAGGAAGTTCAGCACGATGTAGATGGCCGCCACGACGATGAAGCTCGGAATGACGTTGGCGTAGTTGGCCGCGAGGGTGCTGCGCGCGTTCAGCAGCTCGTTGAAGCCGATCATCACACCGCCCAGCGCGGTGTCCTTCACGATGACGACGAGCTGGCTGACGATCGCCGGCAGCATGGCCGTGACCGCCTGCGGCAGCAGGATGCTGGTCATCGTCTGGGTCTTGCGCAGGCCGATCGCGTACGCCGCCTCGGTCTGGCCCTTGGGCAGGGCCAGGATGCCCGCCCGGACGACCTCGGCGAGCACCGAGGCGTTGTAGAGGACCAGGCCGGTGACGACCGCGTAGAGGGGCCGGTCCTCGCTGGTGACGTTCGTGTAGCGGGAGTACAGCTCGTTCGCGAACAGCATCAGCAGCAGCACCGGGATGGCCCGGAAGAACTCCACCACCACGGCGGACGGCACCCGGACCCACCGGTGGTCGGACAGGCGTGCGATGCCGAAGACCGCGCCCAGCGGAAGGGCGATGACCATGGCGAGCGCGGCCGCCTTGAGCGTGTTGCCCAGGCCGGGGATCAGGTACGTCGTCCACGCGTCGGCCTGGACGAACGGCTTCCACATCGCGCTCGTGAGCTGCCCGTGGTCGTCCAGCGTCTGCCAGATCCACCACACCAGCAGGGCGAGGAGGACGAAGAAGACGACCGAGATCAGGACGTTGCGCCGCTTGGCCCGGGGCCCGGGTGTGTCGTAGAGGACGGAACTCATCGCTTCACCGCCAGTCGCTTGCCGAGCCAGCCGAGGATGAGGCCCGTGGGCAGGGTCAGGACCACGAAGCCGAAGGCGAAGACCGCACCGATGGCGAGCGTCTGCGCCTCGTTCTCGATCATCGACTTCATCAGGGAGGCCGCTTCGGCCACACCGATGGCAGCGGCCACCGTGGTGTTCTTGGTCAGGGCGATCAGCACGTTGGCCAGCGGGCCGATGACCGCCCGGAAGGCCTGCGGGAGGACGATCAGCCGCAGGGTCTGGCTGAAGTTCAGCCCGATCGCGCGGGCCGCCTCGGCCTGGCCGAGGGGAACCGTGTTGATGCCGGAGCGGATCGCCTCGCAGACGAAGGCCGCGGTGTAGGCGACCAGGCCGAGGATCGCGAGCCGGAAGCCCTGGAGCTTGAAGTCGTCGGGGGCACCCAGGGTCACGCCGAAGATGTCGGCGAGGCCGAGCGAGGAGAACACGATGATCACCGTCAGCGGGATGTTCCGCACGATGTTCACGTAGGCGGTGCCGAAGCCGCGCATCAGCGGGACCGGGCTGACCCGCATCCCGGCCAGCAGGGTGCCCCAGATCAGGGAGCCCACGGCCGAGAAGACGGTGAGTTTCACCGTCATCCAGAACGCCCCTAGGACGTCGTAGCCTTCAAGAAAGTCGAACACGATCTCCCGCGCTTCCGGGTGGATGACGTACGTGGAGGGCGGGGCGCGCCGCCGCCGGCAGGGCGGCCGGCGGCGGCGCGCACCAGGGGGACCCCGAGCTGGTTGCGGTGGGTCGCCTTACTGGGCGGTCGCCTTACTGGACGATCTGGCCGATCTTCGGGGCCGGCTCGTTCTGGTAGTTGGCCGGGCCGAAGTTCTTCTTCACGGCGGCCTCCCAGGCGCCGCTGCTCTCCATCTGCTCGATCGCCTTGTTGATCTTGTTGACGAGCTCGGTGTCGCCCTTCTTCACGCCGACGCCGTAGTTCTCGTTGCTCAGCTTCAGGCCGGCGAGCTTGAACTGGCCCTTGTACTTGTCCTGCGCGGCGAAGCCCGCGAGGATCGAGTCGTCGGTGGTCACGGCGTCCACGGCGCCGCTCTGCAGGCCGGCGATGCACTCGGAGTAGCCGCTGTACTCCTTCAGCTGGGCCTTCGGGGCGATCTTCTGCTGGACGTTCTGCGCCGAGGTGGAGCCGGTCACGGAACACAGCTTCTTGCCGTTGAGGTCCGTGCCCTTGCTGATGTCCGAGTCCTTCTTGATCAGCAGGTCCTGGTGGGCCAGCAGGTAGGGACCGGCGAAGTCGACCTTCGCCTGGCGCTTCGGCGTGATCGAGTACGTGGCCACGATGAACTTCACGTCACCGCGCGCGAGCGCGTTCTCGCGGTCGGCGCTCTTGGTCTCCACGAACTGGATCTGGTCCGGCTTGTAGCCGAGCTGGCCCGCGATGTACGTGGCCACGTCCACGTCGAAGCCGGAGAAGTCGCCGTTCGGCTCCTTCAGGCCGAGACCGGGCTGGTCGTACTTGATGCCGATCTTGATCTTGTTGCCGCCGCCGCTGGAGGACGACGAGTTGTCCTTGTTGCCGCCGCCGCAGGCGGTGGCGGTCAGGGCGATGCCGAGGACGACGGCCGAGGCGGCGGTGACCTTGCGGAGCTTCATGGTGGACATCCTTTGCGTGAAGAAAGATGCGGGGCTCTCGGTGTGCGGCGACGCACAGACGGTCAGTGGTGCAGGATCTTCGACAGGAAGTCCTTGGCCCGGTCGCTGCGCGGGGCGCTGAAGAACTGGTCGGGCGCAGCCTGTTCGACGATCCGGCCGTCCGCCATGAACACCACGCGGTTTGCAGCCGAACGTGCGAAGCCCATCTCGTGGGTGACGACGACCATGGTCATGCCCTCACGGGCGAGCTGCTGCATGACCTCCAGCACCTCGTTGATCATCTCCGGGTCGAGCGCCGAGGTGGGCTCGTCGAAGAGCATCACCTTCGGGTCCATGGCCAGCGCCCGCGCGATCGCGACGCGCTGCTGCTGACCACCGGAGAGCTGCGCGGGGTACTTGTCGGCCTGCGTGCCCACGCCGACCCGGTCCAGCAGGGCGCGCGCCTTCTCCTCGGCCTGCTTCTTGTCGGCCTTGCGCACCTTGATCTGGCCCAGCATCACGTTCTCGAGCACGGTCTTGTGCGCGAAGAGGTTGAAGGACTGGAAGACCATCCCGACGTCGGCCCGCAGCCGGGCCAGGGCCTTGCCCTCGGCCGGCAGTGGCTTGCCGTCGATGGTGATCGAGCCGGAGTCGATGGTCTCCAGGCGGTTGATGGTGCGGCACAGGGTGGACTTACCGGACCCGGAAGGTCCGATGACCACGACCACCTCGCCGCGCGCGATCGTCAGATCGATGTCCTGGAGCACGTGCAACGCGCCGAAGTGCTTGTTGACGCTCTTCAGGACGACGAGTTCGTCGCTGGAGGCCACGTCTTGCTTGGCCACCGATACTTCGGTCATCGCTCTCAGGCTCCGTCCTCCTCGGTTTCGGTGGAATGTAGTAACCAGCCTCGACCAGCGTCATTACATCTGAGGGGAATCTGAGCATCACGATCCGATAGCAATCGGACACGTGTCGTAGCACTTGTGACCTGGGGAGGACCTTGGGACGTATCGGCCGGATAACTAAAGTCCCGGGCAACCGGAACGCTCTTGACGCCGTCCTAGTCCATCGGCGTGACTGCCATGGTGCACGCGCGCGTGCACACGTTGTTACTCAGGCAAACCGTACGCCCGATGAATCGGAGGAGGCCGGGATGAGACTGCTGCTGGTCGAGGACGACAACCACGTCGCCGCAGCGCTGTCCGCGGTCCTGGCCCGGCACGGTTTCGAGGTCACGCACGCGCGCAACGGCGAGGAGGCCCTGCAGGCGCTCGTCCCGGAGGGCCCCGGCTTCGGTGTCGTCCTGCTCGACCTGGGCCTGCCGGACCAGGACGGCTACGAGGTCTGCAGCAAGATCCGCAAGCGCACCACCACCCCGGTGATCATGGTCACCGCGCGCTCCGACGTGCGCTCCCGCATCCACGGCCTGAACCTCGGCGCCGACGACTACGTGGTCAAGCCGTACGACACGGGGGAGCTCCTCGCCCGCATCCACGCCGTCAGCCGCAGACGCCCCGCCCCCGAGGAGACCACCGGCAGCATCGACACCGCCGTCCGCCTCGGCCCCGTGCGCATCGAGCTGCCCACCCGTCAGGTCACCGTGGACGGCTGCGTCGTCCAGCTCACCCGCAAGGAGTTCGACCTGCTCGCGCTGCTCGCCCAGCGGCCCGGCGTGGTCTTCCGCCGCGAGCAGATCATCAGCGAGGTCTGGCGCACGAGCTGGGAGGGAACGGGCCGCACCCTGGAGGTGCACGTCGCCTCCCTGCGCGCCAAGCTGCGCATGCCGGCCCTCATCGAGACCGTACGCGGCGTCGGCTACCGGCTCGTCGCCCCGGCCGCCTAGCGGGGGCGGGGTGCGCACGCGCCTGCTGCCGCTGCTCATCGTCCTGATGGCGGCGGTGCTGCTCGCCCTCGGCATCCCGCTGGCCGTCAGCGTGGCCGCCGCCCAGCAGCAGAAGGTGGTCGTCGACCGGATCGACGACACCGCCCGCTTCGCGGCCCTCGCCCAGTACGTCGACACCGCGGCCACCGCCGACCGCAACCCCGGCGACGAGCGGCTGGAGACGCTCAGCCGCGAGCTCGCCAGCTACTACGAGGTGTACGGCATCCGGTCGGGCGTCTTCTACCGCACCGACACCCCCATGGCGCACGCCCCCGCCGACTTCTTCCTCCCCCGCACGGGCGAGGTGCGGCGCGCGTACGAGGAGGCGCTGCTCAGCCGGCGCAGCCACGACCCGGAGCAGGTCTGGCCCTGGCAGCGCGGCCGTCTCGTCGTCGCCTCACCGGTGATCCGCGACGGGGACGTGGTCGCCGTCGTCGTCACCGACTCGCCCACCGGCGAGATGCGCTCGCGGATCCTGCGCGGCTGGCTGGTCATCGGCTCGGGTCTGCTCGCCGCCATGCTGCTCGCGGTCGGCGCCGCGCTGCGGCTGACCGGCTGGGTCCTCAGACCGGTGCGCATCCTGGACGCCACCACGCACGACATCGCCACCGGGCGCCTGAAGTCCCGGGTGGCGGCGGCCGGCGGGCCACCGGAACTCAGGCGGCTGGCCAAGTCGTTCAACGAGATGGCGGACCACGTCGAGGACGTGCTGGAGCAGCAGCGCGCCTTCGTCGCCGACGCCTCGCACCAGCTGCGCAACCCCCTCGCCGCGCTGCTGCTGCGCATCGAACTGCTGGCACTCGAACTCCCGGAGGGCAACGCGGAGATCGCCTCGGTGCAGGCTGAGGGCAAGCGGCTCGCGCAGGTCCTGGACGACCTGCTCGACCTCGCCCTCGCCGAGCACGCCGAGGCGGACCTGACGATCACCGACATCGGGGCGCTGGCCGAGGAACGCGTCGCGGCGTGGGCGCCCACGGCCGAGGCCAAGGGGGTACGCCTGGTCGGCGACTGCCCGCCCACGACCGCCTGGGCCGACCCGGTGACCCTGTCCTCGGCGCTGGACGCGGTGATCGACAACGCGGTGAAGTTCACGCCCGCCGGGGAGCGCGTCGAGGTGGCGGTCGCGGCGGGCGGCGACACGGCGACCGTCGTCGTCACCGACAACGGTCCCGGCCTCACCGACGAGGAGCTGACCCGCATCGGCGACCGCTTCTGGCGCAGCGGCCGGCACCAGAACGTCAAGGGGTCCGGCCTCGGGCTGTCCATCACGCGCGCGCTGCTCGCGGCGGGCGGCGGCTCCCTGTCGTACGGCCATCACGAGCCGCACGGCCTGGTGGTCACGGTGACCGTGCCCCGGCACCCACCGCAGCAGGAGGCGCCGGGGGAGGGCGGGCTGACCGGTCTCACGGCGTGACCGGCACCGGGAGGGCGGGCTGACGGGCCTCACGGCGTGACCGGCCTCGGGGCGCGAGGGGCACACGGCCTCAGCGGGGGGCTTACGGCTTCACACCGAGGGGGCTTACGGCTCCACTGAGGGGGCTTTTACGGCTTCACCGAGCGGTAGTAGCTGCGCGCGCCCTCGTGAAGCTGGAGCGGGTCGGTGTAGATCGCCGTGCGCAGGTCCACGAGCTGCGCGGAGTGCACGTGCGCGCCGATGCCGTCCCGGCTCTTGATCACGGTGCGGGTGATCCACTCGGTCAGCCGCGGATCGATGTCCGCGCGGGTGATCAGCAGGTTGGACACCGCCATGCTCGGGACGGCTGCGCCGTTCTGCACGGTCGGATAGGCCGACTCCGGCATGTTCGTGGCTCGGTAGTAGCGCGTGGCGTCGCCCTCGCGGTGCAGCCGGCCGACCAGGTCCGGCCCGATCGGCACGAACCGGATCGGGAAGGAGCCGACGAGCTGCCGCACCCCGTCGGTGGGCACGCCGCCCGACCAGAAGAACGCGTCGATCGCCCCCTCCCGCAGCCGCCGCGGCGCGCTGCCGATGCCGTCGGCCTCCGGCGTGATGTCACGCTCCGCGTCGATGCCGGACACCCGCAGCACCCGGTC
This sequence comes from Streptomyces sp. NPDC014801, assembly GCF_043082085.1. NCBI lineage: Bacteria > Bacillati > Actinomycetota > Actinomycetes > Kitasatosporales > Streptomycetaceae > Streptomyces > Streptomyces sp. NPDC014801. Next base: position 508,372 of record NZ_JBIBXG010000006.1, on the reverse strand, counting down.
GGCGATCAGTCGCACCCCCGACTCCGGCGGCCCTATGGCCACGCGTTTGCCGCGCAGGTCCGCGATCGAGCGGATGCCCGAGTCCCGCGCGACGACGAGCTGGACGTAGTCGTCGTACAGCCGGGCCACGCCGCGCAGCCGGTCCGCGCCCCGGCCGCCCTTGAGCGCGTAGGTCTCCACCGCGTCGGCCGCGGCGATCGCGAAGTCGGACTCGCCGGTCGCCACGCGCGTGACGTTCTCCTGCGAGCCGTCGCTGGTCAGCAGGCGGACCTTCAGCTGCGGCATGTCCTTGGCGAGCGCGGTGCGCAGCCGCTGGGCGTAGTCCTGGTAGACCCCGCTCGGCGTGCCGGTGCTGATCGTGATCGTGCCGCGCGGCGGCTCCTCGCCCAGCGGCAGCAGCCACCACAGCAGCAGGCCGAGCGCCACGACGCCGGCGGCCGCGCCGGTCAGGGCCCGGCGCCTGCCGATACGGGGGAGGAGCTTGGACATGGGCGCGATCCTGCCAGGCGCTGCCGCGCGCTGACCAGCGCCGGCGGTCACGAGGGAGTCACGGCGGCCGGGGCGGGGCGGGAGGCAGGGGAGCCCCGGCGCGGCGGTGCCGCAACTGTCACGGAGCGTGGTGGTGGCGTCGTGAGTGTCACGGCGCCTCTGCGGCGGTGCGTGTCACGGCGCCTCTGCGCGGTGAGTGTCACGGCGCCTGTGCGGCGGTGGTGACGGTGAGTGGCGGCGTTGTCAGTGGCGGCCCCTACAGTCGGGTGCATGAGTTCCTCGCCCGCCGACCTCGTCCGCGCGTTCCACCTCGCCTTCGGCCTCGACGTCCGCAGCACGCCCACCGAGGTGCCGCCCGACCTCGCCGCCCACCGGGGTGAGCTGCTCGCCGAGGAGGCGGCGGAGGTGGCCGAGGTGTCGGTGTCCGGCCCGCTCGACAAGCTCGCCCACGAACTGGCCGACGTGGTGTACGTCGCGTACGGCACCGCGCTGGTGCACGGCATCGACCTCGACCAGGTGATCGCCGAGGTCCACCGGTCGAACATGACCAAGCTCGGCCCCGACGGCACCGTCGCCCGCCGCGCCGACGGCAAGGTGCTCAAGGGCGACCACTACGAGGCGCCGGACGTCGCCGCCGTACTGCGCCGGCAGGGGTGGCAGCCCGGCCCGGCGGGGGCTGTCCGCGCGGAGGCTGCCCAGGCGGGCGGTGACGGAACGGGAGACCGGTCGGGCCCTGCCGAGAGGGCAGGCCAGCCCGTGCGTGCCGAGACGGGAGGTGAGAGCGCCGCCTGAGCGCGCGAACCGCCGGCTCAGTCCCGGGGGACCGCCGTCCGCGCCCGTGCTTCGTCCTCCAGGGCGTCCGTGGTGCCCGGGGCCGTCGCCCCCACCACGGCCTCCCCTGAGGGCGCGGCGGCCACCGCCCCGCCCCGGCGCCGGGACCAGAGCATCGCCAGGGGCTCGGTGTATCGCGCGGTGAGCGGGCCGACGACGACCAGGATCAGGACGTACGCCGTGGCCAGCGGGCCCAGCGACGGTTCGATGCCCGCCGTCACCGCGAGGCCCGCGATGACGATCGAGAACTCGCCGCGCGCCACCAGCGCACCGCCCGCACGCCAGCGTCCCTTGGGCGAGATCCCCGCGCGCCGGGCCGCCCAGTACCCCGTGGCGATCTTCGTCAGCGCGGTGACCGCGGCGAGCGCGAGCGCCGGCAGCAGCACCGGCGGGATGCTCGCCGGATCGGTGTGCAGGCCGAAGAAGACGAAGAACACCGCGGCGAACAGGTCCCGCAGCGGGCTCAGCAGCGCGTGCGCGCCCTCCGCCACCTCCCCGGACAGCGCGATGCCGACCAGGAACGCGCCCACCGCCGCGGACACCTGCAGCTGCTGCGCGACACCGGCGACCAGGATCGTCAGGCCCAGCACCACCAGCAGCAGCTTCTCCGGGTCGTCGCTGGAGACGAAACGGGAGATGAGCCGGCCGTAGCGCACCGCGACGAACAGGACGACCCCCGCGACGCCCAGCGCGATCGCCAGCGTCACGCTGCCCGCGGCGAACCCGGCGCCCGCCACCAAAGCGGTGACGATCGGCAGGTAGACCGCCATGGCCAGGTCCTCCAGGACCAGCACGCTGAGGATGACCGGTGTCTCCCGGTTGCCGACCCGGCCCAGGTCGCCGAGCACCTTGGCGATCACGCCGGAGGACGAGATCCAGGTGACACCGGCGAGGACCACGGCCGCGACCGGCCCCCAGCCGAGCAGCAGCGCGGCGGCGGCGCCCGGCAGGGCGTTCAGCGCGCCGTCGACCAGGCCTGCCGGATAGTGCGTACGGAGGTTGGAGACGAGGTCGCTGGCCGTGTACTCCAGGCCCAGCATGAGCAGCAGCAGGATGACGCCGATCTCGGCACCGGTGGCGACGAACTCCTCGCTCGCGCCCAGCGGCAGCAGCCCGCCCTCGCCGAACGCGAGCCCGGCCAGCAGATACAGGGGGATCGGCGAGAAGCTGAACCGGGCGGCCATCCGGCCGAGCAGCCCGAGGCCGAGGATGATGGAACCGAACTCGATGAGCAGAACCGCGGAGGAGTGCACCGGCGGCTCACTCCCGCCCGAGGATCGCGGCGGCGGCGTCCACACCCTCGCGGGTGCCGATCACGATCAGCGTGTCCCCGCCCGCCAGCCGGAAGTCCGGCGTGGGAGAGGGGACGGCTTCGGCGCGGCGCAGCACCGCGACGATCGACGCGCCCGTCTCCGTCCGCATCCGGGTCTCGCCGAGCAGCCGGCCGTTCCAGTGCGAGGTCGCCGCGATCTCGATCCGCTCGGCCACCAGCCCCAGGTCCGTGGTGTGCAGCAGGTTCGCGCTGTGGTGGGCGGGCATCAGCGCGTCGACCAGCGTGTCCGCCTCCGAGCCGGTCAACCGGAGTGAGTGCGCGCAGGAGTCGGGGTCGTCGGCCCGGTACACGCTCAGGGTGCGGGTGCCGTCCCGGTGCGCCACCACCGACAGATGCCGTTGCTCCCGTGTCACCAGGTCGTACTGGACTCCGATACCCGGCAGCGGTGTCGCCCTCAGGCGTGGCGCAGACACGTTTCTTCCCTTTCCCTCGCCGGTCGTGCGGGCACCGCCGGTGATCGTTCACGGCCGGCGCCGAGCCGCCATGCTGCCACCCTTCCGTACGGTGGCGACATGGGTGTCAGCACGGATGGACGCGGTGCGCGCGCGGCGCGGAAGCTGGTGACGGCAGCGCCGTGGGCGCGCAGCGGAAGTGGAAGCGGAAGAGGAGGTACCGGGCGGGTGTCGCTGTTCTGGAGGATCTTCTCCCTCAACGCGACCGGCCTGGTGATCGCCACCGCGCTGCTGCTCGGCCCGGTCACCGTCTCCACGCCCATCCTGCCCGGCGAGGCGCTCGTGGTGGTCGGCGGCCTGGCCGCGCTGCTCGTCGTCAACGCCGCCGTCCTGAGGGTGGGGCTCGCCCCGCTCACCCGGCTGGCCGGGGCCATGGCCACCGCCGATCTGCTCCGCCCGGGGGCGCGGCCGCAGGTCGCCGGTCCGACGGAGACGGCGGGGCTGATCACGACGTACAACGCGATGCTCGACCGGCTCGCCGCCGAGCGGGCCGCGGGCGCGGCGCGCGTGCTCTCCGCGCAGGAGCGGGAACGCCACCGCGTCGCGCGCGAACTGCACGACGAGGTCGGGCAGACCCTGACCGCCGTGCTGCTCCAGCTCCGGAGCGTCGCCGACCGGGTCCCTGCGGAGCTGCGCGAGGAGGTGGGCCAGGCCCAGGAGGCCACCCGCGCGGGACTGGACGAGATCCGGCGCATCGCCCGCCGGCTGCGGCCCGCCGTACTGGAGGAACTCGGGCTGCTGAGCGCGCTGCGCTCGCTCGCCGCCGAGTTCTCCGGGCACGGGCTGACCGTCCGGCACGACCTGGCCGCCGACCTGGCGCCGCTGCCCTCGGAGACCGAACTCGTGCTGTACCGGGTCGCGCAGGAGGCCCTCACCAACACCGCCCGCCACTCCGGCGCCGACCGCGCCGAACTGCGGCTGAGCGCCGGCACGGCGGGTGTCGAACTGCTGGTGCGGGACAACGGCACCGGGGCGGCCGGGGCCGTCGAGGGCGCCGGCATCAGCGGCATGCGCGAGCGCGCCCTGCTGGTCGGCGCCGACCTCACCGTCGCCCCGGCACCGGGCGGCGGCACGGACGTACGGTTGTGCATACCGCAGCGCCCGCACCCCGGCGACGAGGGAGGCACGCGATGACCGGCCGTCCCGTCCGTGTCCTGCTCGCCGACGACCACACCCTGGTACGGCGGGGGGTGCGCCTCATCCTGGAGTCGGAGCCCGACCTCACCGTCGTCGCCGAGGCCGGCGACGGAGCCGAGGCGGTCGAGCTGGCACGCGCGTGTGCGCCGGACCTCGCGGTCCTGGACATCGCCATGCCCCGCATGACCGGCCTGCAGGCGGCCCGCGAGCTGTCACGGCGACTGCCGGACCTGCGCCTGCTGATCCTCACCATGTACGACAACGAGCAGTACTTCTTCGAGGCCCTCAAGGCGGGCGCGAGCGGCTACGTCCTGAAGTCCGTCGCCGACCGCGACCTCGTCGAGGCGTGCCGGGCGGCCATGCGGGACGAGCCGTTCATCTACCCGGGCGCCGAGCGAGCCCTGGTGCGCTCGTACCTCGACCGGCTGCACCGCGGCGACGGGCTGCCCGAGCGGGCCGTCACCGAGCGGGAGGAGGAGATCCTCAAGCTGGTCGCCGAGGGCCACACGTCCAAGGAGATCGGCGAACTGCTGTTCATCAGCGTCAAGACCGTCGAACGGCACCGCGCGAACATCCTGCAGAAACTCGGCCTGCGCGACCGCCTGGAACTGACCCGCTACGCGATCCGCGCGGGGCTCGTGGACCCGTGAGGCCGTCCTGAGCGGCGAGGCTCGTGGACGCGTGAAGCCGTCCAGAGCGGCGAGGCTCGTGGACCCGTGAGGCCGTCGAGCGCGGCCGGCTCGCAGATGGGTGAGGCCGCCGTCCGCGGGTGCGGGAACCGGTTGTCCCCAGGGGGCGGCGGGCGTTGTCCACAGCCCGGACCGGGGTGGTCCCGGAACCGCCTACCCTGTAAGGCATGACCAGCAGCGACCGGAGCCCAGCAGTGGACGTCAAGACCTACGAAGTACGCACCTACGGGTGCCAGATGAACGTCCACGATTCCGAGCGGCTCGCCGGCCTGCTCGAAGACGCCGGGTACGTGCGCGCGCCCGAGGGTTCCGACGGCGACGCCGACGTCGTGGTGTTCAACACGTGCGCCGTCCGCGAGAACGCCGACAACCGGCTCTACGGCAACCTGGGCCGGCTGGCGCCCAAGAAAGCGCAGCGGCCGGGCATGCAGATCGCGGTCGGCGGCTGCCTCGCGCAGAAGGACCGCGACACCATCGTGAAGAAGGCGCCCTGGGTGGACGTCGTCTTCGGCACGCACAACATCGGCAAGCTGCCGGTCCTGCTGGAGCGCGCCCGCGTGCAGGAGGAGGCGCAGGTCGAGATCGCCGAGTCGCTGGAGGCGTTCCCGTCCACGCTGCCCACCCGCCGCGAGAGCGCCTACGCGGCCTGGGTGTCGATCTCCGTGGGCTGCAACAACACCTGCACCTTCTGCATCGTGCCCGCGCTGCGCGGCAAGGAGAAGGACCGCCGCCCCGGCGACATCCTCGCCGAGGTCGAGGCCCTGGTCGCCGAGGGCGTCAGCGAGATCACCCTGCTCGGGCAGAACGTCAACGCCTACGGTTCCGACATCGGCGACCGGGAGGCCTTCAGCAAGCTGCTGCGCGCCTGCGGGAAGATCGAGGGACTGGAGCGCGTGCGCTTCACCTCCCCGCACCCCCGCGACTTCACCGACGACGTCATCGCCGCCATGGCCGAGACGCCGAACGTGATGCCGCAGCTGCACATGCCGCTGCAGTCCGGTTCCGACACCGTCCTGAAGGCGATGCGCCGCTCCTACCGCCAGGAGCGCTACCTCGGGATCATCGAGAAGGTCCGCGCCGCCATCCCCGACGCCGCGATCACCACCGACATCATCGTCGGCTTCCCCGGCGAGACCGAGGAGGACTTCGAGCAGACGCTGCACGTGGTGCGCGAGGCCCGGTTCGCGCAGGCCTTCACCTTCCAGTACTCCAAGCGTCCCGGCACCCCGGCCGCGACCATGGAGAACCAGATCCCGAAGGAGGTCGTCCAGACCCGCTACGAGCGGCTGGTCGCCCTCCAGGAGGAGATCTCCTGGGCGGAGAACAAGAAGCAGGTCGGCCGCACGCTGGAGCTGATGGTCGCCGAGGGCGAGGGCCGCAAGGACGACGCCACGCGCCGCCTGTCCGGCCGCGCCCCCGACAACCGGCTGGTCCACTTCACCAAGCCCGAGCAGGAGGTGCGCCCCGGTGACGTCGTCACCGTCGAGGTCACCTACGCCGCGCCGCACCACCTCCTGGCCGAGGGCCCGGTGCTGGCCGTGCGCCGCACGCGCGCGGGCGACGCCTGGCAGAAGCGCCAGGAGGCGGAGAAGGCCAAGCCGGCCGGCGTGATGCTGGGCCTGCCGAAGATCGGCGCCCCCGCCCCGCTGCCGGTCGCCACGGGCAGCGGCTGCGGCTGCGACTAGCGGCTCCTGCCGCCTCCGCGCACTCACGGGGACACGTCCGCCGGCCGGCGGACGTGTCCCCGTCCGCTTCCGGGGCCGGGCGCGCGCCGGGTTACCCTGCCGATCATGCTTGTCGCCGCCGCCGTCTGCCCCTGCCCGCCGCTCCTCGTGCCCGAGGTCGCCGCGGGTGCCGCCCCCGAGCTGGACGCCGCCCGTGCCGCGTGCACCGACGCGCTGGGCGTCCTCGCCGCCGCCCGCCCCGACCGGCTCGTCGTCGTCGGGGCCGCCGAGGAAGCGGGGACGTACGCCCAGGGAGCGCGCGGCTCGTTCCGCGGCTTCGGCGTGGACGTCGACGTCACGCTGGGCCAGGGCGAGGACGCGCCCGCCGAGCCCGTGCTGCCGCCCTCGCTCGCGGTGGCCGGCTGGCTGCTGGGCCGCACCGGATGGTCGGACGCCCCGATCGAGGGCCTGGCCGTGGCGCGGACCCTTGCCCCGGAGCGGTGCGCGCAGACGGGCGCGGAGCTGGCGGCGCGCGCCGAGCGGGTCGCACTGCTGGTGATGGGGGACGGCAGCGCCTGCCGCACCGTGAAGGCGCCGGGCTACCTCGACGAACGCGCGGCCCCCTTCGACGCGGAGGTGGCGCGTGCGCTCGGCGATGCGGACGTGGCGGCACTCCAGGCGCTGGACGCGGGGCTCGCTGACGAGCTGAAGGCCTCCGGCCGGGCGCCCTGGCAGGTCCTGGCGGGTGCGGCCGCGGGCACGGACCTCACCGGGTCACTGCTGTACGAGGACGCGCCGTACGGGGTGGGGTACCTCGTCGCGACCTGGTCGTAGCGTCCGAGGGCGCGGCGGCCGGTCGTTGCCGCCTGAGGCGGTGACGGGCCGGAGGCGGTGTCGCGTTCGCCACGGTGACGGGCCCGAGGCGGTGTCGCGTCGGCGATGGTGACAGGCCCCAGGCGGTGTCGCGTCGGCGACGGCGGCCGTACAGGCCGGACGGCCGCCAGCCGTGTGGCTGGGCGGCCGTCCGTCTTGCCGTGCCGTGCGTACTGCCGTGCTGTTCTGCTGTGCGTACTGCCGTGCCGTGCGTACGGCTGCCCGGTCGCGCCGGGCGAGCTTCCGTTTCCCGAGCCTCGAGCCGTGGCGGCGAGCCGTCGCGGCGGGGGGTCAGGGTCAGGACGCGGGCGGCGGGCCCTGCGGCGGGGAGGCCGGCGGAGGGGTCGGCGGGGTGGCCGACCCGGTGGCCGCGCCGCCGTCGGCCGCGGCGCCGCCCTTGTGCGCGAGCCGGTCCATGGCGTCCTTCGCCTTGCCCGAGCCGGTCTGGATCCGGTCGCTGTACTTGCCCTTGGTCTTCTCGTCGACGACCTTCGCGGCCCGGTCGATGCCGTGCTGGATCTTGCCCCCGTGCTGCTGGGCGAGGTCCGACACCTTGTCCTTGGCCGGGCCGAGCTTGGCTTTCAGATTGTCCATCAGACCCATGGTCCACCTTCCCTGGCGGGACAGTTACGTGTGGGCGCCCTCACCGGCCTCGCTGTCGGCGGCCGCCTCGGCGGACTGCTGCTGGGGGATCCCCGCGGCCTCCGCGCCTCCCTCGCCCTTCTCGCCGGCCCCGTCCTCCGCGGCCTGCGCGGACTCCGGGCCCTGAGTGGTTTCCGTGGTCTCCGCCTCGGTGGCCGTGCGCTCGTTCGGCTCGTCCGTCGTCTGCTCGGCCTGCGCCGGGGTCTCCGACCTCCGAAAAAGTTTCGCAAAAACGCCCATATCAACTCCATACGGTACTCGTGCGGGCGAAATCCCGCGTGCCCCGGTGCGTCCGATTGCCTCGCCGGGGTCACCGCGTCCCGCAAGCCGGTGACGGGATCCCGCAAGGGGGGCAACGACCCCGGCGGTACGGCGTCACGTAACTCGTTCGAGGGCACGGCCCGGGGTTTGGGAGACTGGTGCGGTGAGCAGCGCACCCCTCGCCCCCCGCGTCATCGCCGTCGTCGGCCCCACCGCAGCCGGCAAGTCCGACCTCGGTGTCTTTCTCGCCCAGAAGCTCGGCGGCGAGGTCGTCAACGCCGACTCCATGCAGCTCTACCGGGGGATGGACATCGGCACCGCCAAACTGACGCTGGAGGAGCGCTCGGGGGTGCCGCACCACCTCCTCGACATCTGGGACGTGACGGTCACCGCCTCCGTCGCCGAGTACCAGCGCCTCGCCCGCGAGCGGATCGACGCGCTGCTCGCCGAGGGTCGCTGGCCGATCCTGGTGGGCGGCTCGGGCCTCTACGTCCGCGGTGCCGTCGACAACCTGGAGTTCCCCGGCACCGACCCCGTGGTGCGGGCCCGACTGGAGGACGAACTGGCGCTGCGCGGCTCCGGCGCGCTGCACGCCCGGCTGGCCGCCGCCGACCCCGAGGCCGCCCGCGCGATCCTGCCGAGCAACGGGCGCCGGGTCGTCCGGGCGCTGGAGGTGATCGAGATCACCGGCAAGCCCTTCACGGCGAACCTCCCCGGCCACGACTCCGTCTACGACACCGTGCAGATCGGCGTCGACGTGGCGCGCCCCGAGCTCGACGAGCGCATCGCGCGCCGGGTGGACCGGATGTGGGAGGCCGGACTCGTGGAGGAGGTGCGCGCACTGGAGGCGCAGGGGCTGCGCGAGGGGCGCACGGCGTCGCGCGCGCTCGGCTATCAGCAGGTACTCGCGGCCCTCGCGGGGGAGTGCACGCTCGACGAGGCGCGCGCTGAGACCGTCCGTGCCACCAAACGCTTCGCGCGCCGCCAGGATTCGTGGTTCCGGCGCGATCCGCGGGTGCACTGGCTCAGTGGGGCGGCTGCGGATCTGCGGGAACTTCCGCGGCTCGCTCTGGCGTTGATCGAACGACCGGTTACAGCCTGATCACGTCATGGCATCGGGACGCCCAGGCCGTCATCCGGGCCTCCGGCGCCGTGCCATCATCGAGCTTCGATCGACCAAGTGGAGTCCGAGTTGGGAGGGCGCGTGGCGATGGAGGCCGGCCCTCGCGACACCGCACAAGACACCGAGCCCCTCACCGCCGACCGGGGTGAGCCCGTCACCACCGGTGGCGGCGACGAGCCGCGCGACGGCGACCGTCTGAGCCCCGACGACCCGCTCGACGACACCCAGGGCGGCGTGACCGCGGACGGTCCCGAGCCCGAGGAGATGTTCGCGAGCGGGCCCGAGGTCGAGGTCGAGCTGCGCCCGCAGCGCCGGCTGCGCCTGTGGCAGCTCGCGCCGATCGTCGCCCTGGCCGCCAGCGGTTCCCTGATGTTCGCCTTCCCGCTCGCCTTCGACTTCGGCGACAGCGGCGCGGTGATCGCCATGCTGGGACTGCTGATCTGCTCCTGCGCGGCGGGCTGGGGGATGACGGCGGCCCGGCGCGTCGGCTACACCTGGCCCGGTCTGCCCGCCCGCGGATCCGGCCGACGCCCGGACTGGCGGGTCGTCCTCGGCTACGTCGTCTTGGTCGCCGCGGTGGTCGTGCTCGCCGTGTGGCGGGTGGCCCGACTGCGGTGACCGGCGCCCACGGGGGCGGGTGACCGTGCGGGGGTGCGCACACGCGGGGCGTGCCACGCGCCCAGGCCGTCTGGCCGATGTGTGCCACGCGCGCGTGCGGCGATGCGCCCACAAGGGCGGGCGGCCGTGCATCCCCCCCCCGGGCGGCGGCCGTCCCGGGCGTGGGCGAGGTTGTCGTACCCACCCCGTACGATCGGGGGTATGAGCACGCGGATCGCCTTCCTCAAGGGTCACGGCACCGAGAACGACTTCGTGATCGTCCCGGACCCGGAGAACGCCATCGACCTGTCCCCGGCCGCCGTCGCCGCCCTGTGCGACCGCCGCGCGGGCATCGGCGGCGACGGGGTGCTGCACGTCGTGCGATCCGCCGCGCACCCCGAGGCGAAGGCGATGGCCGGCGAGGCCGAGTGGTTCATGGACTACCGCAACGGCGACGGCTCGATCGCCGAGATGTGCGGCAACGGCGTGCGCGTGTTCGCGCGCTACCTCCAGCACGCCGGGCACGTCGAGGAGGGCGACCTGACCGTCGCCACGCGCGGGGGCCTGAAGACCGTGCACATCGCCAAGGACGGCGACATCACCGTCGGCATGGGCCGGGCGGTCCTGCCGGAGGGCGACGTCACGGTGAGCGTCGGCGAACGCAGCTGGCCGGCCCGCAACGTCAACATGGGCAACCCGCACGCCGTCGCGTTCGTCGACGACCTCGCGGACGCGGGCACCCTGTTCACCCCGCCGCCGTTCAGCCCGGCCTCCGCCTACCCGGACGGCGTGAACGTCGAGTTCGTCGTCGACCGCGGCGAGCGGCACGTCGCCATGCGCGTGCACGAGCGCGGCTCCGGCGAGACCCGCTCCTGCGGCACGGGCGCGTGCGCGGTCGCCGTCGCCGCGGCCCGCCGCGACGGCGCCGACCCGGCCACGACCGGCGCCCCGGTGACGTACACCGTGGACGTCCTCGGCGGCCGGCTCGTCATCACCGAGCGTCCCGACGGGGAGATCGAGATGACCGGCCCCGCGGTGATCGTCGCCGAGGGCGAGATCGACGCGGAGTGGCTACGCGCGGCGATCGGCTGACACCGGCCGCCGCCGCCCGTACCCCGGTACCGCTCGGACGGCGGTTGACGCCACGCCGCAAACCCATCGAGCGTCGCTCGAATGGGTGATCCGTTTCACGCTCGCCGAGAGGCGGTCAAACGCGCGTGGTGGGCTCGGTAGCATCAAGCACCGGCTCGGACGGGGGAGTCGCGCTCCCCTGAGCCGTGTCCGCCCTGGGGCACCCCGTCCGCCGGTCCACGCAGCCGGAGGTGCCCATGCATGCGGAGGCCACGAATCCAGCGACCCCGGGTCCGGTGACAGGCCAGGTCGCACCCGCTTCCACCGCGGCGCTCGAACAGGGCGCGCCGCCTTCCCCGCGGCGCAAGGCCCGCCCCCGCATCGACCTGCGCCGCCTGGGCCGGGCGGCGCTGCTCGGCCCCGCCGCCCGCGACCGGCTGCCCGACGCCATCGGTCACGTCGTCGACGCCCACCGCGCCCACCACCCCGACGCCGACCTCGAACCCCTGCGCCGCGCCTACCTGCTGGCCGAGTCCTCGCACCGCGGCCAGATGCGCAAGAGCGGCGAGCCGTACATCACGCACCCCCTCGCGGTCACCCTCATCCTCGCCGAACTGGGCGCCGAGACGACCACGTTGACCGCCTCGCTGCTGCACGACACCGTCGAGGACACGGATGTGACGCTCGATCAGGTCGGTGAGCAGTTCGGCGAGGAGGTGCGCTATCTCGTCGACGGCGTCACCAAGCTGGAGAAGGTCGACTACGGCGCCGCCGCCGAGCCGGAGACCTTCCGCAAGATGCTCGTTGCCACCGGCAACGACGTCCGCGTGATGTCGATCAAACTCGCCGACCGGCTGCACAACATGCGCACCCTCGGGGTGATGCGCCCGGAGAAACAGGCCCGCATCGCGCGCGTGACGCGTGACGTTCTGATCCCGCTCGCAGAACGCCTCGGCGTCCAGGCCCTCAAGACCGAACTGGAAGACCTGGTCTTCGCGATCCTCCATCCCGAGGAGTACGAACACACCCGCGAGCTGATCGTCGAGAACGCCGCCCGCACCGACGACCCGCTCGCCGAGATCGCGGAAGAGACCCGGCGGGTCCTGCGGGAGGCCGACATCCCGGCCGAAGTCCTCATCCGGCCACGCCACTTCGTCTCGGTCCACCGCATCTCCCGCAAGCGCGGCCGGCTGCGCGGCGCCGACTTCGGGCGGCTGCTCGTCCTGGTGAACGAGGACGCCGACTGCTACGCCGTGCTCGGTGAACTGCACACCTGTATGACGCCGGTCGTCTCGGAGTTCAAGGACTTCATCGCGGTACCCAAGTTCAACCTGTACCAGTCGCTGCACACCGCCGTCGCCCGCGAGGACGGCCAGGTCGCCGAGGTGCTCATCCGCACCCACCAGATGCACCGGGTCGCCGAGGCCGGCGTCGTCGCCCTCGGCAACCCGTACGCGCAGCCGTCGGACGAGCAGTCCCCGGCCGACGGCGAGCGCGCCGACCCCACCCGCCCCGGCTGGCTCTCCCGGCTCCTGGACTGGCAGCGCGCCGCACCCGACCCCGACACCTTCTGGACGACGCTGCGCGAGGACCTCGCCCAGGACCGCGAGATCACCGTCTTCCGCCCCGACGGCGGCCCGCTGGGGCTGCCCGAGGGCGCGACCTGCGTCGACGCCGCGTACGCGCAGTACGGGGAGGACGCGCACGCCTGTATCGGCGCCCGCGTCAACGGCCATCTGGCGCCGCTGGGGACGGTGCTGCGCGACGGCGACACCGTGGAACCGCTCATGGGCCAGGACCCGGCCTCCGAGCCCTCCCGCGAGTGGCTGGACCACGCCCACACGCCGGCGGCACGGATCGCCATCCAGCGATGGCTGGCCACACATCCGGAGCCGGAGGCAGGTGCCGACGCGCCCGGCGCACGCCTGGAGCAGGGGAGTGCGCCAGGCGCGGAGGGGCGCGCCGGGGGCGCTTACAGGGCTGGAGTGCGAGGCGGGGGCGCGCGTTCTGATCTGCGCGCTCCGGGGCGTACGACGGGCGCCCCTGGTGACGCGCCCGGCGCGGACGCTGCCGATCTCACGGGCCCAGGCCGCCCTGTCGCCGCTTCCACGGGCATGGGCGCGGCGCACGACACCTCGACCGAGGGCGTGGCCGCACCGGTGTCTCCCGGCGCGGACACCGTCGCGACGGCGACCGCAGCGGATGCCGCCACCGGCGATCAGGCGCCCCCTCGCGCGCCCGGCGCACGCCGCACATCACGCGCCCGAGCCGTGCGCCCCGGCGCCGCCGACGTCGTGATCCTCGGCCGTGAGGGCGCCGCCGCGCGGCTCGCCCGCTGCTGCACCCCTGTCCCGCCCGACGAGATCACCGGCTTCGCGGTGCGCGGCGGGGTCGTCACGGTGCACCGCGCGCAGTGCGCCGCCGTGACACGTATGCGCGAAGGGGGGCGTGCGGCGATCGACGTGCGCTGGGGGGAGACCACGGCGTGCCGCGTGACGCTGGTCGCTGAATCGTTCGGCCGCCCTCATCTCCTCGCCGACCTCACCGAGGCGATCGCCCTCGAAGGCGCCGAGATCGTCTCCGCGACCGTCGAGCCCCCCACCCAGCAGCGAGTCCGCCATACGTACACCCTCGAACTCCCGGACGCCGCCCGCCTGCCCGCCCTGATGCGGGCGATGCGGAACGTCCCCGGCGTGTACGACGTCGACCGCGCCCAGCACCAGGCGCCCCCCGCCCTGTGAGCAGGCCGCAACGCCCCGCCCTCAGGCGTCCGGATGGCCCCTGGGGCAGTCCTGCTCCGCCCTGAGCCGCCCGGACTCTCCCGCCCTGGGCAACCGGGACGTCCGCCTCCGGGCAACCGGGACACCCGGCCCCGAGCCCTGGTGACCCGCCCGCGCGTCCCGGCGGCCGTCCGACGTGCCCCTCTTTCGGGTGGGCCGGGCGCGCGCCGTCGCCGCCACGCGCGCGTGCGCTGGTAGCCGTGGTCCATGCCGCACACCCCTCGCGCGAACCTCCCCCACCCGCAGACCAGCCCGGCGGTCCGCGGCCCGCAGGCCGCCTCCCCGCGGGCCCACCGCACGACGGCCCCGAGCCCCAAGGCTCCGCACACGACCCCTCCCGGCCCGAAGGCGCCCCGCAGGAAGACCGCCCGGGCCCGGCGCGTGACCGCGGCGCTGCTCGGCTCCGCCGTTTCGGTCTGCCTCGTCGCCGCGAGCGCCCCCGCCGCCCCGCTCGGCATCGGCGACCGCCTCTTCCCGTACCTCGGCAACCCGGGATACGACGTCGCGTCGTACGACATCGCGCTGACCTATCCCGGCAGCAACGACAAGCCGCTCAAGGCGGTCACCACCATCGACGCCTGGACCACCACCGCGCTGGACCGCCTGAACCTCGACTTCGCGCACGGCACGGTGTCCTCCGTGGAGGTCGACGGCCGGCCCGCCTCCTTCGCCAAGGCCGGGGAGGACCTGGTCGTCACCCCGGCGAAGCGGCTCCCGCCGGGCAGCTGGACGCGGATCACCGTCCGGCACACCAGCGACCCGCGGCCGGTCGAGGGCCGCGACGGCGGCTGGGTGCGCACCGCGGACGGCCTCGCCATGGCCAACCAGGCCGACGTCGCCCACCTGGTGTTCCCCTGCAACGACCACCCCTCCGACAAGGCGATGTTCACCTTCCGGGTGACCGCGCCCACCGGGTACACGGCCGTCGCCAACGGCCTGCCCACCGGCGCCGACCGGGTGGGCGGGGCCACCACCTGGACGTACCGCACGCAGCACCCCATGGCGACCGAGCTGGCGCAGGTCTCCATCGGCCGCTCCGCCGTGCTGCACCGCACCGGGCCGCACGGGCTGCCCCTGCGGGACGTCGTCCCGGCCAAGGACCGTACGGTCCTGGAGCCGTGGCTGAAGAAGACGCCTGACCAGATCGCCTGGATGGAGAGCAAGGTCGGGCGCTACCCGTTCGAGACGTACGGGCTGCTCATGGCCGAGGCCGACACCGGTTTCGAGCTGGAGACGCAGACCCTCTCGCTGTTCGAAAGGAACCTGTTCACCGAGCCCGCCTACCCGGCCTGGTACGTCGAGTCGATCATGGTGCACGAGCTGTCCCACCAGTGGTTCGGGAACAGCGTCAGCCCGCGGACCTGGTCCGACCTGTGGCTCAACGAAGGACACGCCACCTGGTACGAGGCGCTCTACGCGGAGGAGAAGGCGCACAAGCCGATGGAGGCGCGCATGAAGGCCGCCTACGCCGCCTCCGACCGCTGGCGCGCGGCCGGCGGACCGCCCGCCGCGCCCAAGCCCCCGCAGCCCGGCCAGAAGATCGGCATCTTCCGCGCGAACGTCTACGACGGCGCCGCGCTGGTCCTCTACGCCCTGCGGCAGGAGATCGGACGGCCGGCCTTCGAGCGCCTGGAACGCGTGTGGGTGAGCAACCACCGCGACGCCACTGCCGGCACGGCCGACTTCATCACGCTGGCCTCCGGGATCTCCGGCCGTGACCTGCGCGGATTCTTCGACGGCTGGCTGTACGGCGCGAAGACCCCGCCGATGCCCGGGCACCCGGACTGGAAGCCCGCCGCCCCGCGCAAGGCACCCGCGGCCGCCCCGGTGGGGCCGGGGAAGGCCGGGAAATAAGGCGGTGACGAGACGGGCCGTTCCGTGCGACCATCATCGGGTCGCCGCGACGCGGGACGCGGGAATCTCCCCGGGGACGGGGGAATCTCCCGGGGCGCTCGCGCGTTGTGACCAGTGACGGAATCCCCATCGACGTAAGGACCCAATGACCTCCTCTTCTTCCTCTTCCCAGGCCACCAAGCGCCTCGCGCACACCTACCCCGAAGGACTTCGGGCCGATGCCCTGATGGAAGAGGACGTCGCCTGGAGCCACGAGATCGACGGAGAGCGGGACGGCGACCAGTTCGACCGCTCCGAGCGCGCGGCCCTGCGCCGTGTCGCGGGCCTCTCCACCGAGCTCGAGGACGTCACCGAGGTCGAGTACCGCCAGCTCCGCCTGGAGCGGGTCGTGCTCGTCGGTGTCTGGACCTCGGGGACCGTCGAGGACGCGGAGAACTCGCTGGCCGAGCTCGCCGCCCTCGCGGAGACCGCGGGCGCGCTCGTGCTCGACGGCGTCATCCAGCGCCGCGACAAGCCCGACGCGGCGACCTACATCGGTTCCGGCAAGGCCGACGAGCTGCGCGACATCGTCCTGGAGACGGGCGCGGACACCGTCATCTGTGACGGTGAGCTCAGCCCCGGCCAGCTGATCCACCTCGAGGACGTCGTCAAGGTCAAGGTCATCGACCGTACGGCGCTGATCCTCGACATCTTCGCCCAGCACGCCAAGTCCCGCGAGGGCAAGGCGCAGGTCGCGCTCGCGCAGATGCAGTACATGCTGCCGCGACTGCGCGGTTGGGGTCAGTCGCTGTCCCGGCAGATGGGCGGCGGCAAGGGCGGCGGCCTCGCCACCCGTGGTCCCGGTGAGACCAAGATCGAGACGGACCGGCGTCGGATCCGCGAGAAGATGGCGAAGATGCGCCGGGAGATCGCGGAGATGAAGACCGGCCGCGAGATCAAGCGCCAGGAGCGCAAGCGCCACAAGGTGCCGTCCGTGGCCATCGCGGGCTACACCAACGCCGGCAAGTCCTCGCTGCTCAACCGCCTCACCGGCGCGGGCGTCCTGGTCGAGAACGCCCTGTTCGCGACCCTGGACCCGACCGTGCGCCGGGCCCAGACCCCGAGCGGCCGGCTCTACACGCTGGCCGACACCGTGGGCTTCGTGCGCCACCTGCCCCACCACCTGGTCGAGGCGTTCCGCTCCACCATGGAGGAGGTCGGCGAGTCCGACCTGATCCTGCACGTCGTGGACGGCTCGCACCCGAACCCGGAGGAGCAGCTGGCCGCGGTCCGCGAGGTGATCCGGGACGTCGGCGCCACCGACGTGCCCGAGATCGTCGTGGTCAACAAGGCGGACGCGGCGGACCCGCTGGTGCTCCAGCGGCTGATGCGGGTGGAGAAGCACTCCATCGCCGTCTCGGCCCGCACCGGGCAGAACATCGCCCAGCTGCTCGCCATGATCGACGCGGAGCTGCCCCGGCCGTCCGTGGAGATCGAGGCGCTCGTGCCCTACACGCACGGCAAGCTGGTCGCCCGCGCCCACGACGAGGGCGAGGTGATCTCCGAGGAGCACACCCCGGAGGGCACCCTGCTCAAGGTGCGCGTGCACGAGGAACTGGCCGCCGACCTCGCGCCGTACGTACCGGCGCCGGCCGCCTGACCCTCCCGGCTCAACCGGCGAAGGCCCGCCCCCCGTGAGGGGAGCGGGCCTTCGTCATGACGGCGTCCGCGGCTCACCGGCCGCCGTACGTCCTGCTCATGTTCTGGTACAGCCCCTCGGCCTCCGGACCGAGCTGCGGGCCCGCCAGCCAGGTGTTGTCGGACGGGCCGATGGAGGTGTTCGACACCAGCTTGGTCTGGCCGTCCACCACCCGGAACCAGCCGCCGCCGGAGCTGCCACCGGTCATCGTGCAGCCGATGCGGTACATGGTCGGCAGCGACGGGGACAGCGAGAACCGGCCCGGCCGGTCCAGGCACTTGAACATCTTCAGCCCGTTGTACGGGGGCGCCGCCGGGTAACCCCAGGCGCCCATCGTGCCCGCCTGCTGCGCGGATGGCGCGGAGAAGTCCACGTCCAGCGCGGCACCGACCGTCTCCTCCAGCGACTTCGCGCCCTGCTCCGGCTTCACGTGCAGCACCGCGTAGTCGTACGCGGCACCCGCGCCGCCCGTCTCCGAACCGCCCTGGATCCACTCGTTGGACGTGGACGCCCAGTCCGCCCACCAGGCGCCGTACGGCGCGATCTCCTGCGCGGGCGCGTTCGCCAGCTGCGCCTCGGACCTGCCGAGGTCGTTGTAGGCCGGCACGAAGGCGATGTTGCGGTACCAGCCGCCGTTGCCGCCGGCGTGCACACAGTGGCCGGCCGTCCACACCAGGTTGGACTTGCCGGGGTGGTTGACGTCCTTGACGACCGTGCCCGAGCAGACCATGGAGCCCTCGGGCGAGTCGAAGAAGACCTTGCCGACCGGTGCCGCGTTGCGGTGGTACGGCGTCTTCTCCGCCTCCGCCTGGACCGGTGCCGGCTCCGGATCGCTGACGCCCTGGTCGGCGATCGCGTCCTTCGACGTGACCGTCTTGTCGGCCTCCTTCGCGGACTTCATCCGCTCCGGCTTCCACAGGCCCTCGATCACCGGGTTGACGAAGTCCTTGGCCTCACTGAGCCACTTGTCCCGGTCCCAGTTCTTCCAGCCGCCGTTCTTCCACTGGTCGACGTCGATGCCGTGCTCTTTGAGCTTGTCGGCGAGAGCGGCCGGGATCTTCACCTGGCCCGGGTCGGCGGACTGGGAAGCGTCGGCGCCGGCCTTGCCGCTCGCCGCGTCGTCGTCGGAGCCGTTGCAGGCCGTGGCGGTGAGCGCCAGAGCCGCGACGACGCCGGCGGCGGCGAGCGCCGTACGGCGACGCCGACCGCGTGGCGCCGTGGTGCGTGCGGACGTGGAACGCATGCTGCGTGTACCCCCGTTGATACGTGCTGTCGTCTGACTGTGCGAATGGAGCGATTCATCATGCACGGGCGGATGCGGGCGAACTGCGGCGAGATCGTGAAAGTTCCCGCTTGACGCCCCCGCCCCCACCGCCGCTCGCCCCTCGGCGGCCTCTACTGACCGGCGAACTTCTTGCTCACCGCGTCGTACACGCCCTTGGCGACCTTGCCCAGCCGCGGACCGGCCAGCCAGCCGGACGTCGCCGGGCCGATCGAGGTGTTGGACACCAGCGCCGGCTTGCCGTCCGGGCCCTGCGCGACCCAGCCGCCGCCCGAGGAACCACCGGTCATCGTGCAGCCGATGCGGTACATCGTCGGATCGGTCCCGTTCAGCGACAGCCGCCCGGGCTTGTCCTGGCACTGGTACAGCTTCTGCCCGTCGTACGGCTTCGCGGCCGGGTAGCCGGTCGCCGTCAGGCTCTCGATCTTCGGCACCGCCGGAGCGTTGAAGTCGACCGGCAGCGCCGA
Source organism: Streptomyces sp. NPDC014801 (assembly GCF_043082085.1). Taxonomy (NCBI): domain Bacteria; kingdom Bacillati; phylum Actinomycetota; class Actinomycetes; order Kitasatosporales; family Streptomycetaceae; genus Streptomyces; species Streptomyces sp. NPDC014801. The sequence continues at coordinate 489,149 of NZ_JBIBXG010000006.1, read as the reverse complement.
ACCGACCGTCTCCTCCAGCGACTTGCCGCCGCTGCCCTCCTCCGGCGTCACATGGATCACCGCGTAGTCGTAGGGCGCCCCGTCACCGCCGGTCTCGCCGCCCTGCTCGATCCACTGGTCCGAGGTCTGCGCCCAGTCACCCCACCACACGCCGTACGGAGCGACCTGCTCCCGCGTGGCGTTCTGCAACTGCGCGACGGACCTGCCGGCGTCGTTGTACGACGGCACGAACGCGATGTTGCGGTACCAGCCGCCCTTCTTGCCCGCGTGGACGCAGTGCCCGGCCGTCCACACCAGGTTGGACTTCCCGGGGTGGGCCGGGTCCTTCACCACCGTCGCCGAGCACACCATCGTGCCCTCGGGGGAGTCGAAGAACACCTTGCCCGCCTCGGGCACGTTGGCGTGGTACTTCGGCGCCACGGACGTCGCCTGCACCGGAGCCGGGGTCGGGTCGGTGACACCCTGGTCACCGGAGAGGTCGTTGTCGTCGACGCTCTTGTCCGGGTCCTGGGCGTCCCGCATCCGGTCCGGGTCCCACAGCCCCTTGATGATCGGGTTGACGAAGTCCTGCGCCTCACGAAGCCACTGGTCCCTGTTCCAGTTCTTCCAGGCGCCGTTCTTCCACTTGTCCAGATCGATCCCGTGCTCCCTGAGCCGGTTCTTCAGATCGTCCGGGATCTTGATCTGCGTGTCGCCGCCCGCGGAGGCGGTCGCGGTGGGCCGGCCGTCGGCGTTGTCGTCGCCGCCCTCGCAGGCCGTGGCGGTGAGGGCGAGGGCCGAGACGAGCGCGAGCGCGGCGAGCCTGGGGGTTGCTCCGCGGCGTGCGCCTCCCTCCCGGCGAGCGGTGAACGACGGCCGTATGGATCGCATGCTGCTGACTCCCCCTGGGGTGAACGTGCTGCCGCCGTGCCTTCGCCCTCCCGTCCTGCTCGGGGCGTGCGCACGGCGTCCGGAACGGGATCACACACTATGCGCTCGCTGTGGGGGACTTCCGCCGGTACGGCAACGGTTCGGCTACAGCCGGTCAACGGGTGCGCGGCGAAGGGCACTCCCACGTCGCGAACGCCGTCCGCGACGCCGGGGCCGGCCGATCTCACGAGGAGCGCGCGGTCCGCCTGCATCGGCGGTGGCCTCCGGACCTTCGTGACCGGGGACCCGTAACCCGCCGGGCGGTGCGCTGTTGGTAGCGATGGGGCCCGGGCCGCCCTGTTCGGCCGCCCGGCTCCGGCACACCGGGTGAGGGGGCGGGACACAGCCTGCGAGCGACGACTCGAGCGACAACTCGCCTCCGGACAGCGGGAGGAGAGGGAGCCGTGGCCTTGACCGAGGGGATCCTGCGACGACAGGCGGCGCGCGAGTCGGCGGCACGCACCTACGCGCGTGCCCTGCCGATCGTGCCGGTGCGGGCCCGGGGCCTGACCATCGAGGGCGCCGACGGACACCGCTACCTCGACTGCCTCTCCGGCGCCGGCACCCTCGCCCTCGGCCACAACCACCCCGTCGTCCTGGAGGCGATCCGGGCCGTCCTCGACTCCGGCGCCCCGCTGCACGCCCTGGACCTCGCCACGCCCGTCAAGGACGCGTTCGTCACCGAACTGCTCGGCACCCTGCCGCCCGGACTCGCCGACCGTGCCCGCGTCCAGTTCTGCGGCCCGGCCGGTACCGACGCCGTCGAGGCCGCGCTCAAACTCGTCCGCACCGCGACCGGACGCACCGGCGTCCTCGCCTTCACCGGCGCCTACCACGGCATGACCCGCGGAGCCCAGGAAGCCTCCGGCCACGCCTCCGACCTGCCCGGGCACCAGGCCTGCGACGCACGAGTGACCCACCTGCCGTACCCGTACGACTACCGCTGCCCCTTCGGCGTCGGCGGCGAGGCGGGGACCGAACTGGCCGCCCGCTGGACCGAGTCCGTCCTCGACGACCCCAAGTCGGGCGTCCCGCACCCCGCCGGACTCATCGTCGAACCCGTGCAGGGCGAGGGCGGCGTCATCCCCGCGCCCGACGCCTGGCTGCGGCGCGTCCGGGAGCTCACCTCCGCCCGGTCCATCCCGCTCATCGCCGACGAGATCCAGACCGGGGTCGGCCGCACCGGCGCCTTCTGGGCCGTGGAGCACAGCGGCATCACCCCGGACGTCATGGTCCTGTCCAAGGCCATCGGCGGCAGCCTCCCGCTGGCCGTCGTGGTCTACCGCGACGACCTCGACGTCTGGCACCCCGGCGCGCACGCCGGCACCTTCCGCGGCAACCAGCTCGCCATGGCCGCGGGCACCGCCACCCTCGCCTACGTCCGCCGCCACGACCTCGCCGCACGCGCGGCCACCCTGGGCTCCTTCATGCTGACCCAACTCCAACAGCTTTCCGACGACTTCCCGTGCGTGGGGGACGTGCGCGGGCGGGGCCTGATGATCGGGGTGGAGATGGTCGAGGCCGAGGCCGAGGCGGAAGGGGAGGGGGATCGGGACGGGGGCGGCCCCCGCCCCGCATCCCCCCGGCTTGCCGCCGCCGTCCAGCGCGAGTGCCTGCGCCGCGGGCTGATCGTCGAACTCGGCGGCCGGCACTCCGCCGTCGTCCGGCTGCTCCCACCCTTGACGATCACCGACGAACAGGCCACCGCCGTCCTCGACCGGCTCGCCGACGCCGTGGCGGCGGCCGCCCGTACGGCACCGGCCGACTCCTGACCGGCACCGCCACCTCCGGCTCAGCCACCGGCCGATCCGCTCTCCCACCCCGCGCAGCCCTTCAGCGCACCACATCACGAGGAACCCCCTTGAACACCGTCTCCACCCCCGATTCCGGCCCCGGCCCGCACGCGCAGGCCACGCCGACTTGCCCGGTCGATCCCACCTCCGCGCCCACGTCCGACACCTGTGTCCCTCGGCAAGGCGGACCGGAGCGGCAACCTCAACGGCCGCCGTACGGCAAGCAGGACGCCGTTGGGCCGAAGACGCCCCCCGCCGACCCGGACCCCCTCACCCACCCCGATCCGCACGTCGCCGCGCAGGCTGCCGCCGTCGAGAACCTGCTCCGCTGCTGGGTACGGGAGACAGGCATCCCGGCCCCCACCGGTGCGTTCCTGCGCATTCCGCTGCCGGCCACCGGAACCGCCCTGCTCGTCCCCGTCCTCCACTGGTCCCCGACCGGCTGGCACCGTTTCGGCCCGGCCCGCCTGGCCGACGCCCCGGACACCTCCCCTCCGGCCGATGCTGTCACCGTGGCCGCCCTGCTCGCACGGGAATCCGCCCCGGCGGCCGAGAACGGCACCGACCTTGTGGACCTGGTCGCCCGCGTCGCGGACTCCGTGCGCCGCACCGCCTCCTTCATCAGCGAGCTACGGGGCGAGGCCCACGACGACGGGCGCGACGAAGCCAGCGGTGAATTCCGCGGCGGCCTGCGCGGTGAAGTCCGCGGGGCTTGGCGTGCCGAAGCCCGCGGTACCTGGCGTGCCGAAGACTGCCGGGAACTTCCCGCCCCTCCCTCCGACGCGTTGGATGGCTTCCTCTCGGCCGAGCAGGCGCTCACGCTCGGACACCCCTTGCACCCGGCCCCCAAGAGCCGTGAGGGTCTGTCCGAGGCCGAGGCTCCGCTCTACTCACCCGAGTCGCACGGTTCCTTCCCCCTCCACTGGATCGCCGTAGCCCCTTCCGCACGTGCCACCGACTCGGCCTGGACCGAGCGCGGCCGTGTCGTCCCCGCCGACCAACTCACCGCCCGACTCGCCGGCACCGCTTTGCCGCTGCCCGACGGTTATGCGGCCCTGCCGGTGCATCCCTGGCAGCTCCGTGAAGTCCGCCACCGGCCCGAAGCTGCCGCCCTGTTCGACTCCGGCCTGCTGCGGGACCTCGGCCCCCATGGCCTCGCGTGGCACCCCACCTCCTCCGTCCGCACCTTGTACCGATCCGGCGCCCCGGCCATGCTCAAGCTGTCCCTGGGCCTGCGCATCACCAACTCCCGCCGGGAGAACCTCCGCAAGGAACTCCACCGTGGCGTCGAGGTCCACCGGCTGCTGCGTACCGGACTGGCCCGGCAGTGGCAGGCCGCGCACCCGACGTTCGACGTCGTCCGGGACCCCGCCTGGCTCGCCGTCGACAACCCGTCCGGCCACCCGGTGACCGGGCTCGACGTGGTGATCCGGCACAACCCGTTCACCCCCGCCGACGACGTCTCGTGCGTCGCCGGGCTCGTCGCCCCGCGGCCGGCCGTGGCTTCCACGCCCGGCTCCCGCCTGGCCGACGTGGTCACACGGCTGGCGCACCGCACCGGTCGCCCGCGCGGAGCCGTGGCCGCCGAGTGGTTCCTGCGCTACCTGGAGCACGTCGTCCGCCCCGTGCTGTGGCTCGACGGCGAGGCCGGCATCGCGCTGGAGGCCCACCAGCAGAACACTCTGCTCCTGCTGGACCCGGACGGCTGGCCGGCCGGCGGCCGCTACCGCGACAACCAGGGCTACTACTTCCGTGAGTCCCACCGCGCCGCACTCGACCGACGGCTCCCCGGCATCGGCGCGCACAGCGACACCTTCGTGGCCGACGACGTGACCGACGAGCGCTTCACGTACTACCTCGCGATCAACAACGTGTTCGGCCTGATCGGTGCCTTCGGCTCGCAACGTCTGGCGGACGAACGGCTATTGCTCGCCGCGTTCCGCCGTTTCCTCGGCGCCGCCGCGTCCGGCCCCGCACCACTGCGCAGCACGCTGCCGGGCCGGCTGCTCGACTCACCCACCCTGCGGTGCAAGGCCAACCTGCTCACCCGGCTGCACGGCCTCGACGAGCTCGTCGGACCGGTGGACACCCAGTCCGTCTACGTCACCATCGCCAACCCCCTTCACCTCTGACACTCGCATCGCCTGACATCTCCTGACCTCCCGAGAGGAGAGCCGTCGTGCCTCCCACCGACTCGGCCCCACCCGGTGCCGCCGATTCCGCGGCCCCTCACTTCGCCGCCGGCGACAGCCCCACGACCGCCGCCACCGACTCCAGTACTGGCACCGTCGTCTCCGCAGCCCCCGGTTCCGCCACCGTCGTCTCCGGCACCCGCCCGAGCGACGCGGACACCGACGACGCGGATACCGACGGCGTGGACGCCGACGGCGAGGACCCGGAGGACACACTCGACCTCCACCTCCCCCCGGAATTCCTCGCCCTGCGCGCCATGGAGGATGCGGCGGACACCGCTGGCCCCCTCGCTCACGGCGACCTGCGCGACCCAGTCACGGACGGCGACCGGCGTGACGGAGTCACGGACGGCGACCTGCGCGACCGGCTCACCGGCGGCGACCTGCTCGACCACCTCGCGGACTGGGGCCCGGCCGCCACCGCCGCGGGCGAGTTCCGGCTGCTCCCCGTCCGCCTCGACCGTGACCTGCCGCTCATCAGCCGCTGGATGAACGACCCGGCCGTCGCGGCCTTCTGGGAACTTGCCGGTCCGGCCGGGGTGACCGAGGCCCACCTGGCCGCCCAGCTATGGGGCGACGGGCGCAGCGTGCCGTGTCTCGGCGTGCTGGACGGAACGCCGATGAGTTACTGGGAGCTCTACCGGGCCGACCTCGATCCGCTGGCCCGGCACTATCCCGCCCGTCCGCACGACACGGGTATCCACCTTCTTCTCGGCGGCGTCGCCGACCGGGGGCGCGGACTCGGCGGCACTCTGCTGAGGGCCGTGGCCGACCTCGTCCTCGACCGCCGCCCGGCCTGTACCCGTGTCGTGGCGGAACCCGATGTACGCAATGTCCCCTCCCTGGCCGCTTTCCTGGCCGCGGGTTTCCGGTACTCCGCCGAGGTCGACCTGCCCGGCAAGCGGGCTGCCCTCATGGTCCGGGACCGGTCCCTGCGACACCTGATGTAACGCTCCGTATCGGATCTGTCACAGGGAGAACGGCCCGCCCGGTCGTCGAGTTCCCACGCCGCCCCTCGATTTTTTCCCCGTCTCTTTCCTCGTCCTTTCTTCCTCGTCCCTTCGACTTGTCCGCATCCCTCGACTACCTCCGGAGACGTCCGCGCCCGTGATCCCGTCCCAGGTCCTCACCGCGATCCGTCGTTTGTCAGTGCCGAGCCGTAGGGTGGTCGCGCTATGACGAAGCCCTCACTTCCCGAACTCCTGCACGCCGCCGTCGCCGCCGTCGGCGGTACGGAGCGTCCCGGCCAGGTGGCCATGGCCCAAGCCGTCGCCGACGCGATCGACGACGGCTCGCATCTGCTGGTCCAGGCCGGCACCGGTACGGGAAAGTCGCTGGGCTATCTCGTTCCCGCGCTCGCGCACGGCGAGCGGGTCGTGGTGGCGACCGCCACCCTGGCCCTGCAGCGTCAGCTCGTGGAGCGGGACCTTCCCCGCACGGTGGACGCGCTGCACCCGCTGCTGCGCCGCCGCCCGGAGTTCGCGATGCTCAAGGGCCGGTCGAACTATCTGTGTCTGCACCGTCTGCACGAGGGCGTTCCGCAGGACGAGGAGGACGGCCTGTTCGACCAGTTCGAGGCCGCGGCGCCCACCAGCAAGCTGGGTCAGGACCTGCTGCGCCTGCGGGACTGGTCGGACGAGACGGAGAGCGGCGACCGGGACGATCTCACCCCCGGTGTCTCGGACCGGGCGTGGGCCCAGGTGTCCGTGTCCTCCCGTGAGTGCCTGGGCGCTACCAAGTGCGCCTACGGTGCCGAGTGCTTCGCCGAGATGGCCCGCGAGCGGGCGAAGCTCGCCGAGGTCGTCGTCACCAACCACGCGCTGCTCGCGATCGACGCCATCGAGGGCGCGCCGGTCCTGCCCCAGCACGAGGTGCTGATCGTCGACGAGGCGCACGAGCTCGTTTCCCGGGTCACCGGCGTCGCCACCGGTGAGCTCACTCCCGGGCAGGTCAACCGCGCGGTGCGCCGCGCCGCCAAGCTCGTCAACGAGAAGGCCGCGGATCAGCTGCAGACCGCGGCGGAGGGCTTCGAGCGGTTGATGGAGCTGGCGCTTCCGGGCCGTCTGGAGGAGATCCCGGAGGACCTCGGCTATGCGCTGATGGCGCTGCGCGACGCGGCGCGCACGGTGATCTCCGCGATCGGTGCCACGCGCGACAAGTCCGTCCAGGACGAGGACGCGGTCCGCAAGCAGGCGCTGGCCTCCGTGGAGAACGTGCACGACGTGGCGGAGCGGATCGTCAACGGCTCCGAGTGGGACGTCGTCTGGTACGAACGCCACGACCGCTTCGGCGCCTCCTTGCGTGTGGCTCCGATGTCGGTGTCCGGTCTGCTGAGGGAGAAGCTGTTCGCCGACCGTTCGGTGATCCTCACCTCCGCGACGCTGAAGCTCGGCGGCGATTTCAACGGGGTGGGCGCCTCCCTGGGCCTCGCCCCGGAAGGCGTCGAGGGCGACGACGTGCCGCAGTGGAAGGGCGTCGACGTCGGCTCGCCGTTCGACTACCGCAAGCAGGGCATCCTCTACGTCGCCAAGCACCTGGCCCGGCCCGCGCGTGACGGCGACCGCGCCGACATGCTGGACGAGCTGACCGAGCTGATCCAGGCCGCCGGCGGCCGCACGCTGGGCCTGTTCTCGTCCATGCGGGCCGCCCAGCTCGCCGCGGAGGAGCTGCGCGGCCGCATCCCGGAGTACCCGATCCTGCTGCAGGGCGAGGAGACGCTCGGCGAGCTGATCAAGAACTTCGCGGCCGACCCGAAGACCTGCCTCTTCGGCACGCTGTCGCTGTGGCAGGGCGTCGACGTGCCCGGGCCCAGCTGTCAGCTGGTCGTCATGGACAAGATCCCGTTCCCGCGGCCGGACGACCCGCTGATGAGCGCCCGCCAGAAGGCCGTGGAGGACGCCGGCGGCAACGGCTTCATGGCGGTCGCGGCCACGCACGCGGCGCTGCTGATGGCCCAGGGCGCCGGCCGTCTCGTCCGCGCCTCGGGCGACCGGGGCGTCGTCGCCGTACTGGATCAGCGCCTGGCCACGGCCCGCTACGGCAGCTATCTGAAGGCGTCCATGCCCGACTTCTGGTACACCACCGACCGCAACCAGGTCCGCAGGTCGCTGGCGGCGATCGACGCGGTCGCGCGCCAGACGGAGAAGGAGACGGCCGAAGCCTGATCCCGCGTGGCTCGCCCGGTGGCGAGCCACGCACGGCCCCCGCCGCCGGACAGCTCACGGCGCGCATCGCTCGGCAGCGTCACGACGCACACCGCCGGAAAAGCCCAGGCCCCACCCGGCTCGACCGCGTCCTGGCGCGCACCGCCGAGCAGGCTCCCGGCTCTTCCGCCGTCCGCCGGACAGCACAGGGCCCCGGAACCGGCGCAGGGGTCCCGGGGCCCAGTCAGGGAGTGGCGGGTCGGCGCAGCCCCGCCTGGCTGCGGTGCGGCGTCGGCGCGCCCAGACGGACGGCGTGCTCGCCGCAGCGCTCAGACGCGGCGCAGTACGGCCACCACCTTGCCGAGGATCGTCGCGTCGTCGCCGGGGATGGGCTCGTAGGCGGAGTTGTGGGGGAGGAGCCACACGTGGCCGTCCTCGCGCTTGAAGCGCTTGACGGTGGCCTCGCCGTCCAGCATCGCGGCCACGATGTCGCCGTTCTCGGCGACGGGCTGGCGGCGCACGGTCACCCAGTCACCGTCGCAGATCGCCGCCTCGATCATGGAGTCGCCGACGACCTTCAGCACGAACAGCTCACCGTCACCGACGAGCTGCCGCGGCAGGGGGAAGACGTCTTCGACGGACTCCTCGGCGAGGATCGGGCCACCGGCGGCGATCCGGCCCACCAGCGGGACGTATGACGCGGCGGGCTTGCCCGCGGTGTCCGTCGGCTGGATCGGGGCGGCCTGGTCGGAGCCGCGGACCTCATAGGCGCGGGGGCGGTGCGGGTCGCGGCGCAGGAAGCCCTTCCGCTCCAGGGCCATCAGCTGGTGGGCGACGGAGGAGGTGCTGGACAGCCCGACGGCCTGGCCGATCTCCCGCATCGACGGCGGGTAGCCGCGCCGCTGCACGGAGTCCCGGATGACCTCGATCACCCGGCGCTGGCGGTCGGTGAGTCCCGAGCTGTCGGCCCGGATGCCTGGAGGTCGGCCCGGCAGGGAGCGCTTGGGCCCCTCGGGATTCGTGGCTTCGTTCATCGCGTGCACCGGCTCGAGTCGGCCCTGGGAGCGGTCCTGGGCGGTGATGGTGGCAGTGTCTGCGGTGGTGGTCACGTCGGCCCCTCTCGGTGGTCTCCCTGCCAGCACAACGGTAGTGGCTTTCGAAAGGTTGCGCCAAACACACGTTCGAGTGAAAAACCGCGATTCGTCTGACGCGATCACGTATCCGGGTGTATGGCTGGCGCGGCCCCTGACGGGCAAAAGCGCCCATTGCTGTACTCTTCACCGCCGGGGTCCCGACCTCGTGGTGTGTCGCCTCAGTCTGCCACCCGGTCTCCCGCCGGCCGGGAACCGGCCCCCGCTCTGCATGGGAGTCCCACCCCATATCCGTGCGGCGCCCACGCTATCTCCGTGATGTGCCGGAACGATACGGCCGTGCGGCACCGTCTCGCAGGTCGCCACGCGTGTCGCCGTGAGACGCTCTCCCCGCCCGGCGTCCGGACTTTCCCGCGCGACACGCGCGCGTGGCGTGGATGTATGCGCCAATCCCCACATCTAGTGGTTGGATGGCTACAGCAGCCCACAAGTTGTGGTCCCCCTGGTCTCCGACCGCTCCGCGATCGCCTATGCTTGGGGCTGCTTCGCGGGGCTCATGAGGCCCAGCGAGGCTATTGAGTCTGCTGTGAGGAGGGTTGGAGTCCATGCACTGCCCCTTCTGCAGGCACCCCGACAGCCGTGTGGTCGACAGCCGTACGACCGACGACGGCACGTCGATCCGCAGGCGCCGTCAGTGCCCTGACTGCTCCCGTCGTTTCACGACGGTGGAGACGTGCTCACTGATGGTGGTCAAGCGGTCCGGAGTCACCGAGCCCTTCAGCCGTACGAAGGTCATCAACGGTGTGCGCAAGGCATGCCAGGGACGGCCTGTCACCGAGGACGCGCTCGCCCAGCTCGGCCAGCGGGTCGAGGAGGCCGTGCGGGCCACCGGCAGCGCCGAGCTGACCACCCACGACGTGGGGCTGGCCATACTCGGTCCGCTGCAGGAGCTCGACCTCGTCGCCTACTTGCGGTTCGCCTCGGTCTACCGGGCGTTCGACTCGCTCGAGGACTTCGAGGCCGCCATCGCGGAACTGAGGGAACAGACGGGACGCCCCGCCGCGGTCGACGAGGACCGCGAAGGCGGCCAGGGCGCCGGTGCGGGGAGCCAAGAAGACGACGACGGGTCCACGGGGACGGTCCAGGTCCCCGAACCCGCGGGCGCCGCCGACTGACCGACGGGCCGGATCCGGGAGGAGACGTTCGGGATCCGGTCGGCGGCGGCGATGCGAAGACCTGTTGCGGGCGGCAGCGAGAGGGTGCCCGCAACACCAGACAGAACACCGTGCCACGGGAACATCGGGGCACTTCAGGGCGTTTTTGCCCGTACAGGGAGGCGGCATGACAGAGACGGCGAGCGGTCCGGCACGAGGTTCCCGAGCAAAGGGCGCCAAGGCCAGCAAGGGGCTGCGTATCGAGCGCATCCACACCACTCCCGGCGTGCACCCGTACGACGAGGTGTCGTGGGAGCGCCGTGACGTCGTCATGACCAACTGGCGCGACGGCTCGGTCAACTTCGAGCAGCGTGGCGTCGAGTTCCCCGACTTCTGGTCGGTGAACGCGGTCAACATCGTCACCAGCAAGTACTTCCGCGGTGCCGTCGGCACCCCGCAGCGCGAGACCAGCCTCAAGCAGCTGATCGACCGCATCGTGAAGACCTACCGGAAGGCCGGCGAGGACCACCAGTACTTCGCCTCGCCCGCCGACGCCGAGATCTTCGAGCACGAGCTGGCCTACGCCCTCCTGCACCAGATCTTCAGCTTCAACAGCCCCGTCTGGTTCAACGTCGGCACCAAGCAGCCCCAGCAGGTCTCCGCCTGCTTCATCCTGTCCGTCGACGACTCCATGGAGTCGATCCTCGACTGGTACAAGGAAGAGGGCATGATCTTCAAGGGCGGCTCCGGCGCCGGCCTGAACCTCTCCCGCATCCGCTCCTCCAAGGAGCTGCTGTCCTCCGGCGGCAACGCCTCCGGCCCGGTCTCCTTCATGCGCGGCGCCGACGCCTCCGCCGGCACCATCAAGTCCGGTGGCGCCACCCGCCGCGCCGCCAAGATGGTCGTGCTCGACGTCGACCACCCCGACATCGAGGACTTCATCGAGACCAAGGTCAAGGAAGAGGAGAAGATCCGCGTCCTGCGCGACGCGGGCTTCGACATGGACCTGGGCGGCGACGACATCACGTCCGTCCAGTACCAGAACGCCAACAACTCCGTCCGCGTGAACGACGAGTTCATGACGGCCGTCGAGAAGGGCGGCAAGTTCGGCCTGCGCGCCCGCATGACCGGCGAGGTCATCGAGGAGGTCGACGCCAAGGCGCTCTTCCGCAAGATCGCCGAGGCCGCCTGGGCCTGCGCCGACCCGGGCATCCAGTACGACGACACCATCAACACCTGGCACACCTGCCCCGAGTCCGGCCGGATCACCGCGTCGAACCCGTGCAGTGAGTACATGCACCTGGACAACACGTCCTGCAACCTCGCCTCGCTGAACCTGATGAAGTTCCTGAAGGACGACGGCAAGGGCAACCAGTCCTTCGAGACCGAGCGCTTCCAGAAGGTCGTCGAGCTGGTCATCACCGCGATGGACATCTCGATCTGCTTCGCGGACTTCCCGACCCAGAAGATCGGCGAGAACACGCGCGCGTTCCGCCAGCTCGGCATCGGCTACGCCAACCTCGGCGCCCTGCTGATGGCCACCGGCCACGCCTACGACTCCGACGGCGGCCGCGCCCTCGCCGGCGCCATCACCTCCCTGATGACCGGCACGGCCTACCGCCGCTCCGCCGAGCTCGCCGCGGTCGTCGGCCCCTACGACGGCTACGCCCGCAACGCCGACGCCCACAAGCGCGTCATGAAGCAGCACGCCGACGCCAACGGCAAGGCCGTCCGCATGGACGACCTGGACACCCCGGTGTGGGCCGCCGCCACGGAGGCCTGGCAGGACGTCGTCCGCCTCGGCGAGAAGAACGGTTTCCGTAACGCCCAGGCGTCCGTCCTCGCCCCGACCGGCACCATCGGCCTGGCCATGTCCTGCGACACCACCGGTGTCGAGCCGGACCTGGCGCTGGTGAAGTTCAAGAAGCTGGTCGGCGGCGGCTCGATGCAGATCGTCAACGGCACCGTCCCGCAGGCCCTGCGCCGCCTGGGCTACCAGGAGGAGCAGATCGAGGCGATCGTCGCCCACATCGCCGAGCACGGCAACGTGATCGACGCCCCCGGCCTCAAGCACGAGCACTACGAGGTCTTCGACTGCGCCATGGGCGAGCGGGCCATCTCCCCGATGGGCCACGTCCGCATGATGGCCGCGATCCAGCCGTGGATCTCCGGCGCCATCTCCAAGACGGTCAACATGCCGGAGACGGCGACCGTCGAGGAGGTCGAGGAGATCTACTTCGAGGCCTGGAAGCTCGGTGTCAAGGCCCTCGCGATCTACCGCGACAACTGCAAGGTCGGCCAGCCCCTCTCCGCCAAGACCAAGGAGAAGGAGAAGGCCGAGGTCACGGAGAAGGCCGAGGCGACCATCCGCGAGACGGTCGAGAAGGTCATCGAGTACCGTCCCGTCCGCAAGCGCCTGCCCAAGGGCCGCCCCGGGATCACCACGTCCTTCACGGTCGGCGGTGCCGAGGGCTACATGACCGCCAACTCCTACCCGGACGACGGTCTCGGTGAGGTGTTCCTGAAGATGTCCAAGCAGGGCTCGACCCTCGCGGGCATGATGGACGCCTTCTCCATCGCCGTCTCCGTCGGTCTGCAGTACGGCGTGCCGCTGGAGACGTACGTCTCGAAGTTCACCAACATGCGCTTCGAGCCGGCCGGCATGACGGACGACCCGGACGTGCGGATGGCGCAGTCGATCGTCGACTACATCTTCCGCCGCCTGGCGCTGGACTTCCTGCCCTTCGAGACCCGCTCCGCCCTCGGCATCCACTCCGCCGAGGAGCGTCAGCGCCACCTGGAGACCGGTTCCTACGAGCCGGCCGAGGACGAGGTCGACGTCGAGGGCCTGGCCCAGTCCGCGCCGCGCGCCCAGGAGCTGAAGGCCGTGGCCACGCCGAAGTCGGACACCGGCGCGACCAAGCCCGCTCCGCAGCAGGCCCACACCAACGCGGAACTGGTGGAGATGCAGCTGGGCATCCAGGCCGACGCCCCGCTGTGCTTCTCCTGCGGCACGAAGATGCAGCGCGCCGGCTCCTGCTACATCTGCGAGGGCTGCGGCTCGACCAGCGGCTGCAGCTGAGCAGAGCGCCCGCAGGGCGCGCATCGGCCGAGAGCTGAGCGGGGCGGTGGAACCGGGTTTCCGGTTCCACCGCCCCGCTTGCCGCGTGGCGTGTCGTTCAGGACGGCCGGGTCCGGCCCATGACCCGCGGGAAGTCCGCCGGGTCCTCCTCGAAGCCGTGGACGCCCGGCCGGAACTCCCACTCGCCGGAGGTGTCGCGGACGAACTCCGCGATCGTCGCCGCCGTGGCCCCCAGCACCTCGCCGAAGTCGCTCTGGAAGAGGTCCGTGTATCCCTCGCGGATCCGCAGACCGGGATTGAGCACGCCGATGAACGTCCGGTGCCCGGACCGCTGCTGGATGACCGCGCCGACGACCACGCGCGTGTACCGGCCGTCGAGCCGGTCCAGTTCCAGCGTCATGACCTCGTCCCAGCCGAAGCCCCGGCCGTCCCGGCTGTCGCGGTTGAGGTAGATCGTGCCGTCGGGGGAGCGGCTGTCGAAGTGGACGACATAGGCCGGATCGCCGTACGGCTCGTCCCCCGTGTAGGTGGCGGCGATCAGGTCCAGGTCGGCCGGCGGCTGCCCCGCCGGACTCGGATCCCACCTGAGCGCGACCTCGACCTTGCGGATCCCCTTGCTGAGGCCGTTCACGGACTCCCCCTTCCCGACTGCGACCGCCCCGTCCCGAACTGCCCGCCGGGCAGGGCCGGTTGTCCATCCTGCCACGCGCGCGTGCACCCTCGTACGAGCACAGTCGGCCGGACAGTGACCCCTGCCACGTTTCCTGGCCTTACGATGGCGCGGTGCTGGTCAAGTGGATTCGCTGCACCGTGGTGGACCGCCGCGGGTTCGAGCGGGGGCAGCGGAAGTGGGCGGGGCTTCTGGGGGAGCCGGGCTTCAGGGGGCAGGGCGGTGGCTGGAGCCGGAAGCGACCCGATGTGGCGAACCTCTTCGCCTTCTGGGAGAGCCGCGCCTTCTACGACTCCTTCATGGCCCGCTCCCACGACCGGCTGGCGGCCGCCCAGGCCGGCACCTTCAAGGACTGCCAGGTCCGGTTGTTCGACTACCGCTTCGACGTGAAGACGGGCTTCGAGCCGCGCTTCACGGATGCAGACCTGATCCGCGCCGCCCTGTGCCGGGTCCACGAGGAGCGCGTCGAGCACTTCACGCTGATGCAGGAGAAGGTGTGGAACCCCGCGATGGCCGGATCTCCCGGCATGATCCGCGGGCTGTTCGCCGAGGCCCCGGGGCATGAGTTCCTGGTGATGTCGATGTGGCGCTCGGCCGCCGAGCACGGAAAATACCGCGCCGAGCGGGTGGAACGCCTCGCTCTGCGCGCCCAGCTCGAGGCCGACGTCGCCTCCCTGTCGGGCGAGATCGTCGATCTGGAGCCGACCTGGACCGTGTGACGCCCCGCGTCCCCGGAGCCGGCGCACGTGTGACCTACGCCGTATGGACCCCGTTCGATTACTCGGTCGGGCGCCACCCGATCTAGGGTTTCGGCATGGCACGACCACGGCGCATCGTCCTTGTCCGGCACGGTGAGTCAACCGGCAATGTTGATGACACCGTGTACGAACGCGAGCCCGACCATGCCCTCGCCCTCACCGAGCGGGGCTGGCAGCAGGCCGAGGAGACGGGCAAGCGACTGCGCGAGCTGTTCGGCCGCGAGCGGATCAGCGTGTACGTCTCCCCCTACCGCCGCACCCACGAGACGCTGCGCGCCTTCCACCTCGACCCGGACCTCATACGGGTGCGCGAGGAGCCGCGCCTGCGCGAGCAGGACTGGGGCAACTGGCAGGACCGCGACGACGTCCGCCTGCAGAAGGCCTACCGCGACGCCTACGGCCACTTCTTCTACCGCTTCGCCCAGGGGGAGAGCGGGGCCGACGTGTACGACCGGGTGGGTGGCTTCCTGGAGAGCCTGTTCCGCAGCTTCGAGGCCCCGGACCACCCGCCGAACGTCCTGCTGGTGACCCATGGACTGGCCATGCGCCTGTTCTGCATGCGCTGGTTCCACTGGACCGTCGCCGAGTTCGAGTCGCTGTCCAACCCGGGGAACGGCGAGACCCGGATGCTCGTTCTCGGGGACGACGGCAAGTACACGCTGGACCGGCCGTTCGACCGTTGGCGAGAACCGGAACCGTACGGGATCACCGGATAGAGTGGCAGGGCGATGACCGCTGAATCCTCATGCGACGGGCGCCTGGTCCGCGCCCTGGCCAGCCTGCGCGGACTGGCCGTCGGGGACGCGCTGGGCTCCCAGTTCTTCGTGCCCGCGAACTATCCGCTCCTCAAGCGCCGCGAACTGCCGCCGGGCCCGTGGCAGTGGACCGACGACACCGAGATGGCCTGCTCCGTGGTCGCCGTGCTCGCCGCCCACGAGCGCATCGACCAGGACGCCCTGGCCCGCTCCTTCGCCGAGCACCACGACTTCGACCGCGGGTACGGCCCCGCCGTCAACCGGCTGCTGCGGCTCATCCGTGAGGGCGGCGACTGGCGCGAGCTGTCCGCCGCGCTCTTCAAGGGGCAGGGCTCCTGGGGCAATGGCGCCGCGATGCGCATCGCTCCGCTGGGCGCCTGGTACGCCGACGATCCCGAGCAGGCGACCCACCAGGCCGAGATCTCCGCCTACCCCACGCACCAGCACCGCGAGGCCGTCGTCGGCGCCATGGCCGTGGCCGCGGCCACCGCACTGGCCGCCGCTCCCGGTGGCCCGCCGAGCCCCGAGGCGCTCCTGGACGAGGTGGTCGCCCTCGTCCCCAAGAGCGCCGTCGGCCAGGGCCTGCGACGCGCCCGGGACATGCTCGACTACGGCGACGCCGCCACCGTGGCGGCGGTGCTCGGGTGCGGCCGGCGCACGAGCGCCCACGACACCGTGCCCTTCGCACTGTGGTCGGCCGCGCGCTCCCTCGGTGACTTCGAGGAGGCCTTCTGGACGACCGCTCAGGTGGGCGGCGACGTGGACACGACCTGCGCCATCGTGGGTGGCGTGCTGGCCGCCGGGAAGGCGGGCGGACCGCCCGCCGACTGGGCGGAGCGCACGGAAGCCCTGCCGGACTGGGTGCCGACGGCCGTCTGAGCCCCTTCCCCGTCTTCGGCCGCTCCTCTGGGGCACTTGCCGTGCCTGCCTCCGTGGAAACTCTCCGTGCAGGCCGGGAACTCTGCGTGACCGTCGGCCGTTTCCCCTGTAGGCGCCCGGTGATGCGCGGCGTTGCGAGAGGCGTGACGCGGCCGGACGGGCAGGGGAGCGGGGGTGGTCATGAGGAAGCCGGTCGTTGTGCGAGCGGGAGGCGGGGTGCGGATGGCCGGACCGGCGTCCCCGTCGGTCCCCTGGGCGCGGTGCGGCCATCCGCGGTCTTGTGCGGACCCTCCCGGATCAGGCCATCGGGCCGGCCGTGCCCGCCAGGGCGTCCAGATCGCTCTTGCGGACCCGGATCACGGTCCACGCGGTGATCAGGGCGAGGACGGCCATGGCCGCGGCGGGGACGAACGCCGAGGAGATGCCCTCGGCGAGCACCTCGTGGCCCCACGGGGCCGGGAGCTGGTGGGTCGTGGCGAACTGCGCCTTCTGCTCCGGGGTGGCGTCGGCGAGGAACTGCGGCAGCTGCTTCTGCGCCTCGTCCCTGCTGGCCGAGCCGAACACCGTGGTCAGGATCGACAGTCCCAGGGAACCGCCGACCTGCTGCGTCGCGTTCAGCAGGCCCGACGCGGCGCCCGCCTCCTGCGGGGCGACACCGGAGACGGCGGTGACCGTCACCGTGACGAAGTTCAGGCCCATGCCGAAGCCGAAGACCAGCATGGGGCCGAGCACGCCCCCGACGTAGGTGCTGTCCGGGCTGATCGTCGCCTGCCAGATCAGTCCCACGGTCACCAGCGCGGAGCCCGTGAGCAGGAACGGCTTCGGGCCGAGCACGGGCAGGAAGCGCTGGGACAGACCCGCGCCGACGGCGATCGCGACGGTCACGGGCAGGAAGGCGATGCCTGCCTGGATCGGGCTGTAACCGAGTACGTTCTGCACGAACAGCACGATGTAGAAGAACATCCCGAACATCGCCGCGGCCAGGCTCAGCATGATCACGTACGTGCCCGAGCGGTTGCGGTCGGCGAACATCTTCAGCGGGGTGATCGGCTCCTTCGCCCGCCGCTCGATCAGCACGAACGCCACCAGCAGCACAAACGCGGCGGCGAACGAGCCGAGAGTCAGACTGTCCCGCCAGCCCTCCTCGGCGGCCCGGATGAAGCCGTAGACCAGCGATGCCATGCCGGCCGTGGAGGTCAGCGCCCCGGCGATGTCGAAGCGGCCCGGGTGCCGCTCGGACTCGTTGATGTACAGCGGCGCGAGCGAAGCGATCAGGACACCGATCGGGACGTTGACGAAGAGCACCCACCGCCAGTCCAGCCATTCGGTGAGCATGCCGCCCGCCAGCAGGCCGATCGCACCGCCGCCCGCGGAGACTGCGGCGAAGACACCGAAGGCCCGGTTGCGTTCCGGACCCTCGGGGAACGTCGTGGTGATCAGTGCCAGCGAGGTCGGCGAGGCGATCGCGCCACCCATGCCCTGCAGGGCCCGGGCCGCCAGCAGCTGCCAGGGCTCCTGGGCGAGCCCGCCCAGCAGCGAGGCGAAGGTGAACAGCAGGATGCCGGTCATGAAGACCCGGCGGCGGCCGAGGATGTCTCCGGCGCGGGCGCCGAGCAGGAGAAGGCCGCCGAAGGTGAGCGTGTACGCGCTGACGACCCAGGTGAGGTCGGTGGTGCTGAACTTGAGCGCGTCTTGAATGTGCGGAAGGGCGATGTTCACAATCGTCGCGTCGAGTACCACCATGAGTTGGCAGGCCGCGATGACGGTGAGTGCGATGCCGGGATGTCCCTCCCGGCGAGCCGCACCTGGTTTCTGGTCTTTGACGAGCTGAGAGGTAGTGGCCATGGGTCCCCCACAAGAGCCTTAGTGAACGATGTCGTTCACTGCCGCGTCCACGGTAGTCAGCTCCCTGTAGAGAACGCAAGCGTTCACTTAACGGGATACGAATCGGCGTGTCCCCCGCCCCTGCCGTGCCGCGAGCCCCGATTCCCCGCTGCACCCGCTCTCTCTGCCCGCTGGAGACACTCCGATGGTTACCTCGCGCTGGACGGCCGCCCCCGCCCGGACGGCCGCTTCCCGACGGCGCGGCGCCGTACTCGAACGCGCGATCCTCGACGCCACGCTGGAACAGCTCAGCACGGTCGGCTGGAAGGGTCTGACGATGGAGGGCGTCGCCGCCGGCGCCCAGACCGGCAAGGCCGCGGTCTACCGCCGCTGGCCGTCCAAGGAGGACCTGGTCGCCGACGCCCTGCAGGCCGGCCTGCCCCGGCTCGACGCCGCCCCTGATCTCGGCGGCGTGCGTGAGGACCTGCTGGCGCTGTGCCGGCGCTCCCGTGACGCGATGTTCTCCCGCCCCGGTTTCGCGCTGCGCTCGGTGATTCACGAATGCGACCCGATGCAGGCCGAGCGCTTCCACGCCGTCATCGTCGAGGGGGTCGTCCAGCCCATGCTGGAACTGCTCCGCGAGATCGTCGAGCGGGGAATCGAGCGCGGCGAGGTACGTGCCGACGCGGTCAACGGCTATGTCCTGGACGCCATTCCGGCCATGATGATGTACCGCTCCAAGATGTGCGCCAGCGAATGGAACGACCAGGACCTCGAGGAGATGATCGACCAGTTGATGCTTCCCCTGCTGCGCCCGGACAACGTCTGACGGGTACCCGCACGAGTGTTCCGGTCAGAGGGGGGCCGGGGTGTCGCCCGGGGATCACGGCGGCGTACGCTAAGGGCGCCATGCCGTACGAAGCACCTACTCACACCGTCGAGCGCTCCCTGCGCGCCACGACCGGAGCGAAGGTCATCGCCGGTGTCGACGAGGTGGGGCGCGGCGCCTGGGCCGGTCCCGTCACCGTCTGCGCGGCGGTCACCGGACTGCGCCGGCCCCCCGAGGGCCTCACCGACTCCAAGCTGCTCACCGTCAAACGACGCACGCAGCTCGCGGAGACACTGGAGAAGTGGGTGACGGCGTACGCCCTGGGGCACGCCACCCCGGAGGAGATCGACGACCTGGGGATGACGGCCGCGCTGCGGCTGGCCGCGGGGCGGGCCCTGGAGGCCCTGCCCGTGCGTCCCGAGGCCGTGATCCTCGACGGGAAGCACGACTACCTCGGCACTCCGTGGCAGGTTCGCACGGTGATCAAGGGGGACCGGTCGTGCGTGGCGGTCGCCGCGGCGTCGGTGATCGCCAAGGTCCAGCGCGACAAAATGATGGCCGAACTGGGTATCGAGCATGCACACTTCGGTTTTGCGGACAACGCCGGGTATCCCTCTCCCGTGCACAAGGCCGCACTGGCGGAGTGGGGACCCACCCCCCACCACCGGTTGTCGTGGGCGTATCTTGATGCGCTGCCCCAGTGGCGGCATCTCAAGAAGGCCCGCAGCTGGGCGGACGGAAGCGTTCCGGAGATCGAGGGCCAGCTCGGCTTCGATTTCTGAGCCTCCGGTCGCACTCATGTGCCACCCGTTCACGTGAGCCGCACCAACGTTTGATAAATATCAGCTCATGCCTCTCATTCCCGAGGAGCCTCAGATTCACGAGAGTGCCCAGGGTCCCCGCGCCACTCCGGCCAGTGGCCGTACCGCGCCGACCCCCCGCCCCGTACCCGGTCCCCGTCCCGTGGCTCCGGCCCGGCCCGGTCGTCCCGGCCCCCTGCGGCCGACGCCCGCGGCGCAGCGCACGCCCCGCGAGGGGGTGCCGGCCCAGCCCGGACCGGCCGCTTCCGGCCCGGCGGCCCCGCAGATCCAGCTGATCCCGGCGTCGGTCGAGGGAGCCCTCGACGCCGCCGAGGAGGCCGTGGACCTGCTGCTGGACTCCGGCCGCGCCCCCGGCGACGTCCTGGTGGTCACCACCGGCGAGCCGCACCCGTGGGCCACCCACGAGCTGTCCTTCGGCGAGACCTCCTACTGGGCCCAGCACGACGCCCGCGACGACGTGTTCTACGCCGACGCCGCCGTGATCGGCCGAGCCGCCTCCCGGCCCGTGGTCGTCGTCGCCCTCAACGGTGGGACCGACGCCGCTGCCGCGACCGCCCTCTCCGTCGCCCACGGCAAGGCCGGCGCCCTGCTGATCGTCTGCGGCGACCCGCAGAAGATCAACTCGGTGCTGGGCGTGGGAGTCTGACCGTTTCGGTCGCGTCGCCGATCGCGGTCGCACCTCGGGGTGCGGTCGCGGTGCAGGTGGGGGAGCGTGCTCTGCCTCCGCGGCCGGACCGGCGGTCTCTGGCTGCCGGGGCGGGATCCTCATGGGCCACGGCTCGGCACGTCTGGGGCGACACGGCCGCGTTCAGGCACGCTCGGTGCGCTGGGTGTCGTACGGCATGGGACTGGTGTGCGCCTGCATCGGCGTGAGTTGGCCTGTTCTGCCGAGGGGCGGCCCCGTCCGTTGAAGACGACCGGATTCGCTGAGGCCGACTGCCTCCGTCGAAGCCGGACTCGGCGCAGGAGCCCGGCTCGGGACGGGGTCAGCGGGCCGCTGCCCGGCGCAGGATCTCCGAGGCGACACCGCCGGTGCGGGGTAGGGGAGGCGGCGCCTCGGCCGTGGCGAAGGGCTCCGGCGCCGAACCGGCGTGAGGGCGGCGGCCGCCGCGTCCTTCACCAAGCACCTGCCAGCCGTCGCGCGTCAGGGTGATGTAGGCCCCGCAGCGCAGTCCGTGCAGGGTGCAGGCGTCGCGCAGACCCCACATCCACGCGCCGTCCTCCTCCGTCCAACGCGCGTCGCCCTCACGGCAGTACAGCAGGACGGCGGTCCGCACCGGTGTGCGGCGCCGCAGGTCGTGCGGGATGACCCGGCGCAGCTGGGACAGCAGGGCGTTGCGGAACTGCCAGCCGTCCGCGGGTGCCGGGCGGCGGATGAACGACGCGCTGGCCCGCAGCCGCTCGTCGGGGTCGAGTACGGCCACGATCGCGGTCGACGGCCCGGGCCGGTGCCGGGCGTGCAGCCCGCTGACGACCTCACGCGGGTTGCGCAGCAGAGGGATGCCCGCGGCGGCCCACTCGGCGGGTTCGAGCATGCGGCTGGCGGACGCGGCGGACGCGGACGTCGACAAGGACGCCGCCGAGGACGGAGCGAATCCGAAGGTCACGTTCCTCCCTTCGGCTACGCGCCCACACTGCGGGCGAGTCGGATTCGGGGGAGCCCACACCGCGGCAGAGTCCTGCCGGACCACGGGCGAGCCGTGCGGGGAGCGGACTTCAATTCTTCCTGTCGAACTGGATTGCGGCAACGAGCAATTGGGGCCACCGGCCGGTATGCGCTGGTCTGAGGCTTATATCTCGACGCTCTATTTCTTTCCCCGTCACCGCCCGCTGATGCACCGACACGGACGGCGCCGCAGGCCACGGCCGCGGGCGGGACCGGGCCGCCGGCCGCTGACCGGCGTCGTCCCTTCCCCAGGCCGAATTCCCGGTTCGGGGGCCGGAAGGCGGTCCCGGACGGCCGGACGGGGGCGCGGTCGCGCACCGACGTGACCGCGCCGTCGTGGCCTCACGCCGACGCGGCCGACGCGGCTGTTGTGATCTCACGCCGACGCGGCCCACGCGTCCGTCGTGGTCTCACGCCCGCGCGGCCGCCGCAGCCGTACGAGGTCGCGGCCGCGGGGCGAGGCTCGTGGGGCGCGGCTCGTGGGCGGGATCAGCCCTGCACCGCCAGGACGAGCGGCAGCACCCCGGGTGCGCCCGCCCGGCGCAGCAAGCGCGCGGCGACCGCCAGCGTCCAGCCTGTCTCCGTGAAGTCGTCGACGAGGAGCACCGGACCCTCGGCCTGACCGAGAACGGCGGCCAGCTCCGCCGGGACGGTGAGCGTGCCGGTGAGGGCCTTGAGCCGCTGGGCGCTGTTGCTGCGGGCGACCGGGGCGGTGTCGGGCGCGTACTCGACCGACCCGAGCAGCGGCAGCCGCCCGACCTCCGCGATCCGCGCGCCGAGGGAACCGATCAGCTGCGGCCGGGTGCGGGAGGCGAGCGTGACCACGCCGACCGGGCGGGCCGGCGCGTCCGGCGCCCCGGTGGCCCACCCGCCGGGCCCCTTGGCCCAGTCGGCCAGCACGCCGATCACGGCTTGCGCGACGTCGTCCGGGACCGGTCCGTCGGGCGTCTGCGGCGCCAGCAGCGGGCGCAGCCGGTTGCCCCAGCCGATGTCCGAAAGCCGCCCCAACGCCCGCCCGGGCGAGGCCTGCTCCCCGGCCGGGATGCGCCCCTTGAGGTCGATGCCGATCGCCGGCAGGCCGGTCGGCCACATGCGCCGCGGTTCGACCTCGATTCCGGCCCGGCCGAGGTCGACACGGGCCGCGTCCACCGCGGTCACCGAGGTGTCGGGCGTGAAGCGCGGACCCGCGCAGTTGTCGCAGCGGCCGCACGGCTTGGCCCCCTCGTCGTCCAGTTGCCGCTGCAGGAACTCCATGCGGCAGCCTGTCGTCGACGCGTAGGCCCGCATCGCCTGCTGTTCCGCCGCGCGCTGCCGCGCAACCCAGGCGTAGCGCTCGGCGTCGTAGGTCCACGGCCGGCCGGTCGCGATCCAGCCGCCCTTGACCCGCTTCACCGCCCCGTCCACGTCGAGGACCTTGAGCATGGTCTCCAGTCGTGACCGTCGCAGCTCGACCAGCGGCTCCAGCGCGGGCAGGGACATCGGGCCGTCCGCGCGCGCGAGGACGTCGAGCGTGCGGCGCACCAGGTCCTCCGACGGGAAGGCGAGCGAGGCGAAGTACTCCCAGATCGCCTCGTCCTCCTTCCCCGGCAGGAGCAGCACCTCGGCGTGCTCCACACCGCGCCCGGCGCGGCCGACCTGCTGGTAGTAGGCGATGGGGGAGGAGGGGGAACCGAGGTGGACGACGAAACCCAGATCCGGCTTGTCGAACCCCATGCCGAGCGCGGACGTCGCGACCAGGGCCTTCACCTTGTTGCCGAGCAGGTCGTCCTCGGCCTGCTGACGTTCGGCGTTCTCGGTCCGTCCCGTGTACGAGGCGACGGTGTGGCCGCGTTGCCGCAGGAACGCGGTGACCTCCTCCGCGGCGGCCACGGTGAGCGTGTAGATGATGCCGGAACCCGGCAGCTCGTCCAGGTGGTCGGCCAGCCAGGCCATGCGGTGCGCGGCGTCCGGCAGGCGCAGCACGCCCAGCGTCAGGCTCTCCCGGTCCAGCGGACCGCGCAGCACCAGGGCGTCGGAGGCGTCACCCGTGCCGAGCTGTTCCGCGACGTCGGCGGTCACCCGGGCGTTGGCGGTGGCCGTGGTCGCGAGGACCGGCACACCGGCCGGCAGGTCCGCGAGCATGGTCCGCAGACGCCGGTAGTCCGGCCGGAAATCATGCCCCCAGTCGGAGATGCAGTGGGCCTCGTCCACGACGAGGAGCCCGGTGGCCGCCGCCAGCTCGGGCAGCACGCTGTCACGGAAGTCCGGGTTGTTCAGCCGCTCGGGGCTGACCAGCAGAACGTCGACCTTCCCCGCGGCGATCTCGGCCTGGACGGTCTCCCACTCCTCGGTGTTGGCGGAATTGATCGTCCGGGCGTGGATGCCGGCCCGGGCCGCCGCCTCCACCTGGTTGCGCATCAGCGCGAGCAAGGGGGAGACGATGACAGTGGGCCCGCTGCCCCGGGCCCGCAGCAGGGACGTCGCCACGAAGTAGACCGCGGACTTGCCCCATCCCGTGCGCTGCACGACGAGCGCCCGGCGTCTGTCCGCGACGAGCGCCTCGATCGCCCGCCACTGGTCCTCGCGCAGCCGGGCCGCGCCGGTCGGGTCCCCGACCAGGCGGGCGAGGACCGCGTCGGCGGCCGTCCGCAGATCCGCGTTGCTCGTGTGCTCCATGGGTCCATCCAACAGGACGCCACTGACAATCCGGGCACGGTGGGGACGGGCGGCGTGATGTCGACGCCGTTGCGACAGCTTTCGGTGGTGGCTTGCGGCGACGGCTTGCGGGGACGTCGGTGGGCGTTCGGCCCGGCATCTGGGCCCTGACGCCACCGGGCGCCAGGCAGCTTTGGCGTGTCCCTGGTCGAAGTTATCCACAGCCCCAACCGGAACATCGAAATCCGCGAGATCGTCTGGGCATGACGAACCACAGCGAAACCACCGGATCCTTCGAAAACGACTCCTACCCGCACCTTTTCGGTCCCTTCGGACCGGACGACCGCCCCGCACACCAGGTGACGCTCCGCACGCCCGCCGAACTGGCCGACGCCCTGCCGTACCTGCTCGGCTACCGCCCCGAGGACAGCATCGTCCTGGTCGCCCTGTACGACCACGGCGGACGCGGCCGCTTCGGCGGACGGGCCCGGATCGGCATTCCGCGCAACCCCGAGGACTGGTCCTCGGTGGCCCGTCAGATGGTCGACGGGCTGATCATCGGCAGCCGCCGGCGGGGCGCACCACCGGAGCAGATGGTCGCCTACCTCTGCCAGGAGCCCGCGCCGGGCCAGACAGGACGACAGGTCATGGAGCGGCTGCAGCCCCTCGCGCACGCTCTGCGGCTCCGAAGCGGTGAGCTCGACGTGCCCGTCGTCGAGGCGCTGTGCATCTCGGACGGCCGCTACTGGTCGTACATCTGCGAGCGCGAGGCCTGCTGCCCCTCCGAGGGTGCCCCGATGGGGCTGCCCGGCACGTCCGTCCTCGCCGCCGCGGCCGCCTATGCGGGCGTGCGGATCCGCGGCACGCTGCGCGAACTGCGGGCGCGCCTGCTGCCCTGGGAGACGTCCGCCGCCCTCCAGCAGGAGGTGGCACTGGACACCACGAGCATGGCGCTGGTCCCCAGGATCGTCGACGGCACCGGCCGCGTGCAGGTCGCCGAGGAGACGGTCGGGCTGGCCGGGCAGGTCGTGCGGCGTTTCGCCGAAGCCCCCGCGGTGTCCGGCATGCTCGACGCCGACCGGCGCGACGACGAACTGCTCAGCCACGAAGAGGCCGCGGCCCTCATCCTCGGGCTGCAGGACCGCACCACCCGCGACCGGCTGGCCGAGTGGACGGAGGGCGACGAAGCCGAGCCCGCGCTCCGCCTGTGGCGGGCACTCGCCCGCCGCTGCGTCGGCCCCTACGGCGAGCATGCCGCAGCGCCCCTCACTCTCGTCGGCTGGGTCGCCTGGTCGATCGGCGACGAGGTCGAAGCCCGCGAAGCGCTCGCCATGGCACTCGGCGCCGACCCCGGATACCTCTTCGCCCGTCTCCTGCATCAGGCCATCAACGAAGGGCTCGACCCCGAGTCGGTCCGGCGCTGCCTGCGCGCGGAGCGAGAGGGACGCACGCGTGCCACGACGCAGGGCGGGCGCACCGACGCGGGCGAAGGGCGGCGGGACGGCAGCGACATCCAGCACGCCGATCCGGATGGAGAACGCCAAGTGGACGCCGAGTGCTTCGCCACGGCTGGAGGGTGTCAGGTGGGCATGGACGTCGAGCGGGCCGACGCGGGTGGACTGCGGCAGGGGGACATGAGCACCCAGCACGCCGATGCGGGCGAAGGTCGCCGGCAGGGCGCCGACGCCCAGCGCGCCACCGTGGGGCAAGAGCACCGGAACGGCTTGGACGTCCAGGGCGCCGACGACCCCTCCGTGGTAGAGCGCTCCGGCGGATCTGCGGCGGCCGACGCGGATCGGCCGCTCGCCGATGCCGCACCGGTCCTCGCCTCGGGCCTCCGCACCACCGAGCGGCGACGCCGTACCGGCCCGGGGCACGGGCGCGCCGGAACCGGCCCCCGTCCCTCACGCCCGGCCGGCGCACGCCCGCGCACCGCGGGCAAGCTGCCCAGCCGGCGACGGAGCACCGGCTCGGACGGCATCCTGCCCACCGGCGCTGAGGCCGAGGAGGAGGCGTGAGCCGGCTCCTGGACGTCCGCAGGGGATACCCGGGCCGCCATGGACGCTGCCGGACGGGGGCCGGAGCCGGGGCGAGCAGGACGACGGCGGGATGGCGCACGGCGTTACGTGGCCTGCGCAGGGCAGCGGATACGACGGATCACCTCCGCCACGCGCCGGCGCCACCCCGTTGCGGGCGTGACCCCGGCGATCCCCGCTCCGTTCACCTGAGTGGCGGAAAGGCAGGGCCAGGTGCGCGACCGCACCGAGCCCGTCCCGCCGCAGCCCTCCGTCCGGCGCCGACCACGCCCGAGGCGCACCGCGCGCAGAAGAGCCACCGCATGCAGCAGCCCACCTCGTCATCGCCGCCCAAGCCCGCGGCCCCACCGCTCAGGGCACCCGGCGGCCCAGCTGACCCGACGACCGCCCCCGCACCCGAGAGCCCGCCCCTCACCCGGCCCGAGAGCCCGTCGCTCACCCGGCCCAAGGGCGAGCCGACCACCCCGCCCGCGGCCGGCCGAATCCTCACCCGACTCGCCACCGACCCCGGCACAACCAGCTCCGCCACAGACCCCACAGCGCCACCCTCCTCTCGCCAGTCCGACGCGACCCCCGGCGCCGGAGCGCGGTGGTCGGTCGGCGGGTCGCCACCCGCCCGGCCCCCGGCCGGTCCCCGGCGGCCGACCGATCTCCCGGCCGCTCACACCAGCCTGATCTGCGTGGCCCTTCCCGGTCTGGCGATCTCCCAGGACGCCCAGCTCACCGGCCGAGGGCTGGACGGCATCTACCGCGCCGGCCGACGGCTCCTGTCCCGCTGCCGGATCCGCGTCGCCGGCCGGGAGCCGCTCACCGTGCAGGCCCAGATGACCTCCGCCGACAGTGCCCGCTTCGTGGCGACCCTGCGCGCCTCCCCGCACAGCGGCCCCGACCCCGACATCGTCGTGGAACGGACCCGCCGCGCGGACGGCACCGAACGGATCACCCTGCACAGCACCGCCCCGCGTCCGCTGCGGTTGCCTCTCGAGGTGGCCCTCGGCACGGATCTGGCGGATCTCGCGGCCATCGCCTCCGGCGACGCCGGTCCCGAACTGCCCGCCACCGTCCGGGATTCCGGCCTGCGCTGGACCTCACCCTCCGGCACGTGCTCCGTCACGGCCGAACCACCGCCCTCCGACGCGCTCGCCTCGGCCGGGCTCCTGCGGTGGGACCTCGAACTCCACCCCGGCGCCACCACGACGGTGGAACTACGGGTCCGGCCGGACGGCGCCGGACCGGTCCGAGCCGCGGGGCGGACCGCGGCCAGTCCGTTCGCGCCAGCCGACGCCGACGGCGACGACGCACGGGTGCAGGCGCTCCTGCGCACCAGCGTCGACGATCTTCAGGCGCTGTTGCTGCGCGATCCGGAGCACCCGGGCGACACCTACCTCGCGGCCGGCGTTCCCTGGCGCTGCGGTCTCGCCCCGGCCGACGCGCTCGCCGCGGCGCGGTTGGCCCTGCCGCTGGGGACCCGGCTCGCCGCGGGCACCCTGCGCGTCCTCGCCCGTACCCAGATCACCGCACCGGGACCGCGGTACGGGATGATCCCGGGCCCGCTGCGGGACGCGGGTCCCCATCTCCCACCGAGCTGCACGGCCACCGAAGCCACGCTGCTCTTCCCTGTCGTCCTGGCGGAGGCCCGCCGCTGGGGGTTGCCGGACCAGCACACGCGGGAGCTGCTGCCGGCAGCCGAACGCTGCCTGGCCTGGCTGCGAGCCGCGGTCGGCGACGGCGTCTACCTGCGTGATCCCCAGCCGGGAGGACCGGCCCGCTGCGAGACGCAGGCTCACGCCCACCGTGCCGCGCTGCTGGGTGCCGACCTGCTCGACGCCCACGGCAGACCCGGCGCGCACGAACTGCGGCAGTGGGCGGCGGAGCTGCGCGGCGCGTTCCGGGACGAGTTCTGGGCGGACGATCCGAGCGGCGGACGTCCGGCGGCCGCCCGCGCACCCGACGGACGTCTCCTGACGCACCTGGGGGCGGGCGCGGCCCACCTCCTCGACACCGGCCTGCTCGGCGGGGGAGAGCAGGCGCCCGGACTCCTGGACCGCGTCCGTACCGAACAGCTCGCCCGCCTGCTCGGCAGCCCCGCACTCGACTCGGGCTGGGGCCTGCGCGCACTGTCCGCGAAGGAGGCCGGCCACAACCCGTTCGGCCACCGCAGTGGCGCCGTGCGGGTCCACGAGACGGCGGTGGCCGTCGCCGGACTGACCGCAGCCGGTTACGAGAAGGAGGCGTCCTCCCTGCTGCGCGGCACGCTCGCGGCGTCGGAGGCCTTCGGGCACCGGTTGCCCGAGATGTACGGCGGCGAACAGCGCGCCGAAGGGCGGCTTCCGATCCCGCACCCGGCCGCCTGCCGCCCGGCCGCGACGGCTGCTGCCGCCGGGGTGTTCCTGCTGACCACGCTCGCCGGCATCCGGCCCGACGCCGCGGCCGGCACGGTGACCCTCCGCCCGATGTCCAGCGCGCCGCTGGGCGAGCTCGTACTGCGGGGGCTCAGAGTCGCCGGCGCACCCTTCTCCGTACGAGTGAGCCGCCTCGGCCTCGCCATGGTCGAGGAGGCGGCCGACGGGCTGCAGCTGCGCTCGTGATCACCCTGTTGTGTGAGCAGGGCGCGCGCGTCGGAGCGTGATCCGGAATCCGCCGGGCCGCTGCTGGACCTCCGGCCGCAGGCGTCGCCGACGGCCGCCAGGGGGTACTGCCTGCCTCCCCGCTCTGACACCCTGACCTTGGCATACGTGACAGAACCCGCGCCCGCAGGGACTCGGGACGGAAGGGAGACCGACGCACGGTGCACCGCACGGCTCAGCGAAGTGGATCAGCCAGGGAAGCGGCCGACGGAGGGCGTGTTTATCGTCAGGCAGACGACTATGATCGCGGCATGCCCTACGACCCGTCAGCCTTTCCGCCCTTCGCTGTCACCGTGGACCTGGTCGTGCTGACCGTGCGCCGCCATTCGCTGTGCGCGCTGGCGGTACGCAGGGGCGAGGCGCCGTTCCAGGGACGCTGGGCGCTCCCCGGCGGTTTCGTACGGGCCGACGAGGACCTGTCGCAGGCCGCCGCACGGGAACTGGCCGAGGAGACGGGCCTGCGCGTCCACGACCCCTCGGTCCCGGCCCAGGACAACGGTGCCCACCTCGAACAGCTCGCCACCTACGGCGACCCCAAGCGCGACCCGCGGATGCGCGTCGTCAGCGTCGCGCACCTCGCGCTCGCGCCCGACCTGCCGGCGCCCCGGGCGGGCGGCGACGCCAGCAACGCGCGCTGGGCCCCGGTGGAGGAACTGCTGCAGCAGGGCGGATACGGCCGGGACGGCGAGACGGTGGCCCCCCTCGCCTTCGACCACGCCCAGATCCTCGCGGACGGCGTCGAACGGGCCCGCTCGAAGATCGAGTACTCGTCCCTGGCCACGGCGTTCTGCCCGCCCGAGTTCACCGTCGGCGAGCTGCGCCGGGTCTACGAGGCGGTATGGGGCGTGGCGCTGGACCCGCGCAACTTCCACCGCAAGGTGACGGGCACCCCCGGCTTCCTCGTGCCCACCGGCGGTACCACCACCCGGCAGGGCGGCCGTCCGGCCCAGCTCTTCCGTGCCGGCGGTGCCACGCTGCTCAACCCGCCGATGCTGCGCCCCGAGGTCTGACCGGCCCCGCCCGACCCCCCGGGTGGATCCCTCCACGGCCATTCGGCGGGCGCCGAGTGGTGGTGAGAGCTGTCCGAACTCGCCCCATGATGCCCGAAAAATCCGAAATGGCGCGCTATCTTGCTGCGGGTGATCCAGGCCTTCGGACTGACCAGCAATCCGCGCAAGGACCTTCCTCCCGCCGTCGACGACGTGTCCTTCGAAGCCCACGCGGGCCGCGTCACCACGCTGCTGGGGACAGCCGGCGCGGGCAAGACCACGGTGCTGAGACTGATGCTCGAGCTCCAACAGGGCCGCGGCATCACCTACTTCAGGGGTCGGCCCCTGCACCGCATCGCCCATCCCTCCCGCGAGGTCGGCGTGCTGCTGGGCGACGTACCCGGGCACCCCTCCCGCACGGTCCGCGGCCACCTGCGCATGCTGTGCGCCGCGGCGGGCGTGCCGGTGCGCCGGGCCGACGAAGTCCTCGAAGCCGTCGGCATCGTCAGCCTGCGGGACGAACGCCTCGGCACCCTCTCCCGCGGCATGGACCGCCGCCTCGGCCTGGCCTGCCTTCTGCTCGCCGACCCGCACACCCTCATTCTCGACGACCCCACCGACGGACTCTCCGCACGGGAGAGCCGCTGGCTGCACGGCATGCTCCGGGCGCACACCGCCCAGGGCGGCACGGTCCTGCTCACCACCACCGACCCCAAGGAAGCCGCACGCACCGCCGACCGGGTCGTCACCCTGGAACAGGGCAAGGTCGTGGCCGACCAGGACGCCTCGGTGTTCGCCCGCACCCGGCTGCGGCCCCGTGTGGCCGTCCGCAGTCCCCACGCCCCGCGCTTCGCGGCCCTGCTCGCCAAAGAGGCCCGCACCACCCGGCGCTCGGTCGAGGTCGTCCCCGAGGCGGGCAACCGGCTCTCCGTGTACGGCAGCACCTGCGCCGAGGTCGGGGAGATCGCCTTCCGGCACGGCATCCTCGTCCACCAACTCGCCGACGAGATCGGCGACATGGGGCCGGGCGCGGGGGAGAAGCCCTGGGATGAGGTCGGCGAGGCGATTCTGGGTGAAGTTCCTTCGCAGGCGTCTCACGAACCCCAGCAGTTGACCGAAGCACCCCGGGCCGCATATGTCACGGCAGTGACAGTCATGGACGAGCGAGAGCTGGCCCCGGTCACCGAAACGCAGCCCCACCCCGCCGGCCAGCCCGAGAGCCACGACGAGTCCGATGTGCCGGACGGGCCGAGCCCGCACGACGGTCACGACGACCGCAGCGGCCACGACGGACGCGACGGGCGAGACGCTCCCGACGATCGGAACGGCGATGGCGGACCCGACGCCGGCGACGAAGGGGAAAACGGGAACCGTGACCGCCACGGTGACCCGGGGGTTCGGGCCCCCCTCCCCTCCCTCCCGCCCCCCATCTCCGTCCGCCCCGCCCCCAGCCCCCTGCGTCCGCTGCGCTACGAGCTGAGGCGCGCCGCGGGGATCAGTACAGGTTTCGTCACCTGCGCCGTCGTACTGATCACCTCCGCTCTCACCGCCGTACTGCTGGCTCGCCTCGGGCACACTCCGCAGCAGCGATTGCTCGCCGCGTGGCCGCGGGAGCTGCCGTTGCCGCCGGCGGCGCTCGGTGCCGGGTTGCTGGGCGCGCTCGCCTTCGGCGACGAGTTCCGCCACCCCGCTCTGGCGGCGGACCGCGGCACCGTGCCCCGCCGGCTGGGGCTGCTCACGGCCAAGCTCCTCGTCTCTGCGGCCACGGCGCTGATGCTGGCCTTCCTCACGGTGGGCTGCGATGCCGAGGTGCTGTACCTGTTCTACGGACGGGAGCTGACCAAAGTTCCCGGGGACTGGCTTGTGCTGACGGCTAGTTGGACCGGGCTCGTCGTGGGGTGTGCGTGGGCGGGGGTGCTGGCCGCCGGTGTGTTCCGGTCCACGACGGCCGGGCTGGCGGCCGTGGTCGCCGTTCCGGTCGTGGTCGTACCGCTCGTACACCAGGCCGTCGCGGGCGCGTCAGTGCGAGCGGTGGCCGGGCTGTCCGCGCGGCTGCGCGAGGTGTTCCTGATGCAGTGGCCCTTCGGCGGAGAGCGCTATTTGCTCGCGGCCGTGCGCATGATCGTCCAACCTGTCGGAGGCGCGCTGACGTTGTCCCTCACGGCTCTGCTCTGCGCATATCTGCTCACCAACCTGCGCAGCCGGGTGCGATGACGACCATGTGTGCGCGTCCGTGCGCGGGGTGTGCGCAACTCCCTCGGGGGAAGCCCATTTCTTTCCGATAAGGCGTCAATTGCGACGCGGTGAGCGATCACCCTTTCGTGTGCTTTTCACCAAAGCCCTCAAGGGAGTTGGGGACAGCGCCGAGAAAGGAATCCGTGAGTACCCTTGCGCACACCATGATGACCGCCGCCCGCTCCGCAGACTCCGGCCTGGCCGGCCCGGGCGAACTCGACCGCTACCCCTACGCCGAGGCGCCCGCCGACCGCGTCGGCGTACCCGCGTGGGAAGGAGCGGACCCCGAGCTGGGCCGGGTGGGCCGGCGGGCCGCGGGCAGCCGCGGACGCGGGCTGCACGGCCAACTCGTCCAGCAGCTGGGACAGATGATCGTCTCTGGTGACCTGGGTGCCGACCGCCCGCTGGTGCCCGAGGAGATCGGCCAGCGCTTCGAAGTGTCCCGCACCGTCGTCCGCGAGTCGCTCCGCGTCCTGGAGGCCAAGGGACTGGTCAGCGCCCGCCCGAACGTCGGCACGCGCGTGCGTCCCGTCAGCGACTGGAATCTGCTCGACCCGGACATCATCGAGTGGCGTGCCTTCGGGCCGCAGCGCGACGACCAGCGGCGGGAGCTGAGCGAGCTGCGCTGGACGATCGAGCCGCTGGCCGCGCGCCTGGCGGCCGGGCACGGGCGCGAGGACGTCCAGCAGCGCCTGGCCGACATGGTGGAGATCATGGGGCACGCGCTGGCGCAGGGGGACGCGCTGACGTTCTCACGCGCGGATGCCGAGTTCCACAGTCTGCTCATCCAGATCGCCGGCAACCGCATGCTCGAACACCTCTCCGGGATCGTCTCCGCGGCGCTGCAGGTGTCCGGCGGCCCGGTCACCGGCTGCGACCGGCCGAACGAGGCGTCTCTGGCGCTGCACGGCAGGATCGTGGACGCCCTCGCCGCGGCGGACGGCGGGGCGGCCGAGACGGCCATGCGGCAACTGCTCACCGTCCACCCCGAGGTGGAGCGCGTGGTGCCCGCACCGCGCGAGCACTGACCCGGCCCGCGGACGGCCCGGCCGGGGGGCGCCGCCCCCCTCCTGTGGCATCCCCCGGCCGGTAGCCCCCTCGGGACCCGGGACCCCAGGGATATCCCCGGGACCGCGGGTCCGGCGGTGCGAGGCGCCTCTGCGGCCATCAGAGGCGGCCCTCGACTGGGGTCGGCCGCGCACTCTCCACGTCCGTGTCGACTCCGTGTCGCGGCAGCCATGCCCGCCGTGTCCCGATGTGCCGGGCATCCGTCCCGGCTTCGCGCCGGGGCGCCAGCCCGGCTTCGCGAGGATCCGCCCCGCCACTTCGGCCCCGACTTCGGCCCCGGCTTCGCGTCGAGGGAAGGGCCGGGAACTGCTCCGTACGGGGATTCGGCGCCCCGTCCACGGGTACAGGTGACCGTGTGTGCCCGTGTCTGACCGCTTTTGAGCGCTTACGGGGTGTGACTCGGGCCACGAAGATTGGGCGTAACGCTCGTGGAAACAACGCGATGACCTAAGAGGTGACAGCCGCGGAGGGAATACGGACGCCGTTCATGGCGCTGTGCATCTTCCCGGCGCCCGCCCGCGCCGTCGGCCCATCCCCAAGCCGGTGGTCGGTTCCTGTCCTCAGTGGACGGGGCCGGAAGCCGTTTTCCAACGTTCCGAGAGGTTGTTCGTGTCGGCCAGCACATCCCGTACGCTCCCGCCGGAGATTGCCGAGTCCGTCTCTGTCATGGCGCTCATCGAGCGGGGAAAGGCTGAGGGGCAGATCGCCGGCGACGATGTGCGTCGGGCCTTCGAAGCTGACCAGATCCCGGCCACTCAGTGGAAGAACGTACTGCGCAGCCTCAACCAGATCCTCGAGGAAGAGGGTGTGACGCTGATGGTCAGTGCCGCAGAACCCAAGCGCACCCGAAAGAGCGTCGCAGCGAAGAGTCCGGCCAAGCGCACCGCCAGCAGGACGGTCGCGGCGAAGACGGTGACCACCCGCAAGGCCACCGCCACGACCGCGGCTGCCCCGGCGGCGCCGGCCGATCCCGCGGCCGACCCTGCCGAGGAGTCCGCGCCCGCCAAGAAGGCGGCGGCCAAGAAGGCCGCCCCCGCGAAGAAGGCGGCGGCCAAGAAGGCCGCGCCCGCCAAGAAGACGGCGGCGAAGAAGACGGCCGCCAAGAAGGACGACGTCGAGCTCCTCGAAGAGGAAGTCCTCGAGGAGACCAAGGTCGGCGACGAGCCCGAGGGTGCCGAGAGCGCCGGGTTCGTACTGTCCGACGAGGACGAGGACGACGCGCCCGCGCAGCAGGTCGCCGCGGCCGGCGCCACCGCCGACCCGGTCAAGGACTACCTCAAGCAGATCGGCAAGGTCCCCCTGCTCAACGCCGAGCAGGAGGTCGAGCTGGCCAAGCGCATCGAGGCGGGTCTGTTCGCCGAGGACAAGCTGGCCAACTCGGACAAGCTCGCCCCGAAGCTCAAGCGCGAGCTGGAGATCATCGCCGAGGACGGCCGCCGCGCCAAGAACCACCTGCTGGAGGCCAACCTCCGTCTGGTGGTCTCCCTGGCCAAGCGCTACACCGGCCGCGGCATGCTCTTCCTGGACCTGATCCAGGAGGGCAACCTCGGTCTGATCCGCGCGGTCGAGAAGTTCGACTACACCAAGGGCTACAAGTTCTCCACGTACGCCACCTGGTGGATCCGTCAGGCGATCACCCGCGCCATGGCCGACCAGGCCCGCACCATCCGTATCCCGGTGCACATGGTCGAGGTCATCAACAAGCTCGCCCGTGTGCAGCGCCAGATGCTCCAGGACCTGGGCCGCGAGCCCACCCCGGAGGAGCTGGCCAAGGAACTCGACATGACCCCGGAGAAGGTCATCGAGGTCCAGAAGTACGGCCGCGAGCCCATCTCGCTGCACACCCCGCTGGGCGAGGACGGCGACAGCGAGTTCGGTGACCTCATCGAGGACTCCGAGGCCGTCGTCCCCGCCGACGCCGTCAGCTTCACGCTGCTGCAGGAGCAGCTGCACTCCGTGCTGGACACCCTGTCCGAGCGCGAGGCGGGCGTCGTCTCCATGCGGTTCGGTCTCACCGACGGTCAGCCGAAGACCCTCGACGAGATCGGCAAGGTGTACGGCGTGACGCGTGAGCGCATCCGCCAGATCGAGTCGAAGACCATGTCGAAGCTGCGCCACCCGTCCCGTTCCCAGGTGCTGCGCGACTACCTCGACTAGGTCGCGGTCGTACGACGCCGAAGGCCCGGCTCCCCTGCGGGAGCCGGGCCTTTCGCATGGCCAGCGGGTGCGGGCCGCCCGGGGCTGGATCACTCTGGGTGTTCCATGACGACCTCGGAGTGAGGAGCATGCATGCGTCGTTCCATTGCCCGCGCCTTGATCCGGCCGCTGGTACTGGCGGCCGCGGCAGGGGCCATACCGCTGACAGCCGCCGCCCCCGCGTCCGCCGACAGTGTGGTGGTCGGGGGCTTTCCCGTGGACATCGCCCAGAGCCCCTGGACGGTGGCGCTGTCGAGCCGTGACCGGTTCGGGGGTACGCGAGCCGGACAGTTCTGCGGAGGGGTGGCGATCGGCCGCTCCACGGTCCTCACGGCCGCCCACTGCCTCGGCGAGGACGTCCTCGGCGGGCCCCCGGGCAGCCTGCGGGACTTCAAGGTCATCGCCGGGCGTACGAATCTGCTGTCGGACCAGGGCAAGGAGATCCCGGTCCGCGGCACCTGGGTGAACCCGGACTACGACGCGGGCAGCAACGCCGGCGACTTCGCCGTCCTCACGCTGTCGCAGCCGCTCCCCGGCGGATCCGCCCTTCCCATGGCCGCCGACGGCGATCCGGGGTACACGCCCGGGACGCGCGCGATGGTCTACGGGTGGGGTGACCTCACCGGGGCCGGGGACTACGCCGCCAGCCTGCGGGCCGCGCCCGTGCACGTCCTGTCGGACGCGCTCTGTGAGCGCGCCTATCCGGGCGGCGGCGATGGCACCTACGTCGCCGAGAGCATGGTCTGCGCGGGGGAGCAGTCAGGGGGCAGGGACGCCTGCCAGGGCGACAGCGGGGGGCCGCTGGTCGCCGGGGGCCGGCTGATCGGCCTGGTGTCGTGGGGGAGCGGCTGTGGACGCTCCGGGAGCCCGGGCGTCTACACGCGCGTGTCCGAGGTCGTACGGACGCTCAGCGCCGCTGCGACGCCCGCAGAGGTGCCGCACAGCTCCTGACGGAGCGCCCGGGCCGGGACCGAGCCACCGAGGGTGCCGCAGGTCTGCGCCCGTCCGGGGCATCGCGTCCGGACCCTGCCGTACCACTGTGACGAGGACGGGCGGTCGCCCCTTGTGGGG
Organism: Streptomyces sp. NPDC014801; assembly: GCF_043082085.1. Taxonomy (NCBI): domain Bacteria; kingdom Bacillati; phylum Actinomycetota; class Actinomycetes; order Kitasatosporales; family Streptomycetaceae; genus Streptomyces; species Streptomyces sp. NPDC014801. The sequence goes on along the minus strand of NZ_JBIBXG010000006.1, from coordinate 452,727 downwards.
ACGACCGCCCGTACGCCGGCCTGTGCCGGAGCTGGCTCGTCGTGGGTCGAAGGTCAGCGCTCTTCGTTGGAGGCGGTGTTCGGAACGGAGGTCAGCCGCTCCGTCTCGTCCTGTATCTCAGCGGCGATCTTCTTGAGTTCCGGCTCGAACTTGCGACCGTGGTGGGCGCAGAAGAGCAGTTCTCCGCCGCTCAGCAGGACGACGCGCAGGTAGGCCTGGGCGCCGCAGCGGTCGCACCGGTCTGCGGCCGTCAGCGGGCTTGCGGAAGTCAGAACAGTAGTCACGTCGCCTCTTCTCTAGCTCGACGAGCTGTCGTACCAGGGTCAACATCCAACCAGCCCCAAAACGTTCCCGCTCGCGGCTTTTCCTCGAAAAAATCTTTCCGAGGCGGCTGTCTGCTGCCGGGTTGGCGGCGAATGTGCCGTATTGCGTGTCTGTCGTGTCCTACGGTTTCGCTCTGTCGGTCATGGTTTCGCCCTCCCGGCGGGAGTGCCGGTTTGTTCAAGAGGACGTGCCCGGAGCCTAAATGGTTCATGCCTCCAAGGGAACGTGATGTGCACTTCACCCCAACGAGGGATCGAACAGGCATGCGACTCTGCACTAGTCTGAACAGAGCACGAGGGTGGCGTTACAACGGCTCTACCAGGCCTCGGTACCCTCTGAGCGGTGACTGAAGCCGGAGCCTTACCCACCAGGGCCCCATCTGAAATTCAGCGAGGAGCGAACCGCGTGACCGCCGAGACGTCCGTGTCGTCCACAGCGCTGCTGGCAGGAGCAGAGCGGGACGGTTCCAACTACACCGCGCGGCACCTGCTCGTCCTCGAGGGGCTCGAAGCCGTGCGCAAGCGTCCGGGCATGTACATCGGGTCCACCGACAGCCGTGGCCTGATGCACTGCCTCTGGGAGATCATCGACAACTCCGTGGACGAGGCCCTCGGCGGCTACTGCGATCACATCGAGGTGATCCTGCACGACGACGGCTCGGTCGAGGTCCGCGACAACGGCCGCGGCATCCCCGTCGACGTCGAGCCGAAGACCGGCCTGTCCGGCGTCGAGGTCGTCATGACCAAGCTGCACGCGGGCGGCAAGTTCGGCGGTGGCTCGTACGCGGCCTCCGGCGGTCTGCACGGCGTCGGCGCCTCCGTGGTGAACGCCCTGTCCGCGCGGCTGGACGTCGAGGTGGACCGCGCGGGGCACACCCACGCGATCAGCTTCCGCCGAGGTGTCCCCGGTGCCTTCGCGGGCGATGGCGCGGACGCGAAGTTCGAGGCCAAGGGGGGTATGCGCAAGACCAAGAAGATCCCCAAGACCCGCACCGGCACGCGCGTGCGCTACTGGGCCGACCGCCAGATCTTCCTCAAGGACGCCAAGCTCTCCCTGGACACGCTGCACCAGCGCGCCCGCCAGACCGCCTTCCTGGTGCCCGGCCTGACCATCGTCGTCCGCGACGAGTACGGCCTGGGCGAGGGCGGCAGCAAGGGCGAGGAGTCGTTCCGCTTCGACGGCGGCATCAGCGAGTTCTGCGAGTACCTCGCGAGCGACAAGCCGATCTGCGACGTGCTCCGCCTCACCGGCCAGGGCACCTTCAAGGAGACCGTGCCGGTCCTGGACGAGCACGGCCAGATGACGCCCACCGAGGTCACCCGCGAGCTCGGCGTGGACGTGGCGCTGCGCTGGGGCACCGGCTACGACACGACGCTCCGGTCCTTCGTCAACATCATCGCCACCCCCAAGGGCGGCACCCACGTCGCCGGCTTCGAGCAGGCCGTCACCAAGACGATGAACGAGGTGCTGCGCGCCAAGAAGCTGCTGCGCGTCGCCGAGGACGACATCGTCAAGGACGACGCCCTGGAGGGCCTCACCGCCGTCGTGACCGTCCGGCTGGCCGAGCCGCAGTTCGAGGGCCAGACCAAGGAGGTCCTCGGCACCTCGGCGGCCCGGCGCATCGTGAACAACGTGATCACCAAGGAACTGAAGGCGTTCCTGACGTCCACGAAGCGTGACGCCGCCGCCCAGGCCCGGGTCGTCCTGGAGAAGGCCGTCGCCGCCGCACGCACGCGTATCGCGGCGCGCCAGCACAAGGACGCCCAGCGCCGCAAGACGGCCCTGGAGTCCTCCTCGCTGCCGGCCAAGCTCGCCGACTGCCGCAGCGACGACGTCGAGCGCAGCGAGCTGTTCATCGTCGAGGGCGACTCCGCGCTCGGCACGGCCAAGCTCGCGCGGAACTCCGAGTTCCAGGCGCTGCTGCCGATCCGCGGCAAGATCCTCAACGTCCAGAAGTCCTCCGTGACCGACATGCTGAAGAACGCCGAGTGCGGCGCGATCATCCAGGTCATAGGAGCCGGATCCGGGCGGACCTTCGATCTCGACGCCGCCCGCTACGGCAAGATCATCATGATGACCGACGCCGACGTCGACGGCTCCCACATCCGCACCCTGCTGCTGACCCTGTTCCACCGCTACATGCGGCCCATGGTCGAGGCGGGCCGGGTGTTCGCCGCGGTGCCGCCGCTGCACCGCATCGAACTGGTCCAGCCCAAGAAGGGGCAGGACAAGTACGTCTACACGTACTCGGACCGCGAGCTGCGCGACAAGCTGATGGAGTTCCAGAGCAAGGGCATCCGGTACAAGGACTCCATCCAGCGCTACAAGGGTCTCGGCGAGATGGACGCCGACCAGCTGGCCGAGACGACCATGGACCCGCGTCGCCGCACCCTCCGCCGGATCAACCTCACCGATCTGGAAGCGGCTGAGCAGGTGTTCGACCTGCTCATGGGCAACGACGTGGCGCCCCGCAAGGAGTTCATCTCCAGCTCGGCGGCGACGCTGGACCGCTCCCGTATCGACGCGTGACCGCTGCGCGGGGCCGGTGCCGGTGCTGAAGCCGGTGCCGGTGCCGGCGCCGCCGGCGGCCGGCGGGCTTTCAACCGGGCCGACGTTCATGACCGTGGCGCCTTGTCTCCACCCACGGGTGGAGACAAGGCGCCACGTGATTCCACCCGGCTTTCCACCCTCGCTCCGATCCCTCCCACCTGGCCTTTTCCGTAGCTTCGTAGGCGTCGGCGGCATCCGCTGCCGGTCCTCGTTCCGCTCACGGAGGCCTCCATGTCCGGGCTCGTCAACGCGCTGGTGATCGTCGCGGTCGCCGCCCTGGTGATCGGGCGCCAGTTCAGCGCCCGCCGCGTCAGCGCCGACCGCCGCTGGTGGCTGGTGCCCGTCGTCCTCGCCGCCATGGCGCTGCGCTCACCGGGCGTGCTGGACGCCCACCACCGCGTCGGTTCCGTGCTGCTCCTGGCCGGTGAGCTGCTCATAGCCGTCGCCACCGGCGCCGGCTGGGCGTGGACCACCCGTATGTGGGTGGAGGCGGACGGCACCACCTGGAGCAAGAGCACCAAGGCCAGCGGCGCGGTCTGGGCCGCCGGTGTCGCCCTGCGCGTGGGATTCATCGCCTTCGGTCTGGCCCTGGGCATTCACCAGGGCAGCTCCGCCCTCATGCTCGGCCTCGCGTGCACACTCCTCGTCCGCTCCGGGATCCTGGTGCTGCGGGCCCGGTCCCTGACTCCCGAGATCGGCTCCGCGACGGCGTACGACGACGACAGGGCCCTGTGGGCAGAGAAGGAACGCGTGTGAAGGACAACGCCTGGACGCGCTGGCCCTCCCGGGAAGCCCTCGGCCGCGAAGGGATCTCCCGGGCCAGGCGCCTGCTCGCCTGGTCGGTCCGGCTCGTGGCGATCGGGGCGCTGCTGTGGAGCTCCTTCACCAGCGGGCGGGTCCACGGATGGGGCGTCACGGCCGCGGTGGCGATCGTGGTCGCGGCCACCGTCGCCGGCTGGGGCTTCTTCCGCACCACCCTCGGCCACCGGCTTGTGCCCTCGCTGGCCCTGGCCCTGGTGCTCGTGGCCCTGGCGGTCGGCGCGCAGGCCGCCGGGTTCAAGGTGCCGGCGCTCGTCATCTGGTGCGCATGCGGGGTCGCCGCGCTGGAGCGGCTGCCCCTCGCGGCGGCGCTGCCCGTCACCTGGGTCTCCTTCCAGGCGTACGCCACCGTCAACAACGACGCGTGGCTGACCACCGCCGTGACGACGGCCGGCCTGGCCCTCGGCGGGTACGCCCTGCGCCTGGACGCGGAGGCCCGCGGCAACGCCCAGCGGCTGCTCGCCCAGGAGCGGGCCGCGCGGGCCGCCGAGGCGGAGTCGGCGGCCCTGGCGGAGCGGGCCAGGATCGCCCGGGAGATCCACGACGTGCTCGCCCACAGCCTCTCCGCGCAGCTCGTGCACCTGGAGGCGGCCCGGCTGCTGATCGAGCGCGGCGCGGACCGCGACCAGATCCTGGAACGGGTCGTGGCGGCCAGAGGCATGGCCCGCGACGGGCTCGCCGAGACCCGGCAGGCGCTCTCCGCGCTGCGCGGCGAGCTGACCCCGGTGGAGGACTTCCTCGGCGAGCTCGTCCGGCAGACCGACGGCGCGCGGGTCACCGTCACGGGTGATCGCCGCCCGCTGCCGGCCGAGGCGTCGCAGGCCGTGCGCCGGGTCGCGCAGGAGGCCCTGACCAACGTCCGCAAGCATGCTCCCGGGGCCAAGGTCCAGATCCGGCTGGACTACGCCGAGCACGAAGTGGCCCTCCAGGTACGGGACTCGGGGGGCAAACCGGGGGAGCTCGCCGGGGCGGGCGCCGGGTACGGTCTGCTCGGGATGCGCGAGCGTGCCGAGCTGCTGGGCGGCTCGCTCGACGCCGGACCGGGTGAGGAAGGGTTCGTGGTGACGTTGAGGGTGCCGGTATGACCGAGGGGGAGGGGGCGGCCGCCGCCGCCCGGGTCGTGGTCGCGGACGATCAGACCGTCGTCCGGGAGGGCATCGTGATGCTGCTGGGGCTGCTGCCCGGCGTGGAGGTGGTCGGCGCGGCGGGGGACGGGGACGAGGCGGTGAAGCTCGTCGCGGAACTCGACCCCGACGTGGTGCTGATGGACCTGCGCATGCCCCGCTGCGACGGCGTGGAGGCCACCCGGCGGATCCGCGCGGAGCATCCCCGCACCCAGGTCGTGGTCCTGACCACCTTCGCCGACGACGACTCGCTGTTCCCGGCCCTGCGCGCGGGCGCACGCGGCTATCTGACCAAGGACGCGGGCGGGGACGAGATCGTGCGGGCCGTGCACAGCGTGCTGTCCGGTGACGCCGGGCTGTCCCCGAGCATCCAACGGCGCCTGCTGGAGCGGCTGTCGGATCCCGAGCCGCCGCCGCGGGCGCCCGCCGAGGCGCCGGACGGGCTCACCGCGCGCGAGACGGAGGTCCTGCGGCTGATCTCGGAGGGCCTGAGCAACCAGGAGATCGCCGAGAGGCTGCACGTGTCCACGGCGACGGTGAAGACACACATCAACAACCTGTTCGCCAAGACCGGGCTGAAGGACCGGGCGCAGGCGGTGCGTTACGCCTACGCGAAGGGGCTGGCACGGCCGCCGGCGGGGTGAGTCACCTGATGGGGTGAAGAGCGGAGGAAGAAGAGTCAGGGATCTTCCCGTTCTGTCCATCCTTGGGCATGCAGTCACGTAACGGTCGCCCACACGGGGGCGGCCACGACGGTTCCGCGCCCGGGGAACGCTCCGCTCCCTCCGCCGTCGGTGCGCCCGAGGGCACCCGGTACGACGACCCCTGGTACGACGCGCTCGCCTCCGGGTGGGGCGAGTCGGTCGCCGGTTCCCCGGCGGCGGCCGCCGTTCCGGCCGCGCGCCGGGAGCGGGAGCAGGTGGCGGCAGCCGACGTCTACCTCGAAGTGCAGCGCAGCGCGGCCTTCCAGGAGGTCCGCAGCCGGTACCGGCGGTTCGTGGTGCCGGCGGTCGCCGGATTCCTCGTCTGGTACGTCGGGTACGTCGTGGCGGCGACGACCGCTCCGGGCCTCATGGCCCACCGGGTGGTCGGCGCGGTGAACGTGGCGATGGTCGCCGGGCTCGGGCAGTTCCTCAGCACGTTCCTGCTCACCTGGGCGTACGCACGGCACGCGCGGCTGCGCCGGGACCGGGCGGCGCTCGAACTGCGCTGGGACACCCAGGAGATGACCCGGGGCGTACGGGGCGGTGCCGTATGACGGGAAACCACCAGACGCTGGCGCTGGCCCTGTTCAGCATGTTCGTCGCGGTCACCCTGGCGATCACGACCTGGGTGAGCCGCCATCGGCGCGGCTCGGCCGAGGAGTTCTATGCCGGCGGGCGGCTCTTCTCCCCGATGGAAAATGGTTTTGCCATCGCCGGTGACTACATGTCGGCCGCTTCCTTCCTCGGCATCTCCGGACTCATCGCGCTGTACGGCTACGACGGGCTGCTGTATTCGGTCGGCTTCCTCGTGGCGTGGCTGGTGGTGCTGTTCCTCGTCGCCGAACTGGTGCGCAACTGCGGCCGGTTCACCCTCGCCGACGTGGTCGCGGCGAGGATGCGGGAGCGGCCGGTGAGGATCGCGGCGGGCACGTCCTCGGTCACCGTGTCCGTTCTGTACCTGGTGGCGCAGATGGTGGGTGCGGGCAGCCTGGTCGCCGTGCTGCTGGGGCGCACGAGCGGCGCGGCGCAGTCCTGGACCGTCATCGGCGTCGGGGCGCTGATGGTGATCTACGTGTCGCTGGGAGGGATGCGGGCCACCACCTGGATCCAGATCGTCAAGGCGGTGCTGCTGCTCGGCGGCACCATCGCGCTGACCGTGCTCGTCCTGGTCCGCTTCCACGGCGACTTCGACCGGCTGCTGCTGACCGCCGCCGACCGCAGCGGTCACGGGGAGGCGTTCCTGGCGCCGGGGCTGCGCTACGGCGCGGACTGGACCGCCCGGTTCGACTTCATCAGCCTGGGACTGGCGCTGGTCCTGGGCACGGCCGGGCTGCCGCACATCCTGTCCCGCTTCTACACCGTGCCCACGGCCCGGGCCGCCCGGCGCTCGGTGATCTGGTCGATCGGCCTGATCGGCGGCTTCTACCTGATGACGATCGTCCTCGGGTTCGGCGCCGCGGCGATCGTCGGCCCGCAGGCGGTACGGCAGTCCAACGCGGCCGGGAACACCGCGGTGCCGCTCCTGGCGCTCGACCTGGGCGGCGGACCCGACTCCACCGGCGGCACCGTGCTGTTCGCGGTCGTCGCCGCCGTCGCCTTCGCGACGATCCTCGCCGTCGTCGCCGGCATCACGCTGGCCTCCTCCGCCTCCGTCGCCCACGACCTGTACGCCTCACTGCGACGCCGCGGAAGCGCGCCCCGCAGCGAGGTCGCCGTCGCGCGGACCGCCGCCGTCGGCATCGGCGTGGTCGCGATCGCCCTCGGACTGCTCGCCCGCGACCTCAACGTGGCCTTCCTGGTGGGTCTCGCCTTCGCCGTGGCCGCGTCGGCGAACCTGCCGGTGCTGCTCTACTCGCTGTTCTGGCGCCGCTTCACCACGCGCGGCGCGGTATGGGCCGTCTACGGCGGGCTCGTCCCGTCCCTGCTGCTCGTCGCCCTGTCCCCGGTGGTCTCCGGCAGCCCTGACTCGCTTTTCCCGGGCGTCGACTTCCAGTTCTTCCCGCTGGAGAACCCCGGCCTGGTCTCGATCCCGCTGGGTTTCCTCGCGGGCTGGCTCGGCACGGTCACCTCCTCCGAGGCACCCGACGAGGCCAAGCACGCGGAGACCGAGGTGCGGTCCCTGACGGGCGCGGGCGCCGTCTAGGAGCCGCTGCCCGGGCCCCGGGGCCGTCGGGGACGTACGACGGAGTCCCGGGCGCCCTACGGCGCCACCCAGGCGTACCGGTGTTCCGGGCGGCCCGTGTCGCCGTACTTCAGGGAGAGCCGCAGGCGGCCGGCCTGTTCCAGATGGCGCAGATAGCGCTGGGCGGTGGAGCGGCTCAGGCCCGTGCGGGCGGCGACCTCGTGCGCCGACAGCGGCTGGCCGGCGCGGTGCAGCACCGAGCAGATCAGGTCCGTGGTCGGTTCCGAGTGCCCGCTCGGCAGCCCCGGTGACGAGGGTGCCGGGGCGGTCCGCAGAGCGCCGAAGATGCGGTCGACCTGCTCCTGGCCGGCGACGCCCCGGCCGCCGACCCGGTCCACGGTGCGGCGCAGGGCGGCGTAGGAGTCCAGGCGGGTGCGCAGCGCGGCGAAGGTGAACGGTTTCACCAGGTAGTGCAGCGCGCCCAGGCGCATCGCGGTCTGCACGGTCGTCACATCGCCGGCCGCCGTGATCATGATGACGTCGGTGCCGTGACCCTGCTGGCGCATGCGGTGCACGAGCTGGAGACCGGTCTGGTCGGGCAGGTAGTGGTCGAGCAGCACCAGGTCGATCCCGCCCCGCTCCACGGCGGCCAGGGCCTGCGCAGCGCTGTGTGCGCGGGCGGCCACCCGGAAGCCGGGAACCTTTCCCACGTACTTCGCGTTGATCTCGGCGACGCGGAAGTCGTCGTCCACGACCAGGACGTCAATCATCGGGCCTCTTTCCGTCAAGGCCTGACGGGTGTTTCACCCGTGTTTCGGCTCCGTTGTTGTAGCGCGAGCAAAACGAGCACAACAGGCTGTTGAAAGCAAAAGAACCGCATGTGCTCACAAGACTGCTGCTGTGGCCCGGGCCACATCTACGGTCCCGGCCCATGAGCACAGACACCAGCCCCGCCATCGAGCTGCGGGGCGCAGGCAAAACCTTCCGGACTCCGTCCGGCGGTCTGCACACGGCCGTCAGGGACCTGGACCTCGTCGTGCGGCGGGGCGAGTTCGTGGCGGTCGTCGGACCGACCGGCTGCGGTAAGTCGACCACGTTGACGCTGGTCAGCGGTCTGGAGGAGCCCAGCGAGGGCGAGGTCCTGGTCGCCGGGGAGCCGGTGCGCGGCGTCGGCGACAAGGTCGGCTTCGTCTTCCAGCAGGACGCCACCTTCCCCTGGCGCACGGTGCTGTCCAACGTCATGGCCGGCCCCCGCTTCCGCGGCGTACCGAAGGCGGAGGCCAGGGAGAAGGCGCGCGCCTGGCTGGCCCGGGTCGGTCTCGCCGCTTTCGAGGACCGCTACCCCCACCAGCTCTCCGGAGGCCAGCGCAAGCGTGTCGCGCTCGCCGCGACCTTCGTCAACGACCCCGAGATCCTCCTCATGGACGAGCCGTTCTCTGCGCTCGACGTGCAGACCAGGGCCCTGATGTCGGACGAGCTGCTGGAGCTGTGGGAGGGCACGCGCGCGTCCGTCGTGTTCGTCACCCACGACCTGGAGGAGTCCATCGCCCTGGCCGACAAGGTCGTCGTGATGACGGCCGGCCCGGCCACCGTCAAGCAGGTCTTCGACATCGACCTGCCGCGACCCCGCAAGGTCGAGGAGGTCCGCCTGGAGCCGCGGTTCCTGGAGATCTACCGCGAGATCTGGGAGTGCCTCGGCGAAGAGGTGCGCATCACCCGCGAGAGGGGTGCCGCCCATGTCGCCTGAGGTGCTCAGCACACCGGTCGTCGAGACCGCCAAGACCCCGGACCGCGCGTCCACACGCGCGCGTGCCGCCCGCAGACGCAAGGTCGTCGTCACGTCCGCCCGCGCCCTGCTGCTGGTCGCCGTGCTCGGCCTGTGGGAACTGCTCTCCCGGACCAAGGTCATCGATCCGTTCAACTTCTCGATGCCCTCGCAGATCTGGGACCAGATCTCCACGTGGGTCCTGCACGGCACGGCGCTCGGATCCCTCGGCGAGCAGATCTGGTACACGCTGTACGAGGCCCTGGTCGGGTGGATCGTCGGTGTCATCGCCGGTGTGGTCCTCGGTATCGCCCTCGGGCGGATCGCCTTCCTCGCCGATGTCCTCGGGCCCTACATCAAGGTGCTCAACTCGATCCCGAGGATCGTGCTGGCTCCGATCTTCGTCATCTGGTTCGGCCTCGGCCCCGTCTCCAAGGTGGCCTCCGCCGTCGTCCTGGTCTTCTTCCCGGTGTTCTTCAACGCCTTCCAGGGCGCCCGCGAGGTCGACCGCAACCTCGTCGCCAACGCGCGGATCCTCGGCGCGAGCGACCGCCGGGTGACCCTCCAGGTGGTCATCCCGTCGGCCACGTCCTGGATCTTCACCAGCCTCCACGTCAGCTTCGGCTTCGCCCTCATCGGCGCCATCGTTGGCGAGTACATCGGTGCCACCAAGGGCATCGGCCTGCTCGTCGCGCAGTCCCAGGGCACCTTCAACGCCGCCGGTGTGTACGCGGCGATGGTCATCCTCGCTGTGGTCGCCCTGCTCGCCGAGGGACTGCTGACCTTCGCCGAACGCCGCATCTTCCGCTGGAAGACCTCCGGCTCCGACAGCTGACGCCCCGCCCCCTTTCACCCCCGCCGTCTGCCCAGCCCTCTGTCAAGGACGTGACCCACATGCGCACGAACCCCCGCCGGACCGTCAGATACGCCTCCCTGGCCACCGCCGGCCTGCTCGCCCTGTCCACCCTCACCGCCTGCGCCAACGACGCCGCGAGCGGCTCCGCCCAGGCGGGCAGCAAGGGTGACGGCAAGGGGGAGAAGGTCAAGATCATGGTTGGTGGCCTGGACAAGGTCATCTACCTGCCGGCGATGCTCACCCAGCGCCTCGGCTACTTCGACGCCGAGGGCCTGGACGTGGAGCTGCTGAGCGAGCCGGCCGGTGTGCAGGCCGAGACCGCGCTCGTCTCCGGGCAGGTCCAGGGAGCCGTCGGCTTCTACGACCACACGCTGGACCTCCAGGTGAAGGGCAAGGCCGTCGAGTCGGTCGTGCAGTTCTCGCACGCGCCCGGCGAGGTGGAGGTCGTCTCCAACAAGGCCGCGAAGGACATCACCTCGCCCAAGGACTTCAAGGGCAAGCAGCTCGGTGTCACCGGCCTCGGCTCCTCGACGGACTTCCTCACCAAGTACCTCGCGGTCACCAACGGCGTGAAGGTCAGCGAGTTCACCCCGGTCGCCGTCGGCGCCGGACCGACCTTCATCTCCGCCCTCCAGAAGGGCTCGATCGACGGCGGCATGACCACCGACCCGACCGTCACCACGATCCTGGACAAGAACGCCGGGAAGATCCTGCTCGACATGCGCACGCCCGAGGGCTCGCAGGCGGCGCTGGGCGGACCGTACCCGTCGTCCAGTCTGTACATGCAGACGGACTGGGTGAACAGCCACAAGGCCACCGTCCAGAAGTTGGCCAATGCATTCGTCAAGACGCTCAAGTGGATGTCCACGCACAGCGCCTCCGAGATAGCCGACAAGATGCCCGCCGACTACTCCCAGGGCAACAAGGTCCTCTACGCCGCCGCCATCAAGAGCACGCTGCCGATGTTCACCAAGGACGGCGTGATGCCGGCGAACGGTCCCGAGACCGTCGAGAAGGTGCTCAAGGCGTTCAACCCCAACATCAAGAACGCCGAGGTCGACCTCGACAAGACCTACACGACCGAGTTCGTCAAGAAGGCGACCGGCTGACACGTCGGGAGGGCCGGCGACGGGCATCCGCAGCGTCGTCGAGAAGCCCGGGGGCCGTCATCCGTATCCCAGGGCGGGTACGGCCCCTTCCCACGCCCCACGGCCGTGCCTCAGGCGCGGGTCGCCCACACGTAACGGTGTTCCGGGCGGCCCGCGTCGCCGTATTTCAGCGTCAGCCGCGCCCGCCCGGTGCGTTCCAGCAGCTTCAGATAGCGCTGCGCGGTCTGCCGGCTCAGCCCCGTCCGCTCCGCGATCTCCTGGGCCGACAGCGGCCCTTCGGCGTTCATCAGCGCCTGACGGACGAGCTCCGCGGTGGTGGGGGAGTGCCCCTTGGGCAGCCCCGGCTCGGACGGCGCCGACAGGGCGCCGAAGATGCGGTCCACGTCCGCCTGCTCCGCCTCGCCGCCGCCGTCCAGGGTGCGCCGCAGCTGCGCGTACGCCTCCAGCTTGGCGCGCAGCCCCGCGAACGCGAACGGCTTGACCAGATACTGCAGCGCTCCCTGCCGCATCGCCGCCTGAACCGTGGAGACGTCCCGCGCCGCCGTCACCATGATCACGTCGGTCTCCAGGCCGCGCCGCCGCATCCGCGAGACGACCTCCAGACCCGTCTCGTCGGGCAGGTAGTGGTCCATGAGGATCAGGTCCAGGCGGGGCAGCGTCTCGATCTGCCGCAGCGCCTCGGCCGCGCTGTGCGCCTCCCCGGCGACATGGAAGCCCGGCACCTTCTCCACGTAGGCGGCGTTGACCCGGGCGACCCGCGCGTCGTCGTCCACGACCAGGACCTCGATCATCGGGCCTCCTCCTCGCCGGCCGTGGCCGGGTCCGCGGGCGCGGCCAGGGCCGGTTCCAGTTCCAGCTCGGGCGCGGCCAGCGCCTCCGGCAGGACGACCGTGAACTGCGCGCCGCCGCCCTCGGCCTCACCCACCGTCGCGCTGCCGCCCTGGCGTTCGGCGAGCCGGCGCACCAGCGACAGGCCGATGCCCCGCTTGCCGTGCGCCGGGGGCTTCTTCGTCGACCAGCCCTCCGTGAACACCAGCTCCCGCTGCTCCTCCGGGATGCCGGGCCCGGTGTCGCGCACCCGGAGCACCGCCGTACGGTCCTCGGCGCGCAGTTCGACCTCCACGCGCGCGTGCGGAGTGCCACCGACGGCGTCCAGCGCGTTGTCCACCAGGTTGCCCACGATGGTCACGAGCCCGCGCGGGTCCACCAGGCGGTCCGGCAGCCAGGTGGAGTCCGAGATCCACAGGGCGACACCGCGCTCGGCCGCCACGGTCGCCTTCCCCACCAGCAGCGCGGCCAGCAGGGGATCCTGGATCTTCTCCGTGACCTGCTCCGAGGTGACCCGGTGGTCGCCGACGACCTCCCCGACGAACTCGACGGCGTCGTCGTACATCTCCAGTTCGAGCAGGCCGAGCAGCGTGTGCATGCGGTTGGCGTGCTCGTGGTCCTGGGCGCGCAGCGCGTCGATGAGCCCGCGCGTGGAGTCCAGCTCGCGGCCCAGCTGTTCCAGCTCGGTCCGGTCGCGCAGCGTGGCGACCGCCCCGCCGTCGTCGGTGGGCATCCGGTTGGCGACCAGGACGCGGTGCCCGCGGACGGTGAGCAGGTCGGTGCCGGTGACCCGGCCGGCCAGCACGTCGGCGGTACGGCCGTCCCCGAGCGCCTCGTCGGGGGAGCGCCCCACCGCCTCCTCGCCGATGCCCAGCAGACGTTGTGCCTCGTCGTTGAGCAGCCGGATCCGGCCGGCGCGGTCCAGGGCGACCACGCCCTCGCGGATGCCGTGGAGCATGGCCTCGCGCTCGGCGAGCAGTGCGGAGATGTCGGAGAACGCCAGGTCCCGGGTCTGCCGCTGGACGCGCCGAGAGATGAGCCAGGCGGCCAGGGCGCCGACGGCGAGGGCCCCGCCGGCGTAGGCGAGCAGCCCGGGTATCGCGCTGATCAGGCGCGCCCGCACACTGTCGTAGGCGATGCCGACGGACACCGCCCCGATGATGTTGCCGTCCGCGTCGCGCAGGGGCACCTTGCCGCGTGCCGAGCGGCCGAGGGTGCCGCTGTCGATCTCCATGACCTCCTCGCCGGACAGCGCCTGACGCGGGTCGGTGGAGACGTGGCGGCCGATCTGCTCGGGGTCCGTGTGCGACCAGCGGGTGCCGTCCCGGTTCATGATCACGATGTACTCGGCGTGCGTCGCCGTGCGGATCCGTTCCGCCTCCCGCTGCACCGGGCCGGTGACGCTGGGCGCGGTGGTCTGCAGGTCCTCGGCGATCTGCGGCTGCTGCGCGGTGGTCTGCGCGATGGCGAGGGCCCGGTGCATCGCCTGGTCGTCCAGCTGATGGCTGAGCGGCGCCAGGAACAGCCCGGTCGCCAGCACCGCGACGCCCGCGGCGATCGCCACCTGCATCAGCAGTACCTGCGAGAACACCCGCCGAGGCAGCCCGAGGCGCAGACGGCGTGCGGGGGGAGTGGGGCTCATACCCCAGACGGTACGTGGCCCTGCCGGTGGAGCCGTAGGGGTGTGGCCCGGATCTCTTGACCAGTGCTTGACCTGTACCTTGATCGCCGAGGTCTCGACCCTTGATCAGCGAGCGTCCCGGGGCGCGTCAATGCGTGATCAAGACGGCGTCGCGTGCACTTCCTCGACGGCCACCACGTCCATCCGCGCGGGCGTGCCGAGGACCGCTGCCCCGCAGCTCTCCGGGCGCGGCGGCTGCGACGCGCCCTGCTCCACGGTGACCCGCCAGCGGCGGCCGTCGACGTGCGCGACGACCACCTCCCAGCCGGCGGCCGTGCCCCTCGTCTCCACGACGCGCAGCGCCTCCGCGCGGTACTCGCCCACGCTCCTGCGCACGGCCAGTTCCGCCGCCTGTCCGGGACGCTCCCAGGCCGACGCGCCCCGGCACCCCTCGACCACGACACGGCCCTCATGGGCCTGGTGCAGCACTTCCTTGACGGCATGCGCCTGCGCGCGGCCGTAGGCGTAGCCGTACGGCAGCACCAGCACGGTCGGCGAGAAGCGATGACCACCCAGATGGGTGACCTCCCAGACGCCCGCCACGCCGGACGAGATGAGCTCCGCGGCGAGGGGCCGGCCGAGCAGGGCACAGCAGCGGTCCCGCTTGCCGTTGGTGCACACCAGCGCGAGCGGGTCGCCGGTGTGCGGGCTGCCGTCCAGTGCGGTGTCGAACGTGGTGTGGTCGCCGCGGCCCAGCGCGGCGAAGTCCAGGTCGAGCAGGCGCCGGGGGTCGGTGAGGGCGGCGCCGTGCAGCCAGACGCCGCCGGGGACGGTGTGCGCGGCGTACACCTGGCGCACGGCCGGCGTGCCGAGGTCGGCGTGGCGGCCGGGGCGCCGGATCAGCGCGACGCGGACGCCGGTGCCCTCGGCGGCGGCCTCCAGGGCGCGGCCCAGCGCTCGATCCAGGTGGCTGGATACGAGCGCCTTGGCGCCCCACGGGCCGGGCTGCTCCAGCAGCAGCCAGGTCGTCGCCGTGGGCGCGGTGCCGGAAACGGGCTCGTCGAGGGCCCGCGAGACGGTCGCGCACGTACTCACACAGGTGAGCCTAACCTGAGCCGCCGTCCGATGACTTCCGGTCGCGCCGGTGTCAGGGGCTTGCGTCCGGAGCGCGGGTTACTCGGCGACCGGCTCGGCCACTGCGCGACCGGCTCGGCGACTCCGCGACCGGCTCGGCTGACTCCGGATCGGCTCGGCAACGCCGGGAGGGGCCCCGGGGCTAGTCCGCGACCGGTACGGGTGCCTCCGGGAGCGGCTGCGGTGGTTTCGGGCCCACGTACTGACCGCTCGGCCGCATCCGCAGGGGTCGTTCGGCGTACTCCTCCAGGGCGTGCGCGATCCAGCCCGCCGTACGGGCCACGGCGAAGATCGTCTCGCCGGCCGTGGGCAGCATCCCGCTGGAGGCGGTGAACACGGCGAGCGCCAGGTCGACATTGGCGTGCAGCGGCGTGTGGCGGGCGGTGGTGGCCACGATGTCGCGGGCGGCGGCCAGCGCGGGCTCGGCCCGGGGGATCTGCTCCAGCAGCGCGAACAGTGCACGCGCGCGTGGGTCCTCGCCGGAGTAGAGCCGGTGGCCCAGCCCCGGGATACGGCGGCCGGCCCGCAGCTCCTCCGCGATCACCGGGCCGGCGTTGCCCTCCTCCAGCACCTCTTGCAGCAGGCGGTGGGCGAGACCGCTGGCGGCGCCGTGCAGGGGACCCTCGATCACGCCGAGACCCGCGGAGACGGCCGCGTAGGCGTGTGCGCGGGCGGAGGCGGCGACACGCACCGCGAGCGTGGAGGCGGCGAGGTCGTGATCGACGAGCAGACCGAGGGCGGTGTCGAGGATGTGCAGCGAGGCCTCGTCGGGTTCCCGCGGGCTCAGTCGCGCCCACAGGCGCCGGGCCAGCGAGCCGCTGTCGCGGTGCGAGCGGTGCACGGGCGGCAGGGCGGCGACGAGCGTGGGGATCAGGGTGCGCGCCGTGCCGAGGACGGCCTCCTCGGAGAGGTCGAAGCGCAGGGGGTCCTCGACGGCCGCGGCGACCGCGGCGACCCTCAACCGGTCGGCGGGGCCGGTGTGTTCGGGCAGGGAGAGCACGGCGTCGCGGGCCGCCGCGACCGAGGCCTCCGGCGCGGTGAACGCGGCGCCCGGGCGCAGCCGGCCCGTCCACACCCACTCGGCGATCTCCTCGTAGGAGTGCCGGGCGGCCAGCTCGGTCGCGTCGACGCCGCGGTAGTAGTAGCGGTCCTTCTCGATCAGGGTGATGCGGGTCCGGACGGACAGCTCGGCCCCGGAGCCCGAACTCACGGCGCTCTCCCGCCGGTTGCGCCGGGCGAGTGCCTCGACCTCCGCGGCGTCGAAGGTACTGCCCCGGCCGCCGGGCGCACGGCGGCTGCTGAGCTGACCGCGGCTCACATACGCGTACACGGTCTCGGGCTTCACGCCCAGCAGTTCGGCGGCCTCTTTGGTGGTCAGCCGCCGTCCCGGGTGGCCGGGGTGAGGTTCATGGTCACGCATGGGGGTCACCGTAGCCGCCTCCCCTCTGCATTGATTGAATCAACGTTGACAGGATTCAAGTCAAGCATAGACAGTCGAATCAATACCGAGGAGGAAAGCCGAGGAGGACACATGTCCGTCAGTGGATCCGCCACCAGGTCTGCCGCCCCTTTGATCGAGGCGCCGCGCGGTCTGGCAGGCGTCGTCGTGACCGACACCGAGATCGGTGACGTCCGCGGGCTGGAGGGCTTCTACCACTACCGCCAGTACTCCGCCGTGGATCTCGCCCGCACCCGCTCCTTCGAGGACGTCTGGCACCTGCTGATCTTCGGGGAGCTCCCGGACGCCGAGCGCGGCGCCGCCTTCGCCGCCCGGACCGCGGCGCTGCGGCGACTGCCCGACGGGGTGCGGGCCGCACTCCCGGCCATCGCGGCGGCCGGCTCCGCCTCCGGACCGCTGGCCGGGATGCGGACCGCGCTGTCGTTGCTGGGCGCCGCGCAGGGCTTCCGTCCGGTGTACGACATCGACGCCGACCGGCGACGGCAGGACACGCTCGTGGCCGCGGCGGCCGTACCGACGCTGCTGACGGCGCTGCACCGGCTGGGGCGGGGGCTGGAGCCGGTGGAGCCCCGCGAGGACCTTTCGTACGCCGCGAACTATCTGTACATGCTCACCGGGACGGAGCCCGACCCGGAGCGGGCGCGGGCGATCGAGCAGTACTTGATCTCCACCATTGATCACGGCTTCAACGCGTCCACCTTCACGGGGCGCGTCATCGCGTCGACGGGCGCGGATGTGGCCGCCTGCCTGGTCGGCGCGGTGGGGGCGCTGTCCGGGCCGTTGCACGGCGGGGCGCCGAGCCGGGCGCTCGACACGCTGGACGCGATCGGGAGCCCCGACCGCGTCGACACGTGGATACGGGACCGGGTGCTGTCCGGAGAGCGGATCATGGGCTTCGGGCACGCGATCTACCGCACCGAGGACCCTCGTTCACGGATGCTCCGCGAGATCGCGCAGAGCTTCGGCGGCCCCCGCGTCGACTTCGCCGTCGAGGTGGAACGCCGGGTCGAGGCGATCCTCGCCGAACTGAAACCGGGCCGCGAGCTGCACACCAACGTGGAGTTCTACGCGGGTGTGGTCATGGAACTGTGCGGCCTGCCCCGCGAGATGTTCACCCCGACGTTCGCGGCGGCCCGGGTGGTGGGCTGGAGCGCCAACCTCCTGGAACAGGCGGAGGACAAGAAGATCATCCGTCCGGTGGCGCGGTATGTGGGGCCGCAGGCGCCGGCGCGGGTGCCGGCGGCGGTCTGAGTCAGGCGCATGCCGTAACCCCCGGCATACGTGGGGCCTGGTGCCGGTTTGCGGCGCCAGGCCTTGTGGGCGTCGGGCGGGAGCGGGGTGCCGGGCTGCTCGACGGGTGGGGGACCGGCGCGGTGTGCGGTTGGCGTGCGGCCGGTGCGTGAGAGACGCGTGCGCTCCGAGGGGCGGACGGTCGCCGACGGACGTCAGGCGTCCGGGATGTCCGCCTTGGCGCGGATCAGTGTCTCCCGGCTGACGATGACGATGCGCTCGTAGTCGGCGCGGGAGGCGTCTGAGGGGAGCTCACGCTCCAGCTCGGCGGTGGCCTCCGTGCCGATGACGGCGAAGTTGCCGTCGCTCAGTTCGAAGACGTCGGGGCAGTTCGCCCCTGAGTTGCTGCCCCGGGCGCTGGGAGGAACACCGATGCGGCGCACGATCTTCAAGGGGTTACCGGTCCTTATGAGGATTCTGGTGACAGTGCAGGGCAGCACCGTACAAGTAACCGGCGGCAAGTGAAGGGAACATCACTCGGACGGAGGGATGCCGACCACCCACCACTCGTCCGTGTCCGCTTCGTCCAGTTCCCTCGCCAGGTCGTCCACCATGCGTCCGAGGCGCGCCTCCTCGGAGGACTCCACCAGCGTCGCCCGCATGGCGCGGGACGCGTCCCAGTAGTCCCGGAAGGCCGGGTTCTGCAAGAACTCCCGCAGATGGCTGTACAGCTCCTCCCGGGTCAGCAGTCCCGCGCGGTAGACGTGGAACAGATAGGCGTACCAGGCGTTGGCGTACAGGAACTGGCGGCGCTTCTCCGCCGGGATGCTCTTGTCGTAGGTGTCGATCACCGGCGCGAGTGTGGGGTCGTCGATGGCCTTGGTGAGCAGCTCCCAGTGCATGCGCTGCTGATGGGCGAGGGCCTGGCGGCGTGAGGCCAGTTCTTCGAGTTCGAGTCGCTTCAGCTGCAGTCGTTCCGCTTCGAGCCGGTGCCGGCGGGACGCCAGCGTCATTCCGGCCGCGGCGAGCAGCAGGCCTGCGGCGGAGCCGAACCTCCCTGCGACAGACTTCCGTGTGACCATGTCAACCCCCGAATCAGGCGGCCGTCCGCCGGTCGTCGGGTGTGGGCCGAATGACGGGGACCGGCGAGCGATGGGCGGCGCTTGCCGCCTCCAGGGTGCCGAGCGGCTCTGATCGGCGGGGAGGCGGAGAGGAGGCGCACGGAGGGAAGCGAGGGTCGCACAATCCGGCGCCTTCCCCACATCTGCCCCGCAAGAGCTGCTAACAATCGTTCACTTCGCGGTGATTCTTTCGGCTCGTATCCTGGGTCGGCACGGAACTTCCCCGACGTACGCCGGCCCGCGAGCCGGAGTGCGCACAGGCGTGAGAGAGGTCGCACGGTGGGTCAGAGCCCGAGCCCCCAGCAGAGCCCGAGCCCGCAGATCCCGGTCGTCGTACTCGCCGGATTCCTTGGTTCCGGCAAGACCACGCTTCTCAACCACCTCCTGCACCGCAGCGGCGGCAGCCGTATCGGCGCGATCGTCAACGACTTCGGGGCCATCGAGATCGACGCCATGGCGGTCGCGGGCGCGCTCGGCGACTCCACGGTCTCCCTGGGCAACGGATGCCTGTGCTGTGCCGTCGACGCGAGCGAACTTGATCAATACCTTGACCGGCTCGTCCAGCCGTCCCTGGGCATCGACGTCGTCGTGATCGAGGCCAGCGGACTGGCCGAGCCGCAGGAACTCGTCCGCATGCTGCTGGCCAGCGAGAACCCGCGGGTCGTCTACGGCGGGCTCGTCGAGGTGGTGGACGCCGCGGAGTTCGACGACACCCGGGCCCGTCACCCGGAGATCGACCGGCATCTCGCCCTCGCCGATCTGGTCGTCGTCAACAAGCTCGACCGGGCCGCCGACGGCGAGCGCGTCCTGGGGCTCGTCCGCTCTCTCACCGACCGGGCCGCCGTCGTCCCCGCCACCTACGGCCGGATCGACCCGGAGTTCCTCTTCGACTGCCGGCCCAGCGAGGAGCGCATCGGCCAGCTCTCCTTCGACGACCTGCACTTCCATGACGACGAGGCAGGCGACCACGGCGGGCATCTGCACACCGGGTACGACAGCCTGGGCTTCACCTCGGAGCTGCCCCTGGAACCCCGGCGGCTGATGGAGTTCCTCGACAGCCGGCCCGAGGGCCTGTACCGGATCAAGGGGTACGTCGACTTCGGTCCGTACGACCCCCGTAACCGGTACGCCGTCCACGCCGTCGGGCGGTTCCTGCGCTTCTACCCCGAGCCGTGGGCCCCGGCGGACACCCGGCTCACCCAGCTCGTCCTCATCGGCGCCGGCATCGACACCGACGCCCTCGCCAAGCAGCTCGACGCGTGCAAGAACGACGCCCCGCACGCCGACGAGCACGGCATGTGGGGCGTCCTTCGTTACGTCCGCGACCCGGAGGGCGACCCGGAAGACGGCCCCGAGGACGAGCCCGGGGCCGCCGACGAGCCGTCGGTCTAGACCGGGCCGGCCACCGCCGCGACCGTCTTCGGCAGCGACACGCCCGAGCCGTCGCGGCGCGGGTCCGGCTCCGGCAGTTCGGCCGGCGTGCCGTTCTTCTGCGCGGCCCGGGCCGGCGCGGGTCCCGCCCAGGCCACGGACAGGCAGTCCTCGCCCTTCAGGAACCGCTGGCAGCGCACCCCACCGGTGGCCCGGCCCTTGCGCGGGTACTGGTCGAACGGCGTCAGCTTGGCCGTCGTCTGCACCGAGTCGTCCAGCGTGCCGCGCGATCCCGCGACCGTGAAGACGACGGCGTCCGCCGCCGGGTCCACCGCGGTGAACGAGATGACCTTCGCGCCGTCGGCGAGCTTGATGCCCGCCATGCCGCCCGCCGGCCGCCCCTGCGGACGCACCTGCGCCGCCTGGAAGCGCAGCAGCTGGGCGTCGTCCGTGATGAAGACCAGGTCCTCCTCACCGGTGCGCAGCTCGACCGCGCCGACGATCCGGTCGCCATCCTTGAGGGTGATGACCTCCAGCTCCTCCTTGTTGGCCGGGTAGTCGGGCACCACGCGCTTGACGACGCCCTGCTCGGTGCCGAGCGCCAGACCGGGGGAGGTCTCGTCGAGCGTGGTCAGGCACACCACCCGCTCGTCGCCCTCCAGCGACACGAACTCCGTGAGCGGCGCCCCGCCCGAGAGGTTCGGCGCGGCCGCCGTGTCCGGCAGCTGCGGCAGGTCGATCACGTTCAGCCGCAGCAGCCGGCCGGCGGACGTGACCACGCCGATCTCACCGCGCGCCGTCGTCGACACCGCCGAGACGATCACGTCGTGCTTGGTGCGCCGGCCGTCGCCGTCCTCGAAGGGATCGGCGGTCGCCGTGCGGGCCAGCAGACCCGTCGAGGACAGCAGCACACGGCAGGGGTCGTCGGCGACCTGCAGCGGCACCGTGGCCGCCGTGGCGCCCGCGGACTCCAGCAGGACCGTACGCCGGTCGGTGCCGAACTTCTTCGCCACGACCGCCAGTTCGTTGGAGACCAGCTTGCGCAGCTCGGCGTCCGACTCCAGGATCCGCGTCAGCTCCTCGATCTCGGCGTTGAGCCGGTCCTTCTCCGCCTCCAGCTCGATGCGGTCGTACTTGGTGAGCCGGCGCAGCGGCGTGTCGAGGATGTACTGGGTCTGGACCTCGCTGAGCGAGAAGCGCTCCATCAGGCGCTGCTTGGCCTGCGCGGAGTTCTCGCTGGAGCGGATCAGCCGGATCACCTCGTCGATGTCGACGAGCGCCGTCAGCAGGCCCTCCACCAGGTGCAGCCGGTCGCGCTTCTTGGTGCGGCGGAACTCCGAGCGGCGCCGCACCACGTCGAAGCGGTGGTCGAGGTAGACCTCCAGCAGCTCCTTCAGGCCCAGCGTCAGCGGCTGGCCGTCGACCAGCGCGACGTTGTTGATGCCGAAGGACTCCTCCATCGGCGTCAGCTTGTACAGCTGCTCCAGAACCGCCTCCGGCACGAAGCCGTTCTTGATCTCGATGACCAGGCGCAGCCCGTGCTCGCGGTCGGTGAGGTCCTTGACGTCGGCGATGCCCTGCAGCTTCTTCGAACCGACCAGGTCCTTGATCTTGGCGACGACCTTCTCGGGGCCGACCGTGAAGGGCAGCTCCGTGACGACCAGGCCCTTGCGGCGCGCCGTCACGTCCTCCACGGACACCGTCGCCCGGATCTTGAAGGTGCCGCGGCCCGTCTCGTAGGCGTCGCGGATGCCGGACAGGCCGACGATGCGGCCGCCCGTGGGCAGGTCGGGGCCCGGGACGTGCTTCATCAGCGCGTCGAGGTCGGCGTTCGGGTACCTGATCAGGTGCCGCGCGGCGGCGATGACCTCGCGCAGGTTGTGCGGCGGCATGTTCGTCGCCATGCCGACCGCGATCCCGGACGAGCCGTTGACCAGCAGGTTCGGGAAGGCGGCGGGCAGGGCGACCGGCTCGCGCTCCTGGCCGTCGTAGTTGGGCTGGAAGTCGACGGTGTCCTCGTCGATCGACTCCGTCATCAGGCTCGTGGCCTCGGCCATCCGGCACTCGGTGTACCGCATGGCGGCCGGCGGGTCGTCGTTGCCGAGCGAGCCGAAGTTGCCGTGCCCGTCGACCAGCGGCACGCGCATGGAGAACGGCTGCGCCATGCGCACCAGGGCGTCGTAGATCGACGCGTCGCCGTGCGGGTGCAGCTTGCCCATGACCTCGCCGACGACACGGGCGCACTTGACGTAGCCGCGCTCGGGGCGCAGGCCCATCTCGTTCATCTGGTAGACGATGCGGCGGTGCACCGGCTTGAGGCCGTCCCGGGCGTCCGGCAGGGCGCGGGAGTAGATGACCGAGTACGCGTACTCGAGGAAGGAGCCCTGCATCTCGTCGACGACGTCGATGTCGAGGATCTTCTCCTCGAAGTCGTCGGGCGGCGGGGTCTTCGTGCTGCGGCGGGCCATCGCTGCCTGGCTCCTTGCTGAAGCGTGAACGGTATCTGACGCGGACCATTGTGGACCGTGGGACTGACAAGCCGGGCCCGGACCCTCTGCGCGAGCCACGGGGAGTCCCCGCGCCCGGCTCGGCGCGAGTCACGGGGCGTCCCCGTCCCCGGCTCGGCGCGAGCCGTGCGGAGTCCCCGCACCCGGCCTCACGGAGCCGTACCGGACCTCCGCGGCCGGAGCGTTTGCGGCAGGCTACGCGATCTCGCTGTCGGCGTACGTCGTGCGGGAACTTCGCCGCCGGTCCGCACGCTTGCATACAGTGGCAGGACCGGCAGGAAACGCGCGGTTTCACGACCGCCTCCGCGATCGAAGGGACGTACATGCCCATGGGTCACACGGCCACAGCCGAGGCAGGCTCCGGCGGCCTGACAGCAACCGAGCACCGCCTGGCCAACGGCCTGCGCGTGGTGCTCTCCGAGGACCACCTGACCCCGGTCGCGGCGGTCTGCCTCTGGTACGACGTCGGCTCACGCCACGAAGTCAAGGGGCGTACCGGCCTGGCTCACCTTTTCGAGCACCTGATGTTCCAGGGCTCCGCCCAGGTCAAGGGCAACGGTCACTTCGAGCTGGTGCAGGGCGCCGGCGGCTCGCTGAACGGCACCACCAGCTTCGAGCGCACGAACTACTTCGAGACCATGCCCGCCCACCAGCTGGAGCTGGCGCTCTGGCTGGAGGCCGACCGCATGGGCTCGCTGCTGGCCGCCCTGGACGAGGAGTCCATGGAGAACCAGCGCGACGTCGTCAAGAACGAGCGCCGCCAGCGCTACGACAACGTCCCCTACGGCACCGCCTTCGAGCGGCTGACCGCGCTCGCCTACCCCGAGGGCCACCCCTACCACCACACGCCGATCGGCTCCATGGCGGACCTGGACGCGGCCACCCTGGAGGACGCGCGCCAGTTCTTCCGCACCTACTACGCGCCGAACAACGCGGTGCTGTCGGTCGTCGGCGACATCGACCCCCAGCAGACGCTCGCCTGGATCGAGAAGTACTTCGGCTCCATCCCGGCCCACGACGGCAAGCCCGCGCCGCGCGACGGCACGCTGCCCGACATCATCGGCAGCCAGCTGCGCGAGGTCGTCCACGAGGAGGTCCCGGCCCGCGCGCTGATGGCCGCCTACCGGCTGCCGCACGACGGCACGCGCGCGTGCGACGCGGCCGACCTGGCGCTGACCATCCTGGGCGGCGGCGAGTCCTCCCGCCTGTACAACCGGCTCGTGCGCCGCGACCGCACGGCCGTCGCGGCCGGCTTCGGCCTGCTGCGGCTGGCCGGCGCGCCCTCCCTGGGCTGGCTGGACGTGAAGACCTCCGGCGACGTCGAGGTGCCCGTCATCGAGACCGCTATCGACGAGGAGCTCGCCCGGTTCGCCGCGGAGGGCCCCACGCCGGAGGAAATGGAACGCGCCCAGGCCCAGTTGGAGCGCGAGTGGCTGGACCGGCTCGGCACCGTCGCCGGCCGCGCCGACGAACTGTGCCGCTACGCCGTCCTGTTCGGCGACCCGCAGCTCGCCCTCACCGCCGTCCAGCGCGTGCTGGAGGTGGCGCCCGAGGAGGTGCAGGAGGTCGCCAAGGCCCGTCTGCGTCCCGACAACCGCGCCGTGCTCGTGTACGAGCCGAAGACGCAGGCAGCCCCGGACGCCGCCGTGCCCGAGGACCCCGAGCAGGAAGCGACCGTAGAGGCCGGCAACGACGACGAGGAGACGGCCAAGTGACCGAGCTCGCCACCATGGAGTTCCACCCGCAGCCCCAGGCGGGCGAGGCCAAGCCGTGGGCGTTCCCGGCCCCCGAGCGGGGCACGCTCGACAACGGCCTGACCGTGCTGCGCTGCCACCGCCCCGGCCAGCAGGTCGTCGCCGTCGAGGTGATCCTCGACGCGCCCCTGGACGCCGAGCCGGCCGGCCTCGACGGCGTCGCCACGATCATGGCGCGCGCCTTCTCCGAGGGCACCGACAAGCACACCGCCGAGGAGTTCGCCGCCGAGCTGGAGCGCGCCGGCGCCACCCTCGACGCGCACGCCGACCACCCCGGCGTCCGCATCAGCCTGGAGGTGCCCGCCTCCCGGCTGGCCAAGGGCCTCGGCCTGGTCGCCGACGCGCTCCGGGCGCCCGCCTTCGCCGACAGCGAGGTCGAGCGGCTGGTGCGCAACCGCCTCGACGAGATCCCGCACGAGCTGGCCAACCCCTCCCGCCGCGCCGCGAAGGAGCTGTCCAAGGAGCTCTTCCCGGCGACCTCGCGCATGTCCCGCCCGCGCCAGGGCACCGAGGACACGGTCACCGCGATCGACGCGGCCGCCGTGCGGGCCTTCTACGAGCGGCACGTACGCCCCGCCACCGCCACCGCGGTCGTCGTCGGCGACTTGACCGGCATCGACCTGGACGCGCTCCTCGGCGACACCCTGGGCGCCTGGACGGGCTCGCGCACCGAGCCGCGGCCCGTGCCGGCGGTGACGGCCGACGACACCGGCCGCGTCGTCATCGTCGACCGTCCCGGCGCCGTCCAGACGCAGCTGCTCATCGGGCGGATCGGCCCCGACCGGCACGACCGCGTGTGGCCGGCGCAGGTGCTCGGCACGTACTGCCTCGGCGGCACCCTCACCTCCCGCCTGGACCGCGTCCTGCGCGAGGAGAAGGGCTACACCTACGGCGTGCGCGCCTTCAGCCAGGTGCTGCGTTCCGCCCCCGACGGCTCGGGCGCCGCGATGCTCGCCATCAGCGGTTCCGTCGACACGCCGAACACCGGTCCGGCGCTCGACGACCTCTTCACCGTGCTGCGCACCCTGGCGGCCGAGGGCCTGACCGACGCCGAACGCGACGTCGCCGTACAGAACCTCGTCGGGGTGGCCCCGCTGAAGTACGAGACCGCGGCGGCCGTCGCGGGCACGCTGGCCGACCAGGTCGAGCAGCACCTGCCGGACGACTACCAGGCGGCGCTGTACCAGCAGCTCGCCGCGACCGGCACCGTCGAGGCCACCGCGGCCGTCGTGAACGCGTTCCCGGTGGACCGCCTGGTGACCGTTCTGGTCGGCGACGCCGGGCAGATCAAGGAGCCCGTCGAGGCCCTCGGCATCGGCACGGTCTCGGTGGTCAGCGCGGAGTAGACGCACCCGCGCGTGCATGCCCTGCCGGCGGCGGAGCGTGCACGCGCGCGTGGCGCCCTGATGGCCTGGCGGCCGCTAGGCCCGCACACGTCGCGTCCCGGGGGCGTGAGCGCGTGCGTACCGCCCGCCCGCCGCAGTGCCGCGCGTCCAGGCGCGCGCTGCGGCCGCCTCACGGCCGCCCTGGTGCTCTACGGCCGCCCCGGTGCCCAGTGGGCGCACCGGGTACCGGGGGCCCAGGCAAGCCGATGCGCACCGTCACCGCAGATCCCCGTGGCCGCAGATACGCACAACGCGCCCACTGGCCGCAGGAGCACCCGCACCCGCACCGTGCACACCACTGGCCGCAGACGCATGCGCACCGCGAGCCCCGCTGGCCACAGGCACACCCGCACCGCGCCCCCCGGCCGCGGACACACCCGCACGCAGGGCCTTGGTGGTTGACGGACCACCAGGGGCCTTCCCCTGTCTCCCGGCGCCCCGCCCCCGCCGCCGACAGCCGCCATCCCCGCGCACCCCGCGTCGTTTGGGATCGAAGGCGTCGCATCGCCCGAATGCCCGAATTGGGGCGGAGGTTGCCTGTCTGACCTGTGGGATGCGCTACAAAACCACTGATTCGTTTGAGCTTTGAAGGTCGCTCACCGTAGCTTCATCCGGGCTGTCCGTCAGGCAGTGCGCCGCACCCGCGGCACCGGACAGCCATCGCCGAGTCCCCGTACGGCGCGAGCCAGGGGAGCCGGGGACCCACACGTCCCTGGGGTGAATCGGGCGCCCGCGAGGGGGCCCGTAGGAGACCTTCCTGCTCCGAACCCGTCAGCTAACCCGGTAGGCGAGAGGGAAGGAAAGGATCAGCCACCACATGGCGTTCGTCTGCGCCACCGGGAAGCACCGCCGTCCGAGCCGCATGAAGCGCACCACCGCGCAGGCCGCCGGTATCGCCGCCCTCACCACCACCGGCGTCATCGGCACCCTCGCCGCCCCCGCGCTCGCGGCCGAAACCTCCGCCGAGCAGACCGGCCTGCTCCCCGTGATCACCGCCGACGACTCGGTCGCCCAGCAGATCGACGCGCAGGCCGAGGCGCAGAAGCAGGCCGCCGAGCAGAAGGCCGCCGAGGAGGCCGCGCGCAAGGCCGCCGCCGAGCGGGCCCGCGAGGCCAAGGAGCGCGCCGCCCGCGAGGCCCAGCGCAAGCTCCTGACCACGTACGTGGCCCCGATCGCTCACTCGTACGTCTCCACGGGGTACGAGGCGAGCAGCTCCCTGTGGTCCTCCGGCCACCACACCGGCATCGACTTCCACGCCGCGACCGGCACCACGGTGCACGCGGTCGGCTACGGCACCGTCGTCGAGACCGGCTGGGGCGGCGCCTACGGCAACCAGATCGTCATCCGCATGCACGACGGCACGTACACCCAGTACGGGCACCTGTCGTCGATCGGCGTCGTCGTGGGCCAGCAGGTCGTGGCCGGCCAGCAGATAGGCCTGTCCGGCGCCACCGGCAACGTCACCGGTCCGCACCTGCACTTCGAGGCGCGCACCTCCCCGGAGTACGGCTCCGACATCGACCCGGTCGCCTATCTGCGCGCGCACGGCGTCAACCTCTGACGTCCCCGGCAGCAAGCGTCGAACGAAAGCCCCGGATCACCGAGCCGGGGCTTTCGCCGTTTTTCCGCCCCTCCACCCCGTCCCGCCATCCTGCCGACCAAAAAATATCCATGGAATCCGGCCCGCCGTCGGAAATTCCGGCCCCTTGGAATAGAGTCACGGAACACGCGTCCATCGTCGGCGTTTCACGGGGATCAAGACGGAGGTCGGACATGCGTATTCCGGCGCATTCGGTGTGCACGGCGATCCGGGACGACATCGTCGCCGGTATCCACGAGCGCGGCAGCCGGCTCACCGAGGAAGTGCTCGCCCGCCGCTACGGCGTCTCCCGGGTACCGGTGCGCGAGGCGCTGCGCACCCTGGAGGCCGAGGGTTTCGTCGTGACGCGGCGGCACGCGGGCGCGTGCGTGGCCGAGCCCACCGAGCAGGACGCGGCCGATCTGCTGGAGATGCGGACGCTGCTGGAGCCGCTGGGTGCCGCGCGGGCCGCCCAGCGGCGCACCGAGGCGCATCTGAAGGTGCTGCGCGGCCTGGTGCGGCTCGGCCGGGAGCGCGCCCGGCACGGCACCGGTGACGAGCTGCGCTCCCTGGACGGCTGGTTCCACGAGACGCTCGCCCAGGCCTGCGGCAGCCAGGCCCTGACCGCGGCGCTCACCCAGCTGCGGCACAAGATCGCCTGGCTGTACACGGTGGAGCCGTCGGCCGGCCCCGTGGACGTGTGGGCGGAGCACGGCGCCATCGTGGACGCGGTGGCGCGCGGCGACAGCGAGCGGGCGCGGGCGGTTGCCGCGCTGCACACCGAGCGCTCCACGGCCGCCCACCGGCTGCGCCGCCCCGGCGCCGGCGACCGCCCCGAGCGCGTGAGGACTTCGCAACATGCCGTCAACACACCGGGCCTGCGGCATTAACACGGGCGCCGTATACAAAGAGTGGGATATTCGGTTCCTGCCCTCGGGGTCGAATAATGAGACCTGCTCATGACCCGCTCATCGGCGCGCCCATTTCCCGGGCACTCCGCGAATTCCGCGGACGTACCCACCGTAAATGCCGAAAGCGCGAGACCGCACCGACCGGAAAGCGAGACCGCACCGACCGGAAAGCGCGAGACCGCGTCGACCGGAAAACGCGAAACCGCGCCGACCGGAAAGGCCGAC
The DNA here is from genome assembly GCF_043082085.1 of Streptomyces sp. NPDC014801. Lineage (NCBI taxonomy): Bacteria > Bacillati > Actinomycetota > Actinomycetes > Kitasatosporales > Streptomycetaceae > Streptomyces > Streptomyces sp. NPDC014801. Next base: position 424,229 of record NZ_JBIBXG010000006.1, on the reverse strand, counting down.
GCGGTTTCTTTCATGCCGTGACTCAGACGGTCTCGGGGAGCTCCTCGAGGCCCTCGGAGACCAGCTTCGCCAGACGGTCCAGTGCGGCGTCCGCACCCTCGGCGTCGGACGCGAGGACGATCTCCTCGCCGCCCTGGGCGCCCAGGCCGAGGACGGCCAGCATGGAGGCCGCGTTGACCGGGGTGCCGCCGGCCTTGGCGATCGTCACCGGGACGCCTGTGGCCGTGGCGGCTCGGACGAAGATGGAGGCGGGGCGGGCGTGGAGGCCCTCGGCCCAGCCGACGTTGACGCGGCGCTCAGCCATGTGTTGCTGCCCTTCAGTTCTCAGGGTTGTCTAGACCAGTTTCCCATACGGTGAAGCATGCCCGGAGAGGTCCATGGACCCCATCCGGACGCGATCACCGGGCCTCGGCCTCGACCCGGCATCCGTCCTCCACAGAGTGCCCCGCGCCGTTGTCGTACGCGAGCCGTACTCTGGGCCCCATGCAGAGCGCGTCGGACAGGCAGGAGTACCCCGCCCACTGGGAGGCCGACGTGGTGCTGCGCGACGGCGGCACCGCGCGGATCCGCCCCATCACCGTCGATGACGCGGACCGCCTGGTCAGCTTCTACGAGCAGGTGTCGGACGAGTCGAAGTACTACCGCTTCTTCGCGCCCTACCCGCGCCTGTCCGCGAAGGACGTCCACCGCTTCACACACCACGACTTTGTGGACAGGGTGGGACTCGCGGCCACGATCGGCGGCGAGTTCATCGCAACCGTACGCTACGACCGGATCGGCGCGAACGGAATGCCCGCGTCCGCACCGGCCGACGAAGCCGAGGTCGCCTTCCTAGTCCAGGACGCCCACCAGGGCCGCGGCGTCGCCTCCGCCCTGCTCGAACACATCGCCGCCGTCGCCCGCGAGCGCGGCATCCGCCGCTTCGCCGCCGAGGTGCTGCCCGCCAACACCAAGATGATCAAGGTGTTCACGGACGCCGGGTACACCCAGAAGCGCAGCTTCGAGGACGGCGTCGTCCGCCTGGAGTTCGACCTGGAGCCCACCGAGCGCTCCCTCGCCGTGCAGTACGCGCGCGAGCAGCGCGCCGAGGCCCGCTCCGTGCAACGGCTGCTCATGCCCGGCTCGGTCGCCGTCGTCGGCACCGGCCGCGCCCTGGGCGGCGTCGGCCGCAGCATCCTCGGCAACCTCCGCGAGGGCGGCTTCACCGGCCGCCTGTACGCCGTGAACCGCGCCTTCGGGCCCGACGTCACCGAGCTGGACGGCGTGCCCGCCCACCGCTCGGTGCGCGAGATCGACGGCCCCGTCGACCTCGCCGTCGTCGCCGTCCCGGCCGACCACGTGCCCGCGATCGTCACCGAGTGCGGCGAGCACGGCGTGCAGGGCCTCGTGGTGATCTCCGCCGGGTACGCCGAGAGCGGCCCCGACGGACGTGAGCGCCAGCGCGAACTCGTCCGCCAGGCACGCACGTACGGCATGCGGATCATCGGCCCCAACGCCTTCGGCGTCATCAACACCTCCGCGGACGTCCGGCTGAACGCCTCCCTGGCCCCCGAGATGCCGCGCCCGGGCCGCATCGGCCTGTTCGCCCAGTCCGGCGCCATCGGTATCGCCCTGCTGTCCCGGCTGCACCGGCGCGGCGGCGGTGTCACCGGCGTCACCGGCGTGTCGACCTTCGTCTCCTCCGGCAACCGTGCGGACGTCTCCGGCAACGACGTCCTGCAGTACTGGTACGACGACCCGGACACCGACGTGGCCCTGATGTACCTGGAGTCCATCGGCAACCCGCGCAAGTTCACCCGCCTCGCCCGGCGTACGGCGGCCGCGAAGCCGCTGGTCGTCGTCCAGAGCGCCGGCTCCGCGCCGCAGGGGCACGCCGTCCGGGCGACCCGCCTGCCGCACGCCACGGTGTCCGCGCTGCTGCGCCAGGCCGGCGTCATCCGCGTCGACACGATCACCGAGCTGGTCGACGCGGGCCTCCTGCTCGCCCGCCAGCCGCTGCCCGCCGGACCGCGCGTGGCGATCCTCGGCAACTCCGAGTCCCTGGGCGTGCTCACCTACGACCAGTGCCTGGCCCACGGCCTGCGCCCGCACCCCCCGCTGGACCTGACCACCGCGGCCTCGGCCGAGGACTTCCGCGCCGCACTGGCGCACGCCCTCGCCGACGACACCTGCGACGCCGTCGTGGTGACCGCCATCCCGGCGATCGGCGAGGGCTCCCCGGGCGACGCGGAGCTGGCGCAGGCCCTGCGCTCCGCGGTGGCGGCCGCCCCCGGCAAGCCGGTGCTGGTGGTGCACGTCGAACTCGGCGGCCTGGCGGAGGCCCTGTCCGCCGCGGCCAGCACCGCGCCGCAGACGGACACGCGCGTACCGGCCACGCCGGGCCGCGGCGGCACCCCCGCCGCGCCCGTCCCCGGTGCCGGGGCGCGGACGGCGACGGCAGGCGCACCGGCGGTGACGCCGGCGCCGGACGGCAGGGGGCTGACGGCCACGACCGACGGCGCGGGACCGACGGTCGGCCGCACGGGGCTCACGACCGGCGGCGCGGGACTCACGAGCGGCGGCGCGGGACCGACGATCGGCTGGGGCGCCACGGCCCCGGCGACGACTCCCGCAGACCCCGCACCCCCCGCCGACACGCCCGACGGCCCGCCCGCCGGCGCCCCCGAGGACACCCACCTGATCCCCGCCTACCCCGCCGCCGAGCGGGCCGTCCGCGCGCTGGCCGAGGCCGTGCGGTACGCCCAGTGGCGCCGCGAGGCCGCCGACCCCGGCAAGGTGCCCGAGTACGACGACATCGACGTCAAGGGCGCCGCCCGCCGTATCGACGCCCTGCTGGCCCGCGGCCAGGGCCTGACGCTCTCCGCCGAGGACACCGGCGAACTCCTCGGTCACTACGGCATCCACGTCCGCCCCGCCCTGCCCGCGCCCACCCCGGACGACGCCGCCGAGGCCGCCCGCGCCCTCGGCTACCCGGTCGCCCTCAAGGCCACCGCCCCGCACCTCAGGCACCGCGCCGACCTCGGCGGCGTACGCCTGGACCTGGCGGACGAGGAGCAACTGCGCCGGGCCTACACCGAGTTGACTGAGCTGTTCGGCAAGCCGGAGGAGCTGCGGCCGGTGGTGCAGGTCATGGCACCGCGCGGTGTCGACACGGTCGTCCGGGCCGTCATCGACCCGGCCGCCGGAGCCGTGCTGTCCTTCGGCCTGGCCGGAGCGGCCTCCCAGCTGCTCGGCGACACGGCGCACCGGCTCATACCGGTCACCGACCGGGACGCGACCTCCCTGGTCAGGTCGATCCGCACGGCCCCGCTGCTGTTCGGCTGGCGCGGCTCGACGCCGGTCGACACGCCCGCCCTGGAGGAGCTGATGCTGCGAGTGTCCCGGCTGGTCGACGATCACCCCGAGGTCGTCGCGGTCACCCTGGAACCCGTCGTCGTGGCCCCGCACGGCCTGAGCGTGCTCGGCGCCTCCGTACGCCTGGCCCCGCCGCCCGCCCGCGACGACCTCGGCCCGCGCACACTGCCGGCGTACTGAGACCGCGGCCGGCCCCGACCGGACCCCGCGGCCGCGGGCGCGGCGCACGCCCCCGCGCGGTGCGGGCGTGACGCACGGACCCGCGCGTACCCCGGCCGCCGCCGGCGCGACGCACGCCCCCCCCCGCGCGGACCCCGGCCGTCGCCGGCGCGACGTACGCCCCCCGCGCGGACCCCGGCCGTCGCAGGGCCCGGCGTGCCGACGACCCGGACCGCGACCGTCCGCGGACATGACGGTCCTCACAGGTCCCCTGTCAGGCCCACCGGTACCCCGTGACGGGTCCCTCGCAGTCAGTGGTCCCCCGTAGGATGGGGCGCATGGCCAAGACCAGTACGACGACCCAGGGGCTGCGTGCGGCGATCGAACGCAGCGGCTACTACCCGGCCCTCGTGGCCGAGGCGGTGGAGGCCGCCGTGGGCGGCGAGCCCATCCGGTCGTACCTGGTCCACCAGGAGACCACCTTCGACCAGAACGAGGTGCGGCGGCACGTGACCGTGCTCGTCCTCACCGGCACCCGCTTCATCGTCAGCCACACCGACGAGCAGAGCGCCGACAGCACCTCCCCGACGCCCTACGCCACGACGTCCACGGAGTCGGTCAAGCTGGACCGGATCTCGTCGGTCGTGGTCAGCCGCGTGGTCGCCAACCCGGAGTCGTACACGCCGGGCACGCTGCCGCGCGAGGTCGTGCTGACCATCGGCTGGGGCGCCGTCTCCCGCATCGACCTGGAGCCCGCCGCCTGCGGCGACCCGAACTGCGACGCGGACCACGGCTACACCGGCAACTCCACCGCGGACGACCTGAGCCTGCGCGTCAGCGAGGCGGGTGACGGCCCGGAGACCGTCCGCCAGGCGCTCGCCTTCGCCCAGGCCATCTCCGAGGCCACGGCGGACATCACCCGCTGATGGTCCACACCGCCTGGGAGCCGCACCCGGAACCCCTCGCCCTCGCCTCCGCCCCCGTCCCCGAGTACGGCAGCGGTTCCCTGGCCGACCTGCTCCCCACCCTCGCCGCCGGCATGGGCGTGCCCGGCCTGGACGCCGCGATCCCGGAGCTGGCGCCCGCCGACCGCAACTGCGTCTTCCTGATCGACGGCCTCGGCTGGGAGCAGCTCACCGCCCACCCGGACGAGGCCCCCTTCCTCACCTCCCTGCTGGCGGCCTCGCGCGGCGGCACCGGCCGCCCGATCACCGCCGCCTACCCGGCGACCACCGCGGTCTCCCTCGCCTCCGTCGGCACCGGGCTGCCCCCGGGCCGGCACGGCCTGCCCGGCTACACCGCCCGCAACCCCGACACCGGCGAGCTGATGAACCAGCTGCGCTGGCACCCGTGGACCTCGCCGCGCCCCTGGCAGCCGTATCCCACGGTCTTCCAGCAGGCCCACGAGGCCGGGGTGCACGCCGCGCAGGTGTCCTCGCCCACCTTCGAGAACACCCCGCTCACCAAGGTCGCCCTCAGCGGCGGCACCTTCCACGGGCGGCTCACCGGCGAGGAGCGGATGGACCTCGCGGCCGAGCAACTGGCCGCCGCGGACCGCTCCCTGGTCTACACGTACTACGCCGAGCTGGACGGCTCCGGCCACCGCTACGGCGTCGCCTCCGACACCTGGCGCGGCCAGCTCATGTACGTCGACCGGCTCGCCCAGCGGCTGGCCGAGCAGCTCCCGCCGCGCAGCGCGCTGTACATCACCGCCGACCACGGCATGGTCGACATCCCGTTCGACGAGGACCACCGCATCGACTTCGACGAGGACTGGGAGCTGCGCGCCGGCGTCGCCCTGCTCGGCGGAGAGGGCCGCGCCCGGCACGTCTACGCGGTGGACGGCGCCGCGGGCGACGTCGTGACCGTCTGGCGCGAGGTGCTCGGCGACCGCTTCTGGGTCGCCTCCCGGGACGAGGCCATCGAGGCCGGCTGGTTCGGCCCGCACATCGACGACCGCGTGTACGCGCGCATCGGCGACATCGTCGCGGCCGCCCACGACGACGTGCTGCTCATCGCCTCCCAGCGGGAGCCGAACGAGTCGGCGATGGTCGGCAACCACGGCTCGATGACCCCTGCCGAACAACTCGTCCCGCTGCTCGAAGTACGCTCCTGAGGCGCCCGAAGGACGTCCACCAGGCGCCCCGCGAGCCGCCCTCCGCCCGTCTCCTCCACCGAAAGGTGCTCATCTCCCCATGCCCGAGCTGGTGTTCTTCTCCGGAACCATGGACTGCGGGAAGTCGACGCTGGCTCTGCAGATCGAGCACAACCGGTCCGCCCGCGGCCTGGCCGGCATGATCTTCACCCGCGACGACCGTGCCGGCGAGGGCAAGCTGTCCTCCCGCCTCGGCCTGGTCACCGACGCGGTGGAGGTCGCGGACGGGATGGACCTGTACGCCTATCTCGTCGACCACCTCTCGCACGGCGGCCGCGCGGACTACGTGATCGCGGACGAGGCGCAGTTCCTGGCGCCCGAGCAGATCGACCAGCTCGCGCGGATCGTCGACGACCTGGAGCTCGACGTCTACGCCTTCGGCATCACCACCGACTTCCGCACCAAGCTGTTCCCCGGCTCGCAGCGGCTCGTGGAACTGGCCGACCGGGTCGAGGTCCTCCAGGTGGAGGCCCTGTGCTGGTGCGGCGCCCGCGCCACGCACAACGCGCGCACGGTGGGCGGCGTGATGGTCGTCGAGGGCGCCCAGGTCGTCGTCGGCGACGTCAACCAGTCCGCTGACGAGATCGGCTACGAGGTGCTGTGCCGCCGTCACCACCGCCGCCGGATGACAGCCGCGACGGCCCGCGCGGCGGCCCTGTCCCCGGACGTCCTGCCGGTGTCGCCCGCCTAACCCGCGCCGGGCGGCTGGAGCAGCGAGAACCGCGCCCCTTCCGGATCCGACACGGTCGCCATGCGCCCGAACACGCTGTCCCGGGCGGGCGCGTGGACCCGGCCGCCCAGTTCCACGACCCGGGTGACGGCCTCGTCGACGTCGGCCACCTGGAAGTACGTCATCCAGTGCGGGCCCCGGTCGCGCGGCAGCGCGTGGCCCATCCCGCGGATCCCGGCGACCGGCCGGCCGCCGACGCGCAGCACCACGCGGTCCTCCGCGGTGGACGCCCGCGGCTCCTCCTCGAAGCCGAACACCGTCTCGTAGAACTTGGCGACGGTCGCCGTCTCGAAGGTCAGCAGCTCGTTCCAGACCGGGGTGCCGGGCACGCCGGTGAGGCTCGTCCCCAGATGCGCGGCGGCCTGCCAGATGCCGAACACCCCGCCCGACGGGTCGGAGCCGATCGCCAGCCGGCCGGCGTCGGCGGCGTCCAGCGGGCCGACGCCGATGGTGCCGCCGCACAGTCGCGCCGACTCCGCGGTGGTGTCCGCGTCCTCGGAGGCGAGGTACGGCGTCCAGGCGACCGGCAGATGCCGGTCCGGCGGCAACTGGCCGATGCCCGCCACCTCCCGTCCGCCGAGCAGGGCCCGCACATACGGGCCGAGCTGCTGCGGACCCGGCTGGAACTCCCAGCCGAACAGCGCCGAGTAGAACTCCTGGATCGTGGTCATCCCGTGCGCCATCAGGCTCACCCAGCAGGGTGTCCCCGGCGCGTACCGGGCGTGCGCCGTGCCGTTCCGGTCGGCCGACCCGCCTGCCTCGGTCATCGTCATCCTCTTCTCGGCCCCTCGCGGTGGCCGTGTCCCTTCCGCTCACCGGACCCGTGCGGGTACGCACACCAGCCGCGGACCTGGCCCGCCACGCGGTACGGGGCGGTCGGTACGTCGGGCCGTGCCCGGAGCGCGGTGTCCCGCACGTCGCGGTGTACCGGCGGCGGGTGTCGATGGATGGTACGGCATGTGCTCGATCCCGTACGCATGGTGACCGAGCCTGTCCGGCCGAGCAGAGTAGCCGGACCCGGGCGATGCGGCCACCCCGTGCGCGAGGATGGGGCCATGAACGCCATCATCTCCGCATCCGAACTCGCCGGTGAGCTGGCCGGCGCCCACCCGCCGGTCCTGCTGGACGTCCGCTGGCAGCTGAGCGTGGCCAAGGCGGCCGGCGAGCCGCCGTTCGACGGCCGTGCCGCGTACGAGGAGGGGCACATCCCCGGCGCCGTCTTCGTCGACCTGGACCGGGAGTTGGCGTCCGCGCCGGGCCCGTCCGGCCGCCACCCGCTGCCCGACCTCGACGTGTTCCGTACGGCGATGCGCCGGTCCGGCGTGTCGGCGGCGCGGCCGGTGGTCGTCTACGACGGCGGGCAGGGCTGGGCCGCGGCACGCGCGTGGTGGCTGCTGCGGTGGACGGGTCACCCGGACGTGAGGGTCCTCGACGGCGGGTTGACGGCGTGGGAGGGCGAGCTGGAGACGGCGGTGCCGCAGCCGGCGGAGGGCGACTTCGAGCCGGTGCCGGGTACCGTGGGGCTGCTCGACGCGGACGGGGCGGCCGCGCTGGCCCGCACGGGGCTGCTGCTCGATGCGCGGGCGGGGGAGCGGTACCGGGGCGAGGTGGAGCCGATCGACCGGGTCGGCGGCCACATCCCGGGCGCGGTCTCCGCGCCGACGACGGACAACGTCGGCCCCGACGGCCGCTTCCTGCCCGCGGAGGAGCTCGGCGCCCGCTTCAAGGACCTCGGCGCGGCCGGCGGCACGGAGGTCGGCGTGTACTGCGGCTCGGGCGTCTCCGGGGCGCACGAGGTGCTGGCCCTGGCGGTGGCGGGCATCCCGGCGGCCCTGTACGTCGGTTCGTGGTCGGAGTGGTCCTCCGACCCGACCCGCCCGGTCGCGACGGGACCTGACCCGCAGTAGCCGCAACGCCGGGCCGTCCGGGGCGGGATGACGACTCCGCTCCGGACGACGCCGCGTCCGGTGTGAGCAGAAGGCTGTCCGGCAGGATCACGCGCGCGTGCGGCGCGAGCCGTCCCGCTCTCTGGTCGGGGCTGCACCGCACAACTCGCCAACGGGCAACGCACACCGCGGTACGCAGCGAATGCGCACCCGCGCGACGAGCAGCGAATCGGGCCTACGCGACGAGCCCGTCACGCGCGCGTGCGGCGACGACGTCAAGGGCACGCGCGCGACACGGCTCCCGGCACGCGGGTACGCCTCAGCGCCGTAACCCCGCCACCGCCGCCGCTTCCGCTCGCTACTCCTGCTTCTTCCGGCGCGTGCCGAAGACGATCTCGTCCCAGCTCGGCACCGCCGCGCGGCGGCCGGGGCGGACGCCGTCGGCCTCGGCCTGACGGTCCGTCGCGCCGATCAGACGCTCCCGGTGGCTGCCGACGGACCGCGGCATGAGCACGTCCGCGTAGGCGGAACCCGCCGAGGCCGCGGGCGCCGGCGGCTCCTCCGCCGCGGGCTCCGAGTCCGGTTCCTCGTCCGGTTCCGAGGACGTCGCGCGTTCCGGCACCACGAGGTCGCCCCGGAAGCTCGGCACCGCCTCCAGCAGGCTGGTGAGCGAGTCGCGCTCGCCGGTGGTCTCCTCCGCCGGTTCGGACGGCTGCGCGGGCAGCGTCGGGCGCTCCCGGTCGTGCGTGCGGTCCAGGGGACGGTCACGCGGCAGACGGGCGATGCGCGGCACGAAGGGGAAGCTGGGCTCCGGCGGTGCCAAGTCGTCGGACTCGCCGATCAGCGAGCGCGCCTCGTCGTCGACGGCCTGGACGAGCCGCCGCGGCGGGTCGTAGGTCCAGCTCGCCGAGTGCGGTTCACCGGCCACCCGGTAGACCAGCAGCACTTCCCATGTGCCGTCGTCGCGGCGCCAGGAGTCCCACTGCACGCTGTCCTTCTCGGCGCCGCGCAGCAGCAGCCGTTCCTGCACGGCCTCGCCGAGCAGCGGACCGGCGTTCTCACCGGGGCGGCGGACGGGTGTCTTGCGTGCGCGCTCGGCCATGAAGGCACGCTCGGCGAGCACGGGGCCCTCGAACCGGCGAACGCGGTCGACGGGGATGCCGGCCATTTGCGCGACCTCTTCCGCGGTCGCGCCGGCGCGTATACGCGCCTGGATGTCTCGGGGGCGGAGATGGCTCTCCACCTCGATCTCGATCTGGCCGAGGCGGGGACGGTCGCCGCGCACGGCGGCGCGGAGCCGTTCGTCGATCGGAAGCGTGTACTCCGTGCTGTCCGCAGCCTTCAGCACCAGCCGTGTGCCGTCATTGGAGACGGCCACGACACGCAGTTCGGGCATGGGGACCTCCCGGGTGGTGCCTGCCGACGTCACGTGCGTCGCTGCTTCCGCTAGTCGAGTGTGGCCTGCCCGGGTGCAGCCTGCCACAACCTTGCCGAGTTGCCCGGCGTGTCGGGCACGGGCCCTGGATCGCCGTTATGGCACGGTTACCTATTCGCCACGCTAAGTGACCAAGTCGGTCACCCTGTGCAACAAGCCCCCCTTCCGGCGGTCCAGCAAGGCCCCGGACGTCCTGGCGGGAGACCGGGCCCAGGGCTCGCAACAGTACTCCATTTGGGCCACGTGCGTGGATTGGCACGCCGCTCAACTTCTGGCAAGGGGCGGGACTTGGCCGCCCCTGGCCGGGTTTCCCCGATCTTGAACGTGGCGTACTTCACGCAATCCACAGAAACGGAACTATTGGTTTCGTTCGTACGTCCCTTTCTCGTGCAGTGGGTCGATCAAGTAGGAAAAGTCGATCACGTCCGGGAAAGGCAGGCAGGGGTCGGGTATGCGCGTACGGCCCGAGGTCGTCGAGGAGACGAGCGGCGGGGAGGAGGTGACGCTTGCGCGGGGCAGAAAACGCATCGAGCTGAGCCTGCCTCAGGTGGCCGGCAGCGCCGTGGCCGCGGTGGTGGCCGCCAAGCTGGCCTCCTACTTCGGCGTCTACGGCACCATCCTCGGCGCCGGAGTGGTCAGTGTCATCGCCACCTGCGGCGGCACGGTCTTCCAGCACTTCTTCAAGCAGACCGGCGAGCAGTTGCGCACGGTCGCGGTGACCGGCAAGACCAGGGAACAGCCCCGGCCGGCCGCCCCCGGCGAGTACACCGAGGGCACCGTCTACCGGGCCCGGGTCAAGAGCTGGCGGCGCCCCGTCCTCGCGGCGGCCGTGGTCTTCGGCGTGACGATGGCCGGCATCACCGCCTACGAACTCGCCTCCGGCAACAGCTTCAGCGGCGGCAAGGGCACCACGGTCAGCGACGCGTTCACCGGCCGCGCCTCCTCGTCGTCCACCAGGCCGTCCCCGTCCTCCGGCTCCGGGGAGGACGGCGGAACCCGCTCGCCCTCCGGCGCTCCCTCGGCGGACGGCGGCGGCACCTCGCCGGACAAGACGCCCTCCGGCTCCGGCGGTACGGCACCGGGCGCGACGCCGACCCCCACGCCGACCCCGACGGCCGGCGCCACCGGTGACGGCTCGGCCGGCGGCGCCACGCCCGACCCGACCGCGACGGCTACGCCCCCAGCACCCGGCGCAGATAGTCGTTCTGGAAGCGCCGCTCCGGATCCAACCGGTCCCGCAGCGCCGTGAACTCGGCGAAGCGCGGATACACCTGGGAGAAGTACGCGGCGTCCCGGGTGTGCACCTTGCCCCAGTGCGGCCGGCCCTCGTGCGCGGTGAAGATCCGCTCGGCCTCGGTGAAGTACCGCTGGTAGGGCGTGCCCCGGAACATGTGCACGGCGACATAGGCGCTGTCGCGTCCGGAGGCCGTGGAGAGGGTGATGTCGTCGGCCGGGGCGGTGCGCACCTCGACGGGGAAGCTGACCCGCAGGCCCGAGCGGTCCACCATGGCCTTCAGCTCCCGCAGCGTCTCGGTCACGGCCGCGCGCGGAACGGCGTACTCCATCTCCACGAACCGCACCCGGCGCGGCGAGGTGAAGACCTTGTAGGGGATGTCGGTGTACGTCCGCGCGGACAGCGCCTTGCTGGAGATCTGCGCGATCGCCGGGATGGCGGCGGGCGCCGCGCGGCCGACCCAGTTGGCCACCTGGAAGACGCCGTTGGAGAGGAACTCGTCCTCGATCCAGCCCTTGACCGGGCTCACCGGACGGGCCGGCCAGGCGCTGCGGTTGTTGCGCTTGGTGTTGGTGCTGCCGGTGTGCGGGAACCAGTAGAACTCGAAGTGCTCGTTCTCGGCCCACAGTTCGTCGAAGTCGGCGAGGACCCGCTCCAGCGGCATGGGCTCCTCGCGCGCGGTGAGCAGGAAGACGGGCTCCACCGCGAAGGTGATCGCGGTGACGATGCCCAGGGCGCCGAGGCCGATCCGGGCGGCCGCGAAGACCTCCGGGTTCTCCTTCTCGGAGCAGGCGAGCACCGAGCCGTCGGCCGTCACCAGCTCCAGGCCCTTGATCTGCGCGGCGATCGAGGCGGAGTCGCGGCCGGTGCCGTGGGTGCCGGTGCTGGTGGCGCCGGAGACGGTCTGCTCCATGATGTCGCCCATGTTGGTGAGGGACAGTCCCTCGCGCGCCAGGGCCACATTGAGTCTCTTGAGCGGGGTGCCGGCTTCCACCGTGACGGTCATGGCCTGACGGTCGATGGTGCGTATACCGGTCAACAGTTGAGGGCGTATGAGGACGCCGTCGGTCGCCGCGATCGAGGTGAAGGAGTGCCCGGTGCCGACGGCCTTCACCGTCAGGCCGTCCTCGGCGGCCCGCCGCACCGCGGCGGCCAGCTCGTCGACGGAGGCGGGCGTGACCTCCCGCGCGGGGCGGGCGGTGACATTGCCGCCCCAGTTACGCCACGTGCCGTTCTTCCCGCTCGCTGTGGTGCTCAACGGTGCCTCCCCGACGCGGAACCGGCCTGCTGAGCCGGCGGTACCCGAGGAAACCGACCGCCACCGCGACCGCTCCGGACACCGCCGGAACCGCGTACCCGGCCCGCGCTCCGGCCGAGTCGATCACCCAGCCGGCCATCGAGGAGCCGAGCGCGACCCCGACCGCGAGCCCGGTGCTCACCCAGGTCATGCCCTCGGTCAGATGCGCGCGTGGTACGTGCTCCTCGATGAGGGCCATCGTCGTGATCATCGTGGGTGCGATGGACAGGCCCGCAACGAAGAGCGCCGCGGCCAGAAACGGCAGGTTCCCGACCAGTAGGAGGGGGATCATACTCACGCCCATGGCGCACACGCCCAGCAGCCAGCGACGGGCGGGCGCCCCCGTGAAGCGCAGCAGCCCGAAGACGATGCCGGCGACGCAGGACCCGGCCGCGTACAGCGCCAGGACGACGCTCGCCGCGCTCTTGTGGCCCTGCTCGTCGGCGAAGGCCACCGTGACGACGTCCACCGCGCCGAAGATCGTGCCCGTGGCCACGAAGGTCGCCACCAGCACCTGCAGCCCCTTGGCGCGCAGCGCCGAGCCGCCGCCCTGGTGCTCGCGCGGGTGCGGCGCGGGCTCGGTGGCGCGCTGCGCGGTCAGCCAGAAGACGCCGACGGCGAGGAAGCACGCGGCGAGCAGCGGTCCCGCCTCCGGGAACCACACCGTGGACAGGCCGATGGAGATGATCGGCCCGAAGATGAAGCACACCTCGTCCACCACGGACTCGAAGGAGTACGCGGTGTGCAGGTGCTCGGTGCCCCGGTACAGCTCGGCCCACCGCGCACGGATCATCGCGCCCAGGCTCGGCACCGAACCGATGCCGACCGCGCACACGAACAGCAGCCAGTCCGGCCAGCCGAAGTGGGCGGTCAGCAGCAGTCCGGCGGCCGCGGCGAGCGCCACCAGGGTGGCCGGGCGCAGCACCCGGCGCTGCCCGTGCCGGTCCACCAGCCGCGAGATCTGCGGCCCGAGCGCCGCGGCGGCGAGCGCGATGGTCGCCGAGAGCGCGCCCGCGAGGCCGTAGCGCCCGGTGAGCTGGGAGATCATCGTGACCACGCCGATGCCCATCATCGACAGCGGCATCCGGCCGAGGAAGCCCGCGGCGGAGAAACCCTTGGAGCCGGGGGCGGCGAACAGGGCGCGGTAGGGGCTGGGCACGTGATCTCCGGTGGTCCGGTACGGCGCGGGCGGGGCCGGGTGAGTGGGATCGCTGCCCCCGTAAGGCGTGAAGACAGCTGGTACAGCTTACGAGTAAGGGCGCCCTAACGCACACGAGTAACCAAAGACGGAACGGAGGCCCGACGGCCCGCCGCATCCACGCCGACCACGGCCCGGTGGTCCGCCGACGCACGGGCTCACTTGCCGCCGACGCACCGGTTTCCTCGCCGCCGACGCACCGGCTCCCCCGCCGTTCCGCGGCTGTCAGCGGCGAGTGGCAGGATCGAGTCATGCCAGACGTGCTCGATGCCAGCCCCTACGACGCCCTGCTCCTGCTCTCGTTCGGCGGCCCGGAAGGCCCGGACGACGTGGTTCCGTTCCTGGAGAACGTAACGCGCGGCCGCGGTATCCCGACCGAACGCCTCAAGGAGGTCGGACAGCACTACTTCCTGTTCGGCGGCGTCAGCCCGATCAACGACCAGAACCGTGCCCTGCTCGAGGCCCTGCGCAAGGACTTCGCCGAGCACGGCCTGGACCTGCCGGTCTACTGGGGCAACCGCAACTGGGCGCCGTACCTCACCGACACGTTGCGCGAGATGGTGCGCGACGGCCGCCGCCGCATCCTGGTCCTCGCCACCAGCGCCTACGCCTCCTACTCGGGCTGCCGGCAGTACCGGGAGAACCTCGCCGACGCCCTGGCGACCCTCCGGGCCGAGGGGCTGGAACTGCCGAAGATCGACAAGCTGCGGCACTACTTCAACCACCCCGGCTTCGTCGAGCCCATGATCGACGGCGTCCTGGAGTCGCTCGCCGACCTCCCCGAGGACGTCCGCGCCGGCGCCCACATCGCCTTCACCACGCACTCCATCCCGACCGCGGCCGCCGACACCTCGGGCCCGGTGGAGGACCACGGCGACGGCGGCGCCTACGTCAGGCAGCACCTCGACGTGGCACGGCTGATCGCCGACGCCGTCCGCGAGCGCACCGGCGTCGACCACCCCTGGCAGCTCGTCTACCAGTCCCGCTCGGGCGCCCCGCACATCCCGTGGCTGGAGCCCGACATCTGCGACCACCTCGAGGAGCGCAACGCGGCCGGCGTGCCCGCGGTCGTCATGGCGCCCATCGGCTTCGTCTCCGACCACATGGAGGTCCTGTACGACCTCGACACGGAGGCCAAGGCCAAGGCGGGGGAGCTGGGCCTGCCGGTGCGCCGCTCGGCCACCGTGGGCGCCGACCCGCGCTTCGCCGCCGCCGTGCGCGACCTCGTCCTGGAGCGCGCCGGGATCGAGCGCGGCCAGGAGGTCACGCCGTGCGCCCTGGGCGCGCTCGGCCCGAGCCACCAGCTGTGCCCGGTGGGCTGCTGCCCGTCCCGCGCCCCCCGTCCCGCCGCCGCGGGCGCCGACAGCCCCTACGCGTGAGGAGCGCCGTGACCGACCCCCTGCACACGCAACTGCTCGCCCTCGCCCGGGAGGCCGCCCACCGGGCCGGCACCCTGCTGCGCGACGGCCGCCCCGCCGACCTCGCCGTCGCCGCGACCAAGTCGAGCTCCGTCGACGTGGTCACCGAGATGGACATCGCGGCGGAGAAGCTGATCACCGGGCTGATCTCCGAGCGCCGGCCCGACGACGGCCTCCTCGGCGAGGAGGGCGGCACCAGCGAGGGCAGCTCCGGCATCCGCTGGGTGATCGACCCGCTCGACGGCACGGTCAACTACCTGTACGGCCTGCCCACCTGGGCGGTCTCCATCGCCGCCGAACAGGACGGCGAGACGGTGGTCGGCGTCGTCGCCGCCCCGGTGCGCGGCGAGACGTACCACGCGGTGCGCGGCGGCGGCGCGTGGGCGACCGGCTCCTGGGACGGGGAGCGCAGGCTCGCCTGCCGCCCGGCGGCACCGCTGGACCAGGCCCTGGTCTCCACCGGCTTCAACTACGTGGCCGACGTCCGTGATCACCAGGCGGAGGTCGCCCGCCGGCTGATCCCGCTGGTGCGGGACATCCGCCGCGGCGGCTCGGCCGCGATCGACCTGTGCGACGTCGCCGCGGGCCGTCTCGACGGCTACTACGAGCGCGGGCTGCACCCGTGGGACTTCGGCGCGGGCGCCCTCATCGCGCGGGAGGCGGGCGCGGTGACCGGTGGACGGCCCGGAGAGCCCCTCTCGGGCGACCTGACGATCGCCGCCACCCCGAGCGTCTTCGAGCCCCTCCAGCGGCTCCTGGAGGACTTCGGCGCCTGGCACGACTGACGGGCCCGGCGAGACGGCAAGCGGGCACGTTCCCACCGCGCCCGGCATGATCACCGGCGCCGGGAGCTGACGGCGCCGGCACCGGCGTACGGCAGGCACCGTGGTCGTACGGCAGGCGCCGTGGTCGTACGGCAGGCCGCCTGCCGTGCAACGGACGGTGAACTGCGTCGGACGGCGACGCAGCGGGGCCCCGGCGCTGGATTCGCCGGGGCCCCGCTTTCTGTTCGTGTGACGGGCCGATCAGACGCCGAACGCGCCGACCTCCACACCGTGCTCGGCGGCGAGGCGGCGCAGGTCGTCGAGCTCGCCCTGCTCCACCTCGACGAGGAAGTCGTCGCCCTCGTCACGAGCCCGCGACAGGTCGGACTCGGTCGCCCTTATGCGCTGCAGAAGTCCTGCGGTGAATGCGTCCATGCTGCGCCCCCTCGTCCTGGGTCGGGTGGGTCGATGGCACGGGGGTGTGCCGGGGTTGGGAAGGGGCGATCACGTCTTCGCAGGTGCCCAGCGCTGCCCTGCTGGGCGGCGACGGTGCCGGACACCCGCGCCCACTCTGCGGAAGCGGTCTGTCGTGCCGCATGGTGCCACGGCACAAGCGGAGCGTGATCGCGGGGTGTAAAGCCGTCCTCCCCCTGTGGACATCCGAGGAAACCTCGGCGGCCCGAGATTTCTTCCCGTGCCCGGAAGTGGCCGCATATGCCCCCGGCGGTGGCCAGAACCCGTCGGTCCGCGTCCGCAGGGGCCGGGGGAGAGGGGGCCGACGACCGCCTTACAACCGGTTTATGGGCGAACGCGGCAGGATGGAGGCGTAGACCCCGGTACGGATCCCGCCCTGCGCGCGCCCCTGCGGCGTGCCCTGGCGGCTTTGAGGAAGGACAAGCGACGTGCGCGTACTCGTCGTCGAGGACGAGCAGCTGCTCGCCGATGCGGTGGCCACCGGACTGCGCCGGGAGGCCATGGCCGTCGACGTCGTGTACGACGGTGCGGCCGCCCTGGAACGCATCGGCGTCAACGACTACGACGTGGTCGTCCTCGACCGCGACCTCCCGCTCGTGCACGGCGACGACGTCTGCCGCAAGATCGTCGAGCTGGGCATGCCCACGCGCGTGCTGATGCTCACGGCCTCCGGCGACGTCAGCGACCGTGTGGAGGGCCTGGAGATCGGCGCCGACGACTATCTGCCCAAGCCGTTCGCGTTCAGCGAGCTGATCGCACGCGTGCGTGCCCTCGGCCGGCGCACCAGCGTGCCGCTGCCGCCCGTCCTGGAGCGGGCCGGCATCAAGCTCGACCCCAACCGCCGCGAGGTCTTCCGTGACGGCCGCGAGGTGCAGCTCGCGCCGAAGGAGTTCGCCGTCCTTGAGGTGCTGATGCGCAGCGAGGGCGCGGTGGTCTCCGCCGAGCAGCTGCTGGAGAAGGCCTGGGACGAGAACACCGACCCGTTCACCAACGTGGTGCGGGTGACGGTGATGACCCTGCGCCGCAAGCTGGGCGAGCCGCCGGTGATCGTCACCGTGCCCGGCTCGGGTTACCGGATCTGACGCGCGATGGCCGCCACCCCCGCACCCCCGGTACCGACGGCGCCGCCCAAGCCCACCTGGGACCCCAGGAAGCCGGAGCCGCCCTTCCCGTGGCTGCGCCCCACCATCCGCATACGGCTCACGCTGCTGTACGGCGGCATGTTCCTGATCGCCGGCATCCTGCTGCTGTCGATCATCTACCTGCTGGCCGCCCAGGCCCTGCACGAGGGCAGCGGCCCGGCCTTCACCGTGTCGGGCACCAACCTGGACGTGACCAGCACGACGTGTCCGAACCTGAACACGGCGACCAACAGCGGCGAGCTGAACGCGGCGCTCAAGCAGTGCGAGGCCATCCAGCAGCAGCACGCCCTGGACGACCTGCTCAGCCGCTCCCTGCTCGCCCTGCTGGGTCTCGCGGTGATCGCCTTCGCGTTCGGTTACGCGATGGCCGGCCGGGTGCTGTCGCCGCTCGGCCGGATCACCCGCACCGCCCGCGCGGTGGCCGGATCCGATCTGTCCCGCCGCATCGAGCTGGACGGACCGGACGACGAGCTCAAGGAGCTCGCCGACACCTTCGACGACATGCTGGAGCGCCTCCAGCGGGCGTTCACCGCCCAGCAGCGCTTCGTCGGCAACGCCTCGCACGAGCTGCGCACCCCGCTCGCCATCAACCGCACGCTGCTGGAAGTGCACCTGTCCGACCCGAACGCGCCCGTGGAGCTGCAGCAGCTCGGCAAGACGCTGCTGGCCACCAACGAGCGCAGCGAGCAGCTGGTCGAGGGCCTGCTGCTGCTCGCCCGCAGCGACAACCAGATCGTCGAGCGCAAGCCGGTCGACCTGTCCGAGGTGGCCTCCCAGGCCGTCGACCAGGTGCGGGGCGAGGCCGAGGAACGGGGCGTGGAGCTGCGCGACAAGCGTGAGCCGGCCGTCGTCCAGGGCAACGGCGTCCTGCTGGAGCGGATCGCCCTGAACCTGGTGCAGAACGCCGTGCGGTACAACATCCCCGAGGGTGGCTGGGTCGAGGTCACCACGGAGGTCCAGCACGGGCAGGCCGTCCTGGTCGTGTCCAACACGGGCCCGGTGGTCCCGGCGTACGAGATCGACAATCTCTTCGAGCCGTTCCGGCGGCTGCGCACCGAGCGCACCGGCAGCGACAAGGGGGTGGGCCTCGGCCTGTCCATCGTGCGGTCCGTGGCCCGGGCGCACGGCGGGCACATCACGGCCACGCCCCGTGAGGGGGGTGGGCTCGTGATGCGCGTCACCCTGCCGATCTGAGCCGTCGCGACACGCGCGGAGGATGTTCGCTTTGGGCGGAATTTTCCGGGCGCCTGTCCGGGGCCCCCGTGTGTGATCGATCACAAAGGCGATTTCCCGGCCATCTACTCTGAGTGATCATGAGGAGCCCCGGAAAGCCCGGAAAATCCGGGTTTTCAGGGGTCGTGATCACGGGAAGTACACGGTGGGACGCCTTTGAAGTGCGACATTAGGACCGTGTACGGTCCCGATCGCCATCCAAGCCGATCACTCTTGAGGAGTCCGGTTGGGTGTCGATTGAGTAACAGACCTTGATGTGAGGCAAAATCTCCGCCTCGGGTCGGGCACAAGTCCGGCCTCTCACGCGTTACGTGCGCTGGAGACACCGCAGACACCCGGAGGGGGAGAGCGACATGGCAACCGACTACGACACCCCACGCAAGACCGACGACGACGTCGACTCCGACAGCCTTGAAGAGCTGAAGGCACGACGGAACGACAAGTCGGCGTCGTCCGTCGACGTCGACGAATTCGAAGCCGCTGAAGGCCTCGAGCTGCCCGGCGCCGACCTCTCCAACGAGGAGTTGGCCGTCCGGGTGCTGCCCAAGCAGCAGGACGAGTTCACGTGCATGAGCTGCTTCCTGGTGCACCACCGCAGCCAGCTGGCCAGGGAGAAGAACGGTCAGCCGATCTGCCGCGACTGCGACTGAGGCGGGGTCGGCCGTGACTGGCTCGACCCCCTCTCGGAAGCGCCGCTTCTCCCGCAGGGGAGCGGACCCGGGGCCACAGGACGGCCCCCACGGCGTGCGTGACGACGAGCGAGGCTCACCCCCTAGGTCCTCTACGGAAGCGACGGGGTCGGCCTCGCTCGAATCGGCAGGCGACCGGGCCGGTCTTCGGGACCGGGCCGGACGTATGCCTGTCGCCAGGCGGCGAGCCGCCGCAGCCCGCGCCAAGGCCGGGGAACTGGCCAGAACGGGCGCGAGCAAGGGCAAGGACCGTGCACGTGCGGGCCTGACCCATCTCGCCGACGGGATCATCGACCTCGCTCCGCGCGTGCCCGTGCGCGACCTCGCGACGCTTCGCCGGCAGTTCCCGGGCCTCGGCCCCGAACAGCTGGCGGACAAACTCGTGGCCGGCGCCTCGAAGGCGACGGCGACGGTCGGAGCGGGAGTGGGCGCGGCGGCGATGATGCCCGTGCCGCCCGCCATGCCGGCCCAGCTGGCCGCCGAGATCACCGGCGTCGCGGCGATCGAGCTGAAGCTCATCGCCGAGCTCCACGAGGTCTACGGCCGGCGACCGCCCGGCACGCTCAAGGACCGCAGCGCCATCTACCTGCGCTCGTGGTCCGGGGAGCGGGGCATCAACGTGATGAAGCCGTCGACGTTCGACGCGGCCCTCGGTGGCCGCATGAAGCGCGAACTGCGCCAGCAGATCATGAAGCGCCTGGTGCGCGATCTGCCCACCCTGATGCCGTTCATGGTCGGCGCCGCCGTCGGCGCGGTCATGAACCGCCGCGAGACCCGCAGACTCGCCGAGCACGTCCGCAAGGACCTCCGCGCGATGCAGGTCCCCTGGGACGCCCTCGCGGCCCTGCCGCCGCTGGAGCAGCCGGCCAGGCCCCTGGAGATGGACGAGCTCACCAAGGACCTCGAAAACTGACCGGGGCCCCCGAGAACTGACCGGCGGCCGCGGGCGTTCTCCTGCCCGCTGCCCGCTGCCCGCTGCCCGCTGCCCGCTGCCCGCTGCCCGCTGCCCGCTGCCCGCTGCCCGCTGCCCGCTGCCCGCTGCCCGCTGCCCGCGGGGCGCTCGGGCGGGTGGCGGAAAGGCTCCTGCTCGCTGCCTGCGGCGTTCCGCGCGCGTCTTTGGTGCCCCGCTTGGCGTGCGGCGCTGCCCGCAGCGCATCGTCCCCGCGGCGAATGGCTGCCGCGCGCTGCGCGCTCGCCGCGCGCGGCGCTCCGGCGGTGGCGGACGGACTCCCGCCAGCTGCCTGCTGCGATCCGGCGCGTGGTTTCGGTGATCCGTAAAACGTGCGCCGCTGCCCGCAGCGCACTGCCCCGGCGGCGAAAGGCTGCCGTGCGCTCCTCTTGGAGAGCCCGGCGCGCGGCTTTGGTGCGCCGCTCGACGCGACCCCTGCCCGCAGCGCACCGCCCCCGCGGCGAAAGGCTGCCGCCCGCTGTCCCTAGCGGGCTCGGGGCGCGGCTTCGGTGGCTCGCTGAGCGTGCCGCAGCGGCGGCGGCACCCAGGGGCCGGTCCTACTGGTGTGCCGCCTCCTGGGCCGCCTTCAGGGCCTCGGCCAGGCGCTCCGGCTCGCGGGTCGACAGGTACAGGTACGGCGTCGGGTCGTCGGGGTCCGTGACCTCGACCTTCAGGGCCCTCGGGATGTACGCGCGCAGCAGCAGGAACGCGCGCGTGTCCGCCTTGTAGGTGCGCCAGGCGCGCGCCTCCTCCGCGTCCAGCACCTCGGCCTCGCCCAGCGCCGACACCGGGATCTTCGCCTCGCCGGCGATCAGGAAGCCGTTCACCACACGGATGCGCAGCGAGCCGTACGCGCTGGCCACGACCGCCGACACGGCCGTACCGCCCACCAGGGCGCCGAGCATCGGCAGCGTGCCGAACGGCAGGAAGACCAGCGCGAGGGCGACGCCCACGAGGAAGGAGACCAGCCACCACGAGCGGGGGGCGGTGAGGCGTTCTTCGTAGGGGGTGGCGGAGAGCTGCATGGAGCCAAGCTTGGCACGGTGTCGGGACGGCACCGACGCGCGGGTAAGGTCTGCGGCTGTGAGTGGTACTTCCCCAGCTCTTCAGCCCCCGGCAGACGCCGTGCCACCGGTGCGGCACCCCGACGCCCCGGCACCCGGCGAGCTCCTCGGCGCCCACTACGAACACTGTTTCGGGTGCGGCGGCGGGCAGGCCCACGGACTGCACCTGGCGGCCCGGGCCGGCGAGGGCGTCAGCATCACCGCCGAGTTCACCGTGCAGAGCGCTCACCAGGGGGCGCCCGGCCTGGCCCACGGCGGCGTCC
This sequence comes from Streptomyces sp. NPDC014801, assembly GCF_043082085.1. NCBI lineage: Bacteria > Bacillati > Actinomycetota > Actinomycetes > Kitasatosporales > Streptomycetaceae > Streptomyces > Streptomyces sp. NPDC014801. The sequence continues at coordinate 402,785 of NZ_JBIBXG010000006.1, read as the reverse complement.
TGGCCACCGCGCTGGACGAGACGCTCGGCTCGCTGAACTGGCTGCTGCGCACGATCGCCGTCACCGGACGCCTGGAGACCGACTTCGTGCGCCCCGTCCCGGTCGGCACCACGCTCCATCTGGAGGCCGAGGTGACGGCCGTGGCCGGACGGAAGATCTACTCCACGGCCACCGGCCGCATCGGCGGCCCTGACGGACCCGTCGCCGTCCGCGCCGACGCCCTCTTCATCGAGGTCAAGGTCGACCACTTCATCGACCACGGCCGGCAGGAGGAGATCCAGGCCGCCATGAGCGACCCGGACCAGCTGCGCCGGGCCCGCGCCTTCGAGGTGAACCCGTGAGCCGCGAACCGCTGCAGGTACTCATCCGCCGCGTCGATCCGGACGTACCCCTTCCGACGTATGAGCACCCCGGGGACGCGGGCGCCGATCTGCGCACGACCGAGGCCTGCGAACTCGCCCCCGGTGAGCGCGCGGTGCTGCCCACCGGGGTGTCTGTCGCCCTGCCCGAGGGGTACGCGGCGTTCGTGCACCCGCGCTCCGGCCTGGCCGCCCGCTGCGGTGTCGCCCTGGTGAATGCCCCGGGGACGGTTGATGCCGGGTACCGTGGGGAGATCAAGGTGATCGTGGTGAATCTCGACCCGCACGAGTCCGTGCGGTTCGAGCGCTTCGACCGGATCGCCCAACTGGTCGTCCAGCAGGTCGAGAGGGTCCGCTTCCAGGAGGTGGCGGAACTTCCCGGCTCGGCACGGGCCGAGGGGGGCTTCGGGTCCACCGGGGGCCATGCCGCGGTGGGCGGTGAAAGCGGCACGAGCGGTCAGGTCGCCGACGGCGGCCCGACGGGTGGGAATCGATACGCTTCGGTCGTATCCGACCGGGAAGGACAGTGACGTGTTCGGACGTCGCAAGAAGAGGGATGCCGCCGAGGACGCGGCCGGCGAGGCCGAGCAGGTCGTCGACAGCGTCGACACCGAGGCGGACGAAGAGGGCGAGCGCGAGCGCGTACGGCTCGAGCCGGAGCCGCGGCCCGACGGGCCCTGGGACGTCTCCGAGGTGCGCGACCCGGCCGAGGGCCGGGTGGACCTCGGTGGCCTGTTCGTGCCGGGCGTCGACGGCATGGAACTGCGCGTGGAGGTCGCGGGAGACGCGATCGTCGCGGCGACCGTCGTGTTGCGCGACAGCGCCATCCAGCTGCAGGCCTTCGCCGCGCCCAAGCGCGAGGGCATCTGGGGCGAGGTCCGCGAGGAGATCGGCGCGGGCATCACTCAGCAGGGTGGCATCGTCGACGAGGTCGAGGGCCCGCTCGGCTGGGAGCTGCGCGCCCAGGTGCCGGTGCAGCTGCCCGACGGCACGGGCGGCTTCCAGGTCGTGCGGTTCGTCGGTGTCGACGGTCCGCGCTGGTTCCTGCGCGGTGTGATCTCCGGGCAGGGCGCCGTGCAGCCGCAGGCCGCGGGCCTGCTCGAGCAGATCTTCCGGGACACGGTCGTGGTCCGGGGCGAGGGTCCGATGGCCCCGCGCGACCCGATCGTGCTGAAGCTGCCGAACGACGCGCAGATGGTGCCCGAGGGCGTCCAGCAGCAGGAGGAGGGCTCGCGCTTCTCCGGTGGCATGGGCCAGCTGCAGCGTGGACCGGAGATCACCGAGGTCCGCTGAGCCAGGCACGGCGAGGAGAACCACAGGCTTCCCGAGCCAGGCACGGCGAGGAGAACCGCAGGCTTCCCGAGCCAGGCACGGCGAGGAGAACCGCAGGCATCCCGAGCCGGGCATGACGAGGGCCGCACCCCCACGGGTGCGGCCCTTTCGCATGCGTGACCCCTTGACGGGGCTTTGGTCTGTACCTATGGTCACCGGCCAACGCCTGCGTTCACAGAGGCGCTCCACGTTCACGTACTCGAACGGAGTCGCTATGCGTCGTCGTGCCTTACTGCTCACCGCGGTGTCCTCCCTGCTGCTGGGTGCCCTCACCGCGCCCGCCGCCCACTCCGCCCCGGCCTCCTCAGCCTCCGCTCCCTTCGCGGCCTCCCTGGCTCCGGCCGCCTTCGTCCACCCCGGTGTCACCGTCTCCCGGAGCCAGCTCGACTTCGCCCGCACCCAGGTGCTCGCCGGGGCCCAGCCCTGGAAGGGCGCCTTCGACCAGCTGCTGGCGAGCAAGTACGCCGACCTCGGCCGCACCCCGAAGCCCCGCGCGGTCGTCGAGTGCGGCTCGTACTCCAACCCCAACTACGGCTGCACCGACGAGCGTGAGGACGCGATCGCCGCCTACACCGACGCGCTCGCCTGGTACGTCACCCGCGACGAGCGGTACGCGAAGAAGGCCATCCAGCTCATGGACGCCTGGTCGGCGGTCGTCCAGGACCACACCAACAGCAACGCGCCGCTGCAGACCGGCTGGGCGGGCTCCACCTGGCCGCGCGCCGCCGAGATCGTCAAGTACACCTACTCCGGGGGCTGGCCGAACGCCGGCCGCTTCGCGACCATGCTGCGGAACGTCTACCTGCCCGAGGTCATCAACGGCTCGAACTCCAACGGCAACTGGGAGCTGTCGATGATGGAGGCGGCCGTCGGCATCTCCGTCTTCCTGGAGGACCGGGCGTCGTACGACCGCGCCATGGCCACCTTCCGCACCCGGACCGCCGCCTACGTCTACCTGGCGTCCGACGGCGACCAGCCGAAGACCGTGCCGAGCCAGCACCTCGACACCCGGGACAAGATCGTCAAGTACTGGCAGGGGCAGTCCACCTTCGTCACCGGACTCACCCAGGAGACCTGCCGCGACTTCGTCCACACCGGGTACGGGATCTCCGCCATCTCCCATGTCGCCGAGACCAGCCGCATCCAGGGACAGGACCTGTACGGCACCGACGTCGGCGAGCGGCTGCGCCAGGCGCTCGGCTTCCAGGCCAAGTACGAACTGGGCGCGGCCGTCCCGAGCTGGCTGTGCGGCGGCTCGCTCACGCTCGGCCTGGGCCCGGTCACCGAGGTCGGGTACAACGCGCTGCACAACCGTCTCGGCATCGCCATGACCAACACCCAGTCCCTGACCCAGCGCAACCGCCCGGCCGGCAGCAACAACCTCTTCGTGGCCTGGGAGACGCTGACCCACGGGGACAATCCGGCGTGAACCGTTGCGGGGGTCTCATCCGATGAGGGAGTGAGAACACGTCCGGGAAGCCGAAATCGCACAACGGACAGCGCGAAGCATTGAGGGACCGGGCGCCCACTGGGGATACTGGCGCCCGGTCCACGGGGGAACAGGGGGAGTACGGATGACCAGGGTCGTCACCGAGACGATGGTGCGCGTCGAGGACGTGCACAAGTCCTACGGCGAGGGAGCGGCCGCCGTCCACGCGCTGCGCGGCGTCTCCTTCGAGATCCCGCGCGGCGAGCTCGTCGCCCTCAAGGGCCGCTCGGGATCGGGCAAGACCACGCTGCTCAACATCGTCGGCGGGCTCGACGCACCGGACCGGGGGCAGGTGACCGTCGACGGCAGGGAGCTGTCCGGGCTGGGCGAGGAGGGGCTGCTGGCCCTGCGCCGGGACCGGATCGGCTTCGTGTTCCAGTCCTTCGGGCTCATCCCGATCCTCACCGCCGCGGAGAACGTGGGCGTGCCGATGCGGCTGCGCCGGGCCGACCCGCGTGAGCGGGAGCAGCGGGTGGAGCTGCTGCTGTCCCTCGTCGGCCTCGCCGACCACGCCGCGCAGCGCCCCGGCGAGATGTCCGGCGGCCAGCAGCAGCGCGTGGCGATCGCCCGCGCCCTCGCCAACGAGCCGGCGCTGCTCATAGCCGACGAGCCGACGGGCCAGCTGGACGCGGAGACCGGCCACGCCGTCATGGAGCTGCTGCGCGCGGTCGTCCACAGCGAGCGGGTCACGGCCCTGGTCGCCACGCACGACGCGACACTGCTGGACCTGGCCGACCGGGTCCTGGAGCTCCGGGACGGGCGGATCGTCGAGGGGGACTGAGGCGCGGCCGCATCCACCCACCCGTCCGGTGTTCCGTGCGGCGCACCCGTGCACACCCGCCACCCGTCCGGTGTTCCGTGCGGCGCACCCGTGCCCGGCCCGTCCGGTGCGTCAGAGTTGCGTCAAAGACGTACCCCGCCCGACATCCCGTCCTTTTTGTCGCCTTCGTGGGTCGTAGGGTCGACGCTGCGATGGGGGACGGTCACCGGAAGACAATGGGTTTCATGGCACGTGGCAAGCTGCGGATCTACCTGGGAGCGGCACCCGGCGTCGGCAAGACGTACGCGATGCTGTCCGAGGCGCACCGGCGTGTCGAGCGCGGTACGGACTGCGTGGTCGGGTTCGTCGAGCACCACGGCCGGGCGCGCACGGAAGTGATGCTGCACGGACTGGAGACGGTCCCGCGCCGGGAGCTGGAGTACCGGGGCGCGCGGTTCACCGAGATGGACGTCGACGCGGTGCTGGCCCGCCGCCCGCACGTGGCGCTCGTGGACGAGCTGGCCCACAGCAACGTCCCCGGCGCGCGCAACGCCAAGCGCTGGCAGGACGTCGAGGAGCTGCTGGCCGCCGGGATCGACGTGGTGTCCACGGTCAACATCCAGCACCTGGAGTCCCTCGGCGACGTGGTGGAGTCGATCACGGGCGTGCGGCAGCAGGAGACGGTGCCGGACGAGGTGGTGCGCCGGGCGGACCAGATAGAGCTGGTCGACATGTCGCCGGAAGCGCTGCGCCGGCGGATGGCGCACGGCAACATCTACCAGCCGGACAAGGTGGACGCGGCACTGTCGAACTACTTCCGGCCCGGCAACCTCACCGCGCTGCGGGAGCTGGCGCTGCTGTGGGTGGCGGACCGGGTCGACGAGTACCTCCAGCGGTACCGCAGCGAGCACCGGGTGTCGGCGATCTGGGGTTCGCGGGAGCGGATCGTCGTCGGGCTGACCGGCGGGCCGGAGGGACGCACGCTCATCCGCCGGGCGGCGCGGCTCGCGGAGAAGGGCGCCGGCGGGGAGGTGCTCGCGGTGTACATCTCCCGCAGCGACGGCCTCACCGCCGCCTCGCCCAAGGAGCTGGCCGTGCAGCGCACGCTCGTGGAGGACCTGGGCGGCACCTTCCACCACGTCGTCGGCGACGACATCCCCGCCGCCCTGCTGGCCTTCGCCCGCGGGGTGAACGCCACCCAGATCGTGCTCGGCTCCTCGCGCCGCAAGAGCTGGCAGTACGTCTTCGGCCCCGGGGTCGGCGCGACGGTCGCCCGGGAGTCGGGGCCCGACCTCGACGTGCACATCGTCACGCACGAGGAGGTCGCCAAGGGCCGCGGACTGCCGATCGCGCGCGGTGCCCGGCTCGGCCGGTCCCGGGTGGCGGCGGGCTGGCTGGTGGGCATCGGCGGCCCGGTGCTGCTGACGCTGGCGCTGACCGGCAACGACTCCTCGCTGGGCCTGACCAACGACATGCTGCTGTTCCTGGGGCTGACGGTGGCGGCGGCCCTGCTGGGCGGGCTGCTGCCGGCGCTGGCCGCGGCGGCGTGCGGGTCGATGCTGCTGAACTGGTTCTTCACCCCGCCCGTGCACCGGGTGACGATCGCCGACCCGAAGAACATCCTGGCGCTTCTGATCTTCGTGTCGGTGGCCGTGTCGGTCGCCTCGGTGGTCGACCTGGCCGCCCGGCGCACCCAGCAGGCGGCGCGGCTGCGCGCGGAGTCGGAGATCCTGTCGTTCCTCGCCGGGAACGTGCTGCGCGGCGAGACCAGCCTGGAGGCGCTGCTGGAGCGGGTGCGGGAGACCTTCGGCATGGAGTCGGCGGCCCTGCTGGAACGCGAGAGCGACGTGGCGCCGTGGACCTGCGCCGGCCGCGCCGGGCCGGGCGGGCCCGTGGAGCGGCCGGAGGACGCGGACGTGGACGTGCCGGTCGGCGACCACATGGCGCTGGCGCTGACCGGGAGGGTGCTGCCCGCCGAGGACCGCCGGGTGCTGGCCGCGTTCGCCGCGCAGGCCGCCGTGGTGCTGGACCGGCAGCGGCTGCGGCAGGAGGCCGACCAGGCCAAGGAGCTCGCCGAGGGCAACCGCATCCGCACCGCGCTGCTGGCCGCCGTCAGCCACGACCTGCGCACGCCGCTCGCCGGGATCAAGGCGTCGGTGTCCTCGCTGCGCTCCGACGACGTCGAGTGGTCCGAGGAGGACCGGGCCGAACTGCTCGCCGCGATCGAGGAGGGCGCCGACCGGCTGGACCACCTGGTCGGCAACCTGCTCGACATGTCCCGGCTGCAGACCGGCACGGTCACCCCGCTCGTCCGCGAGATCGACGTCGACGAGGTCGTGCCGATGGCGCTCGGCGGTGTCCCCGAGGGCAGCGTCGAGCTGGACGTCCCCGAGACGCTGCCCATGGTCGCCGTGGACGCCGGGCTGCTGGAGCGGTCGGTGGCCAACCTCGTGGAGAACGCCGTCAAGTACAGCCCGCCCGGGCAGCGGGTCCTGGTGGCCGCGAGCGCCATCGCCGACCGGGTGGAGGTGCGGGTCGTCGACCGGGGCCCGGGCGTGCCGGACGAGGCGAAGGAGCGCATCTTCGCGCCCTTCCAGCGCTACGGCGACTCCCCGCGCGGCGCCGGCGTCGGCCTCGGGCTGGCCGTGGCACGCGGTTTCGCCGAGGCGATGGGCGGCACCCTGAACGCCGAGGACACGCCCGGCGGTGGCCTCACCATGGTTCTCAGCCTCCGCGCGGCCGGCTCGCGTCCGCCGGAGCTCGTGCAGTCGGTTCCCCCGGAAAGGCAGGTCAGATGACCCGGGTGCTCGTGGTCGACGACGAGCCGCAGATCGTGCGCGCCCTCGTGATCAATCTCAAGGCCCGCAAGTACGACGTCGACGCCGCCCACGACGGGGCGGGCGCCCTGAAGCTCGCGGCCGCCCGCCATCCGGACGTGGTGGTCCTGGACCTGGGACTGCCCGACATGGACGGCGTCGAGGTGATCAGGGGGCTGCGGGGCTGGACGCGGGTGCCGATCATCGTGCTGTCGGCGCGGCACTCCTCCGACGAGAAGGTGGAGGCGCTGGACGCCGGCGCCGACGACTACGTCACCAAGCCGTTCGGCATGGACGAGCTGCTGGCCCGGCTGCGGGCCGCCGTGCGCCGCGCCGAGCCGGTCGGGGCGGGGGAGGACGAGGTGACGGTGGAGACGGACGAGTTCACCGTCGACCTCGCCGCGAAGAAGGTCAACCGGGCCGGGCGGGACGTCCGGCTGACGCCCACCGAGTGGCATCTGCTGGAAGTGCTGGTGCGCAACGGCGGCCGCCTGGTCAGCCAGAAGCAGCTGCTGCAGGAGGTGTGGGGGCCGTCGTACGGGACGGAGACCAACTACCTGAGGGTGTACATGGCGCAGCTGCGGCGGAAGCTGGAGGCCGACCCGTCGCACCCCAAGCACTTCATCACCGAGCCGGGGATGGGATACCGCTTCGAGCGCTAGGGGGTGTCTCGCGCGAGGCGGATGTGAGGGCCGACACGAGGGCTACGTAGCGGTCAGTGCACCCCGGTACGCTTTGGATATGAGTGCTGTTCCTCGTTCCGAAAAGCCGGCGGGCCGGTTCCGGCGCATGCTCGACCGGCTCTCCTCGTCGCAGGAGGACCTGGAGTCCGAGGAGCTGCGTGAGGACGCCAAGACGGCGGGCTGTACCCGGATCGGTGACTGCAAGGACCGTCAGATCGTTACGGTGACTGGTACCTTGCGCACGGTCACCCTGCGTCCCCGCGCGGGCGTTCCGGCGCTGGAGGCGGAGCTGTTCGACGGCACCGCCGCGCTGGACGTGGTGTGGCTCGGCCGGCGCTCCATCGTCGGGATAGAACCGGGGCGCAAGCTGATCGCATCGGGCCGGATCTCGATGAGCCGGGGCCGCCGGGTGCTGTTCAACCCGAAATACGAACTGCGACCCCTCGGACGGGAGTAGCCGGTGACGTCACTCGACAAGCCGACCGACCACACATCTGCGGACGACGCCCGGGCGGTGACGGAGGCCGCGCTGTTCGAGGCGTTCGGCGGAGTGCGGGGCATGGTCGAGACGGTGCTTCCCGGCCTCCTCTTCGTCACCATCTACACCATCAACAAGGACCTCCACCTCTCGGCGATCGCCGCCGTGGCCGTGTCCCTGGTCCTAGTCGTGGTCCGGCTCGCGATGCGGGACACCGTCAAGCACGCCTTCAGCGGCGTCTTCGGGGTCGCCTTCGGTGTCGTCTTCGCGATGATGACCGGCAACGCCAAGGACTTCTACCTGCCGGGCATGCTCTACACCCTGGGCCTGGCGCTGGCGTACATCGTCACCACGCTCGCCGGCGTCCCGCTGATCGGCCTGATCCTCGGCCCGGTCTTCAAGGAGAACCTCTCCTGGCGCACCCGCAACCCGGGCCGCAAGAAGGCCTACGCCAAGGCCAGCTGGGCGTGGGGCCTGATCCTGCTCGCCAAGTGCGCGATCCTCTTCCCGCTGTACTGGTGGGCCGACACCACGCAGCTCGGCTGGGTCCTGGTCGCCCTGAAGATCCCGCCGTTCCTGCTCGCCGTCTACCTGACCTGGGTGTTCCTGGCGAAGGCGCCGCCGCCGATCGACGTGTTCGCCGAGATGGAGGCCGAGGAGAAGGCAGAGGAGGAGCGCAAGGCCGCGCTGGCCGCCGAGCGGGCGGAGGGCGTCGACGGCGCCGAGCCCACGGAGCCGACGGGCGGCCGCCACCGCAGGCAGGCGTAGCACTGCCGCCCCGGCGGGACGACAGCCGCGGCCCGCGACAGGCGGGATGCGCGACGCGATACGGCGATGGGGCGCCCGGTGATCACCGGGCGCCCCATCGCCGTATCGCAGGTGTGAACCGTCAGGCGTCGTCGCGGCGGACCGACAGCAGGTCCTCCAGCTGGCCCTCGCGGGCCTGCGCGGCCACGAAGAGCAGCTCGTCGCCGGGCTCCAGCGAGTCCTCCCGGGACGGCGTGAGCACCCGCGTGCCGCGGATGATGGTGACCAGCGAGGTGTCCTGCGGCCACTCCACGTCGCCGACCTGCGTGCCGGCCAGCGCCGACTCCTCCGGCAGGGTCAGCTCGACCAGGTTCGCGTCGCCGTGGCTGAAGCGCAGCAGCCGGACCAGGTCGCCGACGCTCACCGCCTCCTCGACCAGGGCCGACATCAGACGCGGGGTGGAGACGGCGACGTCCACGCCCCAGGACTCGTTGAACAGCCACTCGTTCTTCGGGTTGTTCACCCGGGCCACGACGCGCGGAACGCCGTACTCCGTCTTCGCCAGCAGGGAGACGACCAGGTTGACCTTGTCGTCGCCGGTCGCGGCGATCACGACGTTGCAGCGCTGCAGCGCCGCCTCGTCCAGGGAGGTGATCTCGCAGGCGTCGGCGAGCAGCCACTCCGCCTGCGGGACGCGCTCGACCGAGATCGCGGTCGGCGCCTTGTCGATCAGCAGTACCTCGTGGCCGTTCTCCAGCAGTTCGCCCGCGATCGAGCGGCCCACCGCGCCGGCACCGGCAATGGCGACCCTCATCAGTGACCGCCCTCCTCTTCAGGGCCCTTGGCGAACGCCGCCTCGACCTTCTCGACCTCGTCGGTGCGCATCATCACGTGCACCAGGTCGCCCTCCTGCAGCACCGTCTGCGAGGTGGGCAGGATCGCCTCGCCGAGGCGGGTCAGGAACGCCACCCGGACGCCCGTCTCCTCCTGCAGCGTGCTGATCTTGTGCCCGACCCAGGCGGCCGAGGCGTGCACCTCGGCGAGCTGCACCCCACCCGTGGGGTCACGCCACAGCGGCTCGGAGCCGGAGGGCAGCAGACGGCGCAGCATCTGGTCGGCCGTCCAGCGGACCGTGGCGACCGTCGGGATGCCCAGGCGCTGGTAGACCTCGGCGCGCCGGGGGTCGTAGATGCGGGCCGCGACGTTCTCGACGCCGAACATCTCGCGGGCCACCCGGGCGGCGATGATGTTGGAGTTGTCGCCGCTGGACACCGCCGCGAAGGCGCCGGCGTCCTCGATGCCCGCCTCGCGCAGGGTGTCCTGGTCGAAGCCGACCCCGGTCACCCGGCGGCCGCCGAACGAGGAACCGAGGCGCCGGAAGGCGGTGGGGTCCTGGTCGATCACCGCGACCGTATGCCCCTGCTGCTCCAGGGTCTGGGCGAGAGCGGAACCCACTCTGCCGCAGCCCATGATGACGATGTGCACGACCGTCCTTCCGGTGTCAACGTTTTCACTCGCTTCAACAGGGTCTCAGACCGGCGACCAAGCTACACAGGCGTACCGCGGGCTGTGCACCCCCGGGGCGGTTACCGCGGGTGCGGGGCCCGGCGGCGAGTGATGCTGCGCACGCTGCGCAGGGTGAGGAATCCGAGGCCGAGGAGTGCGACGGCGGCGCCGATCAGCTCTGCGGTGGCGGGCACGGGGACCTCCGAGGTGCGGCGTGGGGCGGGAGTCCAGTCATCTAGGCACGGCCGCGGCGCCACCTGCGGAATCCGTCGCGTTGTTCCGGGCTGATTCCACTCGTGCGGCAGATCGGGCACGGCAGGTGGGCGACCCCCTGTTCGAAGGCTTACGATCCTCTGTTGTGTCCAAACTGACCGACGTGCCCAAACGGATTCTGATCGGGCGCGCACTGCGCAGTGACCGGCTGGGCGAGACGCTCCTGCCGAAGCGCATCGCCCTTCCCGTTTTCGCCTCCGACCCGTTGTCCTCCGTGGCTTACGCGCCAGGGGAGGTGCTGCTGGTCCTGTCCATCGCGGGCGTGTCGGCGTACCACTTCAGCCCTTGGATCGCCCTCGCTGTCGTCGTCCTGATGTTCACGGTGGTCGCCTCCTACCGGCAGAACGTCCACGCCTACCCCAGCGGCGGCGGCGACTACGAGGTCGCCACCACCAACCTCGGCGCCAAGGCCGGCCTGACGGTGGCGAGCGCCCTGCTCGTCGACTACGTCCTGACCGTCGCCGTGTCGATCTCCTCCGGCATCGAGAACCTGGGCTCCGCGATCCCCTTCGTCGTCGAGCACAAGGTGGCCTGCGCCGTCGCGGTGATCATCCTGCTGACGCTGATGAACCTGCGCGGCGTCAAGGAGTCCGGCAAGCTCTTCGCGATCCCGACGTACGTGTTCGTCGCGGGCGTCTTCATCATGATCGCCTGGGGTGCCTTCCGCGGGCTGGTCCTCGGCGACACCATGCGGGCGCCCACCGCCGACTTCCACATCAAGGCCGAGCACCAGGGCCTGGCCGGCTTCGCGCTGGTCTTCCTGATGCTGCGCGCCTTCTCCTCCGGCTGCGCCGCGCTCACCGGTGTCGAGGCGATCTCCAACGGCGTGCCCGCCTTCCGCAAGCCCAAGTCGAAGAACGCGGCGACCACGCTGGCGATGATGGGCCTGCTGGCCGTCACCATGTTCTGCGGCATCATCGTGCTCGCCCTGGTCACCAAGGTCCGCATGGCCGAGAACCCGGCCACCGACCTGCTGAAGAACGGCGTCGGGATCGGCCCCGGCTACGTCCAGAACCCGGTGATCACCCAGGTCGCCGAGGCCGTGTTCGGCAAGGGCAGCTTCTTCTTCGTCGTGCTGGCCGCCGCCACCGCGCTGGTGCTGTTCCTCGCGGCCAACACCGCCTACAACGGCTTCCCGGTGCTCGGCTCGATCCTCGCCCAGGACCGCTACCTGCCGCGCCAGCTGCACACCCGCGGCGACCGCCTCGCCTTCTCCAACGGCATCGTGCTGCTGGCCGGCACGGCGACCCTGCTGGTCCTCATCTACGGCGCCGACTCCACGCGGCTGATCCAGCTGTACATCGTCGGCGTGTTCGTGTCCTTCACGCTGAGCCAGACCGGCATGGTCCGGCACTGGAACCGGCACCTGGCCACCGAACGGGACCCGGCCAAGCGCAGCCACATGATCCGCTCCCGCGCGATCAACACCTTCGGCGCCTTCTTCACCGGCCTGGTGCTGGTCGTCGTGCTGATCACCAAGTTCACGCACGGCGCGTGGGTCGCCCTGCTCGGCATGTGCATCTTCTACGTGACGATGACCGCGATCCGTAAGCACTACGACCGGGTCGCCGCGGAGATCGCCGCCCCCGAGGGCCCCAGCGACGACAGCGTCCGGCCCTCCCGCGTCCACTCGGTGGTCCTGATCTCCAAGATCCACCGCCCGACGCTGCGCGCGCTCGCCTACGCCAAGCTGATGCGCTCCGACTCGCTGGAGGCGCTGACCGTCAACGTCGACCCGGTCGAGACCAAGGCGCTGCGCGAGGAGTGGGAACGGCGCGGCATCGACGTACCGCTGAAGGTGCTGGACTCGCCGTACCGCGAGATCACGCGGCCGGTCATCGAGTACGTCAAGAGCCTGCGCAAGGAGAGCCCGCGCGACGCGGTCTCCGTCATCATCCCCGAGTACGTGGTCGGCCACTGGTACGAGCACTTCCTGCACAACCAGAGCGCGCTGCGCCTCAAGGGCCGGCTGCTGTTCACGCCGGGCATCATGGTCACCTCGGTGCCCTACCAGCTGCAGTCCTCCGAGGCCGCGAAGAAGCGGGCCCGCAGGCGGCAGGAGTGGAACGCGCCGGGTTCGGTGCGCCGTGGCCCCCTGACCCAGGGGGAGCGGGCGAAGGAGCCGGACGCGCGGCAGTAGCGCGCGGGGGGCGCGGACGGCGGGGGACTCTCGCCGTGCGCGCCCCTCGGCCGTGCTGCGCGCCCTCAGCCGCTGTGCGTGCCTTTCGGCCGTCGTGCGCGCCCCTCGGTCGCCGTGCGCGCCGGCGAAGCACGGTGAGCGTGGCCCCGGCGGTGCTCCGCCTCGGGCGTGGGCGCGGGCGGGGGTCCGCACCCCGTAGACTGGTGGGCTGTTGTCCGGCCGTATCCCTCATTCGATCTGGAGTCACCCCGCCATGCAGGCAGAAGAGAACAAGTCGCAGGCGGGGTCGCTGGTCGGGGCCGAGTACGAGGTCGAGATCGGCCCCGTCGCGCACGGCGGCCACTGCATCGCCCGCGCCCCCGAGGGCCAGGTCCTCTTCGTGCGGCACGCTCTGCCCGGCGAGCGGGTCGTGGCGCGGGTGACCGAGGGCGAGGAGGGCGCGCGGTTCCTGCGCGCCGACGCCGTGGAGATCCTGGAGGCGTCCAAGGACCGCATCGAGGCGCCCTGTCCCTTCGCCGGTCCGGGCCGCTGCGGCGGCTGCGACTGGCAGCACGCCAAGCCGGGCGCCCAGCGGCGGCTGAAGGGCGAGGTGATCGCCGAGCAGCTGAAGCGGCTCGCGGGCCTGACGCCCGAGGAGGCCGGCTGGGACGGCACGGTGGTCCCGGCCGAGGGCGACAAGCTGCCCGCCGGCCAGGTCCCGCAGTGGCGGACCCGCGTCCAGTACGCCGTCGACGCGGAGGGCCACGCCGGTCTGCGCCGCCACCGCTCGCACGAGGTGGAGCGCATCGACCACTGCATGATCGCGGCGGAGGGCGTCAGCGAGCTGGGCATCGAGCAGCGGGACTGGACCGGCATGGAGTCGGTCGAGGCGATCGCGGCGGTGGGCTCGCAGGACCGCCAGGTCATCCTGACCCCGCGCGCGGGCGCCCGGCTGCCGCTGGTGGAACTGGACCGTCCGGTCTCGGTGATGCGCGTGGACGAGAAGTCCGGCGGGGTGCACCGCGTCCACGGCCGCCCGTTCGTGCGCGAGCGCGCCGACGGCCGGACGCACCGGGTCGGCAGCGGCGGCTTCTGGCAGGTCCACCCGAAGGCCGCCGACACCCTCGTCACGGCCGTCATGCAGGGCCTGCTGCCCCGCAAGGGCGAGATGGCCCTCGACCTGTACTGCGGCGTCGGCCTCTTCGCGGGCGCGCTGGCCGACCGCCTCGGCGAGAACGGCGCGGTGCTCGGCATCGAGTCCGGCAAGCGCGCCGTCGAGGACGCGCGGCACAACCTCGCCGACTTCCCGCGGGTCCGCATCGAACAGGGCAAGGTCGAGTCGGTCCTGCCGCGCACCGGCATCACCGAGGTCGACCTCATCGTCCTCGACCCGCCCCGCGCCGGCGCCGGCCGCTCCACGGTCGCCCACCTGTCCTCCCTCGGCGCCCGCCGCATCGCCTACGTCGCCTGCGACCCCGCGGCCCTGGCCCGCGACCTGGCGTACTTCCGCGACGGCGGCTACCGCGTGCGGACCCTGCGGGCGTTCGACCTGTTCCCGATGACGCACCACGTGGAGTGCGTGGCGATTCTGGAGCCTGCCGCAAAGAGCCGCTGACCTGCTGTTTCCTCGCCGGGGCGGCCGCCCCGGCGCGCGGCACGGGTCCAGGCGTACGGGCGCGTCCGTGTGGGCCGTGAGGTCATCCCGATCAGTGCGACCTTCCCCTCCAGCCGCTTCACGAGGCCCCCTCGCGCAGTGCGTCGGAGACCGACTTGACCCCGCCGTGCGCGGTGAGTCCGCCGTCGACGGGGATCTCGGCGCCGGTGATGAACGACGACTCCTCCGACAGCAGGAACACCACCAGCGGGGCGACCTCGGCCACGGTTCCGGTGCGGCCGAGCGGGGTCTCGCGGATGTCGGCCGCACGGAAGGCGGGGGCGGCCGAGGCGGTCATCTCGGTCTCGATGTAGCCGGGGTGGATCATGTTGACGCGGATGCCGCGCGGCCCGAGTTCCAGCGCCGCCGTCCTCGACAGTCCCCGCAGCCCCCACTTGCCGGCGGTGTAGGCCACCGGGTAGTGGGCCGTGAGGGCTGCCGAGGAGCCGACGTTGACGATCGAGGAGCCGGGCGGCATCAGCGGCGCGAGGTGCTGGATGCCCAGCAGCGGACCGGTGACGTTGACCCTGTGCACCCGGTCGAAGTCCTCGGCCCGTACGTCGCCGAGACGTGCGCGCCAGGTGACGCCCGCGTTGTTGATCAAGCCGTGCACGTGTCCGTACGACTCCTTCAGCTCGGCGGCGAGGTCGGCCCAGTCCTGTGCGCTGGTCACGTCGAGGCGGCGGCAGCCGCTTTCCGGCCGGACGTCGGTGGCGATCACCGAGGCGCCCTCCCGGGTCAGCGCCTCCGCCTCGGCGGCGCCCTGGCCGCGTGCCGCACCGGTGACCACGACCACCTTGCCCAGGAGCCTCCTGGGGTGCAGGTCGCTCACGGCCGCTCCCTGGACCGGCGCCGGCCCGTGGGCAGCGGCACCGGGTCCGCGCCGGGCACCACGGTGCTGGACACGCTGCCGATCCCTTCGACGGTGAGGGTGACGGTGTCACCTGGCTTCAGCGGCGGTGGCGTCCGCTCACCGCGCCGGCCCCACAGTTCGGCGAGGCAGCCACCGTTGCCGCAGGTGCCGGAGCCCAGGACGTCGCCGGGCAGCACCCTCGTGCCGCGCGAGGCGTAGGCCACCATCTCCTCGAACGTCCAGCTCATGTTGGACAGCAGGTCCGTCCCGACCGTCTCGCCGTTGACCTCCGCGGTGA
Organism: Streptomyces sp. NPDC014801; assembly: GCF_043082085.1. Classification (NCBI taxonomy): domain Bacteria; kingdom Bacillati; phylum Actinomycetota; class Actinomycetes; order Kitasatosporales; family Streptomycetaceae; genus Streptomyces; species Streptomyces sp. NPDC014801. The sequence goes on along the minus strand of NZ_JBIBXG010000006.1, from coordinate 387,418 downwards.
GGGCCAGGCGCAGGAAGCCGTCGGCATCCCGGTACGGCTCCAGTTCGTCGGCGGTGACCAGGACCGGGCCGAGCGTGGTGGCCGTGTCCTTGCCCTTGCAGGGGCCGAGGCCGACCTTCATCTCCGCGGACTGGAGGTCTCTGGCGGACCAGTCGTTGAAGACCGTGTAGCCGACGATGTGGTCACGGGCCTGCTCGGGGGTGAGGTCGCGGCCCTCGCGGCCGACGACGGCGGCGACCTCGAGTTCGAAGTCCAGAACGGCCGACCCGGGCGGGACGGGAATGTCGTCGTGCGGGCCGTGGATCGCGTGCGGGTTGGTGAAGTAGAAGGCCGGCGCGGCGTACCACTGCTCGGGCACGCCGGCCGCGCCGTCCACGGACCGCCGTACGCCTTCGACGTGCTCCTCGAAGGTGACGAAGTCCCGGACGGAGGCGGGCTGGAGCGGCGGCAGCAGCCGGACCTCCGACACGTGCGGGCCGGGCGGCACGTCCAGCGCCGCCGCGGCGAGCAGGCCGGGCAGACCGCCGGACTCCCGCAGCAGGTCGGTGAGCGAGGTGACGCCGGGCAGGGGCAGGAGGGTGCCGTCGTCCTCCACGACGGCCACGCGGCGGTGGTGATGGTGTGCGTAGGCGGCGAAACGCATGGTGCGGCTCCGGGCGGACGGGCCCGGGGCGCGGCGGGACTGAGCCAGGGCAGGTGACAGGGCCGGCCGCGCCTCCGGGAGCGAGGGGTGGGATCAGACCGGCGGGGCGACGAAGACGCCGCGGTCGGGGTCGTTGAAGGACTCCTTGGCGACGAGTTCGTTCATGGGGTTGGCGGTGCCCCACTGGTCGGTGACCTCCGGCTGCGAGAAGTCGTAGACGTGCGGGTGCCAGGTGTCCTCGTCCAGGCACTCCAACTCGGTGGTGTACTCGACGGTGTTGCCGTGCGGGTCGAGGAAGTAGGTGAAGGTGTTGTCGCCGGCCATGTGCCGGCCCGGGCCCCAGATCTTGCGGTACCCGGCGCGGATCACGCGGCCGGAGCCGCGCATGTACTCGTCGAGGCCGCGCATCTCGAAGGAGACGTGGTGCAGGGAGGTGTGCGGGCCCTTCGCCAGCGCCATCGAGTGGTGCTGGTTGGAGATCCGCATGAAGTGCATGACCTCGCCCATGTGCGGCGACGACAGGGTGTCGGAGAGGGCGAAGCCGAGGTGCCGCTCATACCACTCCCGAGTCCGGTCGAGATCGGGGGAGTTGAGGACGACATGCGAGAGCTTGACCGGGATCGCCTCCTTCTCCTCGATCCTGCGGTGCCGGCGCACCTCGACGTCGGCCGAGACCTCGATGGTGCGGCCGTCGACGTCGAAGAAGCGGAAGCCGTAACCGCCGCCGGGGGTGTCCACCTTGCCCGGCCGGGTGATCAACCGGACACCCCCGGCCAGCAGTTGTTCGGCGAGCGTGTCGACGTCGGCGGCGGAGGCGGCGCCGTAGGACACCAGGTCGAGGCGCTTCTCCTCGGCCTTGCGCAGCCGGACGACGTACTGCTCCGGGGAGCCCTCGGCGGCGAGGAAGGCGATCCCGGAGTCCTCGGCGACCTTGGTCAGGCCCCAGACGCCGGCGTAGAAGTCGAGCTGCTTGTCGTAGTCGGGCACGGCGAGGTCGACGTGGCGCAGATGGGTGAGCAGGCGCATGAGATCACTCCTTGAAGAGGAGGGCGGAGGCGTTGCCGCCGCTGACGGCGTGGAATGCGTGGTCGGGCAGGCGGGCGGCGCGCAGCGCGCCGACGGGGTCCTCGGCGCCCATGTCGAAGGGGAAGTCGGAGCCGAGCAGGACCCGGTCGGCGCCCGCGACCCGGACCAGTTCGCGCAGCACGTGCGGGTCGTGGACGAGGGAGTCGAAGTACAGCCGCTTCAGGTAGCTGCTGGGCGGGTGCGCGCAGCCCGCGCCCGCGTCGGAGCGGGCCGACCAGGCGTGGTCGGAGCGGCCGATGTGCGTGGGCAGGTAGCCGCCGCCGTGCGCGGCGATCAGGGTCAGGCCCGGGTGGCGGTCCAGGACGCCGGAGAAGATCAGGTGGGAGAGGGCGACGGCGTTCTCCACCGGCTGGCCGACGGTGTTGGACAGGTACCACCGGTCCAGGCGCTCGTCGAGCGTGCAGCCGAAGGGGTGCAGGAAGACGAGCGCGCCGGTCTCCGCGGCCCGGGACCAGAAGGGTTCGTAGGCCGGGTCGGACAGGTCCCGTCCGGGGGCGTGGCTGGAGATCTCGACGCCCAGCAGCTCCTGGTCCAGCGCGTGTTCGAGGGCACGCACCAGGTGATCAGGATGCTGCAGCGGCACGAGACCGAGCCCGCGCAGCCGGCCGGGGGCGGCGCGGCAGTGCGCGGCCGTCGCCTCGTTGGCGAGCCGGTACAGCTTCTCGGCCGTCTCCTCGTCCGCCCAGTAGTGGTAGTGGGAGGGGGAGGGGCTGACCAGTTGCACGTCCACGCCCTGGGCGTCCATCGCGGCCAGCCGCACGGTGGGGTCGGTCAGTTGCGGGATGCGCTCGCGGACCATGGGCCCGCTGACGGCGAGCGCCGCCGGACCGTTGCGCCGGGCGTCCAGCGCCTTCGCCTCCGCCAGCCCGGGCAGGCCGGCCACCAGGGCCTCGACCTCGGGGAGCAGCACATGGGCGTGGACGTCGATGACGGGCGTGCTCACGGCAGCTCCCGCAGCATCGTCATGATGCGGCCCATCAGGCCGGGGAGGTCCGCGTCGCGGACGCCGTCGAGCTGCCACTGGCCGATCTGCACGGACGCCTCCACGACCGGGCGGACGCGGGCCACTCGCTGCTCGTAGTACGCCTGGAAGAGTGCGTCGTCCCAGGCGTCCGAGGCGGCCAGCAGCCGGGTGAGCACGAGTGCGTCCTCCAGGGAGAGTGCCGCGCCCTGCGCGAGGGTGGGCGGGCAGCAGTGGGCGGCGTCGCCGACCAGCACGACCCGGCCGCGGTGCCAGGAGCCCTCGACCAGCAGCCGGTCGAACCAGGTGTAGTTGACCTTCGCCGGGTCGGTGATGTGCGCGGTGATCTCCGGCCAGTGGCCCCCGTAGGCGGAGGCGAGCCGGCGCATCTCGTCGGCGTACGTCTCCGGCGGGATCGAGGCGCGGTCGCGGTGGGCCTCGACTACGTACGCGTACAGGGTGGTGTCGCTGGTGGGGCAGTAGCCGGCGATGTAGGCGGGGCCGCCGTAGGCGAGGTCGGTGCGGGTCACCCCGGCCGGACGCGGGGCGGCGACGCGCCAGATGGCCATGCCGGTCGGCTCCGGCTTGTCGGTGATGCCGATCGCCGCGCGGGTCGAGGAACCGAGGCCGTCGGCCGCGACGACCAGGTCGTACCGGCCCTCGCTGCCGTCGGAGAACCGCACCGAGACGCCGTCCGCGTCCTGGCCGAGGATCTCGGCCGTCGTGCCGAGGCGCACCGTGGCGCCACTGGCCCGGACGGCGTCGATCAGGATCCGCTGGAGCTGCGGGCGCTGCATGCCGACCGTGGCGGGCAGGTCGTCACCACCGGTGCGCAGGTCCCGGGCGACGTGCAGGACGGTGCCGTCTGGGGTGGTGATGCCGACCGAACCGAAACCGAAGCCGGACTTTTCGACCCGGTCCCAGACGCCGAGTTCACGCAGGACGCGCAGGGCGTTGCCCTGGAGGGTGATGCCGGAGCCGGCGGTGGCGTTCCAGTCGTCCTTGGCCTCGATCAGATCCACCGCGATGCCGGCGCGGCGGAGAAGGACCGTCGCCGCGTTGCCTGCGGCGCCACCCCCGATCACCAGGACCGTGCGGGCTGTGCTCATGAGGGAACTCCCTTGTTCCGTGCGTTACTTGACGGCGACCGGGTTGACGGGGGAGCCGACCGCCCCGGTGATGGGCAGGGGGGCGGCCGTGAGCCAGAACTCGTACACGCCGTCGGCCGCGCAGTCCTCGGCCAGCGCGTCCGGGTCCCACATCTCGCCGATCAGCAGCCCGATGTTCGGGATGGCGACCTGGTGCAGCGGCTGGAAGGCGTGCTCGAACTCGTTCGGACGGACCTCGAAACCCCAGGTGTCGGTGGCGACGGCGGCGATCTCGCTCGCGTGCAGCCAGCCGGCCGTGGTGAACGACAGACCGGGCGCCGGACCGCCGGCGTAGTCGCCCCAACCGGCGCGACGGGCCCGGGCGAGCTGCCCGGTCCGTACGACGACGATGTCCCCGCGGCCCACGGTCACCCCGTGCGCCTCGGCCGTCGCCGTCAGATGCTCCTCGGTGATCGCGAACCCGTCGGGCAGCTCACCGTCCTCTCCGAGCACCCGGCCCACGTCGAGCAGCACCCCGCGCCCGGCGACGTACGGCGCCATGTGCTCGATGCCGGTGACCAGGTCGCCGTCGGAGGTGACGACCCGCTCGGCCGCCCGCCCGTTCCACGCCTTGCCGTGGTCGAAGATGTGGCCGAGCCCGTCCCACTGGGTCGAGCACTGGAGCGGCATCGCGATCACGTCGTCGGCGCCGCCGATGCCGTGCGGGAAGCCCTGGTTGCCGAGGGCGGCGTCGGTACCGGTGTCCAGCATGGTGTGCACCGGGTTGGTGCGCCGCCGCCAGCCCTTCTGCGGGCCGTTCGTGTCGAAGGACTGGGCGAGGGAGAAGCTGACGCCCCGCCGCACCAGGGCCGCGCCCTCGCGGCGCTTGCCCTCGTCCAGGAAGTTGAGGGTGCCGAGCCGGTCGTCCTCGCCCCAGCGCCCCCAGTTGGAGTACGCCTTGGCGGCTTCGGCGATCGCACCCTCCGGGTCGTGGCGGTTCACGCGGCGCCCTCCGCGACGCAACGGGTGCGCTGGACGCCGAGACCGGTGACCGTGCCCTCCATGACGTCGCCGTCGCGCAGCAGCCGGCCCCAGTGCATGCCGTTGCCGGCCGGGGAGCCGGTGAGCACCAGATCGCCGGGAAGCAGACGGGCGGTCCGCGAGACGTACGACACCATCCGCGCGACCTTGAAGATCATGTCCTTGGTCGACTCGTCCTGCATGGTCTCGCCGTTGAGCTTCAGCGTGACGCGCAGGTCGTCCGGGTTCGCGATCGACTCGGCCGGCACGATCCACGGGCCGAGCGGGGTGAACCCGGGCGCGTTCTTGCTGCGCAGCCAGTCGGTGCCGATCTGCGGCATGTCCCGGCGGAAGACGGTCGCGCGGTCGGTCAGGTCGTTGGCGATGGTGTAGCCGGCGATGTACTGCGCCGCTTCCCGCACCGGCACCCGGTAGGCGGGCTTGCCGATGACGACCGCCAACTCCAGCTCCCAGTCCGGCTGTTCGGCCCATGCCGGCAGGACGACATCGTCGTAAGGGCCGGTGATCGAGGTGGGCAGGCCGATGAAGACGTACGGCAGGTCCTCGGCGGCCCGCCGGTCCATGATCTCGGCGGCCTCCGCGCGGCGCTGGCTCTCCGGCCGGTCGTCACCGGGGGCGCGGTGGGCGACGTGCAGGTCGATGACGTGCTGCCGGTAGTTCGCGCCCGACTGGAACACCTGGCGCGGGGCCACCGGTGCGTGCACGCGCAGGTCCGTGACGGCCGTGCGGGCCGGGCCGGTGCCGGCCGCGAGCGCGCGCAGCTGCGGCAGGGCCGTCTCCCAGCGGTCCAGCACGTCCAGGGTGGTCAGCCGGTCGTCGCCGAAGGCGTCCCGCAGGTCGAGGACCTGGCCGTCGGGGGTGACCAGGGCGGGGAAGCGCGGCCCGTCCGGGGCCGAGAGGGTGGCGAGGGCGAACGGTCCGGCGAAGAGCGCGGACGAGGGTTCGGGTTTCACGGACGTGTCCTCCTGATCGCGGTGGGACTAATCTGGACCCGCTCCCTGCGATCAGGGAAATAGATTCTGTGGATGATCGCCATCCACCGGATTTATTCCTGCCGCTCACCGTCCCTGCTCGTCGCCCAGCGCGAGGACCCTCCGTGAACCTGACCCGCCTCGACCTCAACCTCGTCGTCGCCCTGCGCGCCCTGCTCGAAGAGCGGAACGTCACCCGGGCCGGGCAGCGCGTCGGTCTCAGCCAGCCCGCGATGAGCGCGGCCCTCGCCCGGCTGCGCCGCCACTTCGACGACGACCTACTCGCCCGCGTCGGCGGCCACTACGAGCTGACCGCGCTCGGGCAGGTCCTGCTGGACCGCACCGCCACCGCCTACGACGTGCTGGAACGCCTCTTCGCCAGTCAGGCCGACTTCGACCCGGCCCAGGAGAGCCGGGAGTTCCGGCTGGTGGCGTCCGACTACGCGGTGGCCGTCTTCGGCACCGAACTCGCCCGCGTGGTGCACCAGGAGGCCCCCGGCATCCGTCTCCGCTTCACCCAGGCCCAGCCGACCGTCGTCGACGACACCGCCACCCTGCTCAGCGCCACCGACGGCCTGCTCATGCCGCACGGCGTCATCAGCGACTTCCCCGCCACCGACCTCTACGACGACCGCTGGGTGTTCCTCGTCGCCGAGGACCATCCGGACGTCGGTGACCGGCTCACCCGCCAGGACCTGGCGAGGCTGCCGTGGGTGACGTACCAGCGCACCTACGACGCGCCGGCCGTACGCCAGCTCGGCATGCTCGGCATCGAACCGCGCGTGGAAGTGTCCGTCGACAGCTTCCAGCTCCTGCCCCTGCTGGTCACCGGAACCCGGCGCATCGCCCTGATCCAGGCACGGCTGGCGCGGATGCTGACGCCGATCGCCGCCGTGCGGACGGTGGAACCGCCCTACGAGGCGGTGCCGTTGCGTGAGGCGCTGTGGTGGCACCCGGTCCACACGCATGACGCGGCCCACATCTGGCTGCGGGAGACGGCGGCACGGGTCGGCAGCGGGCTGGCCGGCGTCTCGTAGACGGGAGCCGTACGCGGGCGCGGGGAGCCCGCAGGCGTACCTCGACTTCATCGACCGGACCGGCAACGACCACTTGGCGCTGCTCATCAGCACCGGCATTTTCCGGACGGCACCGGTCGACGGCGGCCACGAGGGCTTCGAGGGGCAAGAGGCGCCTCGTGCTCCCAAAACCCCCGGCCGTCCCCTGCCCGACCTCGCCGACGTGCTGCCGCAGGTGCACGTCACCGCCGCGCTCGTCGGCCGCAGCGAGCCCACTCGCCGAACAAGACGCCTGCGGCCACGGTCACTTGGTCGCGCCCTGTGCGAAGCCGTTGTAGATATAGCGCTGGAGGAAGAGGAAGACGACGAGCGTCGGGGCGATCACCAGGATCGTGCCGGCCGAGATGTCCTCCCAGTGTGCGCCGAACGGGCCCTTGAAGCGGAAGAGGGCCGTGGAGATGGTGCCCAGGTCCTCCGACGGCATGTAGAGGAACGGGACGTAGAAGTCGTTGTAGACGGTGATTCCCTTGATGATGACGACCGTCGCGATCGCCGGTTTGAGCAGCGGCAGAATGATCTTCCAGTAGATGGTGAGGGCGTTCGCCCCGTCCAGGCGTGCGGCCTCGTCGAGGGAGACGGGAATGCCGCGGATGAACTGCAGGAAGATGTAGATCGACACGATGTCCGTGCCCATGTAGAGCAGGATCGGCGCCCAGATGCTGTTGAACAGGCCGAAGCTGTTCACCACCTGGAAGGTCGCGACCTGGGTGGTGACGCCGGGCACCAGGGTGGCGATCAGGAACAGCGCCATGACCGGCTTCTTCGCGCGGAAGTCGAAGCGGTCGACGGCGTACGCGGTCATCGAGCCGATGATCACTGTGCCGGTGATGGAGAACAGCAGAATGACGGTCGTGTTGAAGAAGGCGGACAGCATGTGGCCGTCGGTGAAGGCCGTCACATAGTTGTCGACATTCAGCCAGTCGTCCGGCAGGGACAGTGGGCCGCCGTCGGTGACCTCCTTGGAGGTCTTGAGCGAGGTGAGGAAGACGACGACGAGCGGAACGAGGACGACCAGCGACGCGAGGATCAGCGACAGGTAGGTCAGGGCCGGTGCGAGGCGGCGCCGCGCGGGCAGGGGCGTGGTCATACGAGGTCCACCTTTTCGTCGGGCACGAGGCGGCGCTGGATCCAGGTGATCAGCAGGATGATCACGAGGAGGACGACGGCGGCGGCCGAGGCCAGGCCGGTCTTGTTGAACTGGAAGGCGAGTTTGACCGTCTGGATGACGAACGTCGTGGTGCCGGTCGCGCCGCCGGTCATGATGTAGGGGATCTCGAACACCGACAGCGAGCCGGAGATCGCCAGGATGACGCTGAGGCTGACCACCGGTCGGATGCTCGGGGCGATGATGTGCCGGAACTGCTGCCGGCGGGTGGCACCGTCGAGCTGTGCCGCCTCGTACAGTTCGCCGGGGATCGACTGGATCGCGCCGAGGAACAGCACGAAGTTCAGCCCGGTGAAGCGCCAGACGGACACCCCTGCGAGGGAGGTGTTGGCGGACTCGGGATCGCCGAGCCAGGCGTGGTCGGACCCGGCGTCGAACCAGGAGAGCACCGAGTCGAGCGTGCCGCCGTCCTGGAAGAAGTACAGGAAGACGAATCCGATGGCCACGCCGTTGATCAGGTAAGGGAAGAAGAGGATTCCCTTGAAGAGGTTGCGGAAGCGCAGGTCGAAGCTGAGCACGGTCGCGAAGTAGAGAGCGATCGCGATCTGCACGGCGGAGGCGGCGAGGTAGTAGAGACTGACGAAGAACACACGGAACAGTTCCGGGCGGGTGAAGATCTGCTCGTAGTTGTCGACGCCGGTGAAGTGGCGGTCCGGGCTGACGCCGTCCCAGTCGGTGAAGCTGTAGTAGATCATGTTCCCGACGGGCACGTAGGTGAACGTGATCAGCAGGGCCAGAGGAACGGCCAGGAAGAGCCACGGGGCGAGTCGGCGCAGCAGACTCCCGCTCCGGCGGCCGCCGTTCGAAAGCGGCGTGCGGGCCGGTGCGGCTGTGCGTGGCACCTTGGCGGGTGCCTTGTGGGTCGTCTCGGTCATGCCGGACCTTTCGTCTTCGCGGATGCCCGCCGGCCGCCGGGCCCCGTCAGGGGCGGACGGGGCCGCGGCCGCGGGCGGTGTGCCAGGGGGAAGCGGTGCGCCGCTCAGGAGCCGACGGTCCCGGCAGCCTCGTCCCACCGCTTGTCGAGGTCCGCGAAGTAGTCGCCGAGGCTGCCCTTCTGGGCGCCGCGCGCGAGGTCGATCAGCTTCTGGCGGTAGTCGGGCTTGTTCAGGCCGATCTCGGCGGCGTTGTCGATCGTGTTGACCTGGCCGGTCTTCGCCTCGGACCGTTCGACGAAGCTGACATCGTTGTCAGTGAAGTCCTTGAGTGTGCTCGGCATGGGGGCGGACTTGACGGCCGGGACGGCGCCCTCCTTGGCCGGGTAGCCCGACTTGTCGGTGAACCAGTCGATCCAGGCCCGGGCGGCCGCCTTGTGCGAGGAGTGGATGTTCACCGCCTGCTGGTAGTCGGAGGCGAGGACGGCGCAGTACTTGCCCGCCTTCTGCACCGGGAAGGGCATGAAGCCGATGTCGGCCGGGTTCCTGCCCGCCTTCCTGGCCGCGTCCTGCATCTGCGTGATGGCCCACGACCCGAGCTGCATGGTGGCGACCTTGCCCTGGGCGATCATGCCCTTGGACGCCTCCCAGTTGGTCGTGCTGGGGTCCTTCTCGGACAGGCCGCCCTTGACGATGCCGTAGAGCAGGGAGTCGATCGTGCGGAGCTCGCTGCCCTCCTTCCACGGGGACACTGCGCCGGCGAGTTTGTCGTTGGCCTCGGCGTCGCAGGTGACGGAGCCGATGTTGTTGCTCCAGGAGGTCAGCGGCCAGCCGTCCTTGAAGTTCGTGTAGTACGGCAGGGCGTCCGTCTTCGCCTTGACGGCCTGGAGATCGGTGAGGAACTCCTCCGGGCTGGCCGGCCACTTGGTGACGCCGGCCTCCTTCCACACGGCCTTGTTGTAGACGAAGCCGTTGGCGGTGCCGAACTGGGCGATGCCGTAGACCTTGCCCCCGACGTCGGTCTTGTCGCTGAAGCGGTACTTGGCGCTCAGTTCGGCGGTGGTGCCCAGAGGGGCGAAGAACTTGGGGTAGTCGTTCTTGGCGACGGCGGCCGGGATCATGAGGACGTCACCGTAGTCCTCGGTGTTCATCCGGATCTTGACCTCGCCCTCGTAGTCGGTGAGAGCCTCGAACTTCACCGTGACCTTGGGATAGGTCTTGTTGAACTCGGCGGCGTACCGGGCCATCGTCCCGTTCTGTACGAGGTCGGTCCGGGCGGTCAGCACCTTGATCGTGCCCGAGGCGTCCGCCGGGTCGGCGGGTGCCTTGGCTGTCTCGCCGGAGGCCGTGCCCCCGCCCCCGCATCCGGCGACCGTCAGTATCGCGGTCGCCATGAACGCTCCGGTGAACGTCCTCTTCGTCCTCATGTGCCCAGCTCCTTCAGGATGGCGGCTCAGCTCCGGTGGGTGGGATGTCGGCACTATGTCAGGCGTCGATTAACCGGTACAGCTGGAGATTCTAGGGTGATGCCCAATCGTTACCATCGCGCCTGGGTTGCCAGGCTCACGTGCGGCTTTCTGGCGATCGACCTACGGCCACGTAAGTAGACCGGTTTATGGACAGGGTCCTGATCAGCAGGTTAAGTTGTCCGCCGTTGTCCGTCGACCGGTCTGCGTCAGGCGAATGGAGCCGCACCATGAAGGACGTCACCCAGCTCACCGACGGCTGGTGTCTGCGCCACGGGGAGGAGGTGCTCGAGGCCACGGTCCCCGGCTGCGTCCACACCGATCTGCTGGCCGCCGAGGCCATCCCGGACCCCTACATCGGCCGCAACGAAGCCGAGGTCGCCTGGGTGGGGCGCCGCGCCTGGACCTACCTCCGGCACCTCGGGCACGACAGTGCGCACGAACGCACCGACCTCGTCTTCGAGGGACTCGACACGGCCGCGTACCTCACTCTCGCGGGCCGGCCCCTCGGCACCACGCGCAACATGCACCGCACGTACCGGTTCGACGTCACCGGACGCACCGGTGAGCTGGAGGTGCGTTTCGCCTCCGCGTACGACGAGGCCGCGGCCGTGCGTGCCGTGACGGGGGAGCGGCCCAACGTCTATCCCGAGCCGTCGCAGTACATCCGCAAGATGGCCTGCAACTTCGGCTGGGACTGGGGGCCCACGCTCGTGACCGCCGGTATCTGGCGTCCGGTCCGGCTGGAGCACTGGTCCACGGCCCGCCTGGCGGAAGTGCGCCCCCTGGTCACCGTGGCCGACGGGGCCGGCCGGGTGGAGCTGCGGCTGCGGGTCGAGCGCACCGCGCAGGGGAGGGGCCGGCCGCTGCGCGCCCGGGCCGAGGTGGCCGGTGTGCGCACCGAGGCCGAACTGAGCGGCGACGAGGCCGTCCTGCGCCTGGACGTTCCCGCTCCCCGCCTCTGGTGGCCCCGCGGCTACGGCGACCAGCCCCTCTACAACGTCGACGTCACCCTGGTGGGCGAGACCGGACCCCTGGACACCTGGCGGCGGCGGATCGGCTTCCGCACGATCGAACTCGACCGCTCGCCCGACGAGCACGGCTCCGGCTTCACCCTGGTCGTCAACGGCGTCCGGGTCTTCGCCCGCGGGGTCAACTGGATCCCCGACGACGCCTTCCCCTCCCGGGTCACGCCCGCGCGCTACCGCACCCGCCTCGCGCAGGCCGCCGAGGCCAATGTCGACCTGGTCCGGGTGTGGGGCGGCGGCATCTACGAGGACGACGCCTTCTACGACGCGTGCGACGAACTCGGCCTGATGGTCTGGCAGGACTTCCAGTTCGCCTGCTCCGCCTACCCCGAGGAGCAGCCGCTGCGCGGTGAGGTCGAGGCGGAGGCGCGCGACAACGTTGTCCGGCTGATGCCGCACCCTTCGCTCGTGCTGTGGAACGGCAACAACGAGAACCTCTGGGGCTTTCGGGACTGGGGCTGGGAGGCACCGCTCGCCGGCGACTCCTGGGGGGAGGGCTACTACCTCGGCCTGCTGCCGCGGATCGTCGCCGAACTCGACCCGACCCGCCCGTACACCGCGGGCAGCCCCTGGTCGGGCTCCTGGAACCACCATCCCAACGACCCCGCCCACGGTACCCACCACTCCTGGGAGGTCTGGAACCGCCAGGACTACGCCGAGTACCGGGCGAACGTGCCCCGGTTCGTCGCCGAGTTCGGCTGGCAGGCACCGCCCGCCCTGGCCACCCTGCGCCGCGCCCTGCCCGGCGAGGACCTCGCCCCCGACTCGCCCGGCATGCTCCACCACCAGAAGGCCGAAGACGGCAACGGCAAGCTGAACCGCGGCCTCACCCGGCACTTCCCGATGCCCGAGGACGACTTCGACCGCTGGCACTACCTCACCCAGCTCGTACAGGCCCGCGCGGTCGCCGAGGGCATCGAGCACTGGCGCTCGCACTGGCCGGTGTGCGCCGGGACCATCGTCTGGCAGCTCAACGACTGCTGGCCGGTCTCCTCGTGGTCCGCGATCGACGGCGACGGACGGCCCAAGCCGCTCCACCACGAGCTGCGTCGCGTCTACGCCGACCGGCTGCTGACCCTGCGGCCCGACGCCGGCGGTCTGGTGCTCGCCGCGATCAACCAGGCCGCCACGCCCTGGCGGACCTCGGTGACCTTGCGGCGGATGCAGGCGGACGGCACCACGGTCGGCGAGACCGTCGTCGAGGTGTCGGCCGAGTCGCGTTCCGTGGCCCGGATCGCCGTTCCCGCGGCGGTGACACCGGACGAGCGGTCCGCGAAGGAGTTCCTGGTGGCCGACGCCTGGGAGTCGCCCCGCCCGCACGACGACGAGGGCCGGGAAACCGCAGAAGCCCTGCGCGCCCTGCACTTCCCCGTGCCGGACAAGGAGTTCGCCCACCCCCGCCCGGCCTATGACGTCACCGTGGAGCCGGTGCCAGGTCAGGGGGATAGAGTCGACGTCGTGGTGAGCGCCCGTACCCTCGTCAGAGACCTCCTCCTCCAGCCCGACCGGCTCGGCCCGGCCGCCGTCTGCGACAGCGGCCGTCGGACCCTGCTGCCCGGGGAGCGTACGCGCATCCGTGTCAGCGGCTGCGGCTCCGTCACGGCCGATGCGGCGAAGGCCGCTCTGTTCTGCGTGGACGTGGCGTGAGCGGTTCACCGGAACGCGTCACGATCAAGGATGTCGCGGCCCGTGCCGGGGTGTCCAAGGGAGCGGTGTCGCTCGCGTTCAACCACAAGCCCGGTGTCTCCGCGGCCACCCGTGAGCGGATCTTCGCCGTGGCTCGCGAGTTGGGCTGGGCCCCCAGTGCCACCGCCCGCAGCCTGTCCAGCCGCCGGGTCGACATCGTCGGGCTCGCCCTGTGCCGGCCGGCCCGGCTGCTCGGCCTGGAGCCGTTCTACATGGACTTCATCTCCGGCATCGAGAGCATCCTGGCGGAGCGCTCCTGCTCGCTGCTGCTGCGGCTGGTGCGCGACCTCGACGAGGAGATCTCGCTCTACAAGGAGTGGTGGCGCGGCCGGATGATCGCCGGCGCCATCCTGGTGGACTTCCGGCAGGACGATCCCCGGGTACCCGCCCTGCAAGGCCTCGGTATGCCCGCCGTGGCCGTCGGCCACCCCTCCCTCACGGGGCCCTTCCCGGCGGTGTGGACGGACGACGCGTCGGCGGTCGGCGAGGCCGTCCGTTACCTCGCGGCCCTCGGCCATCGGCGCATCGCCCGCGTCGGCGGTCCGGCCGAGCTGGGGCACAGCGCCATCCGGGCCCGGGCCTTCGCCGACACGCTCCGGGAACTGGGCATGGAGGAGGCGCGGCAGATCGTCACCGGGTTCGACGAGAAGGAGGGCGCGCGTGCCACCCGCACCCTGCTGCTCGCCGCCGACCGGCCCACCGCGATCGTCTACGACAACGACATCATGGCGGTCGCCGGAGCGGGCGTGGCCGCTGAGATGGGGCTCACCGTCCCCGACGACCTGTCGCTGCTGGCGTGGGACGACTCGCAGCTGTGCCGGATCACCCACCCGACGCTTTCGGCCATGAGTCACGACGTGCACCACTTCGGCGCCGAGGTGGCGCGGGTGCTGTTCGACGTGATCGCCGGCACGCACACCGGCGGGCACCAGGTGCCGACGCCGTCACTGATCCCCCGTGGCTCCACCGCGCCGGCGCCGGCAGTGGGCCCGTCCTGACGATGCCGAAGGGCCGCGTCCCCCCCGGGACGCGGCCCTTCCGCATGCAAGGGGAGTGGTCAGTTCTTCGCGCAGGGGAGGCCGTTGAGGCTGAAGGCGGCAGGAACGCCGTTGGTGCCGGTGGTCGAGGAGCCGTTGAAGCCGAAGCTCACCGTGCCACCGGCCGGGATCGTCTCCGTCCAGGACTCGTTGCTCACCAGGACCGCACTGCCCTGCTGCACCGCCTTGGCGTTCCACACCGAGCCGATCTGCTGCCCGCCGGGGAAGGCGAAGGCGAGCTGCCAGCCCTTGACAGCCGTCGTACCGGTGTTGCGGACGGTGACGTCCGCGTTGAACCAGTTGCCCCAGTCGCTGAGGCGGTAGCCGACCGCACAGCTTCCGCTGGAGGAGCCGGCGTCGGTGAAGACGCCGGCCTCCTTGGCGGTCTGCCGGATGCCGTCGGGGCCGGAGAAGATCCGCTGACCCCAGGCGGTGAGGCGGGAGGCGTCGAAGCCGGTGGCCATGTCCAGGTACTCGACGCCGCCGCCGTTGCCGCTCCAGGACCACCCGAGGTAGCCCACGCCCAGTTGTTGCGCGGTCGACATGATGGCGTCCTCGTCCGGGTCACCGTCCGAGTGCATGTTGCCGAATTCCCCGATCACGAGGGGAAGATTCTGTGATGTGAACCGTTCAAGGTAACTCTTGACCTTGTCGGCGCTGTTGAACACGCCGTACATGTGGATGGAGAACACGGTGTTGCGCTCGGGGTCCGCGGCGAACACCTCCGCGGCGTGATCGCGCATCGTGAAGGACCAGTCCTGGCCCCAGTTCGGGGCGTCGACCATGAGCGTGTGACGGAATCCAGCCGCCCTCATGCGAACGAGGGCACTTTCGGTGTCGGAGGTCCACGCCGTGTATCCGGAATTCCCGTACGGCTCGTTCCCGATGTTCAGGACGACGTATTTCTCCTGACCCTGCACCGCCTCCTTGACGCTGATCCAGTAGTCGACGGCACGCGAGAGGGAGATGGCCCCGTCCTGCTCGCCGTAGCCGGTGGTGTCGTGTGCCTCAAGAACGCAGACGAGCCGGTTCTGCTTGCACTGCGCGACGACGGCCGAGACATCGGCGGTGTCGTTCCTGGTCCACCGGTCGCCGGTGGCGAGCACCACACGCACGGAGTTGGCGCCCAGCGCCTTGATGTCCTTCAGCGCCTGCGCGGTCCTGGTGGGGTACCAGGCGTGGGCGTGGTTCACGCCGCGCAGGACGAACTCCTTGCCGTTCGCGTCCAGGAGTCGCCCGTCGGTGACGTGGAAACCCGTGGCGGTCCCGGTGTCCGCCCGAGCGGGGGACGGCGCGGCCAGTATCGAGGCCGCCAGGGCCAGCAACGCTCCCGCCGCGGTGGCCAGTCTCTTCCTCATCCATGCTCCCAAGGAGGTGGTGCCCGGCGCCGGAACGAGACGTGCCGGCGGCATGGCAACGGCGTTCACTTCGAGACCGAGCGACCGGCTCGCCCTGGCCCCGGCGATGCGCCGGAAGACCGGAAAGCGAAAGGTGCGAGCCGGTGTGATATCCCGCCGCCCGGGTGGTGGTCAGCGGCTCACCGGGCAGCGGGACGGTGGAACGGTAAATCGCCGGTGGAGTCCGTTCACCTATCCCGCCACGGGGAAAGGCGGCTCGGTCGATCCTCGCGATCGGCGACTGGGAGAGAGGCTAGGGCGATCGGTCCGCCTGTTCAACCATCGTGACCAAACCGGTTAAGTTTAGTGGGAGTTCAGCTGTCGGGCCCTCTGCTCGCCGGCAGTGGCCCGGAACACCGTTCCCTCACCCGAGACCGCGACCCTTTCGCCGGCCGGTACGAATACGGATGCGCCCCCCGCGAGTACGACCGCGTGGCGCGGACCGGCGACACGGATCGTGCCGGCCGTGCACACCAGAATCTGGGGCGTGGATCCGGGCAGCGCGCGGGCGCTGTCCCCTGCGCCCAGCACCAGACGGGAGAGTCGGAAGTCGTCGACGGGCGCCGGGTACACCTCTTCGCCTCCCATCCCGGGCACCGGGCGGATCACCGGCGCCGTGAGGGAGGTGAAGCGGACGACACGCAGCAGTTCCGGCACGTCCACGTGTTTGCTCGTCAGGCCGCAGCGCAGGACGTTGTCCGAGGCGGCCATGACTTCGACACCCAGCCCCCTCACATAAGCGTGCGGTACACCCGCTCCGAGGAACAGGGCTTCTCCGGGCGAGAGCCGGACGTGCCTGATCAGGAGAGCTGCCGGGACGCCCGGATCGACCGGGTGAGCCCGGGAGATGGCGGCGTACACCGCGAGTGTGTCGCCGAGGGGGCCGGACCGGCGGGCGGCCCTCGCCAGAGCGCCGTCGACCTCGGCGAGCCGGTCCGGGGGAAGGGAGAGGAGGGTGGAAAAGACCTCCCGCAGTGCTGGCTCCTCCGGGACCGAGCGGAGCGTCATGACGCATGCGGCCAGCCAGTCCAGACCGAGGGCATCCAGCAGATCGGCGCTCTCGCCCGGTGGCCGGAACCCGCACAATCCCTCGAAGGCGGTCAGGGCGACGATCATCTCCGGTTTGTGCTGTGCGTCGCGGTAGGTGCGATGGGGAGCGTCGAGCGGGATGCCCCGGGCGTTCTCACGTGTGTATCCGGCGGCTGCCCGGTCCAGGTCGGGGTGCACTTGCAGGGACAGGGGGGAGTCGGCGGCCAGCAGCTTGACGAGGAAAGGCAGGCGCGGCCCGAAGCGGCGGACGAGAGCATCGCCCAACTCGGCCCGGGGGTCGGCCTCGATGACGCGGTCCAGCCCGTGCAGGCGGCCCTCCCGCTCGACGCGGGAGGGTGCGGCAGGATGGGCTCCCATCCACAACTCGGCATGGGGAGAGCCGTCCGGGGTGATGCCCATGAGTTCGGGCAGTGCGGTGGTCGAGCCCCAAGGGTAGGTGCGGACGGTGTTGACGAGACGGTCCATGAGCGCAGTTCCTTTCGAGCGGCTGTCACCGGTGGGGGCGGGCGGTGTGAAGTGGGCAGGCACGCGGGGGTCCGGCGCCGCAGCCCCGGTGGCGCGGTTGGCAGCGGCGCTCATGCCGTACGCAGGGCGGCCGGGGCACCGCTGCCGTGGCGGAGACGCCGGTGGGTGTGACGGCGGCGCCCAGGCGGACGGGAGCAGTGACCCGCTTTCCTGCGTCGACGCAGGTTGCTCGGTCACGCGCCGGTGCGGGGCTCGGTGAACGTGTGCTCGGTCCCTGAGCGTCATGGCGCCGGCGGGGGACGGCATCACTGCGCCGCCGGTTCTCACCGCTCCCGCGGTGGTGCGGCCGAGGCGGCGGCCGCGGCGCCGATGAGCCCTGCGTCCAGGGCCAGTTCGGCCGGCGCGATCGCCAGGTCACGCGCGAAGTCGAGGACCGCGTACCGGGTCATCCACCGGCGCAGGGGTGCGAACAGCGTGTCGCCGGCCTGCGCCACACCTCCACCGATGACGACGAGGTCGAGTTCGACGAGAGCGGCCGTCGCGGCGATGCCCGCGGCCAGAGCCTGTGCCGCGCGGTCGTAGGCAGACCGGGCGATGCTGTCGCCCTGCCGGGCCGCGGCGGCGACATCCGCCGCGGTGGCGGCGGACCCGGGGGGCGGAGTCCAGCCCGCGGCCAGGGCATGCGTGGCGATGGCCGTGCCGCTCGCCAGGCCCTCCACGCATCCCCGGGCGCCGCACGGGCATACGGACCCGTCCAGGTCGACCGAGATGTGTCCGATGTGCCCCGCGTTCCCCGATCGGCCTGCGTGCAGCCGGCCGTCCAGGATCAGACCGCCGCCGACGCCCGTGGAGACCACCATGCACAGCGCGTTGTCCACCCCGCGAGCCGCACCCAGCCAGTGCTCGGCAGCCGTCATGGCGACGGCGTCCCCGACCAGTACGGGAGTCGTGTGGGGCGGCACACGGGGGTGTGAGCGGACCCGCTCGACCAGTGGAAAGCGGCGCCAGTGCGGGATGTTGACGGGGCTCACGGTGCCTGCGGCGGTGTCGACCGGGCCGGCGCTCGCTATGCCCAGGCACGCGAGATCCGCCCAGGCGGCGTGCGCGGACAGGTCGTCCACCACGGCGCTGACGGCTCCCAGCAGGGTCTCGGCCGGTTCGCGGGCGGGGGTGGGCCGATACGACCGGACGACGATGCGCCCCTCAGGGTCGACCAGCGCCCCGGCGATCTTGGTGCCACCTATGTCGAGTGCTCCGTACACGGCCATGACGTAGCCCTTCCGAGAAAAACGGGACCACGTGTCCCGCGACCGGACACTGTGCCGTTCTCTGACAACGTTGTCCAGCCCTGATCGCGAGTTGAGTGATCGGTTTAGTGAAACATCCCGTTTCACTGCGTACCGCGTGCACGAAATCGGTTTAGTGATCGACGCTGCTGATGGAGTAGCCGAGGGCGTGGCGGCGCCCGTCCACCGGTACCGGTGAATCCTCGTCGAGTTCGCCGAGAGCGGCGTCGAGGTTGGGTATCGCTGTCTCGGCCGCCCGTCGCGCCTCGCCTCCCAGTGCACCGGGGATCGAAACTTTCGGATCCCTCCGAGCTGCCATGTTGATGCTCTGTACAGCCTTTCGTTGCGGAGGTCGGCGTCGTTCGCGTCACCTCGGAGGCTCGCATCTTTCGGTTGAATCGACGATTCGTGCGAGAGGTGTTGACGCCGTTCCCCGGATCCCTATCATCAGGGACTCGACATACCGACCGTTGTTCGTAATTCCGAACGCATGCCGTGAGTTGCCGTGTCGACTCACGTATGTCATGGCCTTGCCAACACCTCACGAGGTGACCGGTACCGCTCACTCCAAGTGGAGGAAGCCACATGGACAAAGGAAGTCTCCGCCGCAGGCGCACGTCTGCGGTGCTCGCCGCCACCGCTGCGGTCCTGGCCGCGCTGGCGGCGATGCTCGTCGCCGCCCCGGCACACGCGGCCGGCAGCGGCGCCCTGCGCGGCGCCGGTTCGAACCGGTGCCTGGACGTGGTCGGCGCCGGCCAGGACAACGGCACCTACCTGCAGCTCTACGACTGCTGGGGCGGCACCAACCAGCAGTGGACGCTGACGGACGACCGTCAGCTGACCGTGTACGGCACCAAGTGCCTGGACGTCCCCGGCCACGCCACCGCGCCCGGCACCCGGGTGCAGATCTGGTCCTGTTCCGGCGGTGCGAACCAGCAGTGGCGGGTGAACTCCGACGGCACGGTCGTCGGCGTGGAGTCCGGGCTGTGCCTGGAGGCCGCGGGCGGCGGCACGGCCAACGGCACGGCGGTGCAGATCGGAACCTGCAACGGGGGCAGTAACCAGAAGTGGACCGGCCTGACCGGGAGCCCGACGGACGGCACCTGCACCCTTCCCTCGACGTACCGGTGGGACTCGACGGGCGTGCTGGCGCAGCCGGCGAACGGCTGGACCGCGCTCAAGGACTTCACCACCGTCACCTACAACGGCAAGCACGTGGTCTACGCGTCGAACGTGTCCGGATCGTCGTACGGGTCGATGATGTTCAGCCCCTTCACCAACTGGTCGGACATGGCGTCGGCGGGGCAGACCGGGATGAGCCAGGCCGCGGTGGCGCCCACGCTGTTCTACTTCGCGCCGAAGAACATCTGGGTGCTGGCCTACCAGTGGGGTGCGTGGCCGTTCATCTACCGCACGTCGAGCGACCCCACCAACCCCAACGGCTGGTCCGCGCCGCAGCCCCTGTTCACCGGCAGCCTCCCCGACTCCGGCACCGGGCCCATCGACCAGACGCTGATCGCCGACAGCCAGAACATGTACCTGTTCTTCGCCGGTGACAACGGCAAGATCTACCGGGCGAGCATGCCGATCGGCAACTTCCCGGGCAACTTCGGCTCGTCGTACACGACTGTCATGAGCGACACCACGAAGAACCTGTTCGAGGCGCCGCAGGTCTACAAGGTCAAGGGCCAGAACCAGTACCTCATGATCGTCGAGGCCCGGGGTGCGAACGAGCAGCGCTACTTCCGCTCCTTCACCGCCTCCAGCCTGAGCGGTTCGTGGACCCCGCAGGCCGCGAGCGAGAGCAACCCCTTCGCGGGCAAAGCCAACAGCGGTGCCACCTGGACCAATGACATCAGCCACGGTGACCTGGTCCGCGACAACCCCGACCAGACCATGACCATCGATCCCTGCAACCTGCAGCTCCTCTATCAGGGCAAGTCCCCCACGGCCAGCGGCGACTACAACCAGTTGCCGTGGCGGCCGGGTGTCCTCACCCTGCGGCGCTGACGTCCCCGCTCCGCCTCACACCCGCCCCGTGCCGGGCGCGGGTGTGAGGCCGCGGCTTTCGTGGCACTCGCCGGATGCGGGCCGCCCGACTCGGCGCGACGGCCCGACCGTGATCGAGGCGCAGGCCGAGGGAGGACGGTGCCGAGGTGACCGGGATCAGCGTTCTCACGGTGTGCTCCGTCCCATGAGGCGCGGCAAGCAGTACGCCGTCGCCGCCTCCGGCCAGTGGGTCGACGAGGAGGAGGGCCGGCGCAGGCTGCCCGCCGGCGAGGCCCACGCCTGGGAGCCCGGCCGGAACGAGACCGTCTGCGGTCTGTCCCTGAGCCGCTCGCAGCTCGTCCGCTTCCCGCACGTCAACTGGCCCGACGCCTTCCCGGAGTCCGGCGGCGCCGCCGACCGTGTACGACGGGTGTGCCGGCGCTGCGCGTCCGTGGCCGGACACCGCGGAGGGGACGCGCGTCCCCGATGGCAGCGGGTCCGCCCCCGGCCGTAGGCCCGCATCAGCCTGCCTGCCCCCCGGCCGTAGGCCCGCATCAGCCTGCCTGCTGAGCATCGGTGTGACAACACGCGGCCGGGCACTGCGTTCACGGTACGCAGTGCCCGGTCCCAGCCCGGCCGTGAAGCTCTTGGCGCCGGCCGTGAAGCCTTCACCGCCCGGCTTTGAAGCCCTTAGCGCCGCCGCAGCCGCCCCAGCCCCGCCACGACACCTGTCGCGAGCAGGCCCGCGCCGGTCAGGGCGCCCGCCAGTGCCGCGGCCCGGGAGGCGCGGCCGGGAGGCGCCGGGCGGGCGTCGGGTGCGGTGCCGTAGGCGCTGGCGGGGGCGTTCGGCAGGGCCGTCGCCAGCAGCTCCGCGAGGTGCACCGCCTCGTGGCCCCCGCTGTCGCCCTCGTGGATCTGCGTACGGCAGCTGAAGCCGTCGGCGAGGACCACCGTCTCCTCGTCCGCCTCCCGCAGCCGGGGCAGCAGCACCCGTTCCGCGCAGGCCATGCTGACGTCCAAGTGGCCTTTCTCGAAGCCGAAGTTGCCGGCCAGGCCGCAGCAGCCGGACTCCAGGTGCTCCGCGTCCACCCCGGCCCGGCGCAGCAGCTCCTGGTCGGCCTCCCAGCCCATGACGGCGTGCTGGTGGCAGTGCACCTGCGCCAGCGCCCGTGCCGAGCGTTCGGGCACGCGGGGCGGCCGGTAGCCCGGGCTGTGCTCGGTGAGCAGTTCGGCCAGCGTCACCGTCTGGGAGGCGAGCCGCCGTACGTCCCGGTCGCCGGGGAAGAGTTCGCCCGCGTCGGCGCGGAACACCGCCGTACAGCTGGGCTCCAGGCCGACCACCAGGCCGCCGGCCCGGACGTGGTCGGCGAGGGCGCGCACCGTGCGGGTCAGCACCCGCTTGGCGACCGCGAGCTGGCCGGTGGAGATCCAGGTCAGGCCGCAGCACAGCGGTTCGGTGGGCAGCTCGACCCGCCAGCCCGCCTCCTCCAGGACGTGCACGGCCGCCCGCCCGAGGTGCGGGTGGAAGTGGTTGGTGAAGGTGTCCGGCCACAGCAGGACCGTGCCGCGCTCGCCGTCGCCCCGCGGCTCGTGCCCGGCGAACCACTGCTGGAACGTCTGCCCGGCGAACAGCGGCACCTCGCGGTCCTCCACCCCGGCCAGCGCCCGCGCCGCCTTCGCCAGGCCCGGCGTGTGCGTGACGGCGTTGACGACCGGGCCGAGCCGGGCGCGCCCCACCGCCTGCGCCACCGCCGGCAGCCAGCCCATCGACCAGTCCGAACGCGGCCGTCGCCAGGGCCGCCCCTCGTAGTGATGGGCCAGGAACTCCGCCTTGTACGTGGCCATGTCGACGTCGGCCGGGCAGTCCTTCTTGCAGCCCTTGCACGCCAGGCACAGATCGAGCGCGTCCCGCACCGCCTGCGAGTGCCAGCCGTCGCGGATCGCGCTGTCGCCGTGCCCGTCCATCATCTCGAACAGCAGCCGCGCCCGGCCCCGCGTGGAGTGCTCCTCCTCCTGGGTCACCTGGTACGACGGGCACATCACCGCGCCGCCGTCGTTGGTGTGCTGACGGCACTTGCCGACGCCGACACAGCGGTTGGTGGCCTCCGCGAACGACCCGCCGTCGTGGGGGAAGCGGAAGTACAGGTCCTGCGGGTCGTACGGCGCCCAGTCCGCGCCCAGCCGCAGGTTCTGATCGAGGCCGTACGGCGCGACGACCTTGCCCGGGTTCATGCGGTCCTCCGGGTCGAAGACCGCCTTCAGCCGCCCGAACGCGGTGACGATCTCCTCGCCGAACATCCGCGGCAGCAGCTCGCCCCGGCTCTGCCCGTCGCCGTGCTCACCGGAGAGCGAACCGCCGAACTCCACCACCAGATCCGCCGCCCGCTCCATGAAGCGGCGGTAGGTGGCCACCCCGTCCGCGCTGTACAGGTCGAAGGGGATGCGGGTGTGCACACAGCCCTGCCCGAAGTGGCCGTACAGGCTGGGCCCGGTGTCGCTCTGGTAGCCGAACTCCTCGAAGAGCTCCCGCAGCCGGCGCAGATAGTCGCCGAGCCGTTCCGGCGCCACCGCCGAGTCCTCCCAGCCCTCGAACGTGTCGGGCCGGGCCGGCAGATGGGCGGTCGCGCCGAGCCCGGCCTCGCGCACCTGCCACAACTCGTCCTCGTGCCGGGGGTCGTCCAGGAAGGCGACCGTCGGATCGTGCTCGGACTCGTGCAGCGCGTCCAGCATCCGGTGCGCCCGGTCCTCCGCCTCGTGCAGGGTGTCCGCGCCGAACTGCACCATCAGGAAGGCGGTGCCCTGCGGGAGTTCACCGATCGCGTCGGGGTTGAGATGCTTGATCCGCTCGTCGCGGATCAGGTGCTTGTCGAGCCCCTCCAGCGCGATCGGCTCGTACGGCAGGACGGCCGGTACGGCGTCGGCGGCCTTGTCGACGCTGTCGAACCCCAGGACCACCAGGGTCCGTTCCCGCACCACCGGCACCAGCTTCAGCTCCGCGCGCAACACCGTGACCAGGGTCGACTCACTGCCCACCAGCAGCCCGGCCACGTCGAAGCCGTGCTCCGGGAGCAGGGAGTCGAGGTTGTAGCCGGAGACGCGGCGCGGGATGTCGGGGAAGCGGCGGCGGATCTCGTCGGCGTAGGTGTCGCGCAGCGCCCGCAGCTGCCGGTACACGGAAGCGCGCAGGTCGCCGCGCGCCTCGATCTCGGCGTACTCCTCGTCGCTGGTCGGGCCGCACCAGAAGCGGGTGCCGTCGTAGAGGAGCACCTCCAGGCGGGCGATGTTGTCGACGACCTTGCCGTGCGCCTGCGCGGTGGCGCCGCAGGAGTTGTTGCCGATCATGCCGCCGAGGGTGCAGTTGGCGTGGGTGGCGGGCTCCGGGCCGTAGCGCAGGCCGGTCGGCGCGAGCTGCCGGTTCAGCTCGTCCAGCACGATGCCGGGCTGGACGACGCAGGTGCGGGCGTCCTCGTCGACGGACTCGATCCGGGTGCAGTACTTGGACCAGTCGATCACCACGCCCGCGTTGGTGCACTGTCCGGCCAGGCTCGTCCCGCCGCCGCGGGACAGCACCGGCGCGTGGTGCTCCCGGGCTACGGCGACCGCCTCAGCAGCGGCCTCAGGGGTACGGGGCACGACGACGCCGATGGGGGTCTGCCGGAAGTTGGAGGCGTCCGTGGAGTACGCGGCCCGGCTCCCGGCGTCGAACCGCACCTCCCCGTCCACCCGCTCACGCAGCGCCGCCGCCAGCCGTTCCACGTCGACGGGCGGGTCGGCCGATCGGCGCACGACGGGATCGGGCAGGCCGGACACACCCATGGGGACCTCCTTCGCCTCTCACACGGCAGCCGCCGGGTACCCAAAGGCCGAGTGCGCGAATCAAGGGAGGTGGGGCGGGGGAGGGGCGGGCGCCGGCCGGTCCGTCAGCGCGCCGGCGTGCGCAGCAGCAGATGCCGTACGTCGATGCTCGACAGGGTCTGCGGGTCGCCCGTGAACACCCGCAGCCGTACCCGCACCTTCGCGTTGTTCCGCGACACCGGGAAGGTGCCCTTGGGCGGGCGCAGCGCGTACACGGCACTGCCGTGGGCGGGCAGGGTGACCGGGCCGCGCAGCACCGACCAGTAGCGGCCCATGCCCTCGCCCGTGGTGAGCATGAAGTGCGGGGTGAGGGCGCGGTCGCCGGTGTTGGTGACGCTCACGGTCAGCAGTGACACCTTGCTCGGCGTCGCGTGCTGCACCTCCGTGACCCGCATGCGCAGCGGTGGCGTGCCCGTCGCCGCGATCAGGGCGCTCACCAGCGCGGGCGCGAGCAGCAGCGCACCCGCCGCGGCCAGGACCGGGCGGCGTCCGCGGCCCGAGGGCAGCCGGCGCGGCCGTGGCTGCCAGGCGCGGGCGAACTCGGCGGCGGGCGCGGTGACCACGGCCGCCAGCCACAGCGGCGTCATCAGCAGGTAGTAGCCGTCCTGCGACCGCGTGGCGAGATAGAACGCGCACCAGGGCAGCACGGTCGCCGCCGGCCCGAGCCGCCGCACGAACAGCAGGAACACCGCCAGCAGCCCCACCAGCAGCAGCGCGCTGGCGTGCCCGTACCAGTCGAGCCGGTCGCTGCCGTCGGTCAGCAGCAGCGAGACGATGTTCAGGCCCTGGCCGTGCAGCACCGCGCCCTGTGTGATCAGCAGCAGGATGCCTTCGAACCAGGTGTGCGGTTCGTGAAGGATGAAGTAGGTGTTGATCAGCAGCCAGGTGGCGGCGGCGATGCCGAGCACCCGCAGCAGGAGCAGGCCCGCGCCGCGCGCGCCCAGCTCGCCGCGGCGCACCGCGTACAGGCCGACCAGCAGGAACGGGGTGACGAACCAGGGCAGCTGCTGCGCCGCGCAGGCCGCGCCCAGGCAGGCGGCGCGGGCGATCCCGGCGGCGCCGAGCCGTCCGCCCCGGCCGATCCGGGGCCAGCGCACCACCACCGGGACCAGCAGGGCGAGGCCCAGCATCGCCGGGTAGCCGAGCCGGGCGTAGGAGGGCAGGAAGCCGAAGCCCAGGCAGACCATCGTCGCCGCCGAGCGCCACGGCACCGGCAGCATCCGCCAGAGGGTGACGGCGGCCACCAGCAGCGCGCCCGTGGTGACGGCCGTCGCCGGGGTGCCGGCGTGGCCCAGGCCCAGGAACGGCGCGGTGAGCAGCGGCGCGAGCGGGGGGTAGCCGTAGGTGTAGTCGTAGCCGCCGTCGACCGTCGGGGTCAGGGCGATGCCGGGGCCGAACAACCAGGGCCAGGGCTGCCCGTAGACGGGGTGCCCGGCGACCAGCTCACGGGCGGCCTGGGTGGTCAGCACCGCTTCGTCGGCGCCGTTGTGGTTCATGACCCAGGTGCACAGCGTGAGCGTCATCGCGGTGAGCAGGACGCCCAGGTCGACCCGGGCCAGCGAGCTGCCGCGCCGGACGACGACGGTGAGCACGCCGCACGCCAGGATCGACGCGTAGCACGCCGTGATCACCAGGGCGACCGCAGGCCGGTGGGTCGCCGCCTGCGTCCACACCGTACGGGTGCCGATGAAGAGGCTGATCGCGGCGAGCAGGGTGAGGACGCGGTGCCACTGCGCGGGCGCGGGGTCCTCCGGAGGCGCGGCCGGTGCGGTCCGCGGCCGGCGCCCGGGAACCACCAGCTGTGTGTCTGCCATGTGCACGGCACGGAACGCTAAGTGCACCCGGTGAACACCACACGGCCGGAGGTGAAGATTCCGGTGTGCCGCGGATGAGCGATGACGCTCGCGCTGGTCACCGGCGCTCCGATGCCCGGATCCGGCGGCCCCGGCAAGCGGTCAGCCGCGGTCCGCACCCCCTGCGCCGAGGCCTTCGTACACGTGAGCTTCGAGGCACCGCGGTGCGTCGAGACCGACGGCCTCGCCGCGGCGGACGGCGATGAGCGCGTCCTCACCTGATCTCGACGAACCTCCGCGCCCTGGGGCTCAGTCCGGCAGGCGCGACGGGGTCCGGCGCGACGGGGTTGGCGACCCGGGGGCCGTCACCGATGCCCGCCGCTGCCCGGGTGCAGGACGGCCGCCGCTATCTCGCGTACGCGGGCCGGCGTGATCCCGGTGCGCTGTTCGCACGCGAGGGGGTGGTCGGTGGGCTCCAGCTCGACGTAGGGGCGTTCGCCGACCGGGCGGGTGTGGACGTTGGTCTTGAGGTTGAGCGTCGTGGGCGAGTACACCGGCAGGTCGGTGGTGAGCCAGCCGAAGTACGGCCTCTCGTCCTCGCGGCCGGGCCTGTTCCACAGGTTGGCCGCACGGGAGAAGTTCTCCCGGCTGAGCGACACCCAGACACCCCAGGAGAACACCTCGTCGCTGCCGATGACCGGGATCTCGATCAGACCCTTGACGAAGCAGTGCTCCCCATGGATCACGCACTGGTCCGAGGAGAGGAGGCAGTCGTCGGCGTCGGCGAAGGCCGGGTCCCAGACGGCCGGGGCCTCGGCCGTGTAGTTCATCGGCAGATCGGGGTGGTGAGCCCCGCAGCACGAACAGGTGAACCCGGCATCGGTGGTCACGACGCCGGAGCCTAGTGACCGGCTCCGGCGCTCCGTCGGCCGGGAGCCCTCTCCGCTCGGGCAGGTCGCGGACCGTGTCGGTGTTGGGCCGAACAGGTGACTTGGCGTAAGAATTGCCTGGTGCAGGAGATGAGTGCGAGTCAGATCGGGGGAACGGTGAGCCGTCACGACGTCACCGATGAACAGTGGGAGGGGCTCGCCCAGGTCGTACCCCTGCGTGGCCGCGACGCGTGGCCGTCGGCGGTGAACCACCGCTCCCTGCCCGACGCGGAGACGGAGACCCGGCGGCGCTTCGTGGTCCTGCGGGTCAACGTCTTCGCGGACGCCCGCGAGGTCGCCGAGACCCTCATGGCCGGCATCCCCGTCCTCCTCGACCTCACCGGCGCCGAGACCGAGGTCGCCAAGCGCGTCCTCGACTTCTCCACCGGCGTCGTCTTTGGTCTCGCCAGCGGCATGCACCGCGTCGACCGCAACGTGTTCCTCCTCACGCCCCGGGGCACGGAGGTCAGCGGGCTGGTGGACAACACCGGGCTGGCCGGGGGCTGACGGGGCGACGGGGGGCGGGGGACCGGCTCGGCGAGTGTCGGCCGGTGCCGGTGCCGGTGCCGGTGCCGGTGTCGGAGCGGGAGTCCAGCCGGTGCACGGTCCGGAGCGCGGGCCCTTGTCGGCCGGGTCTGTCCGTGTCCACGTCCGGCGGGCGGCTCGCCCGGCGTTTCTACGCTCTGCCGTGACCGTCCGTGGCCACGGCAGAGCGTCTCGCCGGGTGCGGCTCGTCCGGCCGTTGACTGTCCCTGGCCACGTCCGGGTGTCTCGGCGGTGGCTTCACGTCGGCCGTGACCGTCCGTGTCCACGGGCCGCGTCCCTCGATCGGAGGAAGATGCGGCGGGCGGAACGGTTCGCTGGGTGGGGGCGGGCCTAGCGTCCGCCGTATGGGCGTTACTTCCCTTTCGTCGTCGTTCGGCTCCGTTGAGCCGTCCGTGGTGCGGCCGGTGCGGCCCCGGGTCACCGAGCTGCGGTTGTCCGCCTTCGCCGTGCACCGGCGGGCCGTGATCCCGCTGGACGGGACGTTCACCCTGCTCGCCGGGGTCAGCGGGAGCGGGAAGTCGAGCGCCCTGCGCGCCTACGCCGCGCTCGCCCGGCTCGCCGGGGGCGCCGAGCTCGGCGAGGTCTTCCCCGACCCGGTGCACTGTGTGCCCGAGGAGGCCCTGCCCGATGCCCAGCAGCGGCGCGGCTTCCGGATCGGCTGCACGGCCGACGGCCCGGCCGGCCCGGTACGGCTCGACCTCGCCGTCCAGGTGGAGCCCGAACTGCGGGTCGTGGGGGAGCGGCTCAGCGCCGAGGGGACCGTCCTGCTGGAGACCGCGCTCGTCGATCCTGGCCGCCCGGCCGTCCAGGCCGCCTGGCACACCGCCGGTTCCGCGCCGGTCACCCGCGCCCCGCTGCCCGACGACCGGCTCGGTACGGCGCTGCTGCCGCTGCG
Organism: Streptomyces sp. NPDC014801; assembly: GCF_043082085.1. Classification (NCBI taxonomy): domain Bacteria; kingdom Bacillati; phylum Actinomycetota; class Actinomycetes; order Kitasatosporales; family Streptomycetaceae; genus Streptomyces; species Streptomyces sp. NPDC014801. The sequence continues at coordinate 359,093 of NZ_JBIBXG010000006.1, read as the reverse complement.
CGTCGCCGGCAAGACCGACGGGCAGCGGCGCGTGCTCGCCGCCGCCGAGCAGATGGTCGTCGCACTGCGCTCGGTGTTCGTCTGCGATCCGCACCCCGCCCGGATGCGCGCCCCCGTCCCCAACGGCTCCGGCCGGCTGCTCACCGGCTGCGACAATCTCGCCGACGTCCTGTGGCGCACCCGCACCGAGTGCAGCCGCCGGCACGCGCACCTCGTCGCCGCCCTGCGCGCCGGCTGCGCCGCCCCGGCCACCGACGTCGTGGCCGAACTGCGCACCGACGGCATGGTCCGCGCCTGGCTGGAACGGGACAACGGCGGCCGCACCGAACTCGCCCGGCTCGGCGACGGCGAGCTGCGCTACCTCGCGCTGGCGCTGGTCCTGCTCACCGGCCCCGGCGTCCTGGAGGTCGACCCGCCCGGCGAGGTGCCCGACGCGCTGCAGGCGCTCACGGTGCTGGCCGACGGCTTCGACCGCTGCCTGGACGGCCGCCAGCGCACCGAACTCGCGCGGCTGGCCGTGCGGATGGGCGAGCGCGGCCACATGCACTGCGTCGGCACGGTCGGCGACGCATCCTGGGCGGCCGGGATCGACGGGGTCACGGTGGTACACCTGGACCCGTGACGAAGCACCTGGATCTGGCGCAGCTGCAGCGCAGGCTGGCCGAGTTCGCGGCGGCCCGCAACTGGCAGCCGTACCACACGCCCAAGAACCTGGCGACCGCGCTCAGCGTGGAGGCCGCCGAACTGGTCGAGATCTTCCAGTGGTTGACCCCGCAGGAGTCGGCCCGCGTGATGGAGGACCCGGACACCGCGCACCGGGTCCGCGACGAGGTCGCCGATGTGCTCGCGTATCTGCTCCAGCTGTGCGAGGTGCTCGGCGTCGACCCGCTGACCGCGCTGGCGGAGAAGATCGAACGGAACGAGAAGCGCTTCCCGGCACCGGGGGACGGCGGCAGCGGCGGGGAAGTCGGGGGCGGCGGAGCCGGCGGGGCCTGAAGCAGCCGGAGACCACGGAGCCTGGAGCAGCCGGAGAGGACGGATCCTGAAGCAGGCGCGGGCGACGGAGCCTGAGACAGGAGCAGGCACGTCCGTTTTTACTCTCCGCAGTCGTCCAGCCGCCCGCAATCGATTTGTTGTCCGCAGATTTCCGTCTTCCTCTGGCTTTTCGTCCCACATGCCTTCACTCTGGGTAGTGGACAAGGGAGTTCGGGCGGACGCGTGTGGCCGCCACGTCGGATCACCACCGGGGGCGCGCGATGGAAGCGGTGCGGCTCATCCTGACGAACAGACGGGCTCTGGCGGAGAGCAGTGATCCGCCACGGGTGTTGCGGGAGGTCTGGCAGGCCCAGGCCCTCGCCCAGGCGATCGGCAGCCGCCTCGCGGTCTCCGGACCACCCGAACTGCGCGGCGAGGCCCTGGGGTTGACCGAACTGGCGGGCCGCGGCTGCGGTGTCCTGGACCCGCCCGACCTCGACCCCGGCGCGTTACGCGCCGCCCAGCTCACCGCCCTCGACGACGCCCGGCAGACGCTGCTCGCGCTCGACGCCCTGCTCGCCGACGTCGGCATGGCCCTCGTCGGCGTCGCGGGCGGAGCGGACGGCGAGGCCACGTACTGGCAGTGCATGGAGGCCATCGACGCGGCCGACGAGTCCCGCGACCGTGTCCACTGGATGCTCCGCAAACTGGCCGCCCGCGAGGAGGCGTTACCGGAACGGTGACCGGGTCTCCGTCGCCGGTACGGCCCAGGGGGTTCACCCCGCCTCGTTGTCCTCCCGCGCCGCGTGCCGGGCGGCACCTCCCGCCGACTGCAGGTCCGCGTCGAGTGCCGACAGGTCCGCGTTCAGCGCCGCCATCAGTTCCTCCATCTGCTGCAGCAGCCCCTTCGGCTGGGCGACGCCCCCGCCCTGCTGCGCCACGGACTCCTCGGACATGCGGCCTCCTCGGCCTGCGGCCCCCCGTGGAGGCCGGCACGGTGACACGACGGCGGCCACCGCCGGCGCGGGCGCCGGGCGGTCCGGCTCCGCCCGAGCCAACGATCATCATCGGACCCGGTCACTGGCCCGGAGGGCACCCGTGCACCCGGTTGACGCTTTTCACCCGCCGGGGGAGGGCGCCGGGCCGTACGGCGTTCACCCGACCGGGGCGCACGGTCGCGCGTACCGGACCGGGCGGGAAGCCGTACCGGACCAGGGCGATAGGCCGTACCCGACCGGGGTACCCGGCCGTACCCCCGACCGGGCCCGGCCGCCGACGTCCCCGCCCGGCTCGCGGGGACCGGTCGTCGCGCCGTCGGGCGTGGTGTGGAGGATGGAAGGCATGGATCTACGCATCTTCACCGAACCCCAGCAGGGCGCGACCTACGACACCCTGCTCACCGTGGCGAAGGCCACCGAGGACCTCGGCTTCGACGCCTTCTTCCGCTCCGACCACTATCTGAAGATGGGCGACGCGGACGGCCTGCCCGGCCCCACCGACGCCTGGATCACCCTCGCCGGCCTCGCTCGCGAGACCCGCCGCATCCGCCTGGGCACGCTGATGACCGCGGCGACCTTCCGCCTGCCCGGCGTGCTCGCCATCCAGGTCGCCCAGGTGGACCAGATGTCCGGCGGACGCGTCGAACTCGGCCTGGGCGCGGGCTGGTTCGAGGAGGAGCACCGGGCGTACGGCATCCCCTTCCCGAAGGAGAAGTTCGCCCGCCTGGAGGAGCAGCTGGAGATCGTCACCGGTCTGTGGGCGACGCCGTCCGGCAAGACCTTCGACTTCCACGGCACCCACTACGACCTCACCGACTCGCCCGCGCTGCCCAAGCCGGCGCAGGCGAAGATCCCGGTGCTCATCGGCGGCCACGGCGCCACCCGCACGCCGCGGCTCGCCGCGCGGTACGCGGACGAGTTCAACATCCCCTTCGCCTCCGTCGAGGACAGCGCGCGGCAGTTCGGCCGGGTGCGGGCGGCCGCCGAGGCGATCGGCCGCCCGGCGGACGACCTCGTGTACTCCAACGCCCTGATCGTCTGCGTCGGCCGGGACGACGCCGAGGTGGCCCGTCGCGCCGCCGCCATCGGCCGCGAGGTCGAGGAGCTGAAGGAGAACGGCCTGGCCGGCTCCCCGGCCGAGGTCGTCGACAAGATCGGCCGCTACGCCGAGACCGGCTCCCGCCGCCTCTACCTCCAGGTGCTCGACCTGCACGACCTGGACCACCTGGAGCTGATCTCCTCCCAGGTGCAGTCCCAGCTGTCGTAGGCCACGGGCGGGGCCCTGTCGTAGGCCACGGGCAGGGCCCTGTGGGCCCGGCGGTGCCCGGAGGCAGGGCCCTCCGGGCACCGCCGGGCCGACGACCGGCTTCAGCGGATGAGCCGCCACGCGGCGCTCCGTCGTCCCCGGCCGGTGCCGCGAAAGCCGCCGAAGGCGGGGCCGGACGGCCTCAGACGCACAGGCAGGGCTCGGTCTCTCCGCCCATGCCGTTGATGTCGGTGTCGCGCAGCGCGCCCGCGTACGCCTGGATCTCGTCCACGTCGCCCTTCAGGTACTCGCCCCAGCCGTCGGCCGTGCGCGCACGCCCCACCTGCAGCGGGCCGGTGCTCGTCCAGCCGTTCGCGAGGTGGGCGGTGGCCCGGTCGTTGGTGTAGCCGTTGGCGTACAGCTTGACCGTGTCGGTCGCGTCGTCGTAGACGATGGCCAGCTGTGTGCCCTGACCGCTGTCGCCGCTGGGCATCGTCACCTGTGTGACGACCTTCTCGGGCGCGCCCGCCTCGTCGCGCTCCGGCATGATCAGCTGCCAGGCGTACGTCGACGGCTCATAGCGGAGCTTGAACGCGTCGGTGTGCTCTCCGGCCTGGGAGAGGACCGTCATCGGCCGGGTGGCGTCGGCGTCCGCGATCCTGGCGACGACACCGAGGGTGAAGCTGTCACCGGTGTCCACCACGGGGCCGTCGAGGACCGCGTGGCCGCTGACGCCGTCCAGCGTCAGGTGCCCTTCGCCGACCAGCGGGTACGGCTTCCACAGGCAGTCGGGGTCGAGGTCGGGGATGCAGGAGTCGTCCGGACCCCGGTAGATGGACGCGCCCGTCCCGAGCCGCAGCGGTGCACCGCCGTTGTTCTCGGGCGTGGTGCCGTCGACGGCCGTGCCGAACGACCAGTGCCCGAGCAGTTTCGGCTTGCGGCGGGCGAGTTCGCCCACCTCCTGGGGGACCACGAGACGGTCGTACGCGCGGATGTCGCCGAGGTCGCCGTGCCAGCGCTGCCGGTAGCCGTTCTTGCCGCGGATCCGGCCGATCTGGAAGGCGCCGTCCGCCGTGGCCGGCGCGGCCTTCACCTTGGTGCCGACCTCGTGACCGTTGACGAACAGCTGGGCGTACCCGGTCTCCTTGTCGTAGACGCCGAGCAGGTAGGCCCACTCACCGGCCTCGGGAGCGCCGCCGGTGACCTTCGCGCCGTCGAGGGTGAAGGAGTAGGTGGCGGTCCCGGTCTCAGGGGCCTCCAGACTCAAGGCGTAGGCCGTGCCGGACGTGGTGTCCTGGCTCAGCACGGTCATGGTGCGGCCGGACTCCGCTGGACGTACCCAGGCGCCGACGGCGAAGGTCCTGCTGCTGTCGACCGCCGGGGCGTCGGTGGTGAGGAAGGCGTGGCCGCTGCCGTCGAGGGCGGCCGTGGAAGTGAGCGGGGTGCCCGAGGGCGCGGGGCCGCCGAAGGTCACGCCGCGTCCAGCCCGTGCTGCCTGGCCCGCGTCGGCCGCCGCCGTGGCGGAGCCGGCCGGGTCGTCGAGCTTCCAGCGGGAGACCGGCGCGCTCGCCGCCTTCACGAAGAACCTGTAGTCGGTGCGCGGGCTCATCCGGCCGGAGCGGTCGCGGGCGTGGACGCTGAGGACCTGCGGGGCGTTGCTCAGCGGCACGAAGCGGATGGTGGCCGGTCCGCCGATCTCGGAGGGGCGGACGGTGCCGTAAGGGCCGCCGGTGAAGCCGTACTGGTATTCGACGACGTCCGGGGAGGGGGAGTCCACGGTGAAGCTGCCGTAGACGCCCACGCCGCCGGAGTCCCAGGTATCGGAGGGGTAGTCCGGCGAGCTCACGACGGGAGCGGCCGGGCTCTGGTTGTCGTAGACGAACCGGCATGCGGCGCCGGGCGCCTCGGAGCTCCAGGCGGAGTTCAGGCTGCCGTCGTTGGCACGGACGTGCCAGGAGATGACCGTGTCGGCCGGGATGTCGGCCGGCGCCGTGATGCGGTGGATCAGGCCGGGGTAGGTCGGGTAGGTCGTGAAGGAGCGGCGCTGCTCGGTGCCGTTCGCGTCGGACCACCAGATCTCGAATTCTGCGGTGAGCTGCTCGGGGTATCCGAGGCGGTCGTCCTCGACCGGGTCGGTCAGCCGGGCCGTGAGGACCGGAGGCTGTCCGACGTAGGCCGGGGTGTCACCTGTCGCGCAGTTCTTGAAATCGGTTTGGAGGTCCTGGACGACGGGCGGCAGATTCTCCTTCTCCGTGGCGTATGCGGTGCCGGGTGCGGTCGCCCCCACGACCGCCGCAAGGCAGCCGGCCCACAGGAGGCCGCGCCTTCTGAGTCTTCCTGACATGGATCGATGTCCCTCCCCTGAAGCATCGCCCGATGGAGTGGTGCGAGCGGGCAGGAGGCTAACAGCGGGCACCGACAAGGCCGATCGGATTTCCGCCCGTCGCACCGGCCTCCGCCATGCGCAGCCGAAGACGAACGCACCCTCGTTCGCGACGTGCTCCGAGCCAGGCTTAGTTATTTCGCCATTTGCCTAAAGCCTTTAGGCAGGTGCATACTGGCTTATGGCAGAGGAAAGGGAGGCCATGGCACGCGCAGGACTCACGCCCGACCGCCTGATCCGCGCCGGCGCCGAGCTCGCCGATGAGGTCGGCTTCGAGCAGGTCACCGTCTCCGCGTTGGCCCGGCGTTTCGACGTGAAGGTCGCGAGTCTGTACTCGCACCTGAAGAACTCGCAGGAGCTGAAGACCGGGATCGCCCTGCTCGCGCTGGGCGAACTCGCCGACCGTGCCGCCGACGCGCTCGCCGGACGGGCCGGCAAGGACGCCCTGACCGCCCTCGCCAACGTCTACCGCGACTACGCCCGCGAGCACCCCGGCCGCTACGCCGCGACCCGCCTCCCCCTGGACCCCGGCACCGCGGCCGCGAGCGCGGGCGTCCGGCACGCGCAGATGACCCGGGCGCTGCTGCGCGGCTACGACCTGACCGAGCCCGACCAGACCCACGCGGTCCGCCTGCTGGGCAGCGTCTTCCACGGCTACGTCAGCCTCGAACTGGGCGGCGGGTTCAGCCACAGCGCGCCCGACAGCCAGGAGAGCTGGGAACGCGTCCTGGACGCCCTGGACGCGCTGCTGCGCAACTGGCCCGCACCCCCCGAGGGAGACCGATGACCGCCGACTGGATCACCACCCCGCTGACCGCCGCCCTGCTGCGCGGCGCGCTCGAACTGGAACGCACCCCGCACGGCCTGCTCCCGCACCGGCTGCCCGCCCGCGCCCGCGCCCAGAACACCGACCCGCAGCTCGCGCTGGCCGAGTCGCAGCCGTCCGGCGTGCGCCTGGCCCTGCGCACCCGGGCCACCGCCGTCGAGCTGGACGTCCTGGCCACCAAGCGCGTCTACCGCGGCGCCCCGCCCCGCCCGCACGGCGTGTACGAACTCCTCGTCGACGGCCGGGTGGCCGGGCGTGCCACCGCGGACGACGGCAACACCGTCACCATCGACCTGGCCACCGGCGCCAACGAGATGCGTCCGGGCCCGGTCACCACCCTGCGCTTCACCGGCCTGCCCGAGCGGGACAAGCACGTCGAGATCTGGCTGCCGCACAACGAGCACACCGAGCTGGTCGCCCTGCGCAGCGACGCCCCCGTCGAGCCGGCGCCCGACGGGGACCGCCCGGTGTGGCTGCACCACGGCAGCTCCATCAGCCACGGCTCCGACGCCGACGGCCCCACCTCCACCTGGCCGGCGCTCGCCGCCCGGCTCTCCGGCGTGGAACTGGTCAACCTCGGCTTCGGCGGCAGCGCGCTGCTCGACCCGTTCACCGCCCGCGCGATCCGGGACACCCCCGCCGACCTCATCACCCTCAAGATCGGCATCAACCTGGTCAACCTCGACCTGATGCGCCGGCGCGCCCTCGGCCCGGCCGTCCACGGGTTCCTCGACACCGTGCGCGACGGGCATCCGACGACCCCGGTCACCGTCGTCTCCCCGCTGTACTGCCCGATGCACGAGGACACCCCCGGCCCCTGCGCCTTCGACATGGACGCGCTCGCCGAGGGACGCATGGCCTTCCGGGCCATGGGCGACCCGGCGGAGGTCGCCGCCGGGAAACTGACGCTCACCGTCATCCGCGAGGAGCTGTCCCGGATCGTCGCCGAACGCTCCGCGGACGACCCCCACCTCGGCTACGTCGACGGCCTCGAGCTGTACGGCGAGCAGGACCACGCCGAGCTGCCCCTGCCGGACGGACTCCACCCCGACGGCGCCACCCACCGCCGTATCGGCACCCGGTTCGCGGACGTGCTGGCGAAGGCGCTCGGGAGCGCCGGGGGGAAAACCGGTGGCCCGGCCGCCTGACGGCCGCGAGACTCGCTCACATGTTCCTGACCATCGGCACCACCGGCACAGCCGAACGCCCCGCGACCGACCTGGGTTTCCTGCTGCACAAGCATCCCGACAAGGCGCAGGCGTTCTCCACCTCCTACGGCACCGCGCACGTCCTCTACCCCGAGGCGGACGCCCGGCGCTGCACGGCGGCGCTGCTGCTGGAGGTCGACCCGGTGGCGCTGGTGCGGCGCGGCAAGGGCAAGGGCCGCGGCGGCGCTCCCGACGCCGCGCTCGCTCAGTACGTCAATGACCGCCCGTACGCGGCCTCATCGCTGCTCGCCGTCGCGCTGAGCGGTGTGTTCTCCAGCGCCATGCGCGGGGTGTGCACCACCCGGCCCGAGCGCGCCGCCGAGCCGCTGCCGCTGCGCGTCGAGGTGCCCGCACTCCCCGCCCGCGGCGGCCCCGCCCTCGTACGGCGTCTGTTCGAGCCGCTCGGCTGGACGGTGAGCGCCGAACCGGTCGCGCTGGACGCCGAGTTCCCGGAGTGGGGCGACTCGCGCTACGTCCACCTCGTCCTGGAGTCGGAGGCGCTGCGGCTGTCCGAGGCGCTGCGGCACCTCTACGTCCTGCTCCCCGTCCTGGACGACGCCAAGCACTACTGGGTCGCCGCCGACGAGGTGGACAAGCTGCTGCGGGCCGGCGAGGGCTGGCTGCCCGGCCACCCCGAGCAGAAGCTGATCACCACCCGCTTCCTCTCCCGCCGCTGGTCGCTCACCCGGCAGGCCATGGAGCGCCTGGAGCTGGTGCGGCTCGCCGAGAGCGACGACGCGGCCGTCGAGGAGATCGACAACGCCGTGGCGGCCGAGACGGAGGAAGAGGAGAAGCCGACCCCGCTCGCCGTGCAGCGCCGCGAGGCCATCACCACCGTGCTGCGCCAGACGGGCGCCGCGCGCGTCCTCGACCTCGGCTGCGGGCAGGGCGAGCTGGTGCGGGAGCTGCTGAGGGACGCCCGGTTCACCGAGATCGTCGGCGTGGACGTGTCGATGCGCGCGCTCACCATCGCCTCCCGCCGGCTGAAGCTGAACCGGATGGGCGAGCGGCAGGCGGAGCGGGTCACCCTGCTCCAGGGCTCCCTCGCGTACACCGACAGCCGGCTCAAGGGGTACGACGCCGCCGTGCTCAGCGAGGTGATCGAGCACCTCGACCTGCCGCGGCTGCCCGCCCTGGAGTACGCGGTGTTCGGCGCCGCCCGGCCCCGCACGGTCGTCGTGACCACCCCGAACGTCGAGTACAACGTGCGCTGGGAGTCCCTCCCGGCGGGGCACGTCCGGCACGGCGACCACCGCTTCGAGTGGACCCGCGAGGAGTTCCGCGCCTGGGCGCGGGCGGTGGCCGAACGGCACGGCTACGGCGTGGAGTTCCGCCCCGTGGGCCCGGACGACCCCGAGGTCGGCCCGCCCACCCAGATGGCCGTGTTCGAGCTGAGCACAGCCCTGACGAAGAACGACAAGGCAAGCAGGACCGGGAAGGCCGGGAAGGCCGGCGAGACCGACGCGACCGAGAAGGAGGCGAAGGCGGCATGACAATCGAAGCGCCGAAGGCGGCGAGGGCACCCCGGCAGGGGCGTGTCCTGCCCGTCACCGACCTCTCCCTCGTCGTCCTCGTCGGCGCGTCCGGCTCGGGCAAGTCCACCTTCGCCCGGCGCCACTTCAAGCCGACCGAGGTCATCTCCTCCGACTTCTGCCGCGGCCTGGTCTCCGACGACGAGAACGACCAGAGCGCGACCCGGGACGCCTTCGACGTCCTGCACTACATCGCCGGCAAGCGGCTCGCCGCCGGCCGCCGCACCGTCGTCGACGCCACCAGCGTCCAGTCCGACGCCCGGCGGCAGCTGATCGACCTGGCCAGGCAGTACGACGTGCTGCCCGTCGCCATCGTCCTGGACGTCCCCGAGGAGGTGTGCGCCGCCCGCAACGCGGAGCGCACCGACCGGGCCGGCATGCCGCGCCGCGTCATCCAGCGGCACGTCCGCGAACTGCGGCGCTCCCTGCGCCACCTGGAGCGCGAGGGCTTCCGCAAGGTGCACGTGCTGCGCGGCGTGGAGGAGGTCGAGCAGGCCACCGTCGTCACCGAGAAGCGGTTCAACGACCTGACCCACCTCACCGGCCCGTTCGACATCGTGGGCGACATCCACGGCTGCTCCGCCGAACTGGAGGCGCTGCTCGCCAAGTTGGGCTACGTCGACGGCGTCCACCCCGAGGGCCGTACCGCCGTGTTCGTCGGCGACCTCGTCGACCGCGGTCCGGACAGCCCCGGCGTGCTGCGCCGCGTGATGTCCATGGTGAAGTCGGGCAACGCGCTGTGCGTGCCCGGCAACCACGAGAACAAGTTCGGCCGCCACCTCAGGGGCCGCACGGTGCAGCACACCCACGGCCTGGCCGAGACGGTCGCGCAGATGGAGGGCGAGAGCGAGGAGTTCCGGCGCGAGGTACGGGACTTCATCGAGGGCCTGGTCAGCCACTACGTCCTCGACGGCGGCCGGCTCGTCGTCTGCCACGCCGGGCTGCCGGAGAAGTACCACGGCCGCACCTCCGGCCGCGTCCGCTCGCACGCCCTGTACGGCGAGACCACCGGTGAGACCGACGAGTTCGGGCTGCCGGTGCGCTACCCGTGGGCCGAGGACTACCGCGGCCGGGCCGCCGTGGTCTACGGCCACACCCCCGTCCCGGAGGCCACCTGGCTCAACAACACCATCTGCCTGGACACCGGCGCCGTCTTCGGCGGCAAGCTCACCGCGCTGCGCTGGCCGGAGCGGGAGCTGGTCGACGTACCGGCGGAGCGGGTCTGGTACGAGCCGGTCAAGCCGCTGCGCTCCGAGGCGCCCGGCGGGCACGACGGCCGGCCGCTGGCGCTGGCCGATGTGCACGGCCGCCGCGCGGTGGAGACCCGGCACGCCGGGCGGGTGGCGATCCGCGAGGAGAACGCGGCCGCCGCGCTGGAGGTGATGAGCCGTTTCGCCACCGACCCGCGACTGCTGCCGTACCTGCCGCCGACCATGGCGCCGACGGCGACCTCGCGGGTCGAGGGCTACCTGGAGCATCCCGAGGAGGCCTTCGCGCAGTACGCGGCGGACGGCGTCGAGCGGGTCGTGTGCGAGGAGAAGCACATGGGCTCGCGGGCCGTGGCCCTGGTGTGCCGGGACGCGGAGGCGGCCCGCAAGCGGTTCGGTGTCGACGGGCCCACCGGGTCGCTGTACACCCGCACCGGCCGGCCCTTCTTCTCCGACGGGACGGTCACCGAGCAGATCCTCGACCGGCTGCGCACCGCGATCGGCGAGGCCGGTCTGTGGGCGGAACTCACGCCGTCCGACAGCGCCTCCGGCGCGGGGGACTGGCTGCTGCTGGACGCCGAGCTGATGCCGTGGTCGCTGAAGGCGTCCGGGCTGCTGCGCTCGCAGTACGCGGCCGTCGGTGCCGCGGCGGGCGCGGTGTTCCCGGGCGTGCTCGCCGCGCTGGAGGGGGCCTCGGCCCGGGGCGTGGACGTGACGGACCTGCTGGACCGGCAGCGTGAGCGCGCCGCCGACGCGGCCGCGTTCACCGAGGCCTACCGCCGCTACTGCTGGACCACCGACGGGCTGGACGGAGTGCGCCTGGCACCGTTCCAGCTCCTCGCCGTCCAGGGCCGCAGCCTCGCCGGGCTGCCGCACGACCGGCAGCTGGCCCTGCTGGACCGGCTGGTGGAGCACGACGGCACCGGTCTGCTGCAGACCACGCGGCGGCTGTACGTCGACACCGGCGACCCGGAGTCGGTGCGGGCGGGCGTCGACTGGTGGCTGGAGATGACCGGCCGCGGCGGCGAGGGCATGGTCGTCAAGCCGCTGGACGCGCTGGTGCGCGGGCCGGAGGGCCGCCTGGTGCAGCCCGGCATCAAGTGCCGGGGCCGCGAGTACCTGCGGATCATCTACGGCCCGGAGTACACCCGGCCGGACCAGCTGGCCCGGCTGCGGCAGCGGTTCCTGAACCACAAGCGGTCGCTGGCGCTGCGCGAGTACGCCCTCGGCCTGGAGGCCCTGGACCGGCTGGCGGAGGGCGAGCCGCTGTGGCGGGTGCACGAGGCGGTGTTCGGGGTGCTGGCGCTGGAGTCGGAGCCGGTCGACCCGCGGCTCTGAGTCGTACACGACGACGGTTCCCGGCCGTCGGAGCGATGAGTTCCGGCCAGGTCGTCCCTGCTGGGGCGGTCCTGGCCGGACATCGTGACGCCGATCCCTTTCGTCCCTGGTTAACCGCTGGTAGCCGTGCTAACTTCGCTGGTCCATCAGGCAGATGAACCGGCTCAGGGGGAAAGTCGGTGACGACAGGCGCGCGGGCGGACGGGCCCGAGGACACAGCCGGGCAGGCGCGGGGCGTGGACCTGCTGTTACGTCTCACCGACGCACTGTGCGAGCTGAGCTGCATGGAGGACGCCCAGGGGCGCGTCCAGTTCGCCGCCGTCCTCGGCGAACAACTCCAGCGCCAGGTCGACGTCCGCGGCATCCGGCTCCGCGAGGACGTCATCACCCTGGTGCGGGCCGCGCTGAACGCCGCGGGCGGCGAGCGCGTGCTGGTGGGTGTGGTGCGCGTCTTCGAGGGAGGCCCGGCCGGCGACGAACTCGACCGGCTGCTGGCGCCCGCCGCCCCGGCCCCCGAACCCGACCTGCTGCCCGGCCCGCTCACCGGCGACGACGAGTACAGCGCCCGCGCCGTCCTCGCCAAGGGCGACCTGGCCGCCGACCGGCTGCGCGACGACCTCGTCCAGGAACTCAACGGCCTCTTCCTGCCCCTCGGCCTCACCCCGGACCGGCTCTTCACCTACGTCCTGGAGGCCAACGCCCAGCCCGACGGCCTGCCGCCCGCCGTCCTCCTCCTCGACCGCGCCGCCGCCCTCGCCGCCACCCCCGCCCACCGCACCGCCCTGTCCGGCTGGGTCGACGACTGGGCCCGGCGCGCCGGCCTCACCGAGCAGGTCGAGCGGCGCCGTGGGGCCCGCGCCGAGGCCGTGTGGGACCCCGACATCCCGCGCTGTCTCATCGTCGCCGTGGAACCGGCCCGGGACGGCACCGGCGAGATCCTCGTCCGGCCCTGGCTCAACACCGCCCCCGGGCACTGGGACCCGCGGCCCGGCGAGCCCGTCACCACCACCCTCGACGGTCTCGGCCCGGCCGTCGAGGACGCCCTGCGCCAGGGCGCCCGCCTCTGGTCCGCCGCGCCCGAGGCGCACCCCGGCGGACGCCGCATCCCGCCGCCCTACGTCGAGTTCGTCCTGCCGTACGACCTCCTCACCCATGACGTGGCCGCGCTGCCCCACCGCATCGGCGACGGGCGCCCGCTGCCGCTCGGCACCCGGTACGGGGTCCATCTGCGCAGCCTGGAGCGGATGCGCTCCTACGACGGGACGGTGCACGAGCAGTGGCTGCGGCGCTGGCGCACCCTGTGCCGGGACGGCGTCGGCGTGCAGCACTGGAGCGAACCCGACGCCGAACGGCTCGATGCCTGGCAGGCCCGGCTCGCCGGGGAGACCTCCCGCACGGCGGTCGTGCTGGACGCCCCGGACACCGGGCCCGCGCTGGAGGCGCTCAAGGCCGCCATCGCGGAGGGGATAGGGCTCGCGATCTGGGACCGCAGGGGCGTGTTCCTGGAGGAGCGGCGGGAAGTGGTGACCGCCGTTTTCGCGGCCGTGCCCACCCCGGCCCAGATCCCCTCCGTGATCCACCGGCTGCGGCAGAGCGCCGCGCTGCACACCCAGGGACCGGGCCGTTTCCTCGGCCGGCACATCGGATTCCTGTGGGACGACCCGACCAGACTCGTCGACATTCAGACCCCCTACCCCGGCGATCCCGCCAGCGAGGAGGCACCGGCATGAGCGCGCAGGAGCAGACGGCAGGCGGCGGCTGGCGCGTCTTCGACGCCACCGGCCGGGCCCCGGCCGACCCGCCCCCGTTGCCGGCGCCCCCGCCGTGGCGCCGCTTCCGCGGCGGCCCCCCGCAGCCGCCGCCGCCCGACGACCCCGAGGCCGCGCTGCGCCGCCTCGGCCCCGGCGACCTCGCGCCGCAGCTCGACGCCGACGAGATCGACGTCGTCAACGCGGCGCTGGTGCTGCGCCGGCCCCTGCTGATCACGGGGCCGCCCGGAGTCGGCAAGTCCACCCTGGCGTATCTCCTTGCCCGGGAACTCGGCCTCGGCCGGGTGCTGGAGTGGAACATCGTCAGCCGTACCGCGCTGCGGGACGGCCTGTACGTCCACGACGCCATGGGGCGCGCCCAGGCGATCGCCGCCTGGCAGGCCGCGCTGCCCGGCGCCGACGCCGAGCCCGCCTCAAAAGAAAGTCAACTCCCGCCGCAACTGGGTGACTTCATCACACTGGGGCCCCTGGGCACCGCTCTGCTGCCCTACGATCGTCCCCGGGTGCTCCTTGTCGACGAACTCGACAAGAGCGACATCGACCTGCCCAACGACCTGCTGCACGTGCTGGAGAACGGAAGCTATGACGTCCCGGAGCTGGTGCGAGACGCCGCCGACACGGCACGCGTCCACACCAGCGACCCCGGGGGCCGCGCCGAGGTGCGACACGGGCGCGTGGAGTGCCGGGAGTTCCCGGTCGTGGTGATCACCAGCAACGGGGAACGAGAGTTTCCGGCCGCATTCCGGCGCCGCTGCCTGCCCCTGGAGATGCGCCCGCCGGGCCGCGAGCGGCTGCTCGCGATGATCGAGGGCCATCTCGGCACCCGGCCGGAAGGGGCCGAGGACCTGGTGGAGGAGTTCGTCCAGCGCGTCCAGGCGGGCGGCACCCACAGCCTGGATCAGCTACTGAACGCTGTCCAGATGACTACGGCGGGTGGTTTCCAGGCGGACGGTGACGGGCGTAAGCTCATCGAAACGCTGCTCCGCGACCTCGCGAAGGGCCGCTGAATTGACCGGTAGGGAGCGCGCATCCGGACTGGGCGACGGCGGACCCGTGTCGGGGTCGTCGTCGCCGGCTTCGGCGTTCCCGGAACCGGATGACTCCCTTCCGCACTGGCAGGAGCTCGCCGACGCGGTCTGGCTCGCCGCGCACTGGAGCCGGCACACCGGCACCGGCGGCAACCCCGGCGACCACCCGGTCCCCACCCCCGCCCCGGCGCGGCCCGCACCCGAACGGCCCCCCGCCGCACCGCCGGACGAGGACGCCCCCGGCGGCGCCGAGACGCCCGCGGCCGACACCGGCCCGCCCGCCGGCGACACCCCGCCCGCGGCGGAGCCCGCCGGCCCCGTCGCGCTCCCGCCCGAGCACCCCACCCCGCCCGGGCCCCCGGCCGGTGACACCACGTCGGCCGGCGTGCTGTTACCCGACCCCACCGGCACCCGCACCCTGCACGCGGCCCGCCCGCTGCTGCCCGCGGACGAAGGGCCCCAGCCCGGGCCCGGCCGCGCCACCGCCCTGCTCGCCCGCGCCCTGCACCGCCTCGCCCGCCGCATCCCCTCCCGCGACACCCTGGAACTCGACGAGGAGACCACCGCCGAACAGGGAGTCGTGGACGGCATGTGGCTGCCCTTCCTGCGCCCCGCCCGCACCAGCGCCTTCGACCTCGTACTCCTCGTCGACGCCGCACCCACCATGCGGATCTGGGAGGACACCGTCGCCCGCCTCGCCGAGGCCGCCGAGCACAGCGGCGCCTTCCGCGGAGTGCGCACCCTGCGGGTCACCGTGCCCCGCACCGGCACCGCCGCCCTGCGCTGGCCCACCGGGCGCGAGGCGGCCGACCCGGCCGAACTCCTCGACGGGCGCGGCGGCCGCGTCTTCCTCGTCGTCACCGACGGACTCGCCCACGGCTGGGCCGCCCCCGCCGCCGACGCCCTGCTCGGCCGGCTCGCCCAGGCCGGGCCCACCGCCCTCGTCCACCTGCTGCCCCCGCACCTGCGCCGCCGCACCTCCCTCAACCCCTACGACGCCACCCTGGAGGCCGGCGGCTTCGGCGCTGCCAACACCGGCCTGCGCCACTGGGCGCCACCCGGCGGCCCCGACCCGCTGCGGCCGCTGCCCGCCGCCGGCGACGGCGCCGTCCCCGTGCCCGTGCTGTCCCTGCGGCCCGGCTCGCTCATCGCCTGGGCCGACCTGGTCACCGGCGAACGCGGAGTGCGCCGCGCGCTGCCCGTGGTCCTCGCCGGCACCCTCACCAAGGGCGCGCCCGCGCCCGGACTGCGCGCCCCGCGCTTCCCGCGCGCCGCCGCGGCCGCCGTACGCCGCTTCCTCACCCTCGCCACCCCCGCCGCCCGCGCCCTCGCCACCCAACTCGCCGCCATCCCCTTCGACTTCGACCTGGTGGAGCAGCTGCGCCGGCGCACCATGCCGGAGACCCGCCCCGACCACCTCGCCGAGATCCTCATGGGCGGACTGATCGACTGGGACAGCGGCGACGAACACCCCGAGTTCGCCGACGGCGTGCGCGAGGCCCTGCTGGCCACCACCACCCGCTCCCAACTCGCCCGCACCGTCAGCGTCGTGGGCGACCTGCCGGCCGCCGGCGAGCGGGGCGTGGCACTGCGCGCCGCCCTGCGCGACCCCGGCGGCGCCACGCTGCCCGACCCGGCCGCGCGCGGCTGGGCCCGCAGCGAACTGGCCGTGATGCGGGCGCTGTCGGGGCCGTACGGCGAACGGGCCCGGCGCATCGAACCCCGGCTGTACGCGTTCGCCGACGCGGGCCCCGTGCCCCATACGGCTGAACGGGTGGGCACCGGTTTGCCGCAAGGTTCACCCGCAGTGGTGAACCCGGGGGACGCGGTGCTCGCTTCCCCGGGTCCGGAAGGCAGTGATCCAGCGTCGACCGAACCCGAGACCGCTGGAGACCACGTGAGCCTGGTGACCGACGCTACCCAACCACAAGCCCCGGAGGCTGAACCGCTCATGCAGAGCACCACGACCGCAACGCCGGCCCTCCTGGTGAACGTGCCGCTCAGGAACACCTCGTTCGTCGGCCGCCAGGCGCTGCTCAGGGCCGTGGAGGAGCAGCTCGGCGCCCAGGACACGACGGCCGTGCTGCCCAACGCGCTGCACGGCCTCGGCGGTGTCGGCAAGAGCCAGCTCGCGCTCGAGTACATCTACACCCACCAGCACGACTACAAGGTCATCTGCTGGATCCCCGCCGAACGCGAGAGCCTCATCCTCGCCGCCCTCGCCAACCTGGCCTCCCAGCTCGGCGTCGCCCCCATCGGCCAGGACAGCGCCGCCGCCCCGGCCGCCAACACCGCCGTGCCCGCCGTCCTGGAGGCGCTGCGCACCGGCGCGCCGTACGACAACTGGCTGCTCGTCTTCGACAACGCCGAGGACATCGAGAAGGTACGCAGCTACTTCCCCGCCAACGGGCCGGGGAAGGTCATCGTCACCTCACGGAACCGCGGCTGGGAACGCGTGGCGACCTCGCTGCCGGTGAACGTCTTCGAACGCGCGGAGTCCGTCGAGCTGCTGCAGAAGCGCTCGCCCGACCTGAGCGTGGAGGACGCCGACCGCCTCGCCGAGGCCCTCGGCGACCTGCCGCTCGCCGTCGAGCAGGCGGGCGCCTGGCGGGCGGTGACCGGCATGCAGGTCGACGAGTACCTGGACCTGCTGGCGCAGCGCAGCCCGGAGATCCTCGAACTCGACCCCGCGCCCGACTACCCGGTGTCCGTCGCGGCCGCCTGGAACATCTCCCTGGACCGGATCCTGGAGAAGAACCCCGGCGCCCGGCAGCTCCTCGACATCTGCGCCAGCATGGCCCCCGAGCCCATCCCGCGGTCCATGCTGCGCGGCAGCCGCGGGGTCAGCATCACCCCCGAGGTCGACCCGATGCTGCGCGAGCCGATCAAGCTGAACCGCGCCATCCGCGACCTGAACCAGTTCTCGCTGATCAAGGTCGACCCCCGCTCCGACACCCTCCAGATGCACCGGCTGCTGCAGACCGTGCTCCTCGCCAAGCTCGGCTCCGAGGAACGCGAGCGGATGCGGGACGCCGCCCACCAACTGCTGTCCGCCGCCAAGCCCGGCGCGCCCGGCTCCTCCCTGGAATGGCGCGCCTACCAGGCGCTGCTCCCGCACGTCCTCGCCTCGCAGGCGGTGACCAGCACCGACGGCTATGTGCGCGACCTGGTCGCCGACACCGTGTGGTTCCTCTACTACTGGGGCGATCACGAGGGCGCGGCGAGCCTCGCCCGGCAGACCTGGAACGCCTGGATCGCCGCCTCCGGCGAGGAGGACATCCAGGTCATCCGCATGGCGAAGTGCTTCGCGTTCCTGCTGCGGCAGGTCGGCGAGGTCGGCGAGTCCATCCCGCTCACCGAACGGGCGCTGGACATCTCCCGGCGCATCGACGCCGAGCCCGAGGTCCTCATCGACTCCCTGTGCGAGATGGCCGACGCCTACGGCTACCAGGGCCGCTTCGAGGACGCGCGGGCGCTCGCCAAGGAGGCGCTCGACCTGGCCCGGTCGCTGTTCGGCACCGACGACCCCATCACCCTGCGCGCCACCCACGCCTACGGCGTCGACCTGCGGCTGTGCGGCCGGTTCACGGAGGCGCTGCCGCTGGACCAGGAGAACGCGCGCCAGCGCGACCTGCTGCTCGGCCCGGCGAGCTTCTTCACCCTCAACACCCTCAACGGCCTGTCCATCGACATGCGCGAGGGCGGTGACTACCCCGGGGCCCGCGACTTCCAGGAGGACGTCTACCGCCGGGCCCGCGACACGATGGGCGAGGAGCACCCGCTCACCCTGCGTGTCGCCCGCAACCTCGCGGTGTGCCGCCGCCGCGACGGCGCGCACGCCTCGGCCGCCGAGCTGGCCCGGGACACCCTGCGCCGGTTCACCAACCGCTACGGCGCCGACCACTTCGACTCGCTGGCCACCGCCACCAACGTCGCCGTCGACCTGCGTCTGGCCGGGGACCTGGAGGCCTCCCGCAAGCTGGCCGAGTCCACCATCCAGCGCTACGAGCAGCGCCTGGGCAAGAACCACGCCTACACCCTGCTGACCAAGGCCAACCTGGCCGCCACGCTGCGCGCGCTGGACGCCCTGGACGAGGCGCAGGAACTGGAGGACGAGGTGGCGCGGCGGCTCGCCGACACGGTCGGGGCGCACCACGTCACCACGCTCACCGTGGCCATCGGGCAGGCCAACACGGCGTACGCGCGCCTGGACTTCGAGCGGGCGCGCGCGATCGACGAGGCCAACCTGCCACTGCTCGCGGAGGTCGCCGGCGACAAGCACCCGCTGACCCTGTCCTGCACCGCCAACCTGGCCCTGGACCTGCGGGGCCTCGGCCGCGGCGGCGAGGCGGACGAACTGGAGCGCAAGGCGATCGACGGCTTCGCCTCCGGCGTGGTACGCCCCGACCACCCCTGGCTCCAGGCGGCCCGCAACCGCCGCCGCATCGAGTGCGACATGGCCCCGATGCCGCTGTAGCCTCCGGCGGCCGTACGGATCGCGGGCGCCCTGCTCGGGGGCGCCGCGAGCCGCGGGGGGACGTTGCCGCTGGAGGCATCGGCTCCGGGTGCGGTGGTGTCGGGCGGGGCGCCCTGGGGCGCAGGTGGGCCTGGCCGTGCGGCGGTTCTGGTCTTGGGCGTGACGGCCTCGTGGCTACGGCGGGCAGCCGTGGGCCCCCGAGGCGCGCGTCGGGGTGGCGTTGCGGCGGCACGCCGTGCCACCGCGTGCCCCGTGGCAACGTCAAGTCCGCGACGCCACGGTCTTGGCGGAACCGTGGCGTGGGGCGCGGAGGGGCGGTCAGACGCCCGGGAGCGTCTTTTCCGTCGTCGGGGGGTGGGTCGGGTCCGGGCGGGGTGGGGTGGACGGTGGGCGGGAGAGGTGGTCGGCGAGGCGCAGGAGGGGCTGGGTCAGCAGGGTCGTGGCCAGGGCCATGAAGACCAGCACCGTGTACAGCTGCTCGCTCAGCAGGTGCGCCTGGTAACCCGCGTTGAGGGCGATCAGTTCCGTCAGACCGCGGGTGCTCATCAGGACGCCGACCGTGCGCGCGTCGTCCCGCTCCAGGCCGCTCAGCCGGGCCGCCACGGCGCTCGGGCCGACCTTGGTCACCACCGCCAGCACCGTGACCACCAGCAGCGCGATCCAGCCGGTGCCGTCCATGCTGCCCAGCGCCACCGACTGGCCCGAGACCACGAAGAAGAACGGCAGCAGCAGCGAGCTGACATCGTGCAGCGGCCGCACCAGGTCGGGGTCGAGCGTGCCGTCCTCCTCCCGCGGCAGCACCGCCCCCGCCAGCAGCGCGCCGAAGATCACGTGCAGCCCCAGGTAGTGGGTCACCCACGCCGACCCCAGCGCGAAGCCCAGCAGCAGCGCCAGCCGCAGCGACGGCTCCAGCGCCGTCCGCCACAGCAGCCGGCGCAGCAGCGGCCGTGCCACCAGGGGCATGAGCGCGATGAAGCCCACCGCGAGCAGCGCCCGCCACTGCCAGCCGAGGTCCTGGTCGTGTCCGCCGCTGTTGAGCAGCGTCCCCGCCAGCACCGTCCAGCCGAGCACGTCGAGCAGCCCTGCCGCGGACACGGCCACCACCCCGGGCACCGTGCGGGCCAGGCCGTTCTCCCGCACTATGGCCGTCAGCACCGGCACCGCCGTTATCGACAGGGCGACCCCGGCGAAGACCACCACGGCGGGGGAGAGGTCCCGGGGCATGCCCAGGTCCCGCAACTGCTTTTGGAACAGCAGCGCGCAGCCGGCGCCCGCCGCCATCGGCACCACGAACGCCGCCGCGGCCACGGCCACCGCCGACCGCGCCCGGTCGCCGAGGATCCGCAGGTCCAGTTCGTACCCGATGGAGAACAGGAAGACGACGAGGGAGATCTGCGCGAAACCGGTCAGCGCGGGGGAGATCCCCTGCGGGAACAGCGTGTCGTGCACCCCCGGCGCGGCACTGCCCAGCAGCGAGGGCCCTAGCGCGATGCCCGCCGTCAACTGGCCGACGATGTACGGCTGTCCGAGCCGGCGGGCCAGCCAGCCGGCGGCGTGCGCGGCCACGAGGATCAGCGCCGAGGCGCCCACGACATGCAGGACGAGTGCGTCAGGGCTCATGGCGTCCCCCCTGTGGTCCGGTGGACCGGGCCGGCGGCCCGGTCGCCGTCGTGGATCGCACGCGTGCTCGATCCCAACTGCCCTATGATACTGGTAACTTGACGTCGCAGTGGCAGTCGTACACAACGCTGCACCGGTGTCACGGGGGGCACATGACGGCGGTCGTCTTCATCCATGGGACAGGGGTTCGCGAACCGGGCTTCTCTGCGACGGCGGGGCGCGTGGCGGCCGGACTGACCGCGCTGCGCGACGGACTACGCATCGTGCCCTACTACTGGGGTGGCACGCACGGCGCCACGCTCGCCGCCGGAGGCGCCAGCCTCCCTGCGGCCACCGGCACCAGCCGGGGCCTCGCCCAGGCACCGGCCGCCGGCGATCCCGAGGACGACACCGCGTCCGTCTGGGCCGCCCTGTACGCCGACCCGTACGCCGAACTGGCCCTGGCCGCCGCCTCGGTGGCGCCCGCTGCCGAGCGGCCCCCCGGCTCCGTACCGCCCGTCCAGACGTTCCAGGCGCGCCTCGCCCGGCTCGCCGCCGAGGGGGACGCGCCCGCCGCCGAACTGGGCCCCGGCCTGGCCCGCGCCGCCGGCGACCTCGCCGCCCACCCCCTGCTCGGGCCCGCCGCAGAGGCCCTCGCCCCGGACGACCTCGCCGCCGTCGCCGCCCGCAGCCTCACCGCCCGTCTCGTCGCCGACGCCCTGGACGCCGACAGCCCGCTCGTCCCGGCCGGCGACACCCGGGACGCCGTCACCGAGCGGCTCGCCGAGGCACTGGGTGCACCGCCGCGGGGCACCGAGCGCGGTGTGCGCTCCCTGCTGCTGCGGACCGCCGGATCCGCCGCCTCGCGCGCCGTCGTGCGCCGCCGGCGCGCCCTCACCGAGGCCGCCCACCCCGCCGCCGGGGACATCCTGCGCTACCTGGCCCGCGGCGCCGCCGTCCGCGCCGGCCTGCGCACCCTCGTCGAGGGCCTCGAACCGCCCGTCGTGCTCCTCGGCCACAGCCTGGGCGGCATCATCGCCCTGGACACGCTGGTCTCCGCGCCGCTGCCGCAGGTCCGGCTGCTGGTCACGGCCGGCTCCCAGGGGCCGTTCCTGTACGAGTCGGGCTCCCTGCCCAGCCTGGAACACCCGGCCCCGCTGCCGCCCCACGTCCCGGACTGGCTGAATCTGTACGACCGCCGGGACCTGCTGTCCTACCTCGGCGCCGGCCTCTTCCCGGGCCGCGTCACCGACGTCGCCGTCGACAGCCGCCAGCCCTTCCCGGCCGCGCACAGCGCCTACTGGACCAACCCCGACGTCTACCGGCACATCGTGGACCGCCTGCCGTGACCGGCCCGTCCCCGCGGACCGCGAGCGTCGACCCGGCGCGCGTCCACGCCCTGATCGTCGGCATCGAGTCCTACGGCGCCGGTCCCGCCTGGGACCTGCCCGGACCAGCCCGCGACGCGGTCCGCGTCCATGCCCTGCTGCGCGCCGCCGGTGTCCCCGAGGCCCAACTGCGCCTGCACCTCGCGCCGCTTCCGCCGTACCGGCCCGACATCCCGCACGCCCCCGCCGACCAGGCCACCCTGCGCCGCGCCCTGGTCCAGGAACTGCCCCGGGTCCAGGGCGAGGTGCTGTGGGTGTGGTGGGGCGGCCACGGCGCCCTCGACCGGTCCGGGCACCTGCGGCTGTTCTGCGCCGACGCCACCACCGCCGACAAGCTCGGCATCGACCTGGACTCCGCGCTGGAGCGCTACCGCAGCGACGCGGTGCCCTCCCTCACCGAGCAGTTGTGGGTCGTCGACGCCTGCGAGACCTTCGAGGAGGACCTCGCACTGCGCGAGCCGCTGCCGCCGGACGCCCTGCCCGTGGGCCGGCGCACCCTGGTGCACCGGCAGACCGTGCTGCGGGCCGCCGGGCGCGGACGGGCCGCCGCCAACGACCCGGCGCGCGGCACCGGGCTGTTCTCCGAAGTGCTGCTCGCCCTGCTGGCCGAACGTGCCGGGGCGCTGCCCGCCCCGCCCGATCCGGAGGAACTGTTTCCGGCCGTCAGGGCACGCATCGCGGCCCTCAGGGAAGCGGGACGGACTCTGCAGTATCCGGAGATCCGGCTGCAGAGCCCCGAGCGCGGCGAAACCCTCCCTCCGCCCCCGGCGCCCCCCGCGCCTCGCCCCGTCTCCCCGCTGCAGCGGGCGGTGGACGCGCTGATCGCCTATCCGCTGATGGCCGACCCGGCCGAGCGGCAGGCCGTGGTCGCCACCCTCGGCCCCGGCGTCACAGGGACGCTGTCCCGTCATCCCAAGGCCCGCACCGATGCCACCGGCATCCTCAACGGGCTCGCCCGCAGCCGGCCCGACGCGCTGTGGCGGCTCTACGACGCCGTCCTGTCCGTCGACGACGACCCCGGCCGCGCCCGCGAACTGGAGGCGACGCTGCGGGAGTTCGCGTCCTGGGCCGGACGCCCGAGCGATCAGAGATGATCGAGTGGCGTGATCGTACGGTTTTCGACATGGGCAGGAATGGCCATGATGGAAAAGACGCGGGGCATTGCGTGCCACCGTGCGAGAAGGGGGACCGTCTTGGACCAGCTGCCCGCACTGCAGCAAGCCGCAGCCGTACGTGAACCGGGCCGCCCCGCGGGCGCCGACGGCTGGGAGTCGGATCTCGCCGACCTCACGGCGCTGCCCCTGACCGAGGTGGACGGCCTCGCCCCGCTGGACCCCGCCCACCGCCTGCTGCGGGAAGTGCTGCGTGCCCGCGGCGGGATGCGCGGCGGGAACGAGGGCGGTGGCGCGCGGGCCGAGTAGAGGCGGGCCCGGCCCAGGGCCGAGCGCCACGCCAGGTCCGTGACGCACGCCGGGCCCCCGCACGTCCGCCCCCGCGACCGGAGGTCTCGATGACCAGCGAGCAGAGCCAGGCCCACCTTCGCATGCCCGCGGGGCTCTTCGCGGAACTCGCCGCAGGCGGGGGCTCGACGCAGGCGCTGGCCTTCCTGGAACGGGGCGAACGGACCCGGCGGCTGCTGCTCCTGCGCACCCTGCTGGACCGTTTCGCCACCCTGCCCACACCGCTGACGCCACCCGGCCGAGCCTGGCAGGTCGTCAAGGAGGCGGCGGAGCGGGCGCCCGAGCCCGTGGACCGGCTGCTGCTCGCCCCCGCCACCGGCGGCTGGCTGGCCCACATGCTGCGCCGGTTGCACGGGACGGCCACGGGGCCCGACCTGTGGGCGGAGGCGGGTCACCTGTGCGCGCTGGCCGTCTCCGCGTCGCTGCTCGCCGGGACGACCGCGGAGCTTCGCGTTCCGCTCACCGACGGCTGCCTGGCCCTGCCGGGCCTGGGCCTCGCCCGGCTCCCCGCCGCCCGCCCGGGCCTGACCCCCGGCCACGCCCGCACCCACGCCGGCACCCTGACCCTCACGGGACCCGACACCACGGGCACCACCCGGACGTCCCTGACACTCCGCCCCACGACCGTCGGGCTGACGACAGGGCGGGCGGGTTCGGAAGGTTTTGATGCAGGCGGCGCGCCCGCCGGGTGCTTGTCCACGGGGTGCGGCGGGGGAGCGGACACGGGGAACGGGTGCGCGTGTCCGGACGGCGTGGGGGCGAACGGCTTGGCGCCCGGTGACGACGACCTTGCCTCCGGCGGCGCCGCCTCCCGCGGCGCGTGTCCGGACGGCGCCTGTCCAAACGGCGCGCGTCCGGACGGCACCTGTCCGGACGGCAAGGCGTCCGACGGCGCCGGCTGGCTGCCCCTGCGCACCCTCACCGCACGCACCTGCGCCGGCCCCGTCGCCGTACCTCTGGACGACCTCGACCCCTACCGGGACCTCGACGACCCGTTGCCGCCCGCCCGGCTGGAGGACGCGGAGGCGTGGGCGTGGCAGCGGGTGTTCGAGGAGGCCGTCGCCCTGCTCGACGTGCCGGGCGGGCCCGGACCGGGGCGGATCGAACCGGCGCTCATACGGGCCGTCGTGCCCTACGGCCGTACGGCCGCCGCACCGCCCGCCCCGCCGACCGTCCCGGTGTCCGCCTCCAGCGGCGACTCCTACGGCGGCATGGTGATCTCCCGCCCGTCCTCCGCGCTCGCCCTCGCCGAGACGCTGGTGCACGAGTTCCAGCACAGCAAGCTGGCCGCCCTGCTGCACCTGTTCCCGCTGCTCGACGACGACCGCGAGGAGCGCTACTACGCCCCCTGGCGCGCCGACCCGCGTCACCTCACCGGCCTGCTGCACGGGGCGTACGCCTTCACGGGGGTGGCCGGGTTCTGGCGGGACCGGCTGGCCGCCACCGGCGACGAGGCGGAGGCCGAGACCGCCGGCTACCACTTCGCCCTGCGGCGTCTGCAGTGCCGGCTCGTGGTGCGCACGCTGCTGACCAGCGGCCGGCTCAC
Source organism: Streptomyces sp. NPDC014801 (assembly GCF_043082085.1). Classification (NCBI taxonomy): domain Bacteria; kingdom Bacillati; phylum Actinomycetota; class Actinomycetes; order Kitasatosporales; family Streptomycetaceae; genus Streptomyces; species Streptomyces sp. NPDC014801. The sequence goes on along the minus strand of NZ_JBIBXG010000006.1, from coordinate 334,112 downwards.
CGCGCAGGGCCGGGCGCTGGTGGCGGGCCTCGCGGCCACGCTGGACGGCTGGCTGCGCGAACCGGTCCCGCCGGCCGCCCTGGCCCGCGCCCGTACGGCCGCGCGGCTGCACCGCACGGAGTGGCGCCTGCGCAACGTCGCCGCGTCCTCCTCGCCGCACTCCCCGCTGCGCTTCCGCCCGGACCGCGCGTTCTGGCCCGACCGGCGCACCCACGCCTTCGCCGACGCGCCCGCCGCCCCGCGCACGCCCGACGCGCACCTGGCCGCCGGCGACGCCGCCGCCGCGCTGGCCGGCTACACCGAGCAGCTGGCGGACCGTCCGACGGACCCGCACACCCTGGCCGGCTGGATCGTCGCCCACGCAACCCTGGAGCCGACCCGCGCCACCCGCCGCCTCCTCTCCCGCCCGGAACAACTGCAACCCCAACCGAGCGGCTGACCGCGCTCCAGCCCCAGCCGAGCCGCTGACCGCGCTCCGACCCCAAGCGAGCCGCTGACCCGGCCCCGGCCCCCGGCGACGGCAGACGGGCGGCGGCCGGCTCGCCGATCGCCCGCACCCACCTCGCCCTCCCCACCCCCGCACCCACCACCGGGCCAGGGCCAAGCCGCCCCACCACCCGAGTCACTCGGTCTCGAAGGCGGCCCCCCCGGCCGAAACCCCCGCCACCCCACCCCCTCCGCAAGAGAAAACGCGCGAGTGGTGGGTCAACAGGGCGGTGCGTGGTCAGGATGGAGGCATGGGATTCCACGTCGACTCCGAAACCGGGCGGCTGCGCCGCGTGATCCTGCACCGGCCCGATCTCGAGCTCAAAAGGCTCACGCCCAGCAACAAGACGGCCCTCCTCTTCGACGACGTGCTCTGGGTGCGCCGGGCGCGCGCCGAGCACGACGGGTTCGCGGACGTGCTGCGCGACCGGGGCGTCACCGTCCACCTCTTCGGTGACCTGCTCACCGAGACCCTGGAGCTCCCCGACGCCAGGGCGCTCGTCCTCGACCGCGTCTTCGACGAGAAGGAGTACGGCCCCCTCGCCACCGACCACCTGCGCGAGGCCTTCGAGACGCTCCCGGCGCGCGAGCTGGCCGAGGCGCTGGTCGGCGGGATGACCAAGCGGGAGTTCCTGCAGGCGCACGCCGAGCCGGTCTCGGTCCGCTTCCACGCGATGGAGCTCGACGACTTCCTGCTGGCGCCGCTGCCCAACCACCTCTTCACCCGCGACACCTCCGCCTGGATCTACGACGGCGTCTCCGTGAACGCGATGCGCTGGCCGGCCCGGCAGCGCGAGACCGTCCACTTCGAGGCGATCTACCGGCACCACCCGCTCTTCCGGGAGGAGACCTTCCGGCTGTGGTCCGAGGGGCAGGCGGACTACCCGTCCACCATCGAGGGCGGCGACGTGCTCGTGATCGGCAACGGCGCGGTGCTGATCGGCATGAGCGAGCGCACCACGCCGCAAGCGGTGGAGATGCTGGCGCACAAACTGTTCGCGGCCGGTTCCGCCCGCACGATCGTGGCGCTGGACATGCCGAAGCGGCGCGCCTTCATGCACCTGGACACCGTGATGACGATGGTCGACGGCGACACCTTCACGCAGTACGCGGGCCTCGGCATGCTCCGCTCGTACACCATCGAGCCCGGCGGCGGGGACAAGGAGCTGAAGGTCACCGACCATCCGCCGGAGCACATGCACCGCGCGATCGCCGCCGCGCTCGGCCTGAGCGAGATCCGTGTGCTCACCGCCACCCAGGACGTGCACGCCGCCGAGCGCGAGCAGTGGGACGACGGCTGCAACGTCCTCGCCGTCGAGCCGGGCGTCGTCGTCGCCTACGAGCGCAACTCCACCACCAACACCCATCTGCGCAAGCAGGGCATCGAGGTGATCGAGATCCCCGGCAGCGAACTGGGCCGGGGCAGGGGAGGCCCCCGCTGCATGAGCTGTCCGGTCGAGCGGGACGCCGTATAGCCGTACCGCCGTACAGCCGTGTACGAGCACAGGGGTGGGGGCCGTATATAAATGCCGAGGATCGTATAGACTTCCAATAGTCAGCCGTCCCCCGTCCCTCTGGAGCGCCCCCATGGCGACAGTCCCGACCGCCCTCGCCGGCCGCCACTTCCTCAAGGAGCTGGACTTCAGCCCGGAGGAGTTCCGCGGCCTGGTCGAGCTGGCCGCCGAGCTGAAGGCCGCCAAGAAGGCCGGGACCGAGCAGCAGTACCTGCGCGGCAGGAACATCGCGCTGATCTTCGAGAAGACCTCCACCCGCACCCGCTGCGCGTTCGAGGTCGCCGCCGCCGACCAGGGCGCCCACACCACGTACCTGGACCCGTCGGGCTCCCAGATCGGCCACAAGGAGTCCGTGAAGGACACCGCGCGGGTGCTGGGCCGGATGTACGACGGCATCGAGTACCGCGGCGACAGCCAGGAGAAGGTCGAGGAGCTGGCCGCGTACGCCGGCGTGCCCGTCTTCAACGGCCTCACCGACGACTGGCACCCCACCCAGATGCTCGCCGACGTGCTCACCATGACCGAGCACAGCGCCAAGCCGCTCACCCGCATCGCGTTCGCCTACCTCGGCGACGCCCGCTTCAACATGGGCAACTCCTACCTGATCACCGGCGCCCTGCTCGGCATGGACGTCCGGATCGTCGCCCCGAAGTCCTACTGGCCCGCCCAGGACGTCGTCGACCGCGCCCGTGAGCTCGCCGGCACCACCGGCGCCCGCGTCACCCTCACCGAGGCCCTGGAGGAGGGCGTGCGCGGCGCCGACTTCGTCGCCACCGACGTCTGGGTGTCCATGGGCGAGCCCAAGGAGGTCTGGGACGAGCGCATCGCCGCTCTCGCCCCCTACGCCGTGACCATGGACGTGCTGCGCGCCACCGGCAACCCGGACGTGAAGTTCCTGCACTGCCTGCCCGCCTTCCACGACCTGGGCACCAAGGTCGGGCGGGAGATCTTCGAGACCCACGGGCTGGACTCCCTGGAGGTCACGGACGAGGTCTTCGAGTCCGCCCACTCCGTCGTCTTCGACGAGGCCGAGAACCGCCTGCACACCATCAAGGCCGTCCTCGTGGCCACCCTGGCCTGACCACCCGCCACGCAGCGGGTTACGCGGCCGACCAGGCCGTATGCTGTCCGGCGGCCCGGAGCCACCCATTCCGCGGCCGCCGCGCGCCCGACCCCGGCGCACTGTCGTCCCCAGAAACGAGCACCACCCGCATGCCCCGCATCAAGTCCCCCGCGCTCCTGGTCGCCGAATCCGGCGCCGACCGGGACGGCCACGGCCTCAAGCGCACCATGGGCCTCGCCCAGCTGATCTGCTTCGGCGTCGGCGCGATCGTCGGCACCGGCATCTTCGTCGGCCTGTCCGACTCCGTCGCCCAGGCCGGGCCCGCCGTCGTCGTCTCCTTCCTGCTCGCCGCGATCACCTGCGTCTTCACCGCGTTCTCCTTCGCCGAGCTGGGCGGCGCGATCCCGGTCTCCGGATCGTCGTACTCCTTCGCCTACGCCGGCCTCGGCGAGACCACCGCCTTCCTCGTCGGCTGGTGCCTGCTCCTCGAATACGGCGTGTCGATCTCCGCCGTCGCCGTCGGCTGGAGCCAGTACGTCAACGAGCTGCTGCACAGCCTCACCGGCGCGCAGCTCCCGGCCGCGCTGTCGGCCGGCCCCGGCGAGGGCGGGATCGTGAACCTTCCGGCCGTGATCGTCATCGCGCTGGCCTGCGTGCTGCTGGTGCGCGGGGTGCGCGAGAGCGCCCGGGCGACCGCCGCCATGGCCGCGGTCAAGCTGGCGATCCTGCTCGCGTTCTGCGCCATCGGCTTCTACGCCTTCAAGGACGGCAACCTCACCCCGTTCGCCCCGGCCGGTCTCGGCGGCATCGGCGCGGGCACCACGGCCGCGTTCTTCTCCTACATCGGCTTCGACGCGATCACCACGGCCGGCGAGGAGGCGAAGAACCCGCGCCGGGACATCCCCGTCGCCATCCTGGTCTGCATGGGCGTGGTCACCCTGCTGTACTGCGCGGTCGCCCTCGCCGCGACCGGCGCCGTCGGCGCAAAGGAGGTCGGCGGCCGGCCCGCCGCCCTGTCCTACGTCGTCAACCAGGTCACCGGCTCCTCGGTCGGCGGCGGCGTGATCGCCTTCGGCGCGGTCGTCGCGATCGCCTCGGTGGTGCTCGCGGTGATGTACGGCCAGAGCCGCATCCTGATGTCGATGTCCCGCGACGGACTGATCCCGCGCGTCTTCGAGCAGGTCTCCCCGCGCACCTCGACCCCCGTCGCGGGCACCCTGATCATCGCCGTCGTCTTCGCCGTCCCGGCGGCCTTCGCCTCGCTCGACGCGGTGGTCGACCTGTGCACCATCGGCACCCTGGCGATCATGGCCGTGGTCAACATCGCGGTGATCGCCCTGCGCCGCCGCGAGCCCGGCCTCGCCCGCACCTTCCGGGTGCCGCTGTACCCGGTGCTGCCGCTGCTGGGCGTCGGCTTCTGCCTGTACCTGATGTACGAGACGGGCTGGACCGCCTGGGTGCAGTTCGCCGCGTTCCTGGCCGTCGGTCTCGGCGTGTACGCCGCTTACGGGCGCCGCCACTCGCGGCTCGCCCGCCCGGCGGCCGAGGTCAGGCCGGACGCCGCTGAGCGGGAACCACTGGGAGTCTGAACCACACCGCCTTGCCGGACTCGGTGGGGCGGTGCCCGCACGACGAGCTGAGCGTGCGGATCAGCAGCAGCCCGCGGCCGCCCTCCTGCCACGGGTCGGGCGCGGCCAGGGTGGGCCGGGTCAGATCGCCGGGCGGCGCCGGGTCCGGGTCGTGCACCTCCACCTGGCAGCCGGTCGGCAGCAGCTCCACGACCAGCTCTATCGGCGTGGCGCCGGAGGTGTGCTCCACGGCGTTCGCCACCAGCTCCGCCGTCAGCAGCTCCGCCGTGTCGCTGTCCGCGCCGTGCTCCAGCTCGGCCAGGGCCGTGCGCACCAGGGCACGCGCCACCGGCACGGCCGCGGCGGAGTGCGGCAGCGGGATGCGCCAGGAGGCGGAGAAGGCGGGGCGATCGTGCACAGCGAGTCCGTTCATCAGCAGGCTGTCCTGCTTTCGACCTACGAAGGATACGGCGCTGCCCGGCACGGCCTTCGGCCGGGCGCGTCCGGCACGGTCCTCGGGCCGGGCGCCGTCCGGGACCGTCGGCCCCGGCACCGGGCGACCTACCCGGCCGAGCGTCCTCCGTCGCCTCGCGCGTTCCTTCGTTACCCATCCATCGAGGAGCCGTGACGTTCTTCGGCCAATGTTCCGGACGCCGTATCGCGCACTCGTGACGACGGTCACGGATCGGTGATAGCTTCGTGGGGTAGCGCTCAGTGAGGAGGCCGCCCCGCATGAGTCCCTTCACCGGCTCCGCCGCCCGCACCCCCGCCTGGGAGCACTTGAGGGTCGAGCACAGCGACGGCGTCGCCACCGTCACCCTGGCCCGCCCCGACAAGCTCAACGCCCTCACCTTCGGCGCCTACGCCGACCTGCGCGACCTGCTCGCCGAGCTGTCCCGGGAGCGGTCCGTGCGCGCCCTGGTGCTGGCGGGCGAAGGCCGCGGCTTCTGCTCCGGCGGCGACGTCGACGAGATCATCGGCGCCACCTTGTCCATGGACACGGCCCAGCTGCTCGACTTCAACCGGATGACCGGGCAGGTCGTGCGCGCGATCCGCGAGTGCCCCTTCCCGGTGATCGCCGCGCTGCACGGCGTGGCCGCCGGCGCCGGCGCGGTGCTCGCCCTCGCCGCCGACTTCCGCGTCGCCGACCCCACCGCCCGGTTCGCCTTCCTCTTCACCCGCGTCGGCCTGTCCGGCGGCGACATGGGCGCGGCCTATCTGCTGCCCCGCGTCGTCGGCCTCGGCCACGCCACCCGCCTGCTCATGCTCGGCGACGCGGTGCGCGCCCCGGAGGCCGAGCGCATCGGCCTGATCAGCGAGCTGACCGAGGAGGGCCGCGCCGACGAGGCCGCCCAGGACCTGGCCCGCCGCCTGGCCGACGGCCCGGCCCTGGCGTACGCCCAGACGAAGGCGCTGCTCACCTCGGAACTGGACATGCCGCTGGCGGCCTCGATCGAACTGGACGCCTCCACCCAGGCCCTGCTGATGAACGGCGAGGACTACGCGGAGTTCCACGCGGCCTTCACGGAGAAGCGCCCACCGAAGTGGCAGGGGAGGTAGACGGATGCGCATCGCGATCATCGGCGGCGGCCCCGGCGGCCTCTACGCGGCGGCGTTGCTGAAAAGCCTGGACCCCCACCGGCAGGTGACCGTGTGGGAACGCAACGCCCCCGACGACACCTTCGGCTTCGGCGTGGTCCTCTCCGACGAAACCCTCGGCGGCATCGAACACGCCGACCCGGTGGTCTACACGGCCCTGCAGAAGGAATTCGTCCGCTGGGACGACATCGACATCGTCCACCGGGGAACCAAGCAGACCTCCGGAGGACACGGCTTCGCCGCCCTGGGCCGCAAACGCCTCCTGCAGATCCTGCACGACCGCTGCGAGGCCCTCGGCGTCGAGCTCCGCTTCCGTACCGAGGCACCCGACGTGCACACGCTGGCGGCGACCTACGACCTCGTCGTCGCCGCCGACGGAGTCCACAGCACCACGCGCGCGGCGTACGCAGACACCTTCCGCCCCCGGATCACCGCGCACCGCTGCCGCTACATCTGGCTCGCCGCCGACTTCGCCTTCGACGCGTTCCGCTTCGAGATCGCCGAGACCGAGCACGGCGTGATGCAGCTGCACGGCTACCCCTATGCCCGCCCGTCTCCCGACCACCACCCCTCAACGAGGCCCTTCGGGCCGCACCATCAACTCGGTGCCTCCACCGTGATCGTGGAGATGCGCGAGGAGGTCTGGCGCGCCGCCGGTTTCGACGAGCTGACCGAGAGCGAGTCGATCGCCCGCTGCGCCAAGATCTTCGCCGAGGCCCTCGGCGGCCGCCCGCTGCGCTCCAACAACTCCGCCTGGACCACCTTCCGCACGGTCGTCAACGCCCGCTGGCACCACGGCAACGTCGTCCTGCTCGGCGACGCCGCCCACACCGCGCACTTCTCCATCGGCTCCGGCACCAAGCTCGCCGTCGAGGACGCCCTCGCGCTGGCCGCCTGCCTGGAGGAACAGCCCACCGTGGAGCAGGCGCTCGGTGCGTACGAGGAGGAACGCAAGCCCGTCGTCGCCTCCACCCAGCGCGCGGCCCGCGCCAGCCTGGAGTGGTTCGAGGAGCTGGCCCACCACCTCGACCAGCCGCCCCGCCGGTTCGCCTTCAACCTGCTCACCCGCTCGCGCCGCGTCACCCACGACAACCTGCGCCTGCGCGACCCCTCCTTCACCGAGTCCGTCGAGCGGGAATTCGGCTGCCCACCCGGCACCCCGCCCATGTTCACGCCGTTCCGGCTGCGCGGACTGACCCTGCGCAACCGGGTCGTCGTCTCCCCGATGGACATGTACTCCGCCGTCGACGGCGTCCCCGGCGACTTCCACCTCGTCCACCTCGGCGCCCGCGCCCTCGGCGGCGCCGGCCTGGTGATGACCGAGATGGTCTGCGTGAGCCCCGAGGGGCGGATCACTCCGGGCTGCGCCGGCCTGTACGACGGCCGGCAGGCGGCGGCCTGGAAACGGATCGTGGACTTCGTGCACGCCCGGTCGCCCGGGACGGCGATCGGCGTGCAGCTCGGCCACAGCGGCCGCAAGGGCTCCACCCAGCTGATGTGGGAGGGCATGGACGAGCCGCTGCCCGAGGGCAACTGGCCGCTGGTGGCCGCCTCCCCGCTGCCGTACAAGCCGGACAGCCAGGTGCCGCGGGAGCTGTCCCGGGCCCAGCTCACCGACGTCCGGGAGCAGTTCGTGAGCAGCGCCGAGCGCGCCGCCCGGGCCGGTTTCGACCTGCTCGAACTGCACTGCGCGCACGGCTATCTGCTCTCCGGCTTCCTGTCCCCGCTGACCAACCACCGCACCGACGCCTACGGCGGCACCCTGGAGCGGCGGCTGCGGTTCCCGCTGGAGGTCTTCGACGCCGTACGCGCCGTATGGCCGGCCGAACGGCCCATGACGGTGCGCATCTCGGCCACCGACTGGGCCGACGGCGGCACCACCGCCGAGGACGCCGTGGAGATCGCCCGCGCCTTCGCCGCGCACGGCGCCGACGCGATCGACGTGTCGACCGGGCAGGTCGTCGCCGAGGAGCGGCCGGAGTTCGGGCGGTCGTACCAGACGCCGTACGCCGACCGGATCCGGCACGAGGTGGGCGTGCCGGTGATCGCGGTCGGCGCGATCTCCTCCTGGGACGACGTCAACTCCCTGATCCTGGCGGGCCGCACCGACCTGTGCGCGCTGGCCCGCCCGCATCTGTACGACCCGCACTGGACCCTGCACGCGGCCGCCGAGCAGGGCTATGCCGGACCCGGCGCCGTGTGGCCCGCGCCGTACCGGGCGGGCAGCCGCCGCCCCCAGACCGGCCGCACGGACGCGCCGAAACCCCGGCTGAGCCTCTGAACGCCGAGCCTGGAGACGGCGTTTCAGTCCGGTGGCCGCGTCACGCCCGCGAACTCGGCGCCGGCGTCGCGCAGGCGCTCGTGCAGCGCCCGGAACACCGCCGTCGAGCGCACCCCCGGCCAGTCGGCGGGCAGCAGCCGCGCCGGCAGGCCGGGGTCGGTGTAGGGCAGGTGGCGCCAGGAGTCCAGGGCGAGGAGGTAGTCGCGGTAGGCCTCCTCGGGCGGGGTGCCCTGCCGCTGCTGCCAGGCGTGCAGCACCGGTTCGTGGCGGTCGAGGAACGCCTCGTGCTCCTTGGCGATGGCCGCCAGGTCCCACCAGCGGGCGACCGCCTCGGCCGTGGGCGCGTACCCGAGGTGCTCGCCGCGGAAGAAGTCGACGTAGCCGTCGAGGTGCAGCCGCTGCAGGGTGTGCCGGGTCTCCTCGTACAGCCGGGCCGGGGCGATCCACACACCGGGGGCGGCCGTGCCGAAGCCGAGGCCGGCCAGGCGGGAGCGCAGCACGTGCCGCTTCTGCCGCTCCGACTCCGGCACCGAGAACACCGCCAGCACCCAGCCCTCGTCCTGAGGCGGTGCGCCGGCGTAGATGCGGCGGTCGCCGTCCTCCAGCAACTGCCGCGCCTCGGGCGAGAGTTCGTAGCCTGCGGCGCCGCTCTGCGTGCGGGCCGGCAGCAGCAGCCCGCGCCGCTTGAGCCGGGACACCGAGGAGCGCACCGAGGGCGCGTCGACGCCGACCGCGGCCAGCAGCCGGATCAGTTCGGCCACGGGCACCGGGCCCGGGACGAAGCGGCCGTAGGCGCCGTAGAGCGTGACGATGAGGGACCGGGGAGCGTGCTGGTCGGACACGTTGATCATTTTAGGTCGTCGGCATCGCTGCTGGTCACGTTCACCTTCTCCTCGTCCCTCCGTCTCCTCATCCGGCCGCCCCCTCACTCGTGCGCGCGCAGCCGGAACCGCTGGAGTTTCCCGGTCGCCGTGCGCGGCAGCGCGTCCAGGTACACGATCTCGCGCGGGCACTTGTACGGCGCCAACTCCGCCTTCACATGCGCGCGCAGCGCCTCCGTGTCCCGCGCCGCGCCCTCCTCCAGGACGACGTACGCCACGACGACCTGTCCGCGGTCCTCGTCGGGCCGTCCGACGACCGCCGCCTCCACCACGTCGGGGTGGCGCAGCAGGGCGTCCTCGACCTCCGGCCCGGCGATGTTGTACCCGGCCGAGATGATCATGTCGTCGGCGCGGGCCACGTAGCGGAAGTAGCCGTCGTCGTCGCGGACATAGGTGTCGCCGGTGATGTTCCAGCCGCCGCGTACGTAGTCGCGCTGCCGCGCGTCGGCGAGGTAGCGGCAGCCCACCGGGCCGCGCACGGCGAGCAGCCCGGGCTCGCCGGCGGGCAGCTCGCGGCCGTCGGCGTCCTGCACCCGCGCCTGCCAGCCGGGCACCGGGACGCCGGTCGTGCCCGGCCTGATGTCCTCGTCGGCGGCGGAGATGAAGATGTGCAGCAGCTCGGTGGCGCCGATGCCGTTGATGATCCGCAGGCCGGTCTTCTCCTGCCAGGCGCGCCAGGTGGCCGCGGGGAGGTTCTCGCCGGCCGACACGCAGCGGCGCAGCGACGAGACGTCGTGGCCGTCGAGTTCGGCGAGCATCGCGCGGTAGGCGGTCGGCGCGGTGAACAGGACCGAGACGCGGTGCTCGGCGATCGCGGGCAGCAACTGCCTGGGGCCTGCCTGTTCGAGCAGCAGCGCGCTGGCGCCGGCCCGCAGCGGGAACACCACCAGACCGCCGAGCCCGAAGGTGAAGCCGAGCGGGGGAGAGCCCGTGAACACGTCGTCGGCGGTGGGCTTCAGGACGTGCCGGGAGAAGGTGTCGGCGATCGCGAGCACGTCCCGGTGCAGGTGCATGCAGCCCTTCGGGCGGCCCGTCGTACCGGAGGTGAAGGCGATCAGGGCCACGTCGTCGGCCGCCGTGGCCACCGCCTCGTACGGCTCCTCGGGCGCGGGGCGGCGCAGCAGGTCGTCGGGGGAGTCGCCCCCGTACGTGGTGAGGGACAGCCCCGGTATCTCGGCCTTCGCGAGGTCGTCGACCGCGCGGATGTCGCACAGCGCGTGCCGCACCTGGGCGATCTCGCACATCGTGGCCAGCTCGTGCGGACGCTGCTGGGCCAGCACGGTGACCGCGATCGCGCCCGCCTTCAGCACCGCGAGCCAGCAGGCGGCGAGCCACGGCGTGGTCGGGCCGCGCAACAGCACCCGGTTGCCGGGCACGATCCCCAGGTCCCGGGTGAGCAGGTGGGCGAGCCGGTCGACGCGGGCCCGCAGATCGCCGTAGGTCCACACGGCCCCGTCCGCCGTGCGGAAGGCGGGGCGGCCGGCCGGGGGGCCGGCGAGGAGGACGTCCGCGCAGTTGAGGCGGTCGGGGTAGTGCAGCTCGGGGAGGTCGAAGAGGAGCTCGGGCCACTGTTCGCGCGGCGGGAGGTGGTCGCGCGCGAAGGTGTCCAGGTGCGCCGTGGTCGTCATGGCGGTTCGCCCCCTTGCCGAGTCGGCCGTGGTGGTGGGCTCGCTTACCGGGCTCGCAGTACCTGGAGCGTATCGCCTTGGTGACGACAGTCAACGGTACGCGATATCGTCGGGTGAAGCCCGAGGGAGAGGGGACCGGCAATGCCCGCATTCTCGCTCGAACCGGAACAGACCGCCTGGTGTGCCGAGCTGCGCGCCCTGGCCGCGGGGCGGCTGCGCCCGCTCGCCGAGAAGGGCGAACCCGGACACGTCAACCGCGCCCTCGTCGCCGAACTGGGCCGGCTCGGACTGCTGCGCCGGCTGTTCACCTCCGGCGCGCTCGACCTGTGCCTGATGCGGGAGTCCCTGGCCTACGCCTGCACCGAGGCCGAGACCGCCCTCGCCCTCCAGGGGCTGGGCGCCCACCCCGTCCACGCCCACGGCACCGAGGCCCAGCGCCGCCGCTGGCTCCCGGCGGTCACCGAGGGCACGGCGATCGCCGCCTTCGCTTTGAGCGAGCCGGGCGCGGGCTCGGACGCGGCAGCGCTGACGCTGGCGGCGGACGGCAATTCCGGGGCGGGGTCCGGCGGCCCGGCGGGGACGGGGCCGGACGGACGGACCGAGGTGCCGCCGGGTGGTCGGGGGGCTGCCGTCGCGGAGGGCCACAACCAGGTGGAGACCGGGCCGGACGGGCGTTTCGAGGTGCCGTCGGAGGGTCGCGACCCCGCCGTCGCGGGGGGCGGCGGATGGGCGGGGCTCGGGCGGGGCGGGCGTATCGACGGGCCGCGGGAGGGTCGTGACCCCGCCGTCCGGGAGGGCGGCGGACCGGCGGGGATCGGGCCGGGCGCGAGCGGCGAAGGGCCGCCGGACGGTCGTGACGCCGTCGCGGAGGGCGACGGGCCCGGGCGGTGGCGGCTCACCGGGGAGAAGTGCTGGATCTCCAACGCCCCCGAGGCCGACTTCTACACCGTCTTCGCCCGGACCACCCCCGGCGCCGGCGCCCGCGGCGTCACCGCGTTCCTGGTGCCCGCCGATCGTCCCGGACTCACCGGCCGCCCCCTGGAGATGCTCTCCCCGCATCCCATCGGCGCCCTGCGCTTCGACGCCGTGCCGGTGACCGGCGGCGACGTCCTCGGCGAGGTCGACCGCGGCTTCGCCGTCGCCATGGGCACCCTGAACCTGTTCCGCCCCAGCGTCGGCGCCTTCGCCGTCGGCATGGCCCAGGCGGCCCTGGACGCCACCCTCGCCCACACGGCGCGCCGGGACGCCTTCGGCGGCACCCTGCGCGACCTGCAGGCCGTCTCCCACCAGGTCGCCGAGATGGCGCTGCGCACCGAGGCCGCCCGCCTGATGGTCTACGCGGCGGCGTCGGCGCACGACGACAAGGCCCCCGAGGTGCCGAGGCGCGCGGCGATGGCGAAACTGCTCGCCACCGAGACCGCGCAGTTCGTCGTCGACACGGCGGTCCAGCTGCACGGCGCCCGCGCGCTGCAACGCGGCCACCTGCTGGAGCACCTCTACCGCGAAGTGCGCGCCCCGCGCATCTACGAGGGGGCCAGCGAGGTCCAACGCGGCATCATCGCCAAGGAGTTGTACGCCCGTCTGGAGGCCACCCCGTGACCACGGAGCGCATCGACCCGCCCGAACTCTCCCCGGCCACCGGCTTCTCCCACGCCGTCGTCGCCACCGGCTCCCGCGTGGTCTTCCTCGCCGGGCAGACCGCCCTGGACGGCGACGGCAAGATCACGGGGACGACGTTGCCGGAGCAGTTCACGCGGGCGCTGGACAACCTGCTCACTGCGTTGCGCGCGGCCGGCGGCACCCCCGCCGACCTCGCCCGGGTCACCGTCTACGCCACGGACGTCGCCGCCTACCGGGCCCACGCCCCCGAACTCGGCCGCATCTGGCGCCGCTCGGCGGGACGGGACTACCCGGCGATGGCGGTCGTCCAGGTCGTACGCCTGTGGGACGAGGAGGCGATGGTCGAGCTGGACGGATTCGCCGTGCTGCCGTGACCCGTGGCCGCGCGGGGTGTCAGGCGGTCACCGCCCGCACGGGGTGTCAGGCGGTCACCGCCCGCGCGGGGTGTCAGGCGGCCATCGCGAGTCGGCCGGCCGAGCCGTCGGGCACCCGGTGCGGGGCGACGACACGGCCGTCGGGCCGCAGCTCACCGGTGTCGTCGAAGGCGATCGTGCCGTCGCACAGCAGGCTCCAGCCCTGCTCGGGGTGGGCGGCGACGACGTGCGCGGGGCGACCGTCGGCCGCGGGGCACGAGGAGCGGTGGGAACACATGGCACACCTCCACGTCCGGTAGGCCGGCCGGACGACCGTCCTACGACTCGACCATGCGCCCGCGGCCGGCCCCCGGCCAAGACCCGGCGGCCAAGCGTGACAGCCCTACGACATACCGGCGACGCGCCCGCGACGGCGGGGACGCGACAGCGAAGGCGGGGACGCGACCGCGACGGCGGGGGCGGACCGGGGCCCGTATCGGCGTCGCCCCTGCCGCCCGGTGGGTGTGGGACGCGCCACCGATGGGGTGACGTTCACGCGTGCGGGCGCGGTGGGCCGGTACCAGTGGAAACCCCCACTTCAGGAGGTTCCCATGACCCTGTCCTCGCTGCCCCGCCCCTCCCTGCGCGCCGCCCTCGGCGCGGCGGCCGGCGCCCTCGCGCTGCTGGCCGCGGCCCCCGCCGCCCCGGCCGCCGCCGACTCCTCCGGCAGAGCCCCCGTCACCGGCTCCTACGAGACGGTCACCGTCGACCCGGTCGGCCGCATCACCGCCGGCGGCACCGTCACCCTGTCCGGCACCTACAGCTGCCTCGGCAGCACGGGCCCCGTGTGGGTCAGCTCCTCCGTCGCCCAGAGCGCCCCCGCCACCGCCACCACCCCGTACGCGAACACCACCGTGCGCCACGGCATCGGCGGCACCCGGGCGGTCTGCGACGGCGTGGAGCACCGCTGGGAGAACACCGGTCTGGTCGCCACTGACGCGCTGCGCCCCGGCGCGGCCCACGTCGAGGCCACCGTGATGGAGCTGCGTCCCCAGGGTGGTCTGCCGCTGCCCCGCTTCCACGCGGCACGGCAGCAGGACATCACGCTGACGCAGGTGTGACACCGTCGCTCGCCGGGCGTCCGGCGGAGTGCCGGAAGCGCATCCGGTACTCCGTCGGCGTGGTGTCGAGCCGCCGGCGAAACGCGCGGATCAGCGTGTCGACCGTGCCGAACCCGCAGCCGGCGGCGACGCGTTCGAGCACGTCGTCGGTGGTCTCCAGCCGGTTGCGGGCGGCCTCGACGCGGGCGGCCTCGACGTAGGCGGCGGGGGTCGTGCCGAGTTCGTCCTTGAACAGGCGGGTGAGCTGCCGCTCGCTGACCTTGGTCTCGCGGGCGAGGTCCGGGACGGTCAGCGGCGCGGTGAGGTGCCGAGCGATGTACCGCCGCAGATCGTCGATGCGACGCGTGGTGGACACGGGCTCGATCGGCACGCTGAACTGGCTCTGCCCGCTGGGGCGTTTGAGGTACATCACGAGCTGCCGGGCGACCCGCAGGGCGACGGCCTCGCCGAAGTCGTCGGCGACCAGGGCGAGCGACAGATCCAGGCAGGCGCTGATGCCCGCGCCGGTCCACACACCGCCGTCACGGATGAAGATGGGGTCGGCGTCGACCTCCACCTCCGGGTGATCGGCGGCGAGCTGCGCGGCCGTCGACCAGTGTGTGGTCGCCCGGCGCCCGTCCAGCAGGCCCGCGGCGGCGAGCAGATGCGCCCCCACGCACACGGACGCGACACGCCGCGACCGTGCGGCGAGCGTCCTCACCCACTCCACCAGCCCGGGATCGACGACGGCCCGCACCTGCCGTCGTACGTCGACCTCGACGGCACCCGGCACCAGCAGCGTGTCGATCCGCCGCGCGGCCACCTCGGCGAAGGTGGCGTCGGGCAGCACCCGTACCCCGGCGGAGGTGGTCACCGGGTCGGCCGTCCCGGCGGCGAGGACGACCTCGTACCCGTCGGCGTCGTCCACCTCCCGCCGCAGCAGCGAGAACACCTCGGGCGGACCGGTGACGTCCAGCAGGTCCACCCCGTCGAAGAGCATGACGACGATGAAGCGCCCGACCAACCCCACGCACCCCCGTATCCCGATGACCCGGCAGCTCGGCGATCCGGCGTCTCGGTCACCGGCCATGTCCGAATCTGCAAGTTACACGACATTGCCGCCATGGCCGGGCGACTCCTAGCGTGGACGCCATGAAGACGACAACTCTGCGTGACCTCAACCGCTTTGACCAGACGCCCGCGTCCCTGTCCGCCGCGACCCTGATCATGGTCGACTACCAGAACACCTACACCCGCGGCGTGATGGAGCTGACGGGCTGGCAGGAGGCCCTCGACGCCGGCGCCGCCCTGCTCGCCCGCGCCCGCGAGGCCGGCGCGACGATCCTCCACGTCGTCAACGACGGCGGCCCGGACACCCCGTACGACATCCGCGCCGACATCGGTGCCATCCACCCGAAGGTGGCGCCCGCCGAGGGCGAGGCGGTCGTCGTCAAGACGGTCCCGGACGGCTTCCACGGCACCGACCTCGGCGCCCGCGTCGACGCCGCCGGCCACAAGGACGTCGTCATCGCCGGCTTCATGACCCATATGTGCGTCACGTTCACCACCGCCGGCGCCTTCCTGCGCGGCAACCGCCCCACGGTCGTCGCCGACGCCTGCGCCACCCGCCCCCTGCCCACACCCCTCACCGAGGTCCCCGCGGACCACCTCCACCACAGCGCCTTGGCGACGATCGCGGACCTGTACGGAGTGGTGGTGCCGTCGGTGGGGGACCTGAGCTGACCACGGGCCCCGCTGCACGCCTGCTCGGGGTGCGGCGGGGCCTGTGGTCCGGCTGGGACGACTTCACCGGGACCTCACAGCCCGAGCCCCTTGTTCGGGCCCGGGCCGGGCGTGGGCGGCTCCGGACACAGCCGCTCCACGGCGGAGCTCAGTTCCTTCTTGCACAGGTGAGAGGAGAGGCCGGGGGCACTGATCACCTTGCGCATGCGAGTGGCGATCTCCGGACGCGCCAGGTGCGCGCGCAGGAACGGGGACACCTCCGCCTCCCGGAACAAGAGCGTGAGCAGGTGGGGGCTCGCCTCGGTGGCCGCGTACCACTGCGGGTCGAGGGGGCCGTCGGCGGGCAGAAGGCCGGCCCTCGCGGCGGCGATCAATGTCATACAGGTCTCGCGGGGATGCCAGTGCTGGTTGCTGCCGGACTTCTCGAAGGCGTCCACGGCTTCGGAGACGATCGCGCTCGACCATTCGGTACGGGGCAGCCAGGCCGCCGCCCAGGCGACGGCGGCGGGATACGCCACGGTGTTGGGCCGCAGCGCCGGGACGACCTCCGGCAGGAAGCGGAGGCCGGAGCACTCGTGCAGGGCCTGCGCCGCCCATCCGAGGCCCGCCCAGTGCGCCTCGGCGTCCACCACCAAAGGCCGGCCCGCCACCTGCTCGACCAGCCGGCCCACCGCCTCCGGCAGTGCATCGGCCGATCTCTTCGCGACGTGGATCACCTGCAGGAGTCTGCTTGCCTGGCGCAGGCCCAGCGCGTTCGCCAGGACATCGACGGGCAGCCCGCGCACATGGCCGAGGACGACGTCGAACGCGTCACGGTGACCGGTCAGCCACAGCGCCTCCAACAGGCGGGGAACGTCCTGGAGGTCGGACCGCAGACCCAGCCGCAGCCGGTTGAGCAGCCGGTCGACGTTGACACTGGCGGCCAGTTGCTCGCCCCACTGGGGCTCCCACATGAAAGCGAGCGTCAGCAGCTCGCTCACCGCGCGTGGGCTGGCGAGCAGATGCATCGTGCCCTCCCACCGGGTGGTGACCAAGGTGTGCATCCACTCGGTCTCCTCCGTCCGGTTGGTCACCCCGAGCCGTGCCAGGTGGCGCCCCACCACGCCCTGGGTCAGGGGGTCCTGCTCGAACTTGAAGACCTCGATGAGCGTCCGCCAGCGCCTGCGCTCGCCGCGCAGGGCAGCCAGCTCCGCCTTGCCGAGCCCGGTCCGGCAGCGCTCCACCTCGCTCAGCAATTCGGCGGCGAGGGGCGGATGCACCACACTACGCAGCACGAGGTCCCGCAAATGGGACAGGTCCTGCCCACCGTGGGGTCGGCTCAAGGTGTCCACGGTCGTCGCCGCCTCGGACGGGTCGAGTTTGCGCAGCTGTCCGAGCGTGGTGGTGAAGGCGCCGATGCCACGGCGGACCCGCAGCCGCTCGGCCCAGCTCCAGTGCGGGTTCTGCTGCCTGAAGTGCTTGAGCACCAGCTCGGTCGCCTCGGCGACGCCGCCCGCCCGCAGGGTGTCGGCGAGCACCTGCAGCTTCTGAGCCACGTTGCGCGCGGTGCTCAAAAGCTGGACCTCACCGGCCTTGTCCAGCTCGATCAGCTTGGCGAAGTCCGCGCCGATATCGGGCACCAGCGCGAGCCCGAGCCGATGGGTGTGCACCATGCTCTCCGGGTCGAGCGACAACTGGGCCATCCGGTCGCGCAGGACCCGGCGGTCCAGCCGCGCGGCCAGCTCGTGGAGGAAGTGCTGGCCGAAGTACTCGTCCTGGATCAGCAGCATGGCCAGCCGGGGACCCCAGGGGCGGGCCGTGCCACGCTGCGCGTGAATGCTGGAGACGACGAGGTTGAGCGCCGACTCCTCGACCGCCTGCCGGTAGTCCGCGCCCGACTCCCACAGCCCCCGCAGCAGGTGGTAGACGATGGCGGGCCGACGCTCTCGCCGGATGACCCTCTCGACGAACTCCTGGCCCAGCTCACTGGCCAGCCGGTAACCGAACCGTTCCTTGGTGTCGCAGTAGAGGTCGTCGACGCGGCTGACGCTGCTGAGCAGCATGCCCGCACCGCGTGCGTCCTCGAACGCGCAGACGGACTTGGCCAGTTCACGGGCCAGGCCGCTGTCGGCGATCAGATCGCCGTCGCGGTTCTCCCGGTAGAGCAGAGTGCGCAGCGTGGCGGCATGGATGTTCCGCACCGTCGAGATGAGGATGGCGGCCTCGGCGGGCGGCGCCGCCTTCACCACGGGGACCAGGGTGCGCCCGAACTTGAGGTGATTGAGCAGCCGGTTGCTCAGTCCGCGATTGCTCTGGGCCAGGTCGGACAGGGCCAGGCTTATCTGACTGGCGTCCGAGTATGCCAACGCGGCCTGCAGTTGCGACTTGTACTGCTCGATGATCTGATCCCAGTCCCCGGCGCCGTCGAAGTGCAGCCTCAGCGACAACCAGGCCAGAATGGCGGCGAGGGACCTGTCCCGGGTGGGAGGGGAGTCGATGAGGTACTGGGCCTGTTTGACCAGCGGGCGCAGTGCCGACGGGGCGTCGTCCCTTCTGGCCTGCCGCGATTTGGTGAAAATCAGGTCGTCCATGCGCCGCACGGCGATGAGATCCCGGTGCCGGGCCGGGTCGGCACCGCGGACGAGGTCGTCGGCGCGTTGCTCGAGCCATTCGCAGACCGTTCCGGTCGGTGTCGTGCCCTCTCCGGCCAGCTGCAGCAGAGCGCTGACGAGGTTGAACCGGTCCGGGAGGGTGGAGGACCGCGCGAGGACGGAGTCCAGCCCCTCCTGCGGGGTACCGACCCATGCGACGAGGTCCGAGAGCACGTTCTGCGGCAGGCGGAGCTCGTCGTCCCAGAGTGAGGTCAGGGCGAGAGTCAGGTCACGAACCGTCAGGTCATGCGTTTGCGGAATGCGTTCGATGACGGCCGGCAGAGCGGCCGCCGTCCAGTGGCCGTCACTGTTGCGCCGGCACAGGCGCAGGAGGGTGAGGGCCTGGCGAGGATGTGCGGTCGCCGCCCAGTCGGTGATCGCACGGCGCACCGCAGGTATTTCCAGCAGTCGGGCGAGGTGTTCCGGCGCGTAGGCGGCACACTTGCGCAGCAGGGCGTAGAGCCGCTGGTGGTTCCCCTCCCCAAGGAGGGTCACCACGTAGGGCTCCAGATGGCCGGGCAGCGCGTCCAGGCCCTTGGGGCTCGCACAGGCGAGCACCGCCTCGGCCCGGACGGTACTGGGAATCCTCGCCAGATCCTCGTGGACGACCACTGCCAGACTTGCCCGCGTGTGCTCAGGAACGGCCGCCAGATGTGCGGACGGAAGGCCCTCGTCCAGCCAGGACACCGCGGCGAGCAGGGCCACTGCGGCACGCGCATCGGTGCCGAGACCGTCACAGACGCTCCGTGCCCGTGCCCGCACCAGTTCGGCACCCTGGCCACGCTCCGGCAAGGCCGCCGCGGGAGTGGGCGTGTCGGCCGGTTCCTCGCGCAGCAGGTCGCCCAGCAGCCGCAGATCCCCCTGGCACGCCTCGACCGTCAGATCGACAGCCGCCGTGTCGTCGGCTCGGACCCGGTACTCCCCGGGCGCCTGGGCGATCATCCGGCGGGCCAGGTCCGGGACGTCCTCCGGGGCCACCAGGGTGACGTAGGAGGTCACCCCGTGGTTGTCCCAGCGGTTGGCCGCTCCGTCGACGAACCGGGTCAGCGCGAGGACCCCGACCTTGAGCTCTCCGAGGGACTCCAGCGCCTCGCCGACGTTGCCGTCCTCCAGGGCGTGCAGGTCTTCCAGTACGACCAGGACCTTCCGGCGGGAGCTGTCGACTCCGGTGGTGGTGAGCGCGGCACGGATCACCACGGGCAGCTCGCCGTCGGAGGGCAGTTGGTGGCGGTCGGGCGACACGACCACGGTCTGCCAGCCGGCACCCTCCAGCTTGCGGACCAGTTGCTGCGCGCACACCGTCTTCCCGCAGTTGCGGGCACCGGACTGGATCACCCGGGACAGCGGCTTCCCATGGAACCGTTTGAACAGGAAGGAGGCCCGGTCGAACTCCACCAGACGCCGGTCGGCCGGCCCGGACCATCCGGGCGCCGAGTCGGCCGCACCGGTGGAATGCAGGACACGCCACTCCTGCTCCGCGAGCGTCTGCGCGGCCCAGCGGCGTACCGTCGCCTGCCACTGATCCGCCCACAGCAACCGGACCGCGCCGAGCAGGGTCGGTTCCGTGTCGGTCTCGACGGTTCCCGCCCGGCACAGCCGCCAGCCGTCGGCCTCCCGCGACAGTACGCCGAGGCCGGCCTCGGTGGCAGCCGCCATCGCACGTTCGGAGACCGCGGGCGGCAGCCAGTCTCCGTCTGGCGAGATGCCCGCCAGGGCCAGCACACCCAGGTCGCCGAGGCCCGGGAGGTCGCCCTCCGCGGCGACCCAGGACAGTGCGACGGCGAGGGCGCAGCAATCCGGGCCGATCGCGGAAGGAGCGAGCAGATCCCGCACGTTCACCTGAGGACGGACCTCGGGGGACAGCCGGCTTCCGACGCCCGACACCAGGTGCCGCGCCGCTCGCAGCCCCCGCTCGATGGCGGCCGGGTCGGGCAGCGGTGCCCAGGACCGGCCCGCGGCGCCGGGATCGAACCTGATGTCGGCCCTGGCGATGACGTGCCAGTCGTCGACCGGCGCGAGCAGCAGGGGAACTCCGCTCACCGGCGCCGCCTTCGGCAGCTCGCTCCCCGCAGGCACCTGGTCGGCTCGGGTCACCAACTGGTCGAGTTCGGCCAGCAGACCCTCGTCCAGCTCGCTCAGCACATCACCCAGGCCTGTCGCCCCCGCCTCGGCGTACTCGTACAGGAGAGCGCCGGGACCGATCGGCCTGCTCTCCTCCGAGAAGTCGAACGGGCGCCGGGGGAGAGGAATGCGATGGTCCAGAACGGACTTGCCGAGGGTGATGACACTGCGCAGCCGGGACTCCACGCGGAGCGGATCGACCGCACCGTCCACCAGATCAGTGGCGAGCGCATGAAGTGTCATGCGCAGTTCGTACGGCAACGACGCCGTCCTGCGGGCGGAGGCTGACTTCAGGTCCTCATGACTCACGCTCGACTCCTCGATTCCCTGTGCGGGCGTTGCTCATGGCGCGATGCGTACGAGGCCCTCGGCGGTACCGACGACGACCTCTCCGTTTCGGTGGACGTCGACCGCGTGGACGTCCAGCCCGATGTCGAACTGCCGGGGCGAGCCGGAACCGGTGAGCGGGGACAGCCGGATGTCGCCGTGCAGGCCGGCGCTGACCAGGACCTGAGCGTCACCGACCGTGCACAGCCGCAGTTCGCTCACGCCGCTCGCGTGCTGCAGGACCTGTCGCCGACGCCGTCCGTCCCAGGCCGTCCACCACACCGAGCCGTCACCGGCACCGGTGTAGACACCCCCGGCGTCCGACGCGATCTTGATCAGACCGCGTGCCTGCGGCGGTTCGAAGGTGCGCAAGGCCGTTCCGTCACGCTGCCATACGACCACGTCCGACCGGGTCCGCCCGGCCACCCGGATTCCGTGCGGGGTCTCCGCCGCGGTGACGCCGCCGAGGCGCAGCGACGGACTTGCCACCAGACGTCCGGTCTCGCCCTTGCTTCGCCACTGCCATCCGTCACTACCCGCGATCAGCAGGTCCTCTCCGACCTTGAGGCAGGCGATCAGGGGGCAGGTGAGATGAAGCGGTTCGATCTGCTGCCCCGGGCCGCTCAGCAGTGCGACCCACGCCTGTCCCGTGATCTCCCCCGCGAACAGTGCGGCCTCGCCACCGTGGTCGATGACGGAGGAGGCGGTGACCCGGCTCGGGACCTCGCGGCTGGGGACGTTGCTGGGCGTGAAGGAGGTCCATGAGGTGTCGTCCGCTCCACCCGGTCGATACAGGACCCAGCTGCCGCTGAGTGCGAGTTCACCGCCGTCGGGAAGGCAGTGGACTGCCTTGATGCCGCGATCTTCGATGATCTTGCGGAGTGAAGGGGGACGGCAGTCGACCGCCTCCGCCTGCCAGCCCACCGCGTACTCACGGGCACGCCGGGACAGTTCGTGCAGGCCCCGCACCTGGGCGTGCAGTGCGAGCCGGGCCAAGGTGTGCCCGTCGGGCAGCCGCCAGAGTGACCGCATCAGCTCCCAGCACAGGGCGCGTACGTTGGCAGCCCTGTCATCGGGTGTCTCCTGGAGGAGACCGAGCACGCGGTACAGCTTCTCGCCGTTCATGGCGAGCAGGAACTCGGGGTCGTCGAGGAACTCCTCCAGCACGCCCGCGAGCCGCGCATGGTGCGGGAGGTGGTCACGGGTGTACCGGTCGGCGCTCGACCAGTCGCGCCGGCCGGACGGCAGCACGGGCAACTGCTCGGTCATGGCCGCGACGAACAGTGAGTGGTATTCACGCGCGTCGGCCGAATCGGCCAGGTACTCGGCCGTCGCCGGGTGTTTGAGCCGCCACCCGTGGCTGTTCATACCGTCCTCCGGGACGTCGAGGTAGTCCCCTGCCTCGCTCTGCACGGTGGAGAGGTCCACTGCGCTGACGCCGGGCCGCCCTGCCGCCCGCACCACCGCCGCCCACAGTCTCCCGTCGGCCGGGAGTCCGTCGCCCTGGGCCAGGGCGAGCGGGAGGAGCATGTCCCGCGCCCACTGCGGATCCTCGTCGTCCAGCGCGCCGCTGATGCGGACGAGTTCATCGAGGAACAGGTCGGCGTTGGACCGCTCGGCCCGCACCCGGGCGGTCGCGGGGTCCTCATTGCTCATGTCGACCGCGAAGAGGTAAGCACGGAGCCACGACTTTCCGGCCGCAGCCGCTGTGGCCTGGGCGATGTTCTGCACCGAGCGGCTGTCGGTGACCGACCAGGTGGTGCCCTTGCGGTTCCTCAGCACGTGTTCGACGAGCCCGGCCAAGTCGGCGGCGCGGAAGTAGGCGTCCGCGTCGAGATCGACGAGGCGTCCCTCGAATCCCTCCGGAACCTGGCTGCCGGCCATGACGACCCGGGTCCGCGGCTGCGTGGCCAGGGGAACCAGTAGCATGCGGTAGATCAGTTCGGGCTCCGCGCTGGCGTCGAGTGAGTCGAAGACGAGTCTCAGCCCGCGCCCGCCGAGGGCTTCCACGAGAGCCGCGCAGTCGGGTTCGCCGGTCTCATAGCGCTCGGCCAGCCGCCGCACCACGGTGTCCAGGTTCCAGTTTCGGATGTCCAGCAGCAGGTCGACGCATCGCGCGGGCGCCGGGACCGGCGGTGTTCCCGCGCCGGTCGGCAACGGTTGTCCCACCGAGCAGGCGTGGATCCAGTCGAGCAGCAGAGATTTCCCCGAGCCGGGTCCCCCGGTGACCAGCAGAGGTGTTCCGGGCTCGTCGGTGTCAGGGGTGCCGACCAGGTGGGCCACTACGTCCCGGGCGGCCTCGGCGCGCCCGTGGAAGGCCCATCCGCTGTGCGGTTGCGCCTCGGCCGGCCGGCGCAGCTTCGGCTGAAGATAGCGCGGGTTGGGAAAGGCCCGGAACTGCTCCCGCGGCGGTACCCAGCTGGGCAACTGGGGATCACGGGGGTTCTGGGAGCCCTTCTTCATCCGGACCTTCAGCTCGCTGAAGAGTCCTTGTGCCTCGAGGTGTACGACGTCCGTACCGGCGCGCGTATTGCGCAGGGCAGCCGCGAAGGAGTCGGCGAAGTGCATCTGCTGCGCATCGCCGATCCGGTCCGTGGAACTGATCAGGGTGAGCACGGGCATGTCGGTCCCCCGGTCCCAGTGCTCCTTCGCGGCGCGCTCCATCTGGGCGATGGCCAGCCCGGACTGGCACGCGTCGATCAGAACGACCACTTCGCGCGGGCGCGGCTTCCCGTCCGGAACGATCAGTGACATCAGCCGGTCCACACCCAGCATGGTCGACCGCTTGGCCTTCTCGCTGTTGCTGGCCGCGAGCAGGATGTCTCCGTCGCCGAAGGCGTACCCGTGCCCGGAGTAGTAGAAGAGCAGCACGTCGGGAGGCGTGCCGTCGCCGTCCAGTGCCTGCTCGAAGCTGTCGGCCAGGTCGTCGCAGGTCGGGTCGGTGCGCGAGAGGCGGTGAATGGCGTACCCGGCCTCCGCCAGCACGGCCCGCATCATCCGCAGCTCGTCCTGTACCCGGGGTAACGGCTCGAACCCGTCCGCGAACCGGCTGGTACCGGAGACCAGCGCCGTCCGAACGATCCCGGTCGACCGGCCGGAGGCGTACTCCGCCGACGTCACCGGTCGCTGGCGAGCAGTGCGCTCGCGACGGCGTCGGCCACCTCTCCGGTGGTGAGGTAGCGGAGCACGGAGTGGCTGCCGAAGACGTACTTGCCCGGGTGGTGCCACGGCAGATTGACGACCGGCTGGTCGTCCACCGCGCCGAAGACAGGGGCGAGTTGCTTCACCAGTGCGATGGGGTCGTCCTTGGCCGCCACATTGACCCACCGAGCCACCGGAGGGAAGCCGTCGCCCTGTGCGGGCGGCGCCGGCCGCAGCCGGTCACGGACGGCCTGGACGCCGAGCGGCGAGCCGAGGCTGATGAACGTGTGCACATTCCAATCCGGGTGAGCGCGCAGCGCCTCATACGCGACGACGGAACCGAGGGAGTGGCCGATGACGACCTTGGTGTCCGCGGTCACCACGCGCTCGAAGCGCTGCTGAGCGCAAGCCCGTACGGTGTCCTCGGGATCCAGATACCGGCGCACCTGCTTGACCAGCCAGATCGCGGTTCGCCCGGCGGGCCGCCCGAGCGCTTCGCTGCGCTCCAGCCGGCGCAGGGCCATCTGTCCGAGTCCCTTGCCTCCGGGGAGTGGAGCCTCGGTGCCGTTGGCGAACGCTTCCAGCAGTTCCAGTTCGAGCGGGTCGCGGACGTCACCGATCCGCAACGGTGGGATGTCGGCCAACTCGTCGTCCATGCCGCCCTTGCCGCCGCGGGCGCGGAAACAGCTGCCGTAGTACACGGCGGCGACGTCCGCGGCGTCCGGCACCGGCCGCGCGGCGTCCGTCATGCCGACGCGCAGGGCGTCGTACCACTCGGTCAGCATCGTCTCGCTGTGTTTGTACTGGTAGCCGATGCCGTGGCAGATCACCACACGTGACACTGTGCCCCCTGCTGCCCCGAATGCGCCCTCAGCTGCCCGGAATCCGACACCCGAGGCCGAATACGGAAAACCGGACTTCCCATCATGCCCTATGAGCGGACCTTGGTTAAGCCAATCGACGTTAGTACGACCGGGACTTGACGTCACGTCGGAACGAGGCGGCGCCGACCGGGGCGTCCGAAAATCTCGATCTGCGGGCGCAGAGCCGACGGGTACATCATCTCGGCGGCGCGCCGGCGGGTCGATCCTCTCTGCGAGGACGCGGTGCGGGTCCAGGGCGACTGCTGAGGTGACGCGGACCCCTCCCAGTAAGACTTGAGTAAGGACCAGGATTGTGGTGAACACGTAAACATCGTCCCGGTCACCTTTATCCTTTTTGGCTCTTTTCAAGATCCCTTAAGGTTCGACCTCCCGCAGCCGCAACTCCTGCGCCGGGTAACCGAATTAGGGATGAAATGAGTAAGAGACCAGGGTCCGGGCGCCGAGGCGTCCGGCTCGATCCCAGGGGCGTGTGGACGCGTCGTATAGCCGCCTCCCTCGCCCTTGCGATGGCCGTCGCGGCGCTGGACGGCGTCGACGCCAATGCCGCGCCGGACAAGCCGCACACCGCGCCGCACCAGCAGAAGCGCTATCCCGCGTCGGCGGCGGACATCCCGTCGGCGCGGGTCGCGGCGCGGCTCTCGGGCAAGCGGGTGGAGGCGCTCTCGGAGCGCACCGAGACGGCGACCACTTGGGTGAACCCGGACGGTTCGCTCACGTCCGAGGTGTCCGCGGGGCCGATCCGGTTCAAGCAGGGCGGCGCCTGGCACCCGGTGGACCTGAACCTGGTCGACGACGGCAACGGTGTCGTGGCGCCCAAGGGGCATCCGCGTGGTCTGCGTCTGGCGGGCGGTGGGGGTGCGGCCGCGCGGTCGCTGGCCGCTGCCGGCAATGCTCCGGCCCGGGACCTGGTGACCCTGGGGGAGGGGGACCAGCAGCTCACCCTGCAGTGGAAGGGCGGCCTGCCCAAGCCGAAGCTGTCCGGCAACCGCGCCACCTACACGGATGCGGTGCCGGGTGCGGACGTGGTCGTCGAGGCGACCCGGACTGGTTTCGAGCAGTACGTCGAGATCCGGCAGAAGCCGGCCACCGACGGCTACGCCTACACGCTGCCGCTGAAGGCCAAGGGCCTGAAGGTCAAGCAACTGGCCGACGGCAGTGTGCTGTTCACCGACGCCAAGGGCAAGAAGCAGGCGACGATGCCCGCCCCGGTGATGTGGGACGCGAGCGTCGACCCGGTCTCCGGTGAGCACACCCACCGGGCGAAGGTGAAGCTGCAGGTCGTGCAGCGCAAGGGCACGATCGACCTGGTCTTCACCCCGGACGCGGGCTTCCTCGCCGATCCCAGGACCCAGTTCCCGGTGACCGTGGACCCCTCCACGGCTGCGCTGTCCAACGTCTTCGACACCTATGTGCAGCAGGGGGAGACGGTCGACTGGTCGGCCGACACCGAGCTGGACCTGGGCAACCCGGGCACGAAGAACGCCGACGGCACTCCCCGTACCGCCCGCTCGTTCATCACCTGGAACACGGCGCCGTTCTCGGACGCGCTGGTGTCGAAGGCGACGCTGTCGCTGTGGGACTTCCACTCGGGCAACACCGACTGCAAGGCCTACCCGTGGGAGGTGTGGGACACCGGCAAACCGTCCACGGCCTCGCGCTGGACCTCGCAGCCGGCCTGGAACCAGAAGTTCGCCACCTCCACGGCCACCACCGGCAACCCGGGCTGTTCGACGCAGCCGGACGGCTGGATCAGCGCCGATGTGACGAACCTGGCGCAGACGTGGGCGTCGGCGAAGAACGCGACCTCCAACATGGGTCTGCGGGCGACGGACGAGTCGACGAGTCTGCCGTGGAAGCGGGTGAACTCCGCCAACGCGGCGTCCAACCCGCCCAAGCTGGTGGTCACCTACAACTACCGGCCGCGTACGGGCACCGACCAGCAGGCGGGTCCGCCGTTCTTCAAGGACGCCGGCGGCACCTGGTATGTCAACACCCTCACGCCGACGTTGCGGGACACCTTCGCGGATCCCAACAACGACAAGGTGCAGGGTTTCTTCCAGATCGCGGACAACGCGACCGGTACGCAGGTGGGTTCGAACCTGTCGTCGGCGTTCGTCCCGGCCGGGCAGCCCGCGTCGGTGACCGTGCCGTCGGGGCTGCTGGCCAACGGCAAGACGTACAAGTTCCGCACCACGCCGTACGACGGCACCAGCTACAACCTGGGCTGGTCCAACTACGCGGTCTTCACCGTCGACACCACCGCCCCCTCCGCCCCCACCTCGATCACGTCGACGGACTACCCGAGCGACCAGTGGGTCAAGGGCGCGGGGCAGGCGGGCAAGTTCACCGTCACGCCGCCCGCCGGTGACCAGAACGGCATCGAGTGGTCGCTGGACGGCTCCACCTGGACCAAGGTCCCGACCTCCGGCACCACCCCGGTCACCTTCTCCGTGACCCCGGCGAAGGCCGGCACCAACACCCTTCAGGTGCGGGCCACCGACAAGGCGGAGAACAAGTCCGAGGCCGTCTCCTACACGTTCCACGTCGGTCCGGGCGGTGTCACGTCCCCCGACGACGGCACCCGCACGGCCGCCCGCGTTCCGCTGGCCGCCGAGGCCGACGGCTCGAAGTACGACCACGTCACCTTCTCCTGGCGGCGCGGCGACGCCGACACCTGGGCGCCGATCCCGGCGGCGGACGTCACCAACGGCGGCCAAGCGCTCGCGTCGTGGCCCCTGGCCCTGAGCGGCGGCAAGAGCCCGAAGCTGACGTGGAACGCCACCAGCACGGTCAACCCCGACGGTGCCGTGCAGGTCCGCGCCGACTTCACCGGTCCGAACAGCGCCGCCACCTCCTCCGACCCGATCGGCGTGGTCGTCGACCGCTCCGCCGACGGCGCCGCCACGCAGTCCGTCGGCCCCGGCTCGGTGAACCTGCTCACCGGCGACTACACGCTCTCCGGCACCGACGCCTCCTTCTTCGGCATGTCGGTGTCCCGTACCGCCTCCTCCCGTACCCCGCAGGCCGGGGCCGGCCAGGAGGGCCAGGCGCCGATCTTCGGCAAGGAGTGGCTGTCCGGCACCACCGCCGAGGCGCTCGACTCCGACTACACGCAGATCGTGAAGACCTCGGCCACCTCGCTGAACGTGTCCACCGCCGACGGTGACACGATCACCTTTACCGCGAACGCGGCGAAGACCGGCTGGGTGCCCGAGCCGGGCTCGGAGGACCTCACCCTCACCGGCTCCTTCGCCTCGGGCGACTTCACCCTGTCCGACACCGACGGCACCGTGACCACCTTCTCCAAGGTCAACGCGTCGGCGACCACTTGGACGGTGACCAGCTCGCTGGCCGACGGTCTGGCCAACTCCACCACCAAGGTGGTCTCCGAGGCCGTCACCGTCGGCGGCAAGACGCTGGCCCGCCCGAAGCGGATCATCGCCGCGACCACCGCCACCACTCTGGGCGCCTGCGACACCGACCCGTCCACCAAGGGCTGCCGCGTGCTGGAGTTCGTCTACCCGACGACCACCACCGCCACCGCGTCCGCCTTCGGCGACTTCGCCGGCCAGGTCTCGCAGATCAAGCTGTGGTCCACCGCCCCCGGCGCCTCCACGGCCACCGCCGTCGCCGTCGCCCAGTACGCCTACGACGACGCCGGCCGGCTGCGGGAGCAGTGGGACCCGCGCATCAGCCCGGCCCTGAAGACGGCGTACGCCTACGACAGCGCCGGCCGGGTCACCACGCTGACCCCGCCCGGACAGCTGCCGTGGACCTTCACCTACGGGCAGGCCGGCTCCAACCCGGCGGCCGGCGCCGGCATGCTGCTGAAGGCGTCCCGCGCCACGCTCGCCCCGGGCAGCGCGAGCCAGACCAACGGCACCGCCACCACCACCGTCGTCTACGGCGTACCGCTGAGCGGCGCCGCGGCCCCGGAGGACCTCGGCGCCGCCACGGTGGCCGGCTGGGGGCAGAGCGACCTGCCCACCGACGCCACCGCCGTCTTCCCCGCCGACCAGGTGCCCGCCTCCAGCGACGGCACCGCCCTGACCGCCGGTGACTACACCCGGGCCGGCA
Organism: Streptomyces sp. NPDC014801; assembly: GCF_043082085.1. Classification (NCBI taxonomy): domain Bacteria; kingdom Bacillati; phylum Actinomycetota; class Actinomycetes; order Kitasatosporales; family Streptomycetaceae; genus Streptomyces; species Streptomyces sp. NPDC014801. The sequence continues at coordinate 305,096 of NZ_JBIBXG010000006.1, read as the reverse complement.
TCCACTACCTGGACGCCTCCGGCCGTGAGGTCGACGAGGCCACGCCCGGCCACCACATCGCGGTCACCGAGTACGACACCTTCGGCAACAAGGTCCGCACCCTGACCGCCGCCGACCGCGAACTCGCCCTGGGCACCACCCAGGCGCAGCAGGACCAGCTCACCGACCTGGGCATCAACGCCCTGGCTTCAGCCGAGCGGGCCCAGCTGCTGTCGACCACTTCGGTCTACAGCGCCGACGGCCAGCGTGAGACCGACACCTACGGGCCGCTGCACCGCGTGACCCTGGCGGCGGACCTCACCAGCGGCACCACCACCCTCGCCACGGCCGGCAATCAGCTGACGGCCCGTCAGCACACGGTGAAGGAGTACGACGCCGGCCGTCCCACCGACGGCACCGCCACGGTCCGGAACCAGGTCACCAAGGAGACCGTCGGCGCCCAGCCGCGCTCGTGGCCCGACCTGACGGCCGACCCGCGGGCGACCTCCACGACGTACGACTGGGCCAAGGGCCTGCCCACGGCCACCATCCAGGACCCGGGCGGTCTGGCGATCACCACCACCACCGGCTACGACGACCAGGGCCGGGTCACCTCGACCAGCCAGCCCGCCTCCAGCGGGTCGGACGCCGGGACCACGGTGACCACCTACTACACCGCGGACGGCACCGGCACCTGCGGCGGCCGTCCCGAGTGGGCCGACGCGGTCTGCCAGACCGGACCGGCCGCGGCCATCACCGGCGGCGGCTCCAACCCGGCCACACTGCCCACCAAGACCACCCAGTACGACCGCTGGGGCAACCCCACCACCGTCACCGAGACCTCGGGAAGCTCGACCCGGACGACCACCACCGCCTACGACGGCGCCGGCCGGCCGACCACGGTCACCGTCTCCGGCGGCCTGGGCGCCACCGTCCCGGCCGTGACCACCAGCTACGACAGCGCCACGGGGCAGGCCGTCAAGCAGACGTCCACCACCGGCGGCACCCTCACCAAGGCGTACGACCAGCTCGGCCGCCTGATGTCCTACACCGACGCCGACGGCGGGACGACCAGCACCCAGTACGACGCGCTGGACCGGCCCCTCAAGGTCACCGACAGCGTGCCGTCGACCACCACCTACACCTACGACACCACCGTCGACCCGCGCGGCCTGGCCACGTCGATGACCGACTCGGTCGCCGGCACCTTCACCGCCCGCTACGACGCCGACGGCAAGCTGACCAAGCAGACCCTGCCCGGCGGTTACACCATGGCCGACGACCAGGACCCGGACGGCACCGCCACCGGCCGCACCTACACCCGGGACAGCGACGGGACCGTGCTGCTGTCCGACAGCGTCAGCACCACCGTCCAGGGCCAGTGGGCCAGCCACACCGGCACCCCCGGCGTCACCTCGTCCCAGACCTACGCCTACGACAAGGCCGGACGTCTGACCCAGGTGCAGGACACCACGCCCGACGCGGTGTGCACGACCCGCGCCTACACCTTCGACAAGAACACCAACCGCAAGACGCTGGCCACCTCCGCCGCCGCCGTCGGCGCGGACTGCACCACCACCGGCGCCACCACCACGTCGTACACCTACGACACCGCCGACCGGCTGGTGAACAGCGGCTACACCTACGACGCGTTCGGCCGCACCACCGCCCTGCCCGGATCGACGATCGGCTACTACGCCAACGACCTCGTCCAGCAGCAGACCGCCGGCACCCAGCGCCAGACCTGGACCCTGGACTCGGCGCTGCGCCGGCGCGGCTTCACCACCGAGAGCAACGCCTCCGGCAGCTGGACCCAGACCTCGTCCAAGCTCAACCACTACGACTCCGACAGCGACAGCCCGCGCTGGATCGTCGAGGACACCGCCACCGGCGCGCTCACCCGCAACGTCCACGGCCTCGACGGCGGTCTCGCCGCCACCACCTCGGACACCGGCGACGTCACCTTCCAGCTCGCCGACCTGCACGGCGACATCGCCCTGCAGCTGCCCGCCGACAGCAGCGTCGCGCCGACCGTCCTCGACTACGACGAGTACGGCAACCCGCGCACCGGCCAGAGCGCCGGCCGCTACGACTGGCTCGGCGCCAAGGAGCGCTCCAGCGAGACCCCGACCGGGCTCACGCTCATGGGCGTGCGCCTGTACAACCCGTCGACCGGGCGCTTCCTGTCCGTCGACCCCGTGCCCGGCGGCAATGCCAACGCCTACGACTACTGCCACGCGGACCCGGTCAACTGCTTCGACCTCACCGGCAAGTGGTCCTGGCGCCACTACCTGCACCGGCTGCACCGGCGGGCCCACCACTGGCTCAGGCGCCACCCCATGGTGCGCCGCGTGTACTACGGCTACAACCGCTGGGCCGGCCGGGTGTACCGCAACCACTACTTCCGCGCCTGCACGGTCTGGGGCGGAGGCGGAGCCGGCGCGATCATCACGTACGGCTTCTGGGCCGGACCGATCGACTGGGGGCTGGCCGGGGTCACCGGCGCCTTCGGCTGCGCGTCGGGAATGATCGGATACCGATGGAACTGACAAAGGCGACCCCTATGACCTCCCCTGACCGCAAGCCCGACCGCGTCGGGTCCGTGATCGCCGCCGTCGCGAGCGTGACCAGCATCTACCTGGCCCACCTCGCCCTGCCGCACGTCTCACTCGGCCTGCTGGTCGTCCCCGGAATCATCCTCGGGGCGGTCCTCGCGATCGCGATCCGCCGACCGCGCGGAACGCGATGACCGGGCACCCTGCCTGACCCTCTCCTCGGCCCCGCCAAGCCCCGGCTCGGCGGGGCCGAGCACGTCGGGCTCCGGGCCGCCGGCAGGCTCTCCGGCCGGCTCGGCCGAAACGGCGTCGCGCAGGCGGCGCAGGTCGTCCGCCGGGCGTCCCAGGCCGTTGATCTGCAGACGGGCCGTCTCGGTGCGGGCATCGGGATGCACGGTGAAGGCGATGTTCAGCGACTGGCGCACCATCCACTGGTCGTACGCCAGCAGCCGGCCCGCCCGCTCCTGGAACTCCACCAGATCGGCCTCGGTGAGCGGCAGCTCCCGCAGCCGGGCCCGCAGCCGGTGGATCGCCGACCCGGCACGGCCGCAGTCCTGGGCGGCCTGCCCGCTCACCGGCCCCGGCTCCCCGCACGCGGCCACCGCCGGATCGGCCAGCCGCTGCACGGCGACGGCCTCGTCCAGCACCTCCACCAGCGCGTGCACCTGGGCCCGACGGGAGAGCCGGACCGGAACGGGACGGGGCCGCCGCAGCCGCGCGAGGAGGCGGCGGGTGCGGCGCCGCGGGCCGGGACCGGGCGGGGCGAGCGCATTCGGTACGGGCATGGCTCCTCCTGGGGCAGCACGGCTGGACCAGGGACCGACAGCATGACGTGCCCCTCCAGTGTGCGCCCGGGATGCGGTGCGGCCGGTGTCAGGGGGAGCCCTCCGGGCCGGGGGAGCGGTGCAGCATCCCCCTCTCCATCGCCACCACCACCGCCCTCGTCCGGTCGTTCACGTCGAGCTTGGCGAACAGACGCAGCAGGTGGGTCTTCACCGTGGCCTCCGCGATGACCAGCCGCCGTCCGATCTCCGCGTTGGTCAGCCCGTCCGCCACCGCGTTCAGCACGTCCGTCTCGCGGGCGGTGAGCGGGACCTGGGCGGGCCGGCGCATCCGGGCGACGAGCCGCTCGGCCACCCGGGGCGCCAGCACCGTCTCGCCGCGGGCCGCCGCGTGGATGGCGTCGACCAGCTGCTCGCGGGTGGTGTCCTTGAGGAGGTAGCCGATGGCCCCGGCCTCCACCGCGCGCTCGATCTCCGCGTCGGTGTCGTACGTGGTCAGGATCAGCACCCGGGTCGCCGGGAAGCGCTCCACGATCCGTGCCGTCGTGGCGACGCCGTCGAGCACCGGCATGCGCAGGTCGACCAGGGCGACGTCGGGTTCGTGGCGCTCGACGAGGTCCAGGGCCGCGCGGCCGTCGCCCGCCTCGCCGACGATCTCGATGCTGGTCTCCGAGTCGAGCAGGGCCACGACACCGGCGCGCATGACCGTGTGATCGTCCACCACGACGATCCGGACCCCCGCACCGGTCCCGCCCATGCTCCGTCCGCCGGTCCCGCCCGTGCCCTGCCCGCCGCTCACGCCCACTCCTCGCTCTTCGCGCTCTCACCGGATGCCGGCGAAGCCAGCGGAAGCAACGCGAGGACGCGCGTGCCGTCGCCCACCGAACTCGTCACCGTCAGCCTCCCGCCCAGCTCCGCCAGCCGTTTGCGCATCCCGTCCAGGCCGAAGCCCGCCGAGTCCTCCACCACGAAGCCGGTCCCGTCGTCGGTGATCTCCAGCTCGATCCCGTACGCCTGCCGGGTCAGGACCACGCCGACCGTGGACGCCCGGGCGTGCTTGCGTACGTTGGCCAAGGACTCCTGGGTGCACCGCAGCAGCGCGATCCGGGTCTGCTGATCGCAGGCCAGGTCCTCGAGGTCGGCGTCGACGGCGAGCCCGGTGTCCTCCGCGAACCGGTCCAGAGTCCGGCGCAGGGTCTGCGCCACCGAACCGGCCGCCAGCTGGGCCGGCCGGTGTGCCGAGCCGACCAGTTCCCTCGCCTCGGCCAGGTTCTCCCGGGCCGTGGACTCGATCGACCGCAGCTGCCGGGCACTGCGCGCGGGGTCGGTGCCGAGCCCGGCACGGGCCGCCTCGGCGAGCACGATGATGGAGGCGAAGCCCTGCGCGAGCGTGTCGTGGATGTCCCGGGCGATCCGCTCCCGCTCGTCCGCCGCCCCCTGCCGCTGATGCGCCTCGGACAGCTGGACCTGGGCCCGCTCCAACTCGCCGATGAGGCGCGCCCGTTCCGCGCTCTGCGCCACCACCGAGTGCGCCCACAGGCCGATCAGCACTCCCACGGCGACGACGATCAGCGTCGAGACGAGCGTCTCGGTGACGAACTCCACCGTCCAGCCGTCCTGCCGCAGGACGCTGCCGGCCAGGGTGCCGGCCGTCGCGAGCCCCAGGAAGCCCATCGCGGCCCTCGGCGTCGATGCGAACATCCAGTAGTGCGGCAGCGTCACCATGAACAGCGCCGCGTAGTTGCCGCGCAGATACGCGAGCCCGCCCACGGCCACCGCCAGCACCGCGAGGTACACGTGCGGTCGCACGACGGGGTTGTCCGGGAAGCGGTCGAGGACCGTGTGACAGACCACCACGCCGCCCAGCAGCGCGAGCGCGGCGTACTTGCTCCCGCCGGGCCGGTCGATGGCCACCAGGCCGACGGCCATCACGGCGAACAGCACCCGGCACACGAGGTTCCAGCGGCGCAGTGACGTCGCCCAGAAGGCGTCCACGTCGGGCCCGGCGAGAGACGGCATACGCATCAACCTACGTCGACCGCCGAAGGCCGGGCGGCCGCTTTTTCCACCGCGGGGCCGGCGGGGGGCCGGATGCGCGAGGGCCACCAACTCGCCTCGCCCAGCAGCAGCATGGCCGACGGCAGCACCAGGATCCGCACCACGAAGGCGTCGAGCAGCACGGCCGTCCCCAGGACGAAGCCGATCTGCTTCATCTCGATGATGTGCAGGAACACGAAGCCGGCGAACACGGTCGTCATCACGACCGCGGCACTGGTCACCACGCTCGCCGAGCCGCGGATGCCGTCGAGCACCGCCTGCCGCGTGGGAAGACCCGCGAGCCTGGCCTCCCTGATCCGGCTCACCACGAACACCTGGTAGTCCATCGAGAGCCCGAACAGGATCACGAAGAGGAAGAGCGGGACGCGCGAGCCGATGGATCCCGTGGAGTGGAAGCCCAGCACTCCTTCCGCCCAGGTCCCCTGGAAGACCAGCACCAGCAGCCCCAGCGCCGCCGCCGCGGACAGCAGGTTCAGCACGACACCGATCAGGCCGAGCACCACCGAGCGGAAGGCGTACACGGTCATCGCGAAGGTCACCAGGAGCAACGCGGCCAGCACCAGGGGGAGTCTGCCGTTCTGATGGGCGGGATAGTCGGCGTAGCGGGCGACATCGCCGCTCACGCCGTACTCGGCGCCGCCGATCCGGCCCACCGTGGCGGGCAGGAACTCCTTGCGCAGGTGGTCGAGGGAGTCGTACGCCTGAGCGGAGTTGCCGAGGTAGGGCACCTTCAGCTCCAGGACGCTGGTCCGGTGATCGGCGGACGTCCGTATCCGTGAGGCGCCGGTGAACAGCGGGTCGGTGCCGGCCCGCCGGGCCACCTCGCGCAGCGCCGAGCCGACCTCCGCCGCCCGCGAGGCGTCGGCGCGCACGACGACCTGATGGGTCACCCGCAGCTGCGGGAACGCCTCGTTGAGCCGGTCGTACACCCGCATGGCGGGGATCGCGCGGGAGTGGGTGTCCCGGCTCATCTCCGTGATGTTCAGTCCGGCCAGCGGCACGACGAGCGCGAGAAGACCGAGGACCGAGAAGCCCAGCGTCGCCCGGGGATGCCGGGCGGCGGGCCGCAGCAGCGCCGCCCACAGCCGGCCACCGGCCCGCGCGTCCCGCACCGGACGGGCGGGCTTCCCGCGCCGTGCCCGCCGCACTGCCCTGCGCTCCGCCCGCTGCCCGAGCTTGACGAGGAGCGCGGGCAGGGCCGTGAGCGAACTGGCCACCGCGACCAGGACGACCACGATGGTGCCGGTCGCCAGCGAGGAGAAGATCACGTCGGAGGCCAGGTACAGGGTCGCGGTGGAGGCGACGACCGCGCATCCGGACACCACGACCGCCCGCCCCGAGGTCGCGGCCGCCAGTTCCACCAGGGCCTCCGGGCCGAGCCGGCCGCCCGAGCGGGCCCGCTCCTCGCGCTCGCGCTTGAGGTAGAACAGCGTGTAGTCGACACCGACGGCGAGCCCGATCATCAGGATGACGTTCGTGCCGACCCCGGCGTCGGGGGACAGATGCGAGGCGATCATGGAGAGCCCGATCGCCGCCGCGATCGACGACAACGCCAGCAGCAGCGGCACCCCGGCCATGGTGACCGACCCGAAGACGATCAGCAGGGTGACCAGGGTGACCGGAAGGGTGATCGCCTCGGACAGCGCCAGGTCGTCCCCGCGCTGCTGGTCGACCCCCTTGCTGATGGACGGGCTGCCGGTCTCCTCCAGCAGCAGACCGGGGTGGCCCTTCTGCACCGCGGCGGTCTGCTCGACGAGCGCGTCGACCTTGTCCTTCGCGTTGCGCTCCTCGCCCTTCAGCGCCACCTCGACCATGAGGACCGTGCGGTCGCCGGAGAGCAGCGGGGCCGCCACGGAGGCGACGTCGGGCAGCCGCCTCATCCGGGCGGTGAGGTCCTCGGCGGCGGTCCGCGCCGCCGTCTGGTCGAGGGCACCCGACCTGGCGGAGATCAGCACCTGCTCGGTGGAGGCACGCTCCAGGTGGCCTTCGGCGGCCAGCGCCTCGGCACGGCCGGCCTCACCGACCCGGTAGTCCGCCGTCCTGGCGCTGTTCGTGCCGACGGCACTGCCGGCGACCAGGCACAGCACCACGAACGCCAGCCAGCCGACGATCGCCCGCCAGGGGTGCCGGGCGCTCCAGCGCGCCGTGCGCACAGTGAGTGAGTTCATGCCCAAGAGCCTTGTCGGCCAGGGCGGTTGCCGGACAGAGGTGCTCGGTTGAACCCGGTGTCCACCGAGTGGTGGACACCGGGTTCGGGCCGCGGCGTCGGTTGCTCAGATGTCCCGGAAGAGACCAACCGGCCCGCTGACCTGCCACGCTGGGCGGCTACGCCGCGCCGGCCTGCGCAGATGACCTTTCGGCTGTTTCGCGGTCGCGCCGGTTGACGCAGTCAGAAGTCCCAGAAAAGTCCCAGAGAACTCCCGCGCCCACCCCTGGAGGGGTCAGCGGAGTGGCGTCGGCGGCGTTGTTGATGTCGATGGTGCCGGTGGTCCCGTTCACGGCCGGCGTCGGTACGAACGCTACCGGCAGACGCACCCACGCCGACGTCTCCCACCGCACAGGGCCTCCGGTGTTCTGCTTGGCCGCTCCGGTCCGGTGGACCCCGCGATCGGCGGGTTGCATCGGGGGGACTGACGGTGGTCGGGCGACATGGTTTCCTCCTCGGGGCCGCTCCCGGAGGGCGGTCTGCACGTTCGATGCTGGAAAGCCAAGGGCCGCGACTCCTGGGCGTCGTCACCGACAGGCGGGCACTTGCCGTCTTCGCGCATCCCCCGAACGAGCTACCCCGGTGTCCTCTCTCGGGGGACGCAACCCACGCCTCAGAACGCTAGGCTCACGGTGCAAGACCGTCCGGCCCGCAACGCCGTGCGACGTTCGACACCGAACTGGTCGTAGCGAACGGGCGGGCAGCGGACCACGGCTCGGTCCCCATGTCGCTCAGCGCCGGACCTACGGGATCGTGGATGACCATGACGGAAGACCAAGCAGCACGTGAACCAGCGGGTTCGGCATCCCCCGTGCCGACGGCGCGTGCGCAGGGCCGGGTGAACCCGGTCGTCGCCGCAGCCGCTCGGCTCCGCGTGCTGACGCGCTGGTGGGGATCACGTCCTGCCGCTACCAGGAACCGTGGGTTCGCGCTTGTCTTCACGGTGCTGTCGTTCGTGGCGCCGCTGTCGCGGATCGGCGCGCAGTTCGGCACTCTTCCCACTCATGGCGCCTCCGTCGCGAGTGTGCTGCTGACTCTGGGGCAGACCCTGCCGCTTGCGGTGCGCACCCGGTGGCCGGCCGCCTGCCTCGCGGTGACGGGGGCCTCGTTCGCGGTGTACGAGTGCCTGGGCCTGCCGCCGACCTTCGGTAGCCTGGGGTTGTACATCGCGCTGTACTCCGTGGGTGCCCACCAGGACCGCTTCCGGCGGGTCGTACCGCTGGCGGCGACGGGCGGTTACCTGGTCTTCGGCGTCGCCCTGTACGCGCTGGGTTCGCCCGAGGACCTGACCGACTACCTGCTCTATTACCTGGTCCTTGTGGTGGTGTGGAGCCTGGGAGTCCTGGTCCGCGGGCGGCGGGAGCAGGAGGCCGAGCGGCGGCGCCTGTCCGCGCAGGTGGCCATCGTGGCGGAACGCAGCCGCCTGGCGCGGGAGTTGCACGACGTGGTGACACACCATGTGACCGCGATGGTGGTGCAGGCGGGCGCGGCACAGTACCTGACCGAGTCGCCGGACCGCCTCCACGAGTCCCTCGACGCCATCAACGGCACCGGGCGTCGCGCGCTGGCCGAGCTCCGGTTCCTGCTCGGTGTGCTGGAGGCGACCGGTGATTCGGCGCCCCGGGAGCGGACGCCGCTGCCGGGCCGGGTGCCTGATCTGGTGGAGCAGACACGAGCGGGCGGCCAGCCGGTCGAGCTGGTCGAGGACGGAGAGCAGTCGGCCATGGCCGTAGGTGCCCAGCTCACGGCGTATCGCGTCGTGCAGGAATCCCTGACGAACGCCGTGAAGTATGCCGCGGGCCGGCGGACGCTGGTACGGCTTGCGCACACCCCCGGCTGGACGGACGTGGAGGTCACCACCGCCGGGACGGCCGACGGCGCTCTCGTGTCCGCCGCCCTGCCGGGTGGCGGCCCGTACGTCTCGGGTGGCCGGGGCCTGACCGGGCTGCGGGAACGGGTGGAGATGCTGGGAGGCGAGTTTGCGGCAGGGCCCCGCCCGCAGGGCGGTTTCCGCGTGCACGCACGGATCCCCTCGGGAGGTGCCGCGTGAGTGTTCCGCCTGCTGCGATCAGGGTGCTGGTCTGCGAGGACCAGGCCCTCGTGCGTGCCGGCTTCGTCACGATCCTCTCCGCCCAGCCCGACATCGAGGTCGTGGGGGAGGCCATGGACGGCCGAGCGGCGATCCGGAGCACGCAGGAGCTGAAGCCGGACGTCGTCGTCATGGACATCCGCATGCCCCTGCTCGACGGAATCGAGGCCACCCGCCGCCTGGCAGGCCCCGACTCCCTCACTCCTGCCAGGATCCTCGTCGTCACGACCTTCAACGTGGACGAGTACGTGTACGAGGCTCTCCGCGCCGGTGCCAGCGGCTTCCTGCTGAAGGATGCACCACCGCCCGAACTGATCAACGCGGTACGCGTCGTCGCCCGCGGCGAGTCCCTCCTGGCCCCCGCTGTGACCCGCACCCTGATCGGCCGCTTCGCCGAACGCGTACGCCCCTCTGCCGCCCCCGCGTCCCCCGAGCGCGAGCGCATCAAGGTCCTCACCCCCCGTGAGCACGAGGTCCTCCTCCTCATCAGCGAGGGCCTGTCGAACGCCGAAATCGCCACCGAGCTGGTCATCAGCCACGAGACCGTGAAGACCTACGTCTCCCGCATCCTGACCAAACTGGACCTCCGTGACCGCGTCCAGGCGGTGGTCCTGGCGTATCGGGCGGGGTTGACGGGGGACGGCGACCGCGCCTGACGGCCCTGTGATGCCGGCCGGGTCAGGCGAGCGCGCCACGGCCGCGATCGCCTCCTGGCCGGACGTCCGGACGCCTCGCTCCGGGTGACGGACGCCCTCGCCCCGGGTGATCCGTGCGGGGCGGCGCACCGGCGGCAACGGCTCGGTCCGCTCCCACAACTCGCCCGCCCCCGATCCACTGGGGCCGCTCACCCCTTCTCAGGTTCGGCCCGGCATCCCCCGAGCGAGCTACCTGATGTGTCCTCTCCGCGGTGACGCGCGCGACCGGTGACCTCTTGTTGACTCGAACCGTCAACACGACGGCCTGAACAGGCAGGCCGACCAGCCGAGTAGCCAAGGACAACGCCATGACCAATACGCGCAGTTCCGCGAAGTACGGTTTCCCCGGAGGCCGCCGACTCGCCGCGGCCCTGCTGGTCTCCACGGTGGCAGGGACCGCACTGGTTGCGTGCGGCGCCGATGCCCAGGGCGCGCAACCGGCCCAGGTCGCCGCCAAGAGCGCCGGCCAGACCGCGGGGGACGCCAGGATCACCTGGGGCAAGTGCCCGGCCTTGGCCGAGGGACAAACCCGTAGCCCCCACCTGGCCTGCGGGACGTTGGAAGTTCCCCTGGACTACCAGCACCCGGGCGGCACGAAGATCGACGTGGCGGTCTCCCGGCTGTCCACCGCCATACCCGGGAAGCGACGTGGCGTCCTGGTGCTGAACCCCGGCGGGCCGGCTCTGGGCGGTCTCGACATGCCCGAAACCATGGCGTCCACCCTGCCGAAGTCCGTGCTGGACCGCTACGACCTGGTCGGCTTCGACCCGCGCGGCGTCGAACACAGCACCCCGCAGAGTTGTGGTCTGAAGGACCCCAGCGTGACCGGGCTCTTTCCCTATCCCGCCGTGGACGGCTCGATCACCAAGAACGTGGCCCTCGCCAAAGCCGACGCCAAGCAGTGCGCCGACACCGTGGGCAAGAACCTGCGGTACTACAACACCGCCAACACCGCCCGCGACATGAACCGTATCCGTCAGGCGCTCGGTGAGAAGAAGATCTCCTACTGGGGCCAGTCCTACGGCACCTACCTCGGCGCCGTCTACCGGTCCCTCTTCCAGAACCACACCGATCGCATGATCCTGGAAGGCAACGTAGACCCCACCAAGGTATGGGCCAACCAGGTCGCGGGCACCTGGGGCAAGGGCATGGCCGACCGGTTCCCCGACGCCGCCCGCGTCGCCGCGGCGCAGAACAGCACCCTGAAGCTGGGCACGAACGTCGCGCAGGTGACCCACACCTACCTCACCCTCGCCGACCGGCTCGACCGCACGCCCGCGGCGATTCCCGGCGCATCGGTGTCGATGGACGGGCCGCTGCTGCGGAACATGACCTACGCCCTGCTTCTGCACAACAACACCCTTCCGGTGCTCGTCCGGTTCTGGAAGGCGGCCGACGACCTGTCCCACGGCAGCACCACGGCCGCCGACGCCGCGGTCCTGAAGGAGGTGTTCGCCGACTCGCCGTCGTCCCCGGGCGTCCCCGCGGACAACCAGGCCACCGTGTTCATGGCTCTCACCTGCGGCGACGCCGAATGGCCGCACAACGTCGACGGCTACGCCACCCGCACCGCCGCCGACCGGAAGAAGTGGCCGCTGACCGCCGGCATGCCCGCCAACATCTGGGCATGCGCCTTCTGGAACAAGCCGGCTGAGTCGACTGTCAAGGTCGTGTCCGGCGGCCCGCGCAACACCCTGATCCTGCAGAACCGCCGGGACAACGCCACCCCGTGGGAAGGCGGCGTCGGGCTGCACAAGGCCCTCGGTAACGGCTCCGTCTTCGTCGGCGTCGACAACGGCGGGCACTACACCTACAACGAAGGCTCCACCTGCGCCGACAAGGCCACCGTCGACTTCCTGGCCACCGGCCACCTGCCGGACAAGGATCTCTACTGCACCGACGCCACCCAGAAGTAACCGGCCGGAACCCGGCGTTCCCGTCCTCCGGACAGTACGTGCCCTCCACTCACGCAGTATCCACGGATCGGGTCATCGCCCGTCCTGTCGAACTCGCCGGAAGGACCCCGGGCACAACCGGTGTTGGACCACGCCATGTCCTCGACATCGGACGTCAGGATCGTGACTCGGCCCGGCTGGGCGAGGGCGGTGGCCGAGGTGATCACCGGAAGGTCGGCGTCGAGGGCGGCGATGAGCCACTCGCAGACCCTCGCGGTCGCGCTGTACGGCTTTGGCCAGGCCCTCGCTGTCCAGGACGAGGGGGCCGCTGTGCGGCCTTCTCCAGGTATGCGGACACGCCCCGCTTGCCGACCCGCTCGCGGATCGCACGACGCATCACGTCGAGGGCGCGGCGACCAGAAGCCTTCGGCGGCGGCCAAAAATCCCAGAAAAGTCCCAGAGGCGCCGCCACATCCCCTCCCGTCTCGCGTTCGTGCAGGTCAGGAGGGGTGTGGTGGCGCTGTTTCCGAAGACCTTCAGATGTCCCGGAAGATCTCGATCTGCGCGCCGATCGAGTTCAGGCGCTCGGCCAGGTCCTCGTAGCCGCGGTTGATGACGTACACGTTGCGCAGGACGGAGGTGCCCTCCGCCGCCATCATCGCCAGCAGGACGACCACGGCGGGGCGCAGGGCCGGCGGGCACATCATCTCCGCGGCGCGCCAGCGGGTGGGGCCCTCGACCAGGACGCGGTGCGGGTCCAGGAGCTGGAGGCGGCCGCCGAGGCGGTTGAGGTCGGTCAGGTAGATGGCCCGGTTGTCGTAGACCCAGTCGTGGATGAGGGTCTTGCCCTGCGCGGTGGCCGCGATGGCCGCGAAGAACGGGACGTTGTCGATGTTCAGGCCGGGGAACGGCATCGGGTGGATCTTGTCGATCGGCGCCTCCAGCTTGGAGGGGCGGACCGTGAGGTCGACCAGGCGGGTACGGCCGTTGTCGGCGAAGTACTCCGGGGTGCGGTCGTGGTCCAGGCCCATCTCCTCCAGGACCGCCAGCTCGATCTCCAGGAACTCGATCGGGACCCGGCGCACCGTCAGTTCCGACTCGGTCACCACGGCCGCGGCCAGCAGGCTCATCGCCTCGACCGGGTCCTCGGAGGGGGAGTAGTCCACGTCCACGTCGATGTCCGGCACACCGTGCACGGTCAGCGTGGTCGTGCCGATGCCCTCCACCCGTACGCCCAGCGCCTCCAGGAAGAAGCACAGGTCCTGGACCATGTAGTTGGAGGAGGCGTTGCGGATGACGGTCACGCCGTCGTGGCGGGCGGCCGCGAGCAGCGCGTTCTCGGTCACCGTGTCACCGCGCTCGGTCAGCACGATCGGGCGGTCCGGACGCACCGACGGGTCGACCTGGGCGTGGTACTGACCCTCCGTCGCCGCGATGTCCAGGCCGAACCGGCGCAGCGCGATCATGTGCGGCTCGATGGTGCGGGTGCCGAGGTCGCAGCCGCCGGCGTAGGGGAGCTTGAAGCGGTCCATGCGGTGCAGCAGCGGACCGAAGAACATGATGATGGAGCGGGTGCGGACGGCGGCGTCGGCGTCGATGGCGCCCATGTCCAGCTCGGACGGCGGCACGATCTCCAGGTCCACGCCGTCGTTGATCCAGCGGGTGCGCACGCCGATGGAGTTGAGCACCTCCAGCAGGCGGTACACCTCCTCGATCCGCGCGACCCGGCGCAGCACGGTACGGCCCTTGTTGAGCAGAGACGCGCACAGCAGGGCCACACAGGCGTTCTTGCTCGTCTTGACGTCGATGGCCCCCGACAGCCGGCGGCCGCCGACGACGCGCAGATGCATCGGGCCCGCGTAACCCAGCGACACGATTTCGCTGTCCAGCGCCTCACCGATGCGAGCGATCATCTCAAGGCTGATGTTCTGGTTGCCGCGCTCGATGCGGTTGACGGCGCTCTGGCTGGTTCCGAGCGCCTCGGCCAGCTGCGTCTGCGTCCAGCCTCGGTGTTGCCGGGCGTCGCGGATGAGCTTGCCGATGCGTACGAGGTAGTCGTCTGCCATGAGGTTGAGGTTATCTCAGATATGAGATGGCGCTCGTCAGGGGGTCCATTCGGGTGACGCCCCGTCAACGCCGTGCGCGGACACGGGTACCCCGTCCTGCGAAAGATACGGGCAAATCGTCGGATGTCATGATGTGACGTGCCGTACGGCGTGATGGGCGTGTCGTACGGCGTGGAACCTCGCCCCCGGTGTCTCCCTCTGACCCTCCGAAAGGGGGACACCCATGAACATCCCGATGCGGCGACTCGCCGTCGCCGCGGCGCTCGCCTGCTGCTGCACGCTGACCTCGTGCGGCACCGAGCGCGCCGGCGCGGGTGCCGGACCGGCGGCGGTCGCCTCGCCGACGTCACGGAGCCCGCAACCGCACCCGTCCGCGTCCGCGGCGTCATGCGACGTCTCGGTCCCGGAGAACACCGACGAGGACACCGACGGCGGCGCGGACCTCCCGGACACCACGTCCGACGACCAGGGAGAGCTTCCGGACACCACCTCCGACGACCAGGGGCAGCTTCCGGACACCACCTCCGACGATCAAGGAGACCTTCCGGACACCACCTCCGACGAGCAGGGCGGCCAGGACCTCCCCGACACCACCTCCGACGACCAGGGCCCGCCCCCCGTCGACACCGAGGAGGACGCGGATCTGTCCGACCGCTGGTACTCCATGACCCGCGAGTTCGTCGCGTACCTGCGGGGGAGCGCGGCGAAGGGGGACGCCGCCCTCGCCGCCCATGTGCACAGCGTCAGCGTGTGCACGACCGAGGGCGGTGCCCGCACCCTCGCCCGGGTCCGGGCGGAGTACGACGTGGGGCAGGACGAGCCGCTGCGGCGCACGGCCCGGGTCTTCGCCCACTGGCGGCAGTCCCTGTACGGCGATCACGGCCATGTCGAGGTGCTGGCCCCGGCGAAGATGACCGCCGAGCAGGACTGGTAGGGGCACGATGCCCGGCCCGGGGCCGGGTCGGGCATGACCATCGAGCGCCCATGTACTACTGTTATCTCGACATCGAGATATCTGCCGAGGCGCACCGTGGTCGCCACTCCAGTAAGGCAACCCTGACTTAGTCTGACCTTACCGGACGGCCAAGCCGGCGTGGCGGCACGATTGACGGTGGTACGCGCACATCAATGAAGGAGACTGTCGTGTCGGCGAACAGCTTCGACGCCCGCAGCACGCTGCAGGTGGGCGACGAGTCGTACGAGATCTTCCGGCTGGACAAGGTCGAGGGCTCCGCGCGCCTTCCCTACAGCCTGAAGGTGCTGCTGGAGAACCTCCTCCGCACCGAGGACGGCGCGAACATCACCGCCGACCACATCCGCGCTCTCGGCAGCTGGGACTCCCAGGCGCAGCCGTCGCAGGAGATCCAGTTCACGCCGGCCCGCGTGATCATGCAGGACTTCACCGGTGTGCCGTGCGTGGTGGACCTCGCCACCATGCGCGAGGCCGTGAAGGAGCTGGGCGGCGACCCGGCGAAGATCAACCCGCTCGCCCCGGCCGAGCTGGTCATCGACCACTCCGTCATCGCCGACAAGTTCGGCACCAACGACGCCTTCAAGCAGAACGTCGAGCTGGAGTACGGCCGCAACAAGGAGCGCTACCAGTTCCTGCGCTGGGGCCAGACCGCCTTCGACGAGTTCAAGGTCGTCCCGCCCGGCACCGGCATCGTCCACCAGGTGAACATCGAGCACCTGGCCCGCACGGTCATGGTGCGGGGCGGACAGGCCTACCCCGACACCCTGGTCGGCACCGACTCGCACACCACGATGGTCAACGGCCTCGGCGTCCTCGGCTGGGGCGTCGGCGGCATCGAGGCCGAGGCCGCCATGCTCGGCCAGCCGGTCTCCATGCTGATCCCGCGCGTCGTCGGCTTCAAGCTGACCGGTGAGCTGCAGCCCGGCACCACCGCCACCGACCTCGTGCTCACCATCACCGAGATGCTGCGCAAGCACGGTGTGGTCGGCAAGTTCGTCGAGTTCTACGGCGAGGGCGTGGCCGCCACGTCGCTGGCCAACCGCGCCACCATCGGCAACATGTCGCCGGAGTTCGGCTCCACCGCCGCGATCTTCCCGATCGACGACGAGACCCTGAACTACCTGCGCCTGACCGGCCGCTCCGAGCAGCAGGTCGCCCTCGTCGAGGCGTACGCCAAGGAGCAGGGCCTCTGGCTGGACCCGGCCGCCGAGCCCGACTTCTCCGAGAAGCTGGAGCTGGACCTCTCCACGGTCGTCCCCTCCATCGCCGGCCCGAAGCGCCCGCAGGACCGCATCGTCCTCGCCGAGGCCGCCCAGCAGTTCGCCAAGGACGTCCTCAACTACGTCGAGGCCCCCGTCGCGCAGACGCCGGCCGCCGCCACCTCGCCGGTCGACGAGGCCAGCGCCGAGTCCTTCCCGGCCTCCGACGCCCCGGCCTACGGCCACGAGGAGAACGGCGCGGGCGCCCCGCAGCACGGCCAGGGCACCGGTGCCGTCCCGTCCAACCCGGTCCAGGTGACCGCCCCCGACGGCACCACCTACGAGCTGGACCACGGTGCGGTGACGGTCGCGGCCATCACCTCCTGCACCAACACCTCCAACCCGTACGTCATGGTCGCCGCCGCCCTGGTGGCCAAGAAGGCGGTCGAGAAGGGCCTGACCCGCAAGCCGTGGGTCAAGACCACCCTCGCCCCGGGCTCGAAGGTCGTCACCGACTACTTCGACAAGGCCGGCCTGACCCCGTACCTCGACAAGGTCGGCTTCAACCTCGTCGGCTACGGCTGCACCACCTGCATCGGCAACTCCGGCCCGCTGCCGGAGGAGGTCTCCAAGGCGGTCAACGACCACGACCTCGCCGTCACCTCGGTCCTCTCCGGCAACCGGAACTTCGAGGGCCGTATCAACCCCGACGTCAAGATGAACTACCTGGCGTCCCCGCCGCTGGTCGTCGCCTACGCCATCGCGGGCTCCATGAAGGTGGACATCACCCGTGAGGCCCTGGGCACCGACCAGGACGGCAACCCGGTCTACCTGAAGGACATCTGGCCCTCCGAGGCCGAGGTCAACGACGTCGTGGCGAACGCCATCGGCGAGGACATGTTCAACAAGTCCTACCAGGACGTCTTCGCGGGCGACGCCCAGTGGCAGTCGCTGCCGGTCCCGACGGGCAACACCTTCGAGTGGGACCCGCAGTCCACCTACGTCCGCAAGCCCCCGTACTTCGAGGGCATGACGATGGACCCGGCCCCGGTCGAGGACATCTCCGGCGCCCGCGTCCTGGCCAAGCTGGGCGACTCGGTCACCACCGACCACATCTCCCCGGCCGGCGCCATCAAGGCCGACACCCCGGCCGGCAAGTACCTCACCGAGCACGGTGTGGAGCGTCGTGACTTCAACTCCTACGGCTCGCGCCGGGGCAACCACGAGGTCATGATCCGCGGCACGTTCGCCAACATCCGCCTGCGCAACCAGATCGCGCCGGGCACCGAGGGCGGCTACACCCGCGACTTCACCCAGGACGGCGGCCCGGTCTCCTTCATCTACGACGCCTCGCAGAACTACCAGGCCGCCGGCATCCCGCTGGTCGTCCTGGCCGGCAAGGAGTACGGCTCCGGCTCGTCCCGCGACTGGGCGGCCAAGGGCACCGCGCTCCTCGGCGTCAAGGCCGTCATCGCCGAGAGCTACGAGCGCATCCACCGCTCGAACCTCATCGGCATGGGCGTCCTGCCGCTGCAGTTCCCGGAGGGCCAGTCGGCCGAGTCCCTCGGCCTGACCGGCGAGGAGACCTTCTCCATCTCCGGCGTCACCGAGCTGAACGACGGCACCACGCCGCGCACGGTGAAGGTCACCACCGACACCGGCGTCGAGTTCGATGCGGTCGTCCGCATCGACACCCCCGGTGAGGCGGACTACTACCGCAACGGCGGCATCATGCAGTACGTGCTGCGCAGCCTGATCCGCAAGTAAGCGGTACGGCACAGCGGTCGAGGGCCGCACCCCCGTCGTGGGGGTGCGGCCCTCGGGCGTTCGTACGCTGCTGCCGGCACTTCGGCCGGGGCGTCGTCACCAGCCGACGCGGGCCGCCACCGGCAGGTGGTCGCTGCCGGTGGCGGGCAGCACCCAGGAGCGCGTCGGCCGTACCCCGCGGACCAGGATCTGGTCGATCCGCGCCACCGGGAAGGCCGCCGGCCAGGTGAAGCCGAAGCCGTCCCCCGCCTCCGCCTGGGCCGAGCGCAGCCGCGAGGTGATGCTGGCGAGCGCGCGGTCGTCGGTGGTGCCGTTCAGGTCGCCGAGCAGGACCACCCGTGCGCTCCGCTCGGCGGCGAGGGCCTCGCCGAGCGCCCGCGCGTTGCGGTCCCGGCTGTCCGTCCAGAAACCTCCGCGGGGCATCAGCCGTACGGACCCCAGGTGCGCCACGTACACCGCCAGCGGGCCCCGGTCCGTGGTCACCGTCGCCCGCAGCGCCCGGTTGTAGGCCAGCTTGACCTCGGCCGGCTTGGTGGCCCCCAGCGGCCCGGCGTCCATCGCCGTGTCGACCGGCCTGACCTCCGTGAGCGGCAGCTTGCTCCACAGTCCGACCGTGCCCTGCACCGTGTGGTACGGGTAGGCGCGCGCCAGCTCCTTCTCGTAGCTGCCCCGGGCCCGCTCGGTGAGTTCCACCAGGGCCAGGAGATCCGCGCCGGAGGCGGCCAGGTCACGGGCGGTGCCGGCCGGGTCGGGATTGGCGTCGCCGACGTTGTGCTCGGCCACGGTGAGGTCGCCGCCGGGGCGTGACTTGTCGCCGAGCAGCCCGCCGAAGAGGCTGAACCACACCACGGCCGGCAGCAGCAGCGCCACCACCGCCGAGGCGGAGCGGCGCCACAGCGCCCAGAGCAGCAGCAGCGGGACGAACAGGCCGAACCATGGCAGGAAGCTCTCCACCAGGCTGCCGAGCCCCCCGCGGTCCGTGAGGTGGGCGTGCAGCAGCAGGAGCAGGCCGAGCAGCACCGCCAGCGCCGCCGGCACCCGGCCACGCCGCCACGGCCCGGGCTGCCGGAGAGCGTGCACCACCCGGCGGATGCGCGCACGCCCGGAGCCGAAGCCCCAGCCAGAGCCGGTGCCGGAGCCGGAGCCGGGGTCCCGGCCCCCCGTGCCGCCCGGTGCGGTCGTGAGGGCGGCCGGGCCGGCGCCAAGGCGGCGGCGCGGCCGTCGGGTCGTCGTGCGCGCGGAGGGTGACGAGTGAGGCATGCCGCCAGTGAACACAGCGCGCTGTTGCCCGCCCGTATGCGGTTTTCGATACGCCGCCGATATGCGCCGGCTCGTAGCATCGACGCCATGCGTGTGCTGATCGTCGAGGACGAGCCCTACCTGGCGGAAGCCATCCGCGACGGCCTGCGCCTCGAAGCGATCGCGGCCGACATCGCGGGCGACGGGCACACCGCGCTGGAGCTGCTGAGCATCGTCCCCTACGACATCGCCGTCCTGGACCGGGACATCCCCGGGCCCTCCGGTGACGAGATCGCCCGGCACATCGTCGCCTCGGGCAGCGGCATGCCGATCCTCATGCTCACCGCCGCCGACCGTCTCGACGACAAGGCCTCCGGCTTCGGACTGGGCGCCGACGACTACCTCACCAAGCCCTTCGCCCTGCAGGAGCTCGTCCTCCGGCTCAGAGCGCTCGACCGCAGGAGGGCGCACGCGAGGCCTCCGGTGCGGGAGATCGGTGAGCTGCGCCTCGATCCCTTCCGCCGCGAGGTCTACCGGGGCGGCCGCTACGTCGCGCTCACCCGCAAGCAGTTCGCCGTGCTCGAAGTGCTCGTCGCCGCCGAGGGCGGTGTGGTCAGCGCCGAGGAGCTGCTGCGGCGGGCCTGGGACGAGAACGCCGACCCCTTCACCAACGCCGTGCGCATCACGGTCTCCGCCCTGCGCAAACGCCTCGGCGAACCGTGGATCATCGCCACCGTGCCCGGTGCCGGTTACCGCATCGACACCGCACCCGGGGCCGGGCGTGGGGGAGAAGAGCGTGGATAGGCCGTCCGGCTGGAGCGTGCGTCTCAAGCTCACCCTCAGCTACACCGGATTCCTGCTGGTCGCCGGGACCCTGATGCTCGTCACCGGGTGGCTGTTCCTGACGCGGGTCAGGCACGTCGGACTCGTCTTCGTCCCCGACTACCGCTTCTCCGTCGCGCGCGACTTCGCCCCGATGGCGTTCATGACGATGCTGTTCCTGCTGGTGTTCGGCCTCACGGGAGGGTGGTTCCTCGCCGGGCGCATGCTCGCCCCGCTGCACCGCATCACGCAGGCCACCCGCACCGTCGCGAACGGATCGCTCTCCCACCGGATCCGGCTGCCGGGCCGCCAGGACGAGTTCCGCGAACTCGCCGACGCCTTCGACACGATGGTCGCCCGGCTGGAGGCACACGTCGCCGAGCAGGAGAGGTTCGCGGCCAACGCCTCCCACGAGCTGCGCACCCCGCTGGCGATCTCGAAGTCGCTGCTGGACCTGGCCGAGAGCGACCCGGACCGGGACACCGATGACATCCTCGACCGCCTGCGCACCGTCAACACCCGGGCCATCGACCTCACGGAAGCGCTGCTGATGCTCAGCCGGGCCGGCCGGCGGTCCTTCCCGCGGGAACGGGTCGACCTGTCCCTGACGGCGGAGGAAGCCGCCGAAACGGTCCTCCCCCTCGCGGAGAAGCACGGTGTCGCCCTCGACACCGAGGGCGACGTCGCCCACACGATCGGGTCGCCGGCGCTGCTGCTGCAGCTGACCGTGAACCTCGTGCACAACGCGATCGTCCACAACCTGGCGGACCGGGGCAGCGTGCGGGTGACCACCGGGGTCCGCCCCACGACCGTGCTGCTCACCGTGGAGAACACCGGCCCGCGGGTCACCGCCGAGGTGGCCGCGACGCTCACCGAGCCCTTCCAGCGCGGCACCGAGCGCGTCCACACCGACCACGCGGGCGTCGGCCTGGGGCTGACCATCGTCAGGACCATCACCGACGCGCACGACGGAGCACTCACCCTCACACCGCGCCCCACGGGCGGGCTGCGGGTCACCGTGGAACTGCCCCGGGCGGTGGACGACGCCCCGCCCACGGCGAGCACGCCGCGGTGATCCGCGGACCCGGTGGACGTGAGCCGACGTCCACCGGGCCGCGAGCCGGCCGGCCGGAGGGGGGTGGGGCCGGGCCGTGAGGGGTGGCCTGTGCGTCACCGTGGTGCGGCGACAACGTTGTCTGATTGGTGTGTACCTGACTCTAGCGCCTCAACGGACAACGATGTCAAGCGACTTGACGGCTGAGCCGCCCGAGTGAGCCGGCGGCACGCCTGCCCGCGGTCACGCCCTCTTCCGTGCTACCGCTGGCTCACGGTACTGTCCGTGCGGCTTGTGCGACCTGTGGTGCGCGACCCGTCCGCAACGAGGAGGGGCCGCGTCCATGCGCTTCCGTCCCGTGTCCCTGCTGCTGGCCGCCGCACTCGCGGCCGCCGGCGCCACCCCCGCCCTCGCGGCGACCGCCGCGCCACCCCCCGACCGGGCCCCCGCCCTGGTCACGGACCCCACCGCCTACGTCGACCCGCTGATCGGCACCAGGAACGGCGGCAACGTCTTCCCCGGCGCCGTCGTCCCCTTCGGCATGTTCTCCTTCAGCCCCGAGAACACCCGCGGCGACGCCACCAGAACCGCCGCGCCCGGCGGCTACCACTACGACGCCACCCGCATCCGCGGCTTCAGCCTCACCCACATGTCCGGCACCGGCTGCGCCGGCGGCAGCGGCGACATCCCCTTCTTCCCGTACGCCGGCGAGGTCACCACCTCCCCGGCGAGCGACACCAAGGACGCCGTGTACGCCGCCGGTTTCCGGCACGCCGACGAGAGAGCCGAGCCCGGCCACTACCGGGTCGCCCTCGACTCCGGCGTCACCGCCGACCTCACCGCCACCGCCCGCACCGGCTCCGCCCGCTTCACCTTCCCCGCGGACAAGGCCGCCTCGCTGCTCGTGCGCACCGCCAACTCCGAGGTGGGCTCCACCGATTCCACGGTCGAGATCGACCCCGCGCACCGCACCGTCTCCGGATCCGTCACCTCCGGCAACTTCTGCGGCTTCCTCGACCCCGAGGGGCAGCGGTCGTACTACACGCTGTACTTCACCGCCCGCTTCGACCAGCCCTTCCAGGCCACCGGCACCTGGCAGGACGACAAGCTGAGCCCCGGCTCCCGCACCGCCTCCGGCTCCACCGGCGGCTTCGCGCACGGCGGCCGGCCCGTCGCCGGCAAGGGCGCCGGCGGATACGTGCGGTTCGCGCCCGGCACCGAGCGGGTGAACGTCAAGGTCGGCATCTCCTACGTCGGCCGCGCCGGCGCCGAGGCCAACCTCGCCGCCGAGAACCCGCCCGGCCGCCCCTTCGACGCCGTCCGGGACGCGGCCCGCCGAGCCTGGCGCGACCGGCTCGGCGCGGTCCGCGTCGGCGGCGGCACCGACGAGGAGCGCACCACCTTCTACACCGCCCTCTACCACTCCCTGCTGCACCCGAACGTCATCGACGACACCGACCGCCGCTACCGCGGCCCCGACGGCCGGGTGCACACGGTGGGCGCCGGCCACCGCGCCCAGTACGGGACCTTCTCCGGCTGGGACGTCTACCGCGACCAGGTCCAGCTGCTCACCCTGCTCGACCCGCGCGTCGGCTCCGACATCGCCCAGTCCCTGTACGAGCTGGCCCGGCAGAACGGCGGCGTCTGGGACCGCTGGCTGCACGGCGCGGCCGGCACCCACGTCATGAACGGCGACCCCTCCGCCACCGCCCTCGCCGCCGTCCACGCCTTCGGTGGCACCCGCTTCGACCTCAGGGGCGCCCTCGCCTCCCTGGTCCGGGCCGCCACCGTACCGACCGAGGAGGACCTGTCCGCGGCCGGCAAGCCCGTGCTGTCCGTCGGCCAGCGCCCCTCCCTCGACAAGTACCTGAAGCTGCACTACATGCCGTCGGTCTCCAACGCCTGGGGCGGCGCCGCCGAGACCCTGGAGATGTCCACCGCCGACTACGCGCTCTCCCGGCTCGCGACGGCGGCGGGCGAGAAGGACACCGCGGCCGCCTTCGCCCGCCGCGCCCAGTGGTGGCAGAACACCTTCAACGTCGCCGCGGACCAGAGCGGCGGGTACATCGCGAGCCGCAGGGCCGACGGCAGCTGGGTCACCGGCTTCACCCCGGCCACCGGCAACGGCTTCGTCGAGGGCACGGCCGCCCAGTACACCTGGATGGTGCCGCACGACCCGGCCGGCCTGTTCGCCGCGATGGGCGGCCGGGAGGAGGCCCTGCGGCGCCTCGACGCCTTCTTCCACACCGACGGCGGCGACTGGGCGTTCACCGGCGCGGGCGGCGAGAAGTCCGAACTGGACAACGAGCCGTCGATCAACGTGCCCTACCTGTACGCCTACGCCGGCGCGCCGTACAAGACGCAGGAGACCGTGCGCGCCGCCATGCGGCAGCTGTGGTCGACCGCGCCCGGCGGCATCCCCGGCAACGACGACCTCGGCGCGATGTCGGCCTGGTACGTCTTCTCCGCGCTCGGCATGTACCCGCAGGTGCCCTCCCGCGCCGAACTGGTTCTCGCCTCACCGCTGTTCGAGCGGATCGAGATCCACCGGCCGTACGGCAACGACATCTCCGTGCGCGCCGCCGGCGCCGCCGCGGGCGCCCCGTACGTCCACTCCCTGCGCGTCGACGGCCGGACCAGTGACCGGCCTTGGCTGCCCGCGTCCTTCGTGCGGCACGGCGGTCGCCTCGACTACACGCTGTCCGCCACTCCGGACCGCAGCTGGGGGAGCGACCCCGCCGACGCGCCGCCGTCCTTCCGGGAGGGCGAGCAGCCCTACCAGATCGGTGTCGGGCCGACCGCGGCGACCGTCCCGCCGGGCGGCAGTACGACGACGACCGTGCGGGCCGTGTCGCTGGACGGCGGCACCGGACCCGGGGCGCGCTTCCACGTCGAGACACCGGACGGCGTCACCGCCGCCCCCGCCGACGGCACGATCGGCTCGGGCTCCCGGGAGATCACCCTCACCGCCGCCCCGGACACCCCGCAGGGCTTTTACGACGCGCAGATCACGGTGATCTCCGGCGACACCGCCTACCGCCAGCCGGTCGTGCTCAAGGTGGCCGCCCCCGGCACCCTGCTCGCCGCCTACGACACCACCGGGGTCTCCGACGACTCGGGCGACCACGAC
Organism: Streptomyces sp. NPDC014801; assembly: GCF_043082085.1. Lineage (NCBI taxonomy): Bacteria > Bacillati > Actinomycetota > Actinomycetes > Kitasatosporales > Streptomycetaceae > Streptomyces > Streptomyces sp. NPDC014801. The sequence goes on along the minus strand of NZ_JBIBXG010000006.1, from coordinate 280,587 downwards.
GAGGCCGACTACGACGGCGGCGGCTGGAGCTACTCCCGTCAGGCGCTGGCCGCGGCGGGCCTCGCCCCGGGCGCCCACGGCACCGTCGCCGGGCTGACCTTCACCTGGCCGAACTCCCCGGCCGGCCGGCCCGACAACGCCTCTGCGGCCGGTCAGACGGTGCGCCTGGCCTCTCCCGCCGCCCGGTTGTCCTTCGTCGGCAGCGCGGTCAACGGCGACCAGCAGGCCGAGGCCGCCGTCACCTACGACGACGGCACGAGCGCGACCGTCGACCTGTCCTTCACCGACTGGACGGTCGGCGGCGGAGGCGGCACGGTCCGGTACGGCAACGAGGTCGTCGCCCGGACCGCGTACCGCAACGTCGCCGGCGCCGACCGCGACCCGGTGGCGACCTACGTCTTCGCCACGAAGCCGTTCACCGCACCCGACGGCAAGCGGATCACCTCGGTGCGGCTTCCCCGCAACGCCGACCTGCACGTGTTCACGCTCGCCGTGGGCTGACCCGCGGACGCGTACGGCCCGGGGAGCGTGTCCCCGGGCCGTACGGTCACCTGCCGGCGGTTCAGGCGAGCAGTTCCACCTCCGCCAGGGTCGCCTCACCGGTGAACACCAGGCGGTACTTCGCGTACGCGCCCGGCCTGGCCACCGTGAACGCCCGGGTCTGCCGGTCCCAGGCGAAGGACTGGCCGGAGCGTTCGTCGAGGGTCTGCCAGGTGGTGCCGTCGGCGGAGCCCTCCAGACGCCAGCCGGACGGCGCCTTGGTGTGGTCCTTCGGCGAGGTCAGCGTGTACTGGACGCCCTCGGTGGGGCCGGTGACCGGCAGGTCGAGCGTGGTCACCGCGGCCTCGGTCGCCGACGTGTCGTCGAACAGCGCGCCGTCGCCCTTGAGCACGTCCGCGCGCGGCGTGGGCACCTTGTCGTCGGTCGTGATCGACACCGGGGCGGCGTTCTTGCCGGTGCCCCAGGCCGACGGCCGCGGGCCCATGTCGAACTCCAGGACCCCGCCCCGGGCGAGCAGCGCGTGCGGGAGCGAGGTGGACGTCCAGCTGCGGCCGTTCACCTTCAGGCCCTGCACATAGATGTTGCGGGCGCTGTTCTTCGGGGCCTTCACCACCAGGTCGTGGCCGTTCTCCAGGTGCACGGTCGCCTTGGTGAACAGGGGCGAGCCGATGGCGTACTCGCCGCTGCCCATGACCAGCGGGTAGAAGCCGAGCGCGGAGAACAGGTACCAGGCCGACTGCTCGCCGTTGTCCTCGTCGCCGTGGTAGCCCTGACCGATCTCGCTGCCGACGTACAGCCGGGAGAGCACCTCGCGGACCTTCTCCTGCGCCTTCCACGGCTGCCCGGCCGCGTCGTACATGTAGATGACGTGGTGGGCGACCTGGTTGGAGTGCCCGTACATGCCCATCCGCACGTCCCGGGCCTCGGTCATCTCGTGGATGACACCGCCGTAGGAGCCGACGACCTCGGGGGAGGCCGTCTCCGGGGTGGCGAAGTACGTGTCGAGCTTGTCGCCGAGTCCCGAGCGGCCGCCGTAGAGGTTGGCCAGGCCCCGGCTGTCCTGCGGGGCGGTGAAGGCGTAACCCCAGCCGTTGGTCTCGGTGTAGTCGTAGCCCCAGACGCGCGGGTCGTACGTGTCCGACGCGACGCGCCAGTTGCCCTTCGCGTCACGGCCCTGGAAGAAGCCGGCCTTGGCGTCGAAGAGGTTGACGTAGTCGCGGGCGCGGTTGAGGAAGTACTGCGACTCCTCCTGGTAGCGCTTCTCGCCGGTCTCCCGGTAGAGCTTCTGGCCCATCCGCGCGATGCCGTAGTCGTTGAGGTAGCCCTCCAGCGCCCAGGACAGGCCCTCGTGCGTGTCGGTGCTGGTGTAGCCGAGGAACGGCGAGGTCGCCATGCCCTTGCGGCCCACACCCGAGGCCGGCGGCACCACGGTCGCGTTCTTCACGGCCGCGTCGTACGCCGCCTTCGCGTCGAAGGGGACGCCCTTGACGTAGGCGTCGGCGAACGCCACGTCCGAGGAGGTGCCGGTCATCAGGTCGGCGTAGCCGGGGGAGGACCAGCGGGAGGTCCAGCCGCCGTCCTTGTACTGCTGCACGAACCCGTCGACCAGCTCACCCGCCTGAGTGGGCGTCAGGAACGAGTAGGCCGGCCAGGTGGTGCGGTAGGTGTCCCAGAAGCCGTTGTTGACGTACACCTTCCCGTCGACGATCTTCGCGCCGGTGTGCGTGGGGGTGTCCTGGCTCGGCATGGGGGAGAAGGGGGAGGCGTACTGGTCCTTGCCGTCGACCTTCTCGAAGCCGGAGTTCGGGTACAGGTAGAGCCGGTAGAGGCTGGAGTACAGCGTGGTCAGCTGGTCCGGGGTGGCGCCCTCGACCTCCACCTTGCCCAGCAGCGCGTCCCAGGCCTTGCGGGCCCGGTTCTTCACCCCGTCGAAGGACACGCCGTCGGGGATCTCCTGGCGCAGGTTGTCCTTGGCCTGGTCGAGGCTGATCAGCGAGGTCGCCAGGCGCAGGGTGACCGTGCGGTCCTCGCCCGCCCGGAAGCGCAGCCAGCCCTGCACGCCGCTGGACGAGCCGTCGGTGACCGGCTTGTCGAAGACGCCGTACACGAACAGCCGGGTCGCGCCGGTGGACAGCCCGGACTTCACGTCCGAGTAGCCGGTGACGATCCCGTTCTCCTTGTCCAGGGTCAGGCCGGCCTGCTCGGTGACGTTGTCGAACAGCACGCTCGCGTCGTCGCCGGGGAAGGTGAACCGCAGCGCGGCCGCGTGGTCGGTGGGCGCCATCTCGGCCTTCAGCCCGTTGTCGAACCGCACCCCGTAGTAGTACGGCCGGGCGGTCTCGTTCTCGTGCCGGAAGGGCAGGGCGCGCCCGGTGCGCGAGGTGTCCGGGGTGCCGGGGGTGACCGACGGCATCACCTGGAACGTCTGCCGGTCGCCCATCCACGGGCTCGGCTCGTGGCTCGCGCTGAACGCCTGGATGGTGGGCAGGTTGTCCGCGTTGTTCATCCGGGCGTAGTCGTACAGCCAGCTCAGCGAGCCGGCGTTGGTGACCGGCGTCCAGAAGTTGAAGCCGTGCGGCATCGCCGTCGCGGGGAAGTCGTTGCCGCGGGAGAAGCCGCCGCTGGAGTTGGTGCCGCGGGTGGTCACCGCGTAGTCCGCGAGGTGCGCCTTGGGCCGCTCGGGCGGGGCGGGCCGCAGGCTGATGTCGTCCAGCCAGCCGCGGAAGCGCGCCGGTCCCTTGGGGGAGTCGTACGCCACCAGGATGCGGTCGACGGTCTTGCCGGCCGCGACCGAGCCGATCGCGGAGACCACGTTGTTCCACTGGTTGACGTAGAGCACCTTCGCCGCGCCCTGGCCCTGCGGGGTGAGCGCGAACCCGTGCTGGTCGGTGGCGCCGAGGCCGCTGAGGTACGTGCCGTCGGTGAAGGCGAGGTCGACGGAGACGTTGGTGGCGTCGTAGTCGCGGTCGCCGTCGGCCATCGACGGGAAGATCCGGTAGGACAGCTGCGTGGCCCGGGTGACCCGCACGTCCACGTCGAAGACCTTGTTGTACGAGTACGCCCGGCCGTCGGCGGTGTGGCGTCCGGCGTAACGCAGGGCGCGCTTTCCGGTGAATCCGGCACCCGCCTTCGCGGTCGGCGATCCGCTCGGTCCGCGGTCGACCAGCGAGAGCATGTCCTGGGGCACCGGCCCGTTCGCGGCGCCCGTGGAGAACTGCACGTCGGCCAGCTGGAGGATGCCCGAGGCGCCGTTGTTGCGGGTCACCTCCAGCCGGAAGTGCGCGTATTCGGCGGGTTCGGCCAGGTCGTACGTCTTCGTCTGGAAACGCTCGGCGAAGGTCTCGCCGGAGCGGGTGTCGAGGGTCTTCCAGTCCTTGCCGTCCGTGGAGCCTTTCAGGGTCCAGTCCCTGGGGTCGCGCTCGGCGAAGTCATTGGCCGAAGTGAGCGCGTACGTGGTGATTTCCTGTGGTTTGTCCAGGTCGAACTCGGCCCAGCCGGTCGGCTCGAACGTCAGCCACTTGGTGCTCGGTTCCCCGTCGACGAGGTTCTCCTTCACCTCGCCGGCGCCCGTGTTCTCCCCGCTCGCCCGCACGTCGGTGACATGGTCGGTGACATTGCCCGGTATCCCGCTCGCGTAGCCGCCGTCCACGCCCGAGGCGCGCCGGGTGCCGTCCGCGCCGGTGTCGACGGTGTTGAGCCAGTCGGGTGCCGCATCCCCCGCCTCGAAGGAGGAGGAGAAGGACGAACCGGCGGCCGGGGACTGCCCGGGCAGTGCCACCGCCGCGCCCTGCGCCCCCGCCGCCATGACAAAGGCGGCCGTGAGGACGACCGCCGGACCGCATCTGTGCCGTGTTCTGTGCATCGACAAGCACACCCTCCCTGCGCGGTGGACAACGTTGTCACTTCGTCGCGCAGGAACCAGTAGGGGGTGAAGTGGTCAGCGATGTCAAGGGTGTTGGCTGCGCCGTTCGGGGGGTATGTCGGCAATTTTTCCGCCACGGCATCCACGGGCAGTTCATATTTCCGCGAGGTCTCAACTCGGAAAAGACCCATGGCCAACCTTGCATTCGATCTTGCTCAGTCGGCCGGAAGTGGACTATACCTGTCGGCGATTCACACGATCTGCACCACCCGCAGCACCACCCTTGTGTCACTGAAGCTCCACCCTGCTTGACCCGACCGCGGTGCCGGGGAGGATCCGGTTCACCGCCTGAGTCCTGTGAGAAGGCGAGGACTTGAGCATGGGATCCACTTCCGCTGCAAACAACGGCACCGAGGGCGTCGGCCGCCGCGATCTGATCAAGCGGTCCGCCGCGCTGGGCCTGGTGTCCGTCCCCGCCCTGGGCTTTTTGTCCGCCTGTGCCAGCGGCGGCGGCAGCGACAACAACGAGAAGGCCGAGGCGGGCCAGAAGACCGCCAAGAACCCGCTGGGCGTCAATGACACCGCGCAGATGGAGTTCGTCCTCTTCGACGGCGGTTTCGGCAAGGAGTACGCCGAGGACGCCACGAAGATCTACGAGAAGAACTTCCCCAAGACGCACGTCAAGTTCTCCGCCACCCAGAAGATCCAGTCCACCCTGCAGCCCCGCTTCAACCAGGGCAACCCGCCGGACCTCATCGACAACTCCGGCGCCGAGCAGATGGACATGGGCGTCCTGGTCGGCAAGAACCAGCTCGCCGACCTCACCCCGCTGCTGGACGCCCCGTCCTACGACGACCCGAACAAGAAGGTCCGCGACACGCTGCGGCCCGGCATCGTGGAGATGGGCCAGTTCGACGGCCAGCAGGTCTGGATCCTGTACTACGCCTACACCGTGTACGGCGTCTGGTACTCGCAGAAGGCCCTGGACGCGCTCGACGAGAAGTACCCCGAGACCTGGGACCAGATGCTCGCGGTGTGCGAGAAGGCCAAGAAGAAGGGCATGGCCGGCTGGACCTACGCCGGCAAGTACCCCTACTACCTGCCCTTCTCGCTCTACCCGATGATCGGCAAGGTCGGGGGCCGCGAGGTGCTCGACGCCATCGACAACCTGGAGCCCAACGCCTGGAAGCACCCGGCGGTCAAGGCCTGCTTCGAGGCCTACTACGAGCTGTACAAGAAGGGCTACGTCCTCCAGGGCACCCCCGGCCTGGACCACATCCAGTCGCAGACCGCGTGGGCCAAGGGCAAGGCGCTGTTCATCCCGAACGGCTCCTGGGTGGAGAACGAGTCGGCCAACGTCATCCCCGCCGACTTCAACCTCGCCGTCTCCGCGCCCACCGGCCTGGACGCCTCCGACAAGATGCCCTTCGGCACCATCTGGGCCTCCGGCGGCGAGCCCTTCATCGTGCCCGCCAAGGCCAAGAACGGCACCGGCGGCATGGAGCAGCTGCGCATCATGCTCAGCGAGGCGTCCTCGAAGAACTTCACCGCCAAGGTGAAGTCGCTGACCGCCTACAACGGCGGCACCGACGGCATCACCCTCACCCCCGGTCTGAAGTCGGGTGTGGCGGCGCTGGACAAGGCCGGGCAGAACGTGGTGAACCCGCGGCTGCAGGACTGGTACGTGCAGCTGCAGAAGGAGAAGATCGGTGTGGCCGGCCTGGGCGAGATGATGGCCGGCCGCCTCACCCCGGCGGAGGCCATCAAGAAGATCCAGGGCTTCGCCGACGAGGCCGCCAAGGACAGCTCGATCAAGCACTACAAGCACCAGTGACGAACCGTCACCAGGGACCGCCCGGCGCGCTGACCGGCCCGGGCGGCCCTGGCGGCAGAGCCCGCCCAGAGATCGGGGTCGGTAGTAATGCAGCACGGTAAATACCGGTTCATCGTGGGGTTCCTGGCGGTTCCCCTGGGGCTGTACGCCCTGTTCGTGGTGTGGCCGTTCATCCAGTCCATCTATTACTCCTTCACGGACTGGACGGGCCTGAGCCCCGAATTCAAGATGGTCGGCTTCGACAACTACAAGAGGATGCTCGACGACGACATCTTCTGGAAGTCGTTGCAGCACAGCCTGTTGTTCGCACTGGTGCTGCCGCTGGTGACGCTCAGCCTGGCGCTGTTCTTCTCCTTCATGATCAATGTGGGCGGACGGCGGAGAAAGGGCGGGCCGGTCATTTCCGGCGTGCGGGGGTCGTCGTTCTACAAAATCGTGTACTTCTTCCCGCAGGTGCTCTCGATCGCGATCGTCGCCCTGCTGTTCGCCTTCGCGTACAACCCGGACAGCGGCGCCATCAACTCGGTCCTGCGGGGAATCGGGCTGGACAGCGTGCAGCCGCTGTGGCTGGGCGACCCGAGTCTGGCGCTGTGGTGTGTGATGGCCGTTCTGGTCTGGTCGACGGTCGGTTTCTTCGTGGTGCTCTTCTCGGCGGGCATGGCGTCCATCCCGGCGGACCTGTACGAGGCGGCGCTGCTGGACGGGGCGAACCGCTTCACCACGTTCTTCCGCATCACCCTGCCGCTGCTGTGGGACACCGTGCAGTCCGGCTGGGTGTACATGGGCATCCTGGCGCTCGGCGCCGAGTCCTTCGCGGTCGTGCAGATCATGACGACCGGACCGGGCGGCCCCGACTACTCGACCACCGTCATGGTCCTGTACGTGTACCAGAAGGCGTTCCGTGACGGTCAGGCCGCCTACGCCACCACCATCGGCGTCGCCCTGCTCGTCGTCACGCTGGCCTTCGCGGCCGTCGTCATGCGGCTGGGCCGGCGCGAGCGGCTGGAGTTCTGATGAAGACGACCGAATCCCCCGCCCCGATTCCGGCCGAGTCGGGCCTGCCGGTCACCAAGGTGGACGTACCGGCGGCGAAGCCGCGTGCGGCGAAGAAGGAGGGCCATGTCCTCAACGTCTTCTCGCACGGCATCCTCGTCGTCTGGGCGATCATGGTGGTCATGCCGCTGCTGTGGGCGGTGATGACGTCCTTCAAGGACGACAGCTCCATCTTCGGCTCGCCCTGGTCGCTGCCCGACAAGCTGCACTTCGAGAACTGGGCGCGGGCGTGGACCGACGCCAACATGAGCGACTACTTCCTCAACACGATCCTGGTGGTCGGGGGCTCGCTCATCGGCACGCTGGTGCTGGGCTCGATGGCGGCCTATGTGCTGGCCCGCTTCGACTTCCCCGGCAACCGGTTCATCTACTACCTGTTCGTCGGCGGCATGAGCTTCCCGATCATGCTGGCGCTGGTCCCGCTGTTCTACGTCGTGAACAACATGGGCCTGCTGAACACGATCCACGGCCTGATCCTCGTGTACATCGCGTACTCGCTGCCGTTCACGGTGTTCTTCCTGACCGCGTTCTTCCGCTCGCTGCCGACCTCGGTGGCGGAGGCGGCGTTCGTGGACGGGGCCTCGCACAGCCGGACGTTCTTCCAGATCATGCTCCCGATGGCCAAGCCGGGCCTGATCAGCGTGGGCATCTTCAACTTCCTGGGCCAGTGGAACCAGTACATGCTGCCCACGGTCCTCAACACCGACCCCGACAAGCGGGTCCTCACCCAGGGCCTGGTCCAGCTGGCCGTCAGCCAGGGCTACAAGGGCGACTGGTCGGGCCTGTTCGCCGGCCTGGTGATGGCCATGCTGCCGGTGCTGGCGGCGTACATCGTCTTCCAGCGCCAGGTGGTCCAGGGGCTCACGGCGGGGGCCCTGAAGTAGCGGTCCCGCTGCGACCGTCCTCGCGCGCCGTTCCCTCCGGGGGCGGCGCGCGGTCGTGTGCCCTGCGCCCCTTCGTCGCGCTGTGCGATCGCACGCGTGCGGGGCGTCCCGGCGTCGGAAACGCACGGTGAGATCGCGTGTACGGAGGTGGAAAGTGTTCAACCTCTTGACGGGCGGGCCCACGAACGGCTCAGCTTAGAGTTCACTAGTTGGACATAGAGCGGGGCCTCATCGAAGCGGCCCCGTGCGCAGGAGGTCGTCGTGGAGACTCCGGGGTCGCAGTCGTCGCTGCACCGAGCCAACCTGGAGCGGGTGGTACGCGCCGTCCGGCTGGCGGGATCCCTCACCCAGGCGGAGATCGCGAGGACCACGGGCCTGTCCGCGGCGACGGTCTCCAACATCGTCCGCGAGCTCAAGGACGGCGGAACGGTCGAGGTCACACCCACCTCGGCGGGCGGCCGCCGGGCCCGCAGCGTCAGCCTCAGCGGGGACGCCGGCATCGTCGTGGGCGTCGACTTCGGCCACACCCACCTGCGCGTCGCCGTCGGCAACCTGGCCCACCAGGTGCTCGCCGAGGAGTCCGAGCCGCTGGACGTCGACGCCTCCTCCGCGCAGGGCCTGGACCGGGCCGAGGAGCTGGTCAATCGCCTGATCGCAGCAACGGGCGTCGACCGCTCGAAGGTGGCCGGCGTGGGCCTCGGCGTGCCCGGCCCGATCGACGTGGAGTCCGGCACCCTGGGCTCCACCGCGATCCTGCCGGGCTGGACCGGCACCAAGCCCGCCGAGGAGCTGAGGGAGCGCCTCGGCGTGCCCGTGCACGTGGACAACGACGCCAACCTCGGCGCCCTCGGCGAGCTGGTCTGGGGCAGCGGCAGGGGAGTGCGCGACCTGGCCTACATCAAGGTCGCCAGCGGTGTCGGCGCCGGTCTGGTGATCGACGGCAAGATCTATCGCGGCCCCGGTGGCACAGCGGGAGAAATCGGTCATATTACTCTTGATGAATCCGGACCGGTCTGCCGCTGCGGAAACCGCGGCTGTCTGGAGACCTTCACGGCGGCGCGCTACGTGCTGCCGCTGCTCCAGTCCAGCCACGGCACCGACCTGACCATGGAGGGCGTCGTACGGCTGGCCAAGGAGGGAGACCCGGGCTGTCGTCGGGTGATCGCCGACGTCGGCCGTCACATCGGCAGTGGAGTGGCCAATCTCTGCAACTTGCTGAACCCGAGCCGGGTCGTCCTGGGTGGTGATCTCGCCGAGGCCGGTGAGCTGGTGCTCGGGCCCATCAGGGAGTCCGTCGGCCGTTATGCGATCCCCAGCGCGGCGCGCCAACTCTCCGTTCTCCCCGGGGCACTTGGGGGCCGTGCGGAGGTGCTCGGAGCGCTCGCGCTCGCACTCAGCGAGATGGGCGATTCGACACTTTTGGACGGCGCGCCCACTGCGGGTGTGCCTGCCTTCACTTAGAGAACGGATGGCACCGTTGCCATCTCGTTAAGGATTTACTTCTTGACGTCGTACGTGTGGCCGAGTTGACTTCCAGCCACCTCGGCCGCAACGACGCGGCCTCGTCAGGGAGGTTTTTCGAAGTGAACACGCGTATGCGTCGTGCCGCCGTGGTTGTTGCCGCCGGTGCGATGGCCGTTTCGCTCGCCGCCTGTGGCAGCGCCAAGGAGTCGAGCGGCAGCAAGAGCGAGTCCTCCGGTTCCGCCGCCGCCAAGGGCGACAACATCAAGATCGGTCTGCTCCTTCCGGAGAACAAGACCGCCCGGTACGAGAAGTTCGACCGGCCCCTGATCGAGAAGAAGATCAAGGATCTCACGGGCGGCAAGGCGACCATCCAGTACAACAACGCCCGCCAGGACGCCAACCTGCAGGCGCAGCAGGTCGACACGATGATCACCAACAAGGTGGACGTCCTCATCCTGGACGCGGTCGACGCCAAGGCCATCCAGAACTCGGTCAAGAAGGCCGTCGACGCCGGCATCAAGGTCGTCGCCTACGACCGCCTCGCCGAGGGCCCGATCAGCGCCTACACCTCGTTCGACAACGTCCAGGTCGGCAAGACGCAGGGCGAGGCCCTGCTGAAGGCCCTGGGCGCCAAGGCCACCCCCGCCTCCAAGATCGTCATGATCAACGGCTCGGTGACCGACCCGAACGCCGCCCAGTTCAAGCAGGGCGCCCACTCCGTCCTCGACGGCAAGGTGACCGTCGCCAAGGAGTACGACACCAAGGAGTGGTCGCCGGACAACGCCAACTCCGAGATGGAGGCGGCGATCTCCGCGGTCGGCGCCAAGAACATCGCGGGCGTCTACTCCGCCAACGACGGCATGGCCGGCGGTATCATCACCGCCCTCAAGGCCGCCGGCGTCACGGTCCCCGTCACCGGCCAGGACGCCGAGCTCGCCGGTGTGCAGCGCATCGTCGCCGGCGACCAGTACATGAGCGTCTACAAGCCCTACGCGCCGGAGGCCGACGCCGCCGCCGCGATGGCCGTCGCGCTCGCCAAGGGCCAGTCCCTGGACTCCGTCGCCAAGGACAAGGTCTCCAGCGCCAGCCAGAAGGACGTCCCGTCCGTCCTGGTCCCGGTCACCTCGCTGACCCAGGCCAACATCAAGGACACTGTCGTCAAGGACGGCGTCTACACCATCGACGAGATCTGCACCGCCAAGTACAAGGCGGCCTGCGACAAGATCGGTCTGAAGTAAGCAGCGGCCGTCCGCGTCCGCCGGCCCGCCCCAGTGCGGGCCCGGCGCAGGCGGACCGGCCCCCGCAAGCAGCACACGCTGCTTCCCCGCTCCTCCGGCGCCCCGCGCATCGGACAGCCCCGCAAGCTCAGTGGCGGGGCGCCGGACGGAACACCCCCCCAACTCTTCTGCACAACCCTTCCGCCGGGTCAGGCGGCGAAGGAGATGGTTCACGTGTCCGCTACGCCCGTGCTGGCGTTGCGCGGGGTCTCCAAGCGGTTCGGTGCCGTTCAGGCGCTCACCGACGTAGAGCTTGAGGTCCACGCCGGTGAAGTGGTCGCCCTGGTGGGCGACAACGGCGCCGGAAAATCCACGCTGGTCAAGACGATCGCCGGCGTGCACCCCATCGATGAGGGCGCCATCGAATGGGAGGGCAGGAAGGTCTCGATCTCGAGGCCGCACGACGCCCAGTCCCTGGGCATCGCGACGGTCTACCAGGACCTCGCGCTCTGCGACAACATCGACGTCGTCGGCAACCTCTTCCTCGGCCGCGAGCTGCGGAAGTGGGGCGTCCTCGACGAGGTCGAGATGGAGCGGCGCTCGCAGGAACTGCTGCGCACCCTTTCGATCCGCATCCCCAGCGTCCGGATCCCGATCGCCTCGCTCTCCGGCGGTCAGCGCCAGACCGTGGCCATCGCGCGTTCCATGCTGGGCGAGCCCAAGCTGGTCATCCTCGACGAGCCCACCGCCGCCCTCGGCGTCGAGCAGACCGCACAGGTGCTCGACCTCGTGGAGCGGCTGCGCGAGCGCGGGCACGCCGTCATCCTGATCAGCCACAACATGGCCGACGTCAAGGCCGTCGCCGACAAGGTCGCGGTGCTGCGGCTCGGCCGCAACAACGGTGTCTTCGAGGTCAAGACGACCTCCCAGGAAGAGATCATCTCCGCCATCACCGGCGCCACCGACAACGCCGTGACCCGCCGTGCGGCCCGCACGTCCAGCACGAACGGGGAGGTTTCCAAGTGAGCATCGACAAGACCTCCACGACCGCGCAGGACGAGCAGGTCGTGAACCCCGAGGCGGCCGCCGGCGCCGACGTCGCCGTCGACCCCCGCCTCCTCGTCCGCGAGCAGGGTCTCGCGGGCTACCTGGGCGAGTTCAAGCGCAAGGTGAAGGCGGGCGAGCTGGGCTCCATGCCCGTCATCCTCGGCCTGATCATCATCTGCGTCGTCTTCCAGAGCCTGAACTCCGAGTTCCTGTCCGCGCAGAACATCAGCGACATCACCGTCACGATGGTCGGCACGGGCATGATCTCCGTCGGCATCGTGTTCGTGCTGCTGCTCGGCGAGATTGACCTCGCGGTCGGCTCGGTCAGCGGCGCGGCCAGCGCCATCGCCGCCGTCCTCGCCGTCAACCAGGGCTGGCCCGAATGGGCGGCCGTGCTCGTCGCGGTCGTCGCCGGCTGCGCCATCGGCGCCGCGCACGGCTTCTTCTTCGCCGTCCTCGGCGCCCCCGCCTTCGCCGTCACCCTGGCCGGCCTGCTGTTCTGGCTCGGCTTCATGCTGAAGATCCTCGGCGAGAACGGCACGATCAACCTCGACAGCGAGGGCCTCATCGGCAAGCTGACCACGTACTTCTTCACCGACGTGGCCGCCGCGTACGGGCTGGCCGCCGTGGTCGTGATCGTGTTCTTCCTCTCCTCCTTCCTCGGCAACCGGCGCCGCGAGGCCGCGGGCGTCCCCTCGCGGCCGATGAGCGACACCGTCCTGCGCACGGTGCTGCTCGCGGTGATCTCCTTCGCCGCGGCGTACATGTACAACCAGTACAAGGGCCTGCCGCTGGCCACCGTGATCTTCCTCGCCTTCCTGGTGGGCACGGACTTCCTGCTGCGCCGTACGACCTACGGCCGCAAGGTGTTCGCGCTCGGCGGCAGCGTGGAGGCCTCCCGGCGCGCCGGCATCAACGTCACCGCCGTGCGGATCTCCGTGTTCGCCATCTCCGGTGGGTTCGCGGCGATCGGCGGCCTGTTCCTGGCCTCGAAGATCGCCTCCGCCAACCAGAGCGCCGGCACCGGTGACCTGCTGATGAACGCGATCGCCGCGGCCGTCATCGGTGGCACCTCGCTCTTCGGCGGCCGCGGCCGCACGTGGAACGCGCTGCTCGGTGTGCTGGTGATCGTGTCCATCCAGTACGGCCTGCAGCTGGAGTCCATCGCCGAGCCGGTGAAGTACATGATCACCGCGGCGGTGCTGCTCACCACGGTCGTCATCGACTCCATCACCCGGAAGACGCAGAAGACCGCGGGTCGCGCGTAGCGCTTCGCGGGCGCCGCAGCAGGGGTGCGGGTGTGACTGCGCGTGCCGGTCCGTCGTGGCTGGTCGCGCGGTTCCCCGCGCCCCTTCGGGGCGTTCCGGTGCCCGGTGCCTTCATGGCGCCGGGCACTGCTGTGTCACTGCCCCCGGCATCGTTTCCCCGGGCGGAACATTAGACTCGACAGGCCCGGCAATTGCTCGATCAGCTCTACTGCAAGGAGGCACGGGTGCCGCTGCTGACCCGCATCTCGGGACCGCGCGATCTGGACCGGCTCAGCCTGGAGGAGCTGGACCAGCTGGCCGGCGAGATCCGGACCTTCCTCGTCGACGCGGTCTCCAAGACCGGCGGCCACCTCGGTCCGAACCTCGGCGTCGTGGAGCTGACCATCGCGCTGCACCGCGTCTTCGAGTCGCCGAAGGACAAGGTGCTGTGGGACACCGGCCACCAGTCCTACGTCCACAAGCTGCTCACCGGCCGGCAGGACTTCTCCCGGCTGAAGATGAAGGGCGGCCTGTCCGGCTACCCCTCGCAGGCCGAGTCCGAGCACGACGTGATCGAGAACAGCCACGCCTCCACGGTGCTCGGCTGGGCCGACGGCATCGCCAAGGCCAACCAGTTGCTCGAACGCGACAGCCACGTCGTCGCCGTCATCGGCGACGGAGCGCTCACCGGCGGCATGGCCTGGGAGGCGCTGAACAACATCGCCGACGCCAAGGACCGCCCGCTCGTCATCGTCGTCAACGACAACGAGCGCTCCTACGCGCCGACCATCGGCGGCCTCGCCAACCACCTGGCGACCCTGCGCACCACCGACGGCTACGAGCGCTTCCTGGCCCGCACCAAGGACCTCCTGGAGCGCACCCCGGTCGTCGGCCGCCCCCTGTACGACACGCTGCACGGCGCGAAGAAGGGCCTGAAGGACTTCATCGCCCCGCAGGGCATGTTCGAGGACCTCGGCCTGAAGTACGTCGGCCCGATCGACGGCCACGACATCGAGGCGCTGGAGTCGGCGCTGGCCCGCGCCAAGCGGTTCGGCGGCCCGGTGATCGTGCACTGCCTCACCGAGAAGGGCCGCGGCTACCAGCCCGCCCTGCAGGACGAGGCCGACCGCTTCCACGCCGTCGGCAAGATCCACCCGGACACCGGCCTGCCGATCTCCACCTCCGGCGCCGACTGGACGAGTGTCTTCGGCGACGAGATGGTCAAGCTCGGCAAGGAGCGCAAGGACATCGTCGCCATCACGGCCGCGATGCTCCAGCCGGTCGGCCTGGACCGGTTCGCCAAGGCCTTCCCGGAGCGGGTCTACGACGTCGGCATCGCCGAGCAGCACGGCGCCGTCTCCGCGGCCGGCCTCGCGCACGGCGGTCTGCACCCGGTGTTCGCGGTGTACGCCACCTTCCTCAACCGCGCCTTCGACCAGGTCCTCATGGACGTGGCCCTGCACAAGTGCGGGGTGACCTTCGTCCTGGACCGGGCCGGGGTCACCGGCACCGACGGTGCCTCCCACAACGGCATGTGGGACATGTCGATCCTCCAGGTCGTGCCCGGCCTGCGGCTCGCCGCGCCGCGCGACGCCGACCAGGTCCGCGCCCAGCTGCGGGAGGCCGTCGAGGTCGAGGACGCGCCGACCGTGGTGCGCTTCTCCAAGGGCGCCGTCGGCCCCGCCGTACCGGCCGTGGGCCGCGTCGGCGGCATGGACGTGCTGCGCGAGCCGGGCACCGACCGCCCGGATGTCTTGCTCGTCTCCGTCGGGGCACTCGCCCCGATGTGCCTGGAGGTAGCCGGCCTGCTGGACAAGCAGGGCATCTCCACCACCGTCGTCGACCCGCGCTGGGTCAAGCCGGTGGACGAGGCCATGGCGCCGCTCGCCGAGCGGCACCGGGTCGTCGTCACCGTCGAGGACAACAGCCGCGTCGGTGGCGTCGGCTCCGCGATCGCGCAGGCGCTGCGCGACGCCGGGGTGGACGTGCCGCTGCGCGACTTCGGTATCCCGCCGCGCTTCCTCGACCACGCCTCCCGCTCGGAGGTGCTCGCCGAGATCGGGCTGACCGCGCCGGACATCGCCCGCCAGGTCACCGGGCTGGTCGCCAAGCTGGACGGCCGCTTCGACGCAGCCGCGGAGGCGGAACCGGCTCGCGACTGATCCTCCGACGTGCCGGACTGGGCCGGTTGCGCCACTGTGAAGAGTGGTGCGACCGGCCCGTTCGCGTGACGAGGCCCACGGTGGGGCATACGCACCACACCCCCTCTCGACCATGCCGAGGACGACACCGCGTGGGAGGTCCACCGTGAGCAGCACCCTCTTCCGGACGAAGAAGGTCGAGCAGTCCATCGCCGACACCGAGGAACCGGAGCACGCGCTCAAGAAATCGCTGTCCGCGCTGGATCTGACCGTCTTCGGCGTCGGTGTGATCATCGGCACCGGCATCTTCGTCCTCACCGGCACCGTCGCCAAGAACAACGCGGGCCCGGCGACGGCGCTCGCCTTCGTGGTGGCGGGCGTGGTCTGCGCCCTGGCCGCGCTGTGCTACGCCGAGTTCGCCTCCACCGTCCCGGTCGCCGGGTCGGCGTACACCTTCTCCTACGCCTCGCTCGGCGAGATGCCCGCCTGGATCATCGGCTGGGACCTGGTGCTGGAGTTCGCCCTCGGGACGGCGGTGGTGGCCGTCGGCTGGTCCGGCTACATCGCCTCACTGCTGGACAACGCGGGCTGGCACCTGCCGGCGGCGCTGGGCACCCGGGACGGCGCCCACGGCTTCGGCTTCGACATCCTCGCCGCCGCGCTCGTCCTCGTGCTCACCGGCATCCTCGTCCTCGGCACCAAGCTCTCCGCGCGCGTCACCTCGGTCGTCGTCGCGATCAAGGTCACCGTCGTCCTCATCGTCATCATCGCGGGCGCCTTCCTGGTCAACGGCGACAACTACCACCCGTTCATCCCCGCGCAGAAGCCGGTGGAGGCGGGCGGTGACCTGAAGGCGCCGCTGATCCAGCTGATCTTCGGCTGGGCGCCGTCGAACTTCGGCGTCATGGGCATCTTCACCGCGGCCTCGGTCGTCTTCTTCGCCTTCATCGGCTTCGACGTCGTCGCGACGGCCGCCGAGGAGACCCGCAACCCGCAGCGCGACATGCCGCGCGGCATCCTCGGCTCGCTCTTCATCTGCACGGTGCTGTACGTGGCGGTGTCGATCGTCGTGACCGGCATGGAGCACTACACCAAGCTGTCCATCACCGCCCCGCTCGCCGACGCCTTCAAGGCCACCGGGCACCCGTGGTTCGCGGGCCTGATCAGCTTCGGGGCCGCGGTGGGCCTCACGACCGTCTGCATGATCCTGCTGCTGGGCCAGACCCGGGTCTTCTTCGCGATGAGCCGCGACGGACTGCTGCCGCGCTTCTTCTCCCACGTGCACCCGCGCTTCAAGACCCCGCACCGGCCGACCATTCTGCTCGGCGTGCTCATCGCGATCCTCGCCGGCTTCACCCCGCTGAGCGAACTGGCCGAGCTGGTGAACATCGGCACGCTGTTCGCGTTCGTGGTGGTCGCCATCGGCGTGATCATCCTGCGCCGCACCCGCCCCGAACTGCACCGGGCCTTCCGCACCCCGTGGGTGCCGTTCATCCCGATCCTGTCGGTGTGCGCCTCGCTGTGGCTGATGCTCAACCTGCCGGCCGAGACCTGGGTCCGCTTCGGCATCTGGATGGTGATCGGCTTCGCCGTCTACTTCCTGTACGGCCGCAGCCACAGCCGCCTGGCGCGCCGCGCCCAGGAACCGGCCGACGCGCCGGGCCCGGGCGCCCGACCCTGAACGGAACGGCTCTGGCGCCCGGCCCTGAACGGAACGGAACGGCTCTGCCGGCTGGCCGGCGACGGGGTCGGCGACCGCGATGGGGTGGGCGACCGGTGACGGGGTCGGCGACCGGCGACGGGTTCGGCGGCGGCTCAGTCGTCGCGCACCGACCGGGGGCCGGTGACCTCGGCGCCCAGGGCCGTGACGCGGCGGCGCAGTTCCCGGTCGGCGGTGACGACGAGGCAGCGGCGGCCCGCGGCGCGGGCGACCAGGTCGACCATGTGGTCGTCGCCGCTGCCGGGCGCGTCCTCGACCCGTACGCCGGGCACGGAGGCCACGCCGCGGGCGGCGCCCTCGACGACGAGGACGAGCTCCACCTCGCCGTCGTGACCGCCGTACCCCGGCAGCCCGCGCGCGGCCAGCCGGTCGCGCAGCCGCTCGGCGGCCCCGCGCCGGTCCCGCCACCAGCCGTCGGGCACCGACCCGACGACATTCGCACCGTCGACGATCACGAGCAGGGGGGTGCTGTCGTCCATGGGGCCAGCCTGGCACAACGGCCCCGGCGCGGTCGGCGGACGAGGGACCCTCAGCCGCCCTTGGCGGGGGACTTCTTCGCGGACTCCGGGATCTCGGCGTCGTCGCGGACCGCCTTCCACAGCGTTGACGCCTGCGGCTCGGCGGCCACCACACGGTTGGGATCGACCTTGTCGTACGCCACCGGAAGCATGATCGTCTCCATGGTGGACGGGTTCACACCGTTCAGGCTGCGGCCGAACTCCGCGAGCTTGGTCAGCGAGGCGAGGTCGGAGTCGGTGGTGAGCGCGGCGGTGAGCTTGTCGGCGATCTTGTAGGTCTTCGTCGGGCTGCCCAGCAGGTCCTGCTGCTTGATCTCGGTCAGCAGCGCCATCAGGAACTGCTGCTGCAGCCCGATCCGGCCGAGGTCACTGCCGTCACCGACGCCGTGCCGGGTGCGCACGAACTGCAGGGCCTGCGTGCCGTCGAGACGGTGGGTGCCCGCGCTCAGGTTCAGGCCGCTGGACTTGTCGTGAATGTCCTGATCGACGGTGACGGTGACCCCGCCGATGGCGTCCACCAGCCCCTTGAAGCCGGCGAAGTCGACCTCGACGTAGTGGTCCATGCGGACGCCGGACATCTTCTCCACGGTCTTGACCACACAGGCCGGACCGACCTGCGAGTAGATGGAGTTGAACATCACACGCTTCGCCGGGGCGACGGTCGACCCGTCCGCCTTGGCGCACTCGGGCCGCGTCACCAGGGTGTCCCGCGGAATGCTGACCGCCACGGCCCGGGTGCGTCCCTCGGGTATGTGCATCACCAGTACCGTGTCCGAACGGGCCCCGGCCACCTTGTCGTCGTCCAGCGCGGCGTTGGCCCCGGCCCGCGAGTCGGACCCGAGGATCAGGATGTTCTGCCCCGACGTCGGCGCCTTCACGGGCCGGTCGTCACCGATCGCGCGGTCGATGTCGACGTCCTTGATGTTGCCGTCGAGGTCGCTGTAGAGCCAGTAGCCGGTGCCGGCGGCGGCGACCACGACCACCGCGAGGCCGAGCAGGATCTTCCGTCCGACGCGGCGGCCGCCCCGGCCGCCCCGGCCGTCCCGTCTTCGGGCCGGTGCGTCGTCGCTGGGCTGGGACGTCGGGGACTGGCTCATCGCGTGTCGGGTCCTCGCTGGTCGTGCCGGGAGCGGCGTGGCTGCGGCGTGGAGGACTCGGGTGGGGGAGGGCCGGTCCGCGTAGCCCTGTCAATCCCGCACTATAAGCCGATGATCGGCCGATCGTGCCCGGAATGGCGTACAGGCGACGGCCGTACGTTCGAGCGGGAGCGGGAGCGGGCGCGGAACGGCGAAGGGCCCCCGCCGGGAAGCGGGGGCCCTGCGTGCCAGGGGAGTTACGCCGGGATCGACGCCACGCCGGGGGCCAGGAACTTCTTGCCGTTCACGCGGTCGCTGACGCCCTCGCGGTCCAGGTACGGGGTGATGCCGCCCAGGTGGAAGGGCCAGCCGGCGCCGGTGATCAGGCACAGGTCGATGTCCTGGGCCTCGGCGACGACGCCCTCGTCGAGCATCAGGCCGATCTCCTGCGCCACGGCGTCCAGGACGCGGGCGCGGACCTGCTCCTCCGTCAGGACGGTGTCGCCCTGCTGCAGCAGCGCGGCGACCTCCGGGTCCAGCTCCGGCTTGCCGCTGTCGTAGACGTAGAAGCCGCGCTTGCCCGCCTCGACGACCGCCTTGAGGTTCGGGGAGACCGTGAAGCGGTCCGGGAACGCGCCGTGCAGCGTCTCGGAGACGTGCAGGCCGATCGCCGGGCCGACCAGCTCCAGCAGGACCAGCGGGGACATCGGCAGGCCCAGCGGCTCGACCGCCTTCTCCGCCACGGCCACCGGGGTGCCCTCGTCGATGACGTTCTGGATCTCGCCCATGAAGCGGGTGAGGATGCGGTTGACCACGAACGCCGGGGCGTCCTTGACGAGCACCGCGGTCTTCTTCAGCTTCTTGGCCACGGCGAACGCCGTCGCGAGCGAGGCGTCGTCCGTCTGCTCGCCGCGGACGATCTCCAGCAGCGGCAGCACCGCGACCGGGTTGAAGAAGTGGAAGCCGACGACCCGCTCCGGGTGCTGCAGCTTCGACGCCATCTCCGACACCGACAGCGAGGAGGTGTTGGTGGCGAGGATGGCGTGCGCCGGGGCGACCGCCTCGACCTCCGCGAACACCTTCTGCTTGACGCCCATCTCCTCGAACACGGCCTCGATGATGAAGTCCGCGTCCGCGAAGCCCTCGGCCTTGTCCAGGACACCGGTCACCAGCGCCTTGAGGCGGTTGGCCTTGTCCTGGTTGATCCGGCCCTTGCCGAGCAGCTTGTCGATCTCGGCGTGGACGTAGCCCACACCCTTGTCGACGCGCTCCTGGTCGATGTCGGTCAGGACGACCGGCACCTCCAGGCGGCGCAGGAAGAGCAGGGCGAGCTGGCTGGCCATCAGGCCGGCGCCGACGACACCCACCTTGGTGACGGGACGGGCCAGCGACTTGTCCGGCGCGCCGGCCGGGCGCTTGCCGCGCTTCTGCACCAGGTTGAACGCGTAGATGCCGGCGCGCAGTTCCCCGCCCATGATCAGGTCGGCGAGCGCCTGGTCCTCGGCGTCGTAGCCCTGCTGCAGGTCGCCGTTCTTGGCGGCGGCGATGATGTCCAGGGCGCGGTAGGCGGCCGGGGCCGCGCCGTGCACCTTGGAGTCGGCGATGAAGCGGCCGCGGGCGACCGCCTGGTCCCAGGCCTCGCCGCGGTCGATCGCGGGGCGCTCGACGACGATCTCGCCCTTGAGGACGGCCGCCGTCCAGATCAGCGACTGCTCCAGGAAGTCCGCACCCTCGAACAGCGCGTCGGCGATGCCGAGTTCGTAGACCTGCTTGCCCTTGAGCTGCTTGTTCTGGTTGAGGCTGTTCTCGATGATCACCGTCACGGCCTTGTCGGCGCCGATCAGGTTCGGCAGCAGCGTGCAGCCGCCCCAGCCGGGGACCAGGCCGAGGAAGACCTCGGGCAGCGAGAACGCCGGGAGCGCCGCCGACACCGTGCGGTAGGTGCAGTGCAGACCGACCTCGACGCCGCCGCCCATCGCCGCGCCGTTGTAGTACGCGAAGGTCGGGACCGCGAGGCCCGCGAGGCGCTTGAAGACGTCGTGGCCGCCCTTGCCGATGGCGAGCGCGTCCTTGTGCTCCTTCAGCAGCTCGACGCCCTTGAGGTCGGCGCCGACGGCGAAGATGAACGGCTTGCCGGTGATGCCGACGCCGACGATCGCGCCCTCGGCCGCCTCCTTCTCGACCTGGTCGATGGCGGTGTTGAGGTTCGCCAGCGACTGCGGGCCGAAGGTGGTCGGCTTGGTGTGGTCGTGGCCGTTGTCCAGCGTGATGAGCGCGAAGCGCCCGGCACCCAGCGGCAGGTCGAAGTGGCGTACGTGCGCCTGCGTGACGACCTCGTCCGGGAACAGCTCGGCCGCGCCCTTCAGGAGTTCAGCGGTGGTGCTCACTTGTCGCCTCCGTCGAAGTGCGGGTTCTCCCAGATGACCGTCGCGCCCATGCCGAAGCCGACGCACATGGTGGTCAGGCCGTAGCGGACGTGCGGCTGCTCCTCGAACTGGCGGGCCAGCTGCGTCATCAGACGGACGCCGGAGGAGGCCAGCGGGTGGCCGAACGCGATGGCGCCGCCGTACTGGTTGACGCGCGCGTCGTCGTCGGCGATGCCGTAGTGCTCGAGGAAGGCCAGCACCTGCACGGCGAAGGCCTCGTTGATCTCGAACAGGCCGATGTCGGAGATCGACAGGCCCGCCTTGGCGAGGGCCTTCTCCGTCGCCGGGATCGGGCCGTAGCCCATGACCTCCGGCTCCACGCCGGCGAAGGCGTAGGAGACGAGGCGCATCTTGACCGGCAGGCCGTTCTCGCGGGCGAACTCCTCGCTCGCGATGACCGAGGCGGTGGCGCCGTCGTTCAGACCGGCCGCGTTGCCCGCGGTGACCCGGCCGTGGACGCGGAACGGCGTCTTGAGGCCGGCCAGGCTCTCCAGGGTGGTGCCCGGGCGCATCGGCTCGTCGGCGGTGACGAGACCCCAGCCGGTCTCACCGCCCTCCGGGTTGGTCCGGCGCACCGAGATCGGCACCAGGTCCTGCTGGATCTTGCCGTTGGCGTACGCCTTGGCGGCCTTCTCCTGCGAGCGCACCGCGTACTCGTCGGCGCGCAGCTTGGTGATCGACGGGTAGCGGTCGTGCAGGTTCTCCGCGGTCATGCCCATGAACAGGGCGGACTCGTCGACCAGCTTCTCGCTCACGAAGCGCGGGTTGGGGTCCACGCCCTCGCCCATCGGGTGGCGGCCCATGTGCTCGACACCGCCGGCGATGGCGACGTCGTACGCGCCGAAGGCGACGGAGCCGGCGACCGAGGTGACGGCCGTCAGGGCGCCCGCGCACATACGGTCGATGGAGTAGCCGGGGACGGACTGCGGCAGGCCCGCGAGGATGCCGGCGGTGCGGCCGAGGGTCAGGCCCTGGTCGCCGATCTGCGTGGTCGCGGCGATGGCGACCTCGTCGATCGTCTTCGGGTCCAGACCGGGGTTGCGGCGCAGCAGCTCCCGGATCGCCTTCACGACAAGGTCGTCGGCGCGGGTCTCGTGGTAGATGCCCTTCGGGCCCGCCTTGCCGAACGGGGTGCGGACGCCGTCGACGAAGACGACGTCCCTGACGGTACGAGGCACGATGGCTCTCCTCCAGGGTGCGGGATGGCACTGCTGCGATGCGCTGAGCGCGCGCTCAGTTCCCATGCTACTTACGAGTAACGTCGCTGCCCAGTCCTGCCGCCCGTAGCGGCGAACGTCACACACCGCCTCCGGCGCTCCACCTGGCCACCCCCCAGATCTTGGCGCAATCCCACCGCCTCGACCCGGCTTGAGGGACGGGTGTCACGCAGGCAGCAAAAACCCGCGCCCCGAAAGGGACGCGGGCAACGGCGCGAGCAACCACGACGGGGCCCGCAGCCGACAACGGCGGGCCACCGCCCCGCCAGGGGCGCGGGGAACTGCGCGAACAACCACAACGCACCCGCAGCCGAAAACGGCGGGGCACCGCCCCGGCACAGGGGCGCGGGGAACTGCGCGACCCCCAGGCACCGCCAGCCGCGCGCATCGTCCCGGTTCCCGTCCGGTCAGGACGACAGCGCGGACACCAGCACCGGCGTCACCAGCTCCACCTGCCACGCCCGAGCGCCATGGGCGGCCAGCGCCTCCGCCACCGACTCCGTGTCGACCACCTTCGGCGGCTCCCAGCACACCCGTCGCACCGTGTCCGGCGTGATCAGGTTCTCCTGCGGCAGCTTCAGACGCTCGGCCAGCGCCGAGACACCCGCCTTCGCCGCGGACAGCCGCGCCGCGGCGGCCGGGTCCTTGTCGGCCCAGGCACGCGGCGGCGGAGGCCCGGTCACCGGCTGCCCCTGCTGCGGCAGCTCCGCCTCCGGCAGGGCCTTGGCCCGGTCGACGGCGGCCTGCCACTGCTCCAGCTGCCGCCGCCCCATCCGGTGCCCGAAGCCGCCGAGCGCGGCGAGGGCGTGGACGTTCGACGGCAGGGCGAGCGCGGCCTCGACGATGGCCGCGTCGGACAGCACCTTCCCCGGCGACACGTCCCGCCGCTGGGCGATCCGGTCCCGGGTCTGCCACAGCTCGCGCACCACGGCCAGCTGCCGCCGGCGCCGCACCTTGTGCATGCCGGACGTACGCCGCCATGGGTCCTTGCGCGGCTCGGCCGGCGGCGCGGAGGCGATCGCGTCGAACTCCTGGCGGGCCCACTCCAGCTTGCCCTGCCGCTCCAGCTCCTTCTCCAGCGCGTCGCGCAGGTCGACCAGGAGCTCCACGTCGAGGGCGGCGTAGCGCAGCCAGGGCTCGGGCAGCGGGCGGGTGGACCAGTCGACGGCGGAGTGCCCCTTCTCCAGGACGAAGCCGAGGACGTTCTCGACCATCGCGCCGAGCCCGACGCGCGGGAAGCCGGCCAGCCGTCCGGCCAGCTCGGTGTCGAACAGGCGCGTCGGCACCATGCCTATCTCGCGCAGGCACGGCAGGTCCTGGGTGGCGGCGTGCAGCACCCACTCGGTGCCGGCCAGCGCCGCGCCGAGATCCGACAGGTCGCCGCAGGCCACGGGGTCGATCAAAGCGGTGCCGGCGCCCTCGCGGCGCAGCTGCACGAGGTAGGCGCGCTGCCCGTAGCGGTAGCCGGAGGCGCGCTCGGCGTCGACGGCGACGGGGCCGGAGCCGGCGGCGAAGGCGGCGACCACCTCGGCGAGCGCCGCCTGGTCCGCGACGACGGGCGGGATGCCCTCGCGCGGCTCCAGCAGCGGGATCGGCGCCTCCGTAGCAGAAGATCCGCCGTCGTCCGGAGGGGCGCCTCCGGTGGTTCGCAGTGAAGTGTCTGCTGCGGTGTCGTGGGCGTCGGTCACCTGTCAAGGGTATCCATGTATGGACGGCGCCCGTCGACGGAACGTTCCGTCGACGGGCGCCGAAGGGTCGTAAACCGGTCAGTTCGCTGTCATGCCGGGTTCACGAACCGATGGGGGAGGAGGGGCGGGATCGCGGTCCCGTCCCGTTCACGTCAGTGAAGGACGGGGGTGGCGAGCGGCCGGGGAAGGGCGGGGACGAAGGGAGGGGAGGGGATCGGGGGAGAGGTCAGTGGATGATGCCGGTGCGCAGGGCGACGGCGACCATTCCGGCGCGGTCGCCGGTGCCCAGCTTGCGGGCGATGCGGGCGAGGTGGCTCTTGACGGTCAGCGCGGACAGGCCCATCGAGACACCGATGGCCTTGTTCGACTGGCCCTCCGCCACCAGCCGCAGCACCTCCACCTCGCGGCCGGACAGCTCGCGGTAGCCACCCGGGTGGCTCGGGGCACCCGGGGGGCGGCGGTGCAGGCGGGCCGCGGCCGCGCCGATGGGGGCGGCACCGGGCCGGGTGGGGAGCCCGACGGCGGTGCGGGTGCCGGTGACGACGTAGCCCTTCACGCCGCCCGCGAGGGCGTTGCGTACGGCGCCGATGTCGTCCGCGGCGGACAGGGCGAGCCCGTTGGGCCAGCCCGCGGCGCGGGTCTCGGACAGCAGGGTCAGGCCGGAGCCGTCCGGCAGGTGGACGTCGGCCACGCAGATGTCTCTGGGGTTGCCGACGCGGGGACGGGCCTCCGCGATGGAGGAGGCCTCGATGACGTCGCGGACGCCGAGCGCCCACAGGTGGCGGGTGACGGTGGAGCGGACACGGGGGTCGGCGACGACGACCATGGCGGTGGGTTTGTTCGGGCGGTAGGCGACCAGGCTTGAGGGCTGCTCGAGGAGAACGGACACCAGGCCTCCTGAGGGGCGGGACGGCTTTCAAGGTCACAGTCGTCTTCGGCAGCGAAGCCCGGGCCCTTTAGGGAAAGATCACGATTTAGTGAGTAACAATCTGTGCAATTCGGACATGCGGTCGATCGTTCGGTGAACGAATCGGTTCGTTCGAGTGGTCGTCGTGACTGAATGTGGCCGTATCGACAAAGTGACGGTCAAAGAGCCGCCGCAAACCCGTTCCGGGGGTGAACCAGGAGGAACGGCGGGTGACTGACCGCGGGTGACTGACCGCGGGTGACCGACCGCGAGGGACCGGCCGCCGGCAAACCTGAGCTACGAGCGACAGCCGCCGGCGACCCGAGCCACGCGAGGCAGGCCGCCGTCCAGCCACGAGGGCCAGCCCGCCGGCTGCCCGAGCCGCACGCGACCCGTCCGCAGGCGACCCGTCCGTACGCGACCCGTCCGCAGGCAGCCGGCGTAGCCGACCAGCCGTGGGCGGCCGCCCGCGGGCATCACTCCGTCAGGGTGACTGCGGCCCCCGCCGCTGCGGCAGCGTCACCACCGACGCGTCGCCGGGCCCGGCCGGCGGCAGGCCCGCGACCTGGGCCAGCAGATCGCACCAGGACGCCAGGTGCGCCGCCGTGTCCGGCACGCCGCCGAGCCCCTCGCGGGGCGTCCAGGACGCGCGGATCTCGATCTGCGAGGCGGGCGGCCGCGTCGACAGGCCCCCGAAGTAGTGCGAGCCGGCCCGCGTGACCGTGCCGCTCGGCTCGCCGAACGCCAGCCCGCGCGCCGTCAGCGCCCCCGTCAGCCACGACCAGCACACCTCGGGCAGCAGCGGATCGGCCGCCATCTCCGGCTCCAGCTCCGCCCGCACCAGCGTCACCAGCCGGAACGTGCCCCGCCAGGCGTCGTGCCCGGCCGGGTCGTGCAGCAGCACCAGCCGGCCGTCGGCGAGTTCCGTCTCGCCGTCGACCACCGCGGCCTCCAGCGCGTACGCGTAGGGCGCGAGCCGCTGCGGCGCCGGGGTCGGCTCGATCTCCACCTGGGGGCGCAGCCGCGCCGTGCGCAACGCGTCGACGGCGGCCCGGAAGACCAGTGGAACCGATCCGCCGCCTCCCCTTCCCTCCCCGGTGCCCCTCGCGTCGTCCATTCCGTCAGCGCCGTCCGACAGTCGTCCCTGAGCCGCAGCCATGCGGGGAAGAGTAAGGGGAAGCGGGCCCTCGCGCAGGGCAAGACACCCCCCGTCGGCCCAGCCTGTTGCCGGGCGGGTGCGGGCGGAGGGCCTGGCGTGGCGTGCGAGACTTGCCGTCGTGAGTGCCAACGGAAGCCCCTCGGGCAAGCAGCCGACAGCGACGTACGACAGCGCCTTCCTGAAGGCGTGCAGGCGCGAGCCCGTGCCGCACACGCCGGTGTGGTTCATGCGGCAGGCCGGGCGCTCCCTGCCGGAGTACCGCAAGGTGCGCGAGGGCGTCGGCATGCTGGACTCCTGCATGCGGCCCGACCTGGTCACGGAGATCACGCTGCAGCCGGTGCGCCGGCACGGCGTGGACGCGGCGATCTACTTCAGCGACATCGTCGTCCCGCTGAAGGCCATCGGCGTCGACCTCGACATCAAGCCGGGCGTCGGCCCCGTGGTGCAGAACCCGATCCGCACCCGCGCCGACCTCGCCCAGCTGCGCGACCTCACCCCCGAGGACGTCCCCTACGTCACCGAGGCCATCGGCCTGCTCACCGCCGAGCTCGGCGCCACCCCGCTGATCGGCTTCGCCGGCGCCCCGTTCACCCTCGCGAGCTACCTCGTCGAGGGCGGACCGTCGCGCACGTACGAGAACGCCAAGGCGATGATGTACGGCGACCCGGAGCTGTGGGCCGACCTGCTGGACCGGCTCGCGGACATCACGGCCGCCTTCCTGAAGGTGCAGATCGAGGCCGGCGCCTCCGCGGTGCAGCTCTTCGACTCCTGGGCAGGCGCGCTCGCGCCCGTCGACTACCGCCGCTCGGTGCTGTCCGCCTCCGCCAAGGTCTTCCGGGCCGTCGAGTCCTACGGCGTGCCGCGCATCCACTTCGGTGTCGGCACCGGCGAGCTGCTCGGCCTGATGGGCGAGGCCGGCGCGGACGTCGTCGGCGTCGACTGGCGCGTCCCGCTGGACGAGGCCGCCCGCCGCGTCGGCCCCGGCAAGGCGCTCCAGGGCAACCTCGACCCGACGGTCCTGTTCGCCCCGCGCTCCGCCGTCGAGGCCAAGACCCGCGAGGTGCTGGAGTCGGCCGCCGCCCTGGAGGGTCACGTCTTCAACCTCGGCCACGGCGTCATGCCCTCCACCGACCCCGACGCCCTGACCCGCCTGGTGGAGTACGTCCACACGCAGACGGAGCGCTGACGGGCGCAGAGAGACGGCCGGGGGCGGGTGGCCGGCCCCCGGCCCGTGTCACCACGTCTGCCGGGGCCGGGCGTTCCGGCCGAAGAGCAGGCCGCGTGGTTCCGGGGGCGGTGGGGTGCCGGGGCGCAGGGGCAGGGCGATCAGCATGCCCGCGATGAAGCCGACCACGTGGGCCGCGTAGGCCACGGTGCCGGCCGACGAGACGCCCTCGCCCGCGGAGTACACCGCCTGGAGCACGAACCAGAAGCCCAGCACCAGCCACGCCGGCAGCCGTAGCGGCAGGAAGATCAGGAAGGGCACGAGGACCCACACCCTGGCCTTCGGGTACAGCACCAGGTACGCCCCGAGCACCCCGGCGATCGCCCCGGACGCGCCGATCAGCGGGTCGCCGGAGTTCGCGTTGAGGACGGCGAAGCCGTAGCCGGCCGCGTAGCCGCAGACGACGTAGAAGAGCAGGAAGCGCACGTGGCCCATGCGGTCCTCGACGTTGTTGCCGAAGATCAGCAGGAAGAGCATGTTGCCCAGCAGGTGCAGCCAGCCGCCGTGCAGGAACATCGCCGTGAACACGCTCAGCGGGGGCGACTTGTCGTAGGACGGCGGGGCCACCACACAGCCCGCGCCGTGCGCGCCCACGCCCACGTTCCCGGTGGGGACCAGGTGCGGCATCTGATGATGGATCAGCTCGCGCGGCACGGCCGCCCAGTGGTCCAGGAACGCGTGCAGGTGGCACGTCTGCGCCAGGGTGCTCTCCCCGGCCACGGACCCGGCGAGGCCGGGCGTGAACAGGAACACGACGACATTGGCGGCGATGAGCGCGTATGTCACCCAGGGGGTGCGGCGCACGGGGTTCACGTCATGGACGGGGATGACCACGAGGAACTACTGCCCGCGATGCGGCGCGCGAATCGGTGAACGTGCGGGGC
The DNA here is from genome assembly GCF_043082085.1 of Streptomyces sp. NPDC014801. Taxonomy (NCBI): domain Bacteria; kingdom Bacillati; phylum Actinomycetota; class Actinomycetes; order Kitasatosporales; family Streptomycetaceae; genus Streptomyces; species Streptomyces sp. NPDC014801. Next base: position 252,517 of record NZ_JBIBXG010000006.1, on the reverse strand, counting down.
CGCTCGCGCGTATGACCCGTCAACCGCCCGCGGCGCGGGGAAGGCGCGCCGCGGGGCCGACGAGGGGACAGGCAGATGAACGACCGAGTGACTCCCGCGATGCACGCGCTGCCCGACGGCGAGGCGGAGCTGGCCGTGGTGCTCCGGCTGCCCTGGGAGGACGTCGCCCGACTGGGCCAGGAGGCCGGACGGCTGGCGGCGCAGGCGCAGCGGCCGGTGACCCTGGACGAGGCGGTGAGCCACCGGCTGCGGTCCCGCCCGGTCACCGCCGCCCACGCCAAGCCGGCGGGCGAACAGCCGGCCGCGGTCTCGGCCCTCCCCCGCATCAGCGGCACGGCGTAAGGGACCGACGTGCGGTGCCGCCTTCCTGCGGGGCGGCTGGAGCGGGTCGTGGGTCCCGGGGTCCGGGGCGGGCGTGACGCGTCGGGCGCGCGTCACGGCCCGCCGGAGCCCATCGGCGCCTGCGGGAGCCCGTCGGCGTCCGTGTGCGCCCACCGGAGCCCGTCGGCGCCTGCCCGAGCCCGTCGGCGTCCGTGTGCGCCCACCGGAGCCCGTCGGCGCCTGCCCGAGCCCGTCGGCGCCCATCGACGCCTGCCGGAGCCCGTCGGCGCCTGCGGGAGCCCGTCGGCGCCCAGCGACGCCCGCCGGAGCCCGTCGGCGCCCGTGTGCGCCCGGAGCGCGCGGCGGCTGCGCTGCCTGGCAGGCCGTGAGCGGCGGGTCCGCCGACAGCGGGGCACCCGCGCCGGAGCCGCGGAACGCCCGCGTGCCGCGACTGCGGCCCGATGCCGGCGAGCCCGCCACCCGGCTGCCCGAACCCGGCCGTCCGCGCCCTGGCAGCCCGCCACCCGGCTGCCCGAACCCCGGCCGCTGGCGCCCGTTCAGGACCGTCGGCCCACCGCCCGGGCCGCCTTGCGGGCCGCGACCAGGACCGGGTCCCAGACCGGGCTGAACGGCGGTGCGTAGCCGAGGTCGAGGGCGGTCATCTGCTCCACCGTCATCCCGGCCGTGAGGGCCACCGCCGCGATGTCCACCCGTTTGGCGGCACCCTCACGGCCGACGATCTGCACGCCGAGCAGCCGGCCCGTGCGGCGTTCGGCGAGCATCTTCACGGTCATGGGCGAGGCGCCCGGGTAGTAGCCCGCGCGGCTCGTCGACTCGATCGTCACCGCCTCGAACTGCAGGCCCACCCGCCGGGCGTCCTTCTCCCGCAGCCCGGTCCGCGCGATCTCCAGGTCGCACACCTTGCTCACCGCCGTGCCGACCACGCCCGGGAACGTGGCGTAACCGCCGCCCACGTTGGTGCCGATGACCTGCCCGTGCTTGTTGGCGTGCGTGCCCAGGGCGATGTGCCGCTCCTGTCCGGAGACCAGGTCGAGGACCTCGACGCAGTCGCCGCCCGCCCAGATGTTCTCGTGGCCGCGCACCCGCATCGACAGGTCGGTGAGCAGGCCGCCGTGCCGGCCCAGCGGCAGGCCCGCCGCCCGGGCCAGGGACGTCTCGGGCCGTACGCCGATGCCGAGCACGACCACGTCCGCAGGGAACTCCGCGTCCTCCGTGACCACCGCGCGCACCCGGCCGTCGTCCCCGGTGAGGATCTTGGTGACCTCCGCGTCGTCGACCATGGTGATGCCGAGTCCCACCATCGCCTCGTGCACCAGGCGGCCCATGTCGGGGTCGAGCGTCGACATCGGCTCGCTGCCCCGGTTGACGACCGTCACCTCGTAGCCGCGGTTGATCAGCGCCTCGGCCATCTCGACGCCGATGTACCCGGCGCCGACCACGACCGCGCGCCGCCCACGCGTGCGTGCCAGCGTGTCGAGCAGGGACTGCCCGTCGTCGAGGGTCTGCACGCCGTGCACCCCCGGCGCGTCCACGCCCGGCATCTCCGGCCGGATCGGCCGCGCCCCGGTCGCGATCACGAGTTTGTCGTACGACGTCCACGACTCGGCCCCGCTGTCCACGTCACGCGCGCGTACCCGCTGCCCGGCCACGTCGATCTCCACGACCTCGGTGCGCAGGCGCAGCTCGATGCCGCGTTCCCGGTGCTCCTCGGGCGTGCGGGCGATCAGCTCGTCCCGCTCGGCCACGTCACCGCCGACCCAGTAGGGGATGCCGCACGCCGAGTAGGAGGTGAAGTGGCCGCGTTCGAACGCCACGATCTCCAGCTCGTCCGGCCCCCTGAGCCGGCGGGCCTGCGACGCCGCGGACATCCCCGCGGCGTCGCCGCCGATCACCACCAGCCGTTCCCGCGCACCCCGTGCCCCAGCAGTCATGGTCATGCGACCACGCTAGACGCACGAACAGGCCGGACGCACACGGCATTTCAGTCCTCGCCGCGGCTCCTCGGCCGGGCCCGCACCAGCCGCAGCCAGGTCAGCAGGAGCAGCGCCGCCGCCGCGAGGAACGGCAGCGTCGCGCCCAGCGCCACGGCGATCCAGCGCAGCATCGTGACGAAGGCGTGCCAGCCGCCGGTCAGCGCGTCCACGAAGCCCGGCGTGTCGTCCTCGGCCGCCTCCGGCACGGGCGTCCCGTGCAGGGACAAGGTGATCGTGGCCAGGCCGGTGCGGTCCTTGAGGGACGCCTGCCGGGCCAGCAGCGCCTCCAGGTCGGCCTGCCGGCGGCTCAGCTCGCCCTCCAGCTCCACCACGTCGCTCAGCTTCGCCGCCCGGTCCATGAGCTCCCGCACCCGGGCCACGCTGGCCCGCTGCGAACGGATCCGGCTCTCCACGTCGACGACCTGGTCGGTGACGTCCTGCGCCTTGGACGCGCGCTCCAGCAGCCGGCCCGCGCCCTGCAACTCGGTGAGCACCGCCTCGTACCGGGCGACGGGCACGCGCAGCACCAGCCGCGTCTGCTCGCCACCGTCCTCGTCCCGGGTGGTCGTCTCGTCACCGACGTAGCCGCCCGCGCTCTCGGCGGCGGCCCGCGCCCCGTCCAGCGCCTTCGCCACGTCCTTGACGCGCACGGTCAGGGAGGCCGTGCGGATGATCCGCTCGGCGGTGGGCGCGGGCGCGGACGCCGCGGCGGCCTTGCCGTTCCCCCCGCCCGCGCCGGCCCCGCCCGCGCCCGTGCCGCTGCCGGCCCGGTCGTCGGCGGCCTCCGCCGGACCCGCGGCCGCGTCGGCGGGACCGGCGGCCGCCCGGCTGTCGGAGGCGCTCTTCGCGTCGCCCCCGTCACCGGCGGCGCCGCACCCGGTCAGGGCGAGCGCGGCGGCCAGCAGCAGGCCGGTCAGGACGGGACCGGGCCGTCGTACGGAGTGAGATGCGCGCATCAGGGTCGAACCCCCCGGGGTCGTCGGACAGCGAACGCTCCTCCGACGCCGCAGCACCACGCGCCGTTCGGCCCGGGGCGGTTCCGATGCGGTCACGGTCGGGACTCGGGCCGGACACCGGCGCTGTCCGCGCCGTTTGAGAGAGTGGGGTCATGAGCGCAACGGGTACGAGCACGCAGCACGTCGTCGTCATCGGGGCCGGGATCGCCGGGCTGGCCGCGGCCCACCGGCTGCTGGACCGCGGCGCGCGCGTGACCGTGCTGGAGGCCTCCGAGCGGGTCGGCGGCAAGCTGCTGCCCGGCGAGATCGCCGGTGTGCGCGTCGACCTCGGCGCCGAGTCGATGCTCGCCCGCCGCCCCGAGGCCGTCGGCCTGGCCCGCGAGGCCGGCCTCGGCGACCGCCTCCAGCCCCCGTCCACCGCGACGGCCTCCCTGTGGACCCGCGGCGCGCTGCGCCCCATGCCCAAGGGTCACGTCATGGGTGTCCCCGGCACCGCCTCCGCGCTCGCGGGCGTCCTGTCCGAGGAGGGCCTCGCCCGCATCGAGCGGGACGCCGAGCTGCCGCGCACCGAGGTCGGCGACGACGTCGCGGTGGGGGAGTACGTGGCGGCGCGCGTCGGCCGCGAGGTCGTCGACCGCCTCGTCGAACCCCTCCTCGGCGGGGTGTACGCGGGCGACGCCTACCGCATCTCGATGCGCTCGGCCGTCCCCCAGCTGTTCCAGGCCGCACGGAGCCACGCCTCGCTGACCGAGGGCGTGCGCGCCCTCCAGGCCCAGGCCGCGGCCGGCGGGCAGGCCGGCCCGGTCTTCATGGGCATCCGGGGCGGAATCGGCACCCTGCCGCTCGCGGTCGCCGACGCGGTGCGGGCGCGCGGCGGCGAGATCGTCACCGGCGCCCCCGCCGACGCGCTGCGGCGCGAGCCCGGCGGTTGGCGCGTCATGGCCGGCGGGCGGGAGCTGCGCGCCGACGCCGTGGTCGTCGCCGTCCCCGCTCCCGTCGCCGCCCGCCTGCTGGCCGCCGAGTCCCCGCAGGCCGCCGCCGAGCTGCGCACCGTCGAGTACGCCTCGATGGCCCTGGTCACCCTCGCCTACCGCCGCGCCGAGGCCCGGCTGCCCGAGGGCAGCGGCTTCCTCGTCCCGCCCGTCGACGGCCGGACGATCAAGGCGTCCACGTTCGCCTCGAACAAGTGGGGCTGGATCGCCGAGGAGGACCCCGGCGTGGTCGTGCTGCGCACCTCGGTCGGCCGGCACGGCGAGACGGAGATCCTCCGGCGCGACGACGCCGAGCTGGTCGAGGTCTCACGCCGGGACCTCAAGGAGGCCACCGGCCTGGACGCCACGCCGCTGGAGACCCGCGTCACCCGCTGGGACGACGGCCTGCCGCAGTACCCGGTCGGCCACCACGCGCGCGTGGCCCGCATCCGCGAGCACGTCTCCCGGCTGCCCGGCCTCGCCGTGTGCGGCGCCCCGTACGACGGCGTCGGCATCCCCGCGTGCATCGCGAGCGCGTACGCCGCCGTCGACCAGCTCGGCGGCGACCTGAGCGCTGTGCAGGAGCTCACCGCCCACCCGGTGCAGAGCCTGCACGGCGGAGCGGGAGAATAGGGGCATGAGTGACGACGCCTCCACCACCGGCCCTGACCGGATCCCGAACAAGGGCAAGCTGGCCAAGGACCTCAACGAGGTCATCCGCTACACGCTGTGGTCGGTCTTCCAGCTGAAGGACGTGCTCCCCGAGGACCGCGGCGGCTACGCCGAAGAGGTCCAGGAGCTGTTCGACCAGCTCGCCGCCAAGGACGTGACCATCCGCGGCACCTACGACGTGTCCGGCCTGCGGGCCGACGCCGACCTCATGATCTGGTGGCACGCCGAGACCAGCGACCAGCTCCAGGAGGCGTACAACCTCTTCCGCCGCACCAGGCTGGGCCGCGCGCTCACGCCGGTGTGGTCGAACATGGCGCTGCACCGCCCCGCCGAGTTCAACCGCTCGCACATCCCGGCGTTCCTCGCCGACGAGACGCCCCGCAACTATGTGAGCGTCTACCCGTTCGTGCGCTCCTACGACTGGTACCTGCTGCCCGACGAGGACCGCCGCCGCATGCTCGCCGACCACGGCAAGATGGCCCGCGGCTACCCGGACGTGCGCGCCAACACGGTCGCCTCGTTCTCGCTGGGCGACTACGAGTGGATCCTCGCCTTCGAGGCCGACGAGCTGTACCGCATCGTCGACCTCATGCGCCACCTGCGCGCCTCGGAGGCCCGCATGCACGTCCGCGAGGAGGTTCCGTTCTTCACGGGCCGCCGCAAGGACATCGGCGACCTGATCGCCGGGCTGGCGTAAGGCTGCCCCACGTCGCCGGACACGGCCCCGCACCCTCCCGAGGGGCGCGGGGCCGTGTCCGGCATGCGGCCGCACGCGTGAGCGCGACCCGCCGCGGACGGCCCGCGTCCGGCGTCAACGGGCGACCGTGGGCTTCGGCTCCGCCCGTCCCGCGCACGACGCCTGCCGCCCCGGAAGGCGTCCCTGCAGCAGGTAGGCGTCCAGATACCCGTTGACGCACCGGTTCGACCCGCCGGCCACCCCGTGCGTACCGGCGTCCCGCTCGGTCACCAGCACGGCCCCCGACAACCGCCGCTGCAGCTCCAGCGCCCCCTCGTAGGGCGCCGCGGCATCCCGCTCGGCGGCCAGGATCAGCACGGGCGGCAGCTCACCGGGCCCGGTCCGCACGTCCAGCACCCGCTGACGGGGCGCGGTCCAGTACGCGCAGGGCAGATTCGCCCACACGTTGTCCCAGGTCTCGAACGGCGCGACCCGCGCCAGCCGGGTGTTGTCCCGGTCCCAGACCCGGAAGTCCGTCGGCCAGGGCGCGTCGTTGCACTCCACGGCCGTGTAGACCGCCTTGGCGTTCTCCGCCTCGGCCGCCGCCTCCGTCACCGGCGCCGCCTGCTCGATCAGCGGCTTGGCGTCGCCCTTCAGATACGCCGACAGCGCGTGCGCCCGCTGCGGCCAGTAGGCGTCGTCGTAGCCCGCCTGCAGGAACGCGTTCTGCAACTGCGCCGGGCCGACCTTGCCGCCGGCCGGCCGCGCGGCGAGCCGGGCGCGGGCCCGCTCGTAACTCGCGAGCACCTTCTGCGGGGTGTCGCCGAGCCCGTAGACCGCGTGGTGCCGGGCGATCCAGTCCCGCAGGTCCGCCCAGCGGCCCTCGAACGCGGCCGACTGGTCCAGGTTGGCGCGGTACCAGATCTTCTCCGGGTCCGGGTTGACCGCCGAGTCGAACACCATCCGCCGTACGTGCGTGGGGAACAGCGTCGCGTACAGCGCGCCGAAGTACGTGCCGTACGAGGCGCCCATGAACGTGATCCGGTCCTCGCCGAGCGCGGCCCGGATGACGTCCAGGTCGCGGGCGTTGTTGAGCGAGGTGTAGTGCCGCAGCGCGTTGCCCGCCCGCTCGGCGCAGCCGCGCGCGTACGCCTTGGCCTGCGCGATCCGGTCCTGCTTGTACGCGGCGGTGGGGTAGGTCGGGGAATCGGCCGGTCCCTTGAGGAAGTGTCCGGGGTCCTGGCAGGACAGCGGCGCGGAACGGCCCACTCCGCGCGGGGAGTAGCCCACCAGGTCGTAGGCGGCGGCCAGGCGCTTCCACTGCGGCAGGAACCCGGCCAGCGGGAAGGGCAGCCCGTCGCCGCCGGGACCGCCGGGGTTGTAGACCAGGGCGCCCTGGCGGGGCACGCGCCGCTTGCTGTTGTACGGGTCGCGGTGCGTGGCCGGGATCCGGCTGACGGCCAGTTTGATCTGCAGCCCCTCGGGGTGGGCGTAGTCGAGCGGGACCGTCACGGTGCCGCACTGCAGGGCGCCCGGCATGTCGGGCGCGTCGGAGCAGTCACCGAAGTCGATCCCGGCCGCAGCGGCGCGTGCGGCGGCGACCGCCACCCCGTGCTTCTCGGCGGCCCGTTCCGCGCGGGCGGCGACGGCACCGCGCGTGTCGTCGGCCCGGGCCGCGGCGGCCGAGGGGGAGGCGAGGGGGGGTACGCCCGGCGTGCCGCCGGCCGGGGCGGCGGCCAGGGCGGTCAGCAGCAGCGACCCGGCGGCCGAGCAGAGGGCGGCGGCTCTCATGGCGTATCCCTTTCGTGCGCGTCTGCAACACAAGGGATGTTCGTCCGCCGGGCGGCGAAGGCAAGCACCGTCCGGCTGTGTCGGCGTCAATGCGCCCTGTGCGCCCCCGAAGTGACTCAGCCGGTCCGGTCGCGGTGGGCGAAGGCGGCCCGCAGCTCGGGTTCCCCGACGGCCCGTATGCCGCGTACGGCGACGGAGATCAGGTACCGCCGGTCCGCCCCGGCGTCGTCGGCCTGCCGGATCAGCGCGCTCAGCAACCGCTGCCCGGCGGGGGAGGCCCAGCGGGAGTAGGGGTGCGCCTCGATCCGGGCGAGCGCCAGACAGCTCAGGGAAAGGACGAGCGGCAGCGCGAACCACATCGCGACCAGCGTGCGCGGCACGCCCGTCGGCCCGGGGGTGAGCAGCGCGGCCGCGCCCAGACCGGTCACGGCCAGCGCCGCCGAGCGCACCTGGCGCACCGCGGACGCTACCGTCGTCCCTGCCTCGGGCAGGGCGAGGCCGGCCCGCACGAGCCGGTCGGCCAGCCGGCGCACCGCGTCGGCGGTGGCCGCGGCGGTCCGCACCGGCGCGATCCTCGACTGGCCCTCGGGCCCGATGGCCCCTATCACCGACTGCTCCATCTCGTCCCGGCCGGACGGGTCGACGACCGTCGCCCAGCCGGTGTGCGCGAGCAGCAGCCGGCGCTGACGGGCCATCGACACCAGGGTCAGATCGGCGACCCGGGCGGGGCCGCCGGCGAGGAACGCGACCTCGTAGAGCGTCAGGTCGCGCGCGGCGCTCTCCTGCCGTTCGGCGGCGGCCGCGCGGACGGCGGCCAGGCACAGCCGGGTGCAGGCCACCGCGGCGATCCCCCAGGCGAGCAGCAGGAACAGGACCCAGACCATGCCGCGTTTCTATGCCAGGGCCGCGCCCCTGCGCCATGGGTTGTTCACCATCCGGACACGACGGTGAGGGGCGGGTGATGGTCCGCTTGCCGGAGCCGCCGGAGCCGCGTGGGTCACCGGACCGGTGGTGAGGCGGAGGCCGCCAGGTCCCGGGCCAGGGAGTCGAAGTCGACGTACCCGGTGGCTTCCAGGACCCGGATGTGGTCCAGCACGGTGGTGTCGGCGTCGTCGGCGAGGTCGCGCACGAGCGCGTTGCGCGTCCCGGCGCGGACCTGCGCGACCAGGGTGAGCACCTTGCCGTGCGCGAGCCGCAGGATGTTGGCGAACCTCCGGTCGAAGTCGACGCCCCGCGCCGCCTCCAGCTCCCGCAGCCACGCCTGCTGCTGCTCGTTCGGCTTGTCCGGCAGGGGCAGGCCGAGCCGGGCGGCGACACCGCGCACCCGCTCGTCCAGGAAGGTGTGCCCCTCGATCAGATGCCGGCCCGCGGTCCGTACGGCGTCGGTGGTGCCCCTCTGCTGGGCGAGCCGCCCGGCGGGCAGCTCCCACAGGCCCGCCAGCCGCACCTTGAAGACGAAGTCCCGGTCCAGCGCGGACAGCGTGCCGTACGGCGTGACCATGTCCTGCGCCCCCGGATCGGAGGCCGCGGCGGAGACCGACCCGGCGCCGGCGCCCGTACCCGGACCCGTGCTCAGCGTGTCGGCCGCGGCGCCGGCGCCGGCGGGGCGGTCGGCGTAGGAGAGGAGCGGGACGATCAGCGCCAGGAGCGTGGCGGCGAGGCCGGCGATGATCAGGCCGGTGCCACTGAGAAGGCCTCGGCCCTGGACGGGGGGTCGCGGTCGCATGGTGCTCTCCTGCTGGTGGCACCGCACACCGGGGACGGTCGGGTGCGGGGAGAGGCATAGTACTGCGCCCCGAAAAGAGGATGGTCGTACCGGCCGGGCGGGGAGGGACAGCGGATCGCTCAGCGGCGCAGCAGCACCCGCCGGGTGGCGCGGGCCAGCCGGACGGTGGGGCGGTGGGCGCGCGGCCGGGGGCCGGACCGGTCGAGCCACCAGACGCGCAGCGCGCGCCGCGCCCGGACGTCCGCCACCGCGCCGGTGCGCAGCAGCGACCCCGCGAAGTCCAGCGCGTCCCGGCGGTAGCCGCCGGGCATCGGGTGGTGCTGGGCGTAGGCGAGGAAGGCCGGGCGGTAGGCGTCGCCGAGGATGTCCGGCAGTTCCGGGGCGACCTTGGCGACGACGTCCGCGCGCTTCGCGGCCAGCGCCCGCGCCTGGACGGTCAGCCGCGCCCGGTCGAACCCCTCCGGCACCGGCGTCCCGGCGACCAGCGCCGACAGCAGCGCGGTCTGCGCGAGGGCCAGGCGGGCGCGGGTGGCGTCGGGAACGGGAGCCGGGGCAGGGGAGGTCGCCGGAGCGGGCGCAGTGGCCTCCGGGGTTCCGGACACCGCGGACGCCGCCGCGCGGCCCCGCTCCACCGCGTCCCGGATCGAGGCGAGCTCCCGCTCCAGTTCGGACGGTTCGGGGAAGTTGTCGTCCCGTTCCAGCAGGACGCCGGGCGGGCTGGTGCGGGAGGCCAGGTCGGTGAGGATGTCGAGAACCGGGCGCGGCACCGGGTGCGCGTGGCTGTCGTGCCAGACGCCGTCCCGCTCGACGCCGCCCGCGACATGGACATACGCCAACGCCTCCACCGGCAGGTCGGCCAGCGCCTTGGCCGGGTCCTCGCCGCGGTTGACGTGGTTGGTGTGCAGGTTGGCCACGTCGATCAGCAGCCGCACCCCGGTGCGGTCGGCCAGCTCGTACAGGAACTGGCCCTCCGTCAGCTCCTCGCCGGGCCAGGAGATCAGCGCGGCGATGTTCTCCACGGCGAGCGGCACCGGCAGCGCGTCCTGGGCGATGCGGATGTTCTCGCACAGCACGGCGAGGGCGTCCCGGGTGCGCGGCACGGGCAGCAGGTGGCCGGCCTCCAGCCGGGGCGAGGCGGTCAGTTCCCCGCCCGCGCGGACGAACGCGATGTGTTCGGTGACCAGCGGCGCGCCGAGCGCCTCGGCCCGCTCGGCGAGCGCGGTGAGCCGGTGCGGGTCGGGCCGGTCGGCGCCGCCGAGGCCGAGGGAGACGCCGTGCGGCACCACGGTCACACCGCGCTCGCGCAGCCGTGCCAGCGAGTCGGGCAGGTGGCCGGGGCAGACGTTCTCCGCCACGACCTCGACCCAGTCGATGCCCGGCATGCGCTCCACGGCCTCGGCGATCTCCGGTCGCCAGCCGATGCCCGTGCCCAGTCGCTCCATGGGTCCCCCTCCTCGTCGCTCACCGTGGGCGGTCGCTGTGACGGGGGTATGGCCCCGGCGGTGCGCGGCGAACCGCGCGGGGCCGGGGTTCAGAGCAACATTTGAGGTTCGGTGCGTGTGCTGCTCGGTGCTTGACGCCGGGCGCGTGTGCTCAGCGTCGGACGCCCGAGCGCGTGCGCTCAGCGTTTGACGCCGACCCCGCCGAAGCTGTCCACGTCCCGGCGGTCCGTGGAGGCCGGGTCGGGGCGCCACTCGGCGACCGGGACCAGGCCGGGCTCCAGCAGCTCGAACCCGTCGAAGAACCGGGCCAGCTCCTCGGGCGTGCGGTTGACGCGCGGGTTGTCGCTCGCCGCGTTCCAGTGCTCGACCATCGCCTGCATCCGCTCCGCGTGGAACATCTCCGTGCTGTCGCAGAAGACCAGGTGGCTGCCCGCGGGGAGGGCGTCCTTGAGCCGGCCGACCACCTCGTAGGCGTGCTCGCCGGGCACGTGCGCGGCGATGCCCAGCAGCATCAGCGCGACCGGCCGCTCGAAGTCCAGGGTGCGCCGGGCCGCCTCCAGGATGGTGCCGGGGCTGCGCAGGTCGGCGTCGACGTAGTCGGTGGCGCCCCCGGGGGTGGAGGTGAGCAGCGCGTGCGCGTGCTGGAGCACCACCGGGTCGTGGTCGACGTACACGATCCGCGCCTCGGGGGCGATGCGCTGGGCCACCTCGTGCGTGTTGTCCAGCGTGGGCAGGCCCGTGCCGACATCGAGGAACTGCCGGATGCCGGCCGCGCCCGCCAGATGGGCCACCGTGCGCCGCAGGAACGCCCGCTGGGCGCGCGCGATCTCGACGATCTCCGGGTTGACCTCACGGATCCGGTCGCCGACCTGCTGGTCGATCTCGTAGCAGTCCTTGCCGCCCAGCCAGTAGTTCCAGATGCGCGCGGAGTGCGGCACAGTGCTGTTGATCAGCGGTCGGTCCACCGACATCTCGACTCCCCGGTTCTCAACGGCCCCTCGGGGCGCGTGCGTTGCACCCCCACCGTAGCGGGTGGTCAGCGCAGCGCCGGGTGGTCCGCGACGACCGTGCAACTGCCGGGCGCGATCTCGGTGAAGCCCGCGTCCCGCACCAACGGAAGCCCGGAGCCGGTCAGTTCGCGCCACCGCGCGGGTGCGGCGGTGCGCACGGCGAGCGGGAAACCGGCGTCCCGCCAGGCGGCGCGCTCCTCGTCCGGCAGCTCCCACCAGGCCAGCTGGGCGCCGTGCCCGGCCTGGGCCATCGCCTTGCCGGCCGACATCTCCACCTCGGGGCTCATCCACAGCACCGGAGCGGCCAGGTCCGGCCCGGCGGGCGGCTCCGGGTCGTCCAGCTCGGTGCCGGAGACCTGCAACTTGGCCAGGTCCTTCGGCCAGCCGTCCAGCGGCACCGGCGGGAACACCCGCACCTCGGCCGACTTCCCGGTCACCGTGATCCCGGGCAGCGCCTCCGCCCGCCGCCACTCCGCGCCGCGCGCCCGGCGCACCACCTTGCGGATGCGCGCGTCCTGCCAGTCCCGCATGGCCTGCGCCCACTCCCCGTCCCCGGCCGAGCGCTCGTCGCTCAGCATCACCAGCACGGCCCGGGCCGCCGTCTCCAGCGCGTCGGTACGGGCGGGCGGCGCGGTCTTCTCCAGCCGGACGACCATCGGCAGCACGTACTGCGGGGCGAGGTCGCGGGCGGTGGGCTCGGAGCGGAAGGGGCTGTCCTGCACGGGCGTGGGTTCACTGTTCACGCCGTCCAGTCTGCCAAGCCGCCCGGGCGCGCCCGCCCGCGCGGTGCCGGGCGGGGGGCGGGAGGGGGCGCGCCCCCGTCGCCTGTCAGCCCGAGCAGGCGGTGCGCTGCGCCTCCTGCCTCCCCCAAGTTCTCCGAACAGGGGGGACCCCCACGCACACGGGGCACAGCGTGACGCCCTTGTACGACTCCGGGTACTCGGTCGGCTCGCGGCACAGCACGCACTCCGCGTACGGCGGGCCGTCGGCCTTGGGCGGCCGGGCCGCGTCGATCAGGCAGTAGTCCGCGGGTGAGTCGTCGTCGCTCATGCCTCCAGCGTACGAGGGCGTACGGCTCTCAGGGCCGGCCGCTCGCCTCGCCGATCAGCTCGGAGACCCTGACGAAGCGGTAGCCGCGCTTGCGCAGCTCGGGCACGACGGCGCGCACGACGCGCTCGGTGGTCGGGGCGGCACTGCGGGTGCAGTGCATCACGACCACGGACCCCGGCCGCACACCGTCCAGCACCTGCCGGACCACCGCGTCCGCGTCCGTCGCGAACGCGTCGCCGCTCACCACGTCCCACTGCACGGCCGTGACACCGGTGCCGCTGAGCGCCTTGAGCGCGTCGCGGTCGTAGCAGCCGCCGGGGAAGCGGAAGTAGGGCCGCGCGTCCTTCACCCCGGCCGCGCGGAAGGCGGCATAGGCGCGTTCGACGTCGTCGCGCATCCGGTCCGGGTCGACCGTGGGCAGCCCGTAGCAGTCGCCGGTGAACGCGTAGTGGCTGTAGGAGTGGTTGGCGATCTCGAAGAGCGGGTCGTGGTCGATGGCCCGGGCCTGCGCCGGGTACTGCTGCGCCCACCGGCCCGTCATGAACACCGTCGCCGGGACCTTCAGCGTGCGCAGGGCCTGGATCAGCCCCGGGTTGTCGAAGTGCTCCCCGGCGGCGGCACGCGGGCCCTGGTCGGCGGTCATGTCGGCGTCGAAGGTCAGCGCGACGACCTTGCCGTGCCCGGTGCGCGGCCCGTTCTTGAAGACGGGCGTGAGGCCGGCCGGGCCCGGCGCGAGCGTGGGGGGCCGGGAGGCGGCCGCCGACGGTGACGCCGAGCGGGGCGCGGACGGTGACGCCGCGCTCGGCGCCGGCCGGGCGGCGTGCGGGGCCGCCGTCTTCGGGTCGGGGGTGCGTGCGGTCCCGCAGGCGGCGAGGGCGGCGCCGAGGGCGCACACCGCGGTGAGACGGCGAAGAGAAATGATCACGGTATGACGATATGACCGGCGGTCGGCTCATCCCGGGCTGCTCACCCCCGACGCGACGCGACAATCACCCGCCCGGCGCCCGCCGGCACGGCATCGCCCGCACGGCGCCCGCCGGTACGGCAACCGCCCGGCTCCCGGGCACGGGACGCCCGCCCGGAGCCCGCCGGCACGAGCTCGCCCGCCCGGCGCCCGGGCACTGCGCGGCCCCCCCGGCGCCCAGCCCGACATCCGCCCGGCTCCCGGGCACGGCACAGCCCACCCGACCCCCGGGCACGACATCGCCCGCCCGCCGACGCGCGCGCTGGACCGAACCCGCCGCCCCGCGGTGCGCTCGGCGGGCTACTCCCGCCGCTTCAGCGGCCGCAGCGCCGGCCCCTGCAGGATCTCCCCGTCGATCCCGAACCGGGAGCCATGGCAGGGACAGTCCCAGGACCGCTCGGCGGCGTTGAAGTCCACCAGACAGCCCAGGTGCGTGCAGCGGGCCGACAGGGCGTGGACCTCGCCGTCCTCGTCGCGGTACACCGCCACGCGGTCGCCGCCCGCCCGGACCACCGCGCCCTCGCCGGGGGCGACGTCCTCCAGGGACTTCGCCGGGCGCAGCCGGTCGCCGACGAAGTGCCGGGCCACCTTGGCCTGCGTCATCAGGAACGCCGGCGCCTCGCGCACCGCCGTGGCCAGCCGGCGCGGGTCGTACAGCTCGCTCCACGCGCACCGCTCGCCCCGGATCTGCGCGGACAGCAGCCGCCCGGCCATGATCCCGCCGCTCATCCCCCAGCCGCCGAAGCCGGTCGCCACGTACGCGTGCCGGGCGCCCGCGTGCAGGGGGCCGACCATCGGCACGGTGTCCGTGGGGTCGTTGTCCTGCGTGGCCCAGCGGTGCGTGAGGTACACGCCGGGGAAGTGCGTGGACGCCCAGTCGGACAGCTGCTCGAAACGGGCCTCGGTGTCGGCGGTGCCCGGCGTGAAGTGCTCACCGGTGACGACCAGCAGCCGGTGCCCGTCGTCGTACGGCGCCGTGCGCACCGAGCGGGTGTTCTCCTCGGGCGTGATGTACATGCCGCCCGGGTCGCGGTCGGCGCCGATCGTCCCCGCGACCACGAGCTCCCGGCGCGGTGAGAGCCGGGTGAACAGCAACGCCCGGTCGAAGACGGGATAGTGCGTGGCGACGACCACGTCCCGCGCGGTGACCGTGACGCCCGCGTCGGTCGTCAGCCGGCACGGCTCGCCCTCGGTCAGCGCGGTCACCCTCGTGTACTCGTGGATGCGCCCGCCGCGCGCCTGGAGGTCCTCGGCGAGCGCGAGGAGGTACTTCCGCGGATGGAACTGCGCCTGCCCGCTCACCCGGACCGCGCCCGCCACCGGGAACGGCAGCCCCGTCTCCGTCACGAACGAAGCCGGCAGCCCGGCCTCCTTGGCCGCCCGCGCCTCCGCGCGCAGCTGGTCGACGCGGGCGGTTTCGCGCACGTACGTGTAGGCGTCGCGCTCCTCCCAGTCGCAGTCGACGCCCAGTTCGGCCACGATTTCGGCGGCCCGCTCCAGCGCCTCGGACTGCGAGCGGGCGTACAGCCTTGCTCCCTCGTCGCCCCGGGTGCGGAGCAGTTTGTCGTAGATCAGGGTGTGCAGGGCGGTGACCTTGGCGGTGGTGTGCCCGGTCACCCCGGCCGCGATCCGGTCGGCCTCCAGGACGGCCACGCCGAGCCCGGCCCGGGTCAGCTCCCACGCCGTGCTCAGCCCGGCCATCCCGCCGCCGATCACGGCCACGTCGACGGTTAGGTCCTCCGTGAGGGTGGGACGGGGGGTGCCACCGGGCTCCGTCTGCAGCCAATACGAGCCGCTGACCTGCTGTTTCCGCGTCATGCCGGGGCGGGTACCCCGTCCCGGCATGATCACGGCTGCGGGCGGTCGCGCTACCGGCGCCAGGGCCCCGTCACGGCGAACGTCGTGCCCGGGGTGTAGCAGTTGACGTACATCGTGTCGCCGTCGGGGGAGAAGGTGACCCCGGCGAACTCGCCCCACTCGGGCTGCTCGGCGGTGCCGATGTTCTGGCGGCCGCGGGCCATCGCGTACACCTCGCCCTTGCGGGTGACGCCGAAGACGTGCTGCGCGCCGTTGCCGTCCTCGCACACCATCAGGCCGCCGCTGGGCGCCAGGCAGATGTTGTCCGGGGACTCGCCCGGCAGCTGCACGTCCGTGTCCGGGCCGAAGACGACCACCAGGGTCAGCCGGCGCCGGCGCGGGTCGTAGCGCCAGATCTGGCCGTAGTGGTCGGCCGCCGAGCCGTCCGCGCTGCGGGCGAAGGACGACACGAAGTACACGCCGGCGCCGCCCCAGTAGCAGCCCTCCAGCTTCTGCGCGTGCGTGATGCCCCCGCGACCGTAGTCCTGCAGCCGGGTCGGGGTGGACGCGGCCAGCGGGTCGGGCACGTCGACCCATTCCACGTGGTCGAAGCTGGTCCCGGTCTCCTGGATGGTGGACAGGTCCGGCACGCCGGGCACCCGCATCGCCTGCAGCCGGCCGCCCGCCCGCAGCGAGCCGACGCCGCCGAGCGGTCGCTCCGGCAGGAAGCGGTAGAACAGGCCGAAGGGTTTGAGGAAGGCGTCCTCCGTCTCGTAGACGATGCCGGTGCCCGGGTCGATCGCGATCGCCTCGTGCTGGAAGCGGCCCATCGCGGTGAGCGGGACGGCGCCGGTGCGGTGCGGGTCGGTGGGGTGGACCTCGAAGATGAAGCCGTGGTCCTTGGCGTAGCCGTTGGTGCCGGCCTTGTCCTCGGTCTCCTCGCAGGTCAGCCAGGTGCCCCAGGGGGTGCGCCCACCGGCGCAGTTCACGGCCGTACCGGCGATGGCGACGTGTTCGGCGAGGACCCGGTTGCGGGAGTCCAGGGCGAGGGCCGTACAGCCGCCCTTGCCCGCCGGGTCGTAGGTGATGCCCTCGACGGTGGGCACGGGGATGCGCGCGGTGGCGCGGTTCTCGTGGTTGCGCACGAGATGGGTACGGCCGCCCCGGCCGGCGAACGCGGCCATGCCGTCGTGGTGGGAGGGGACCGGGCCCTCGCCCGAGCGCAGCGGGTCGCCCTCGCGGGAGAGGACGGTGTAGCGGAAACCTTCCGGCAGGTCGAGCAGTCCGTGCGGGTCGGGGACGAGCGGGCCGTAGCCGGAGTGGCCCAGGTTCTGCGCGGCGGCGGTGCCCGCGAAGAGCTCGGACAGGGCCCCGGTGAAGGCGATGCCCGCTCCGAGGGCGCTCGCCCGGGCCAGGACCTGACGACGAGTTGCAGACATGCGGCAGCAACCTTCCTGCTGGCGGACAGGAATGGACAGGAATGGACAGGAACTACTGACCCGCCTGTGTCTACCATCTGCCGCCGTGCCCGGGAACCACGCGTGGAACACGTGTCACCGACCGTGAAGGGCTGTCATCGGTGCCCGAAGCGGTGCCACCGGCGATCGGGAACCGGTGTCGTCGGCGACCGGGAACCGGTGCCATCGGCGATCGGTTACCGGTGTCGTCGGCGACCGGGAGCCTGTCGTCGGAGGTCCGGAACCGGTGTCTTCGGGCCATCGGGAGCCCGGTGTCATCGCTCGGCGACGTGCTCCTCGCGCTCGGTGGTGCGGGTCTCCAGGACATGGTCCTGCCGGCCGGGGTCCAGGTCCGGCTGCGGCTCACGCCGCTCCGGCTGCTGCTGCGGCTCGAGACGGTCCGTCCGTGGCTCGGCGCCCTTCTCCAGGAAGCGCAGCAGCTCGACCGGGATCGGCAGCACCAGCGTGGAGTTCTTCTCCGCCGCCACCGCCATCACCGTCTGCAGCAGCCGCAGTTGCAGCGCGGACGGTGTGTCGGCCATGGCCTGGGCCGCCTCCGCCAGCTTCTTCGAGGCCTGGAACTCGGCGTCGGCGTTGATGATCCGCGCCCGCCGCTCGCGGTCGGCCTCGGCCTGCCGGGCCATGGACCGCTTCATCGCGTCGGGCAGCGAGACGTCCTTGATCTCGACGCGGTCGATCTGGACGCCCCAGCCGACGGCCGGGCTGTCGATCATCAGCTCCAGGCCCTGGTTGAGCTTCTCACGGTTGGAGAGCAGGTCGTCCAGCTCGCTCTTGCCGATGATCGACCGCAGCGAGGTCTGCGCCATCTGGGAGACGGCGAACCGGTAGTCCTCCACGTTGACGACCGCCGCGGCCGGGTCCACGACCTTGAAGTACACGACGGCGTCCACCCGCACGGTGACGTTGTCCCGGGTGATGCCCTCCTGCGCCGGGATGGGCATCGTCACGATCTGCAAGTTGACCCGGCGCAGCCGGTCGACCCCGGGGATGATCAGGGCCAGCCCCGGCGGCCGCACCCCACCGCGCAGCCGGCCGAGCCGGAAGACCACTCCGCGCTCGTACTGCTTGACGACCCGGGCCGCGGCGGTCAGATACACCAGACCGGCCACACCGGCCGCCGCGATCACTCCCACCAGCTCCTGGACCATGGCGGCCCCCTCACCGAGAGGTCGGATTTCGCCTGCTTCTGTAACGATATGCCCGGATGTTTCCGAAAGGGTATGCCGGGATCTTCTGGTTACGGCCGGCCCGGCCCCCGGCCCGCGGAATGGCGGGGAGACGGAGGCCGGGCAGGCTGATCGGCGGGGTGGGCGGGGGCGGGCCCGTCGGCGGTTACGCCGCCGTCGTCACCCGGACCGGTTCGGTGCCGACGGCGCTGTGCCGCTCGGCCCAGGTCTCCAGCGCCGTACGGCAGGCGTGGTCCAGGTGGTGCAGGCCGGACAGATCCAGCTCCACCGGCCGGTCCTGGGGCAGCGCCTCCAGGCTGTCGAGGATCTTCGGCAGCCGCAGGAACGTCGCGTTGCCCGACAGATGCGCCTGGACGGGCCCGGCGCCCTTGTCGACGATCTCCAGCTTGAGGTGGGAGGCCTCCCAGGCGGTCTTGACGACCGACAGGGCCAGGCCGATCAGGACGCCCTCGAACATGTTCACCGCGACGATCGACACGGCCGTGACCACGAGGATCAGCGCCTCGCCCCGGTGGCCGCGCCACAGGTCCGCGATCTGGCGGAACGGGATCAGCTTCCAGCCCGCGTGGACGAGGATGCCGGCCAGGGCGGGGATCGGGATCAGCGCCAGGGCGGCGGGCAGCGCGGCGGCGAACAGCAGCAGCCACACGCCGTGCAGCACCCGCGAGGCCTTGGTCTTCGCGCCCGCCTGCACGTTGGCGGAGCTGCGCACGATGACCGCCGTCATGGGCAGCGCACCGAGCAGCCCGCACACCGTGTTGCCGGCGCCCTGGGCGATCATCTCCTTGTCGTACTGCGTGCGCGGGCCGTCGTGCAGCCGGTCCACGGCCGCCGCGCTGAACAGCGACTCGGCCGACGCGATCAGCGTGAAGGCGATGATTGTGCCCCAGATGGCCGGCTGGGCCAGCTCGCCGAAGGCGTCGGCGCCGGGTATCCGCACGACGCCGAGCAGCCCCTCCACCTTGACCGTGGCGACCGGCAGGCCGAGGGCGAGCGTGGCGACGGTGGCCAGCACGACCGCGGCGAGCGCGCCGGGCACGGACCGCACCGCCTTGGGCAGCCGCTTCCACAGCACGATCACGGCGATGGTGCCCGCGCCGACGGCCACGGAGGCGAGCGCCTCGGTGCTGCCGAGCGTGTCCAGGAACGCCCCGGGCAGGCCCGCGATCTTGCCGAGGCCGCTCTGCGGTGCCTTGAGCCCGGCGGCCCCGTAGACCTGGCCGGCGATGATCACCAGGCCGATGCCGCAGAGCATGCCCTCGACGACGGACACGGATATCGCCCGGAACCAGCGGCCGATCCCGAGGAAGCCCATGGCGAGCTGGAACAGCCCGGCGATCAGCACGATCACCCCGAGCGTGCCCACCCCGAACTCGGTGACGGCCTCGTAGACGATCACGGTCAGACCGGCGGCCGGACCCGACACCTGCAGGCTGCTGCCGGGCAGCAACCCGGTGACCAGGCCGCCCACGATGCCGGTGACGAGCCCGAGTTCGGCCGGGACCCCGGAGGCGACCGCGACGCCCACGCACAGCGGCACCGCGACCAGGAAGACGACGACGGAGGCGAGGAAGTCCTCGCGCAGATGAGGGAACGCGCGCATCGGGGACCTCACAGCGCCTCGAACGTGTCGGTGGCCGCGCGGTGTTCGCGCACGGCACCGGTGTGCACCTCGTAGTACCAGGCGTGCAGCGCGAGCCGGCCCTCCGTCAGCCGCCGCTCCACGCACGGGTAGGAGCGCAGCCGCAGCACCTGCGTGAGCACGTGGTTCTGCACGGCCTCGGCCACGGCCGGGTCCTGCCGGTCCGCCGCCTTGGGGTCCTCGGCGGCATGCGCGAGCCAGTCCCGTACGGCGGGGACGGCGTCGAGGTCGTCGCCGCGCACCAGCGCGCCGACGGCGCCGCAGTGCGAGTGGCCGCAGACCACGATGTCCTGGACGCCGAGGACGCTCACGGCGTACTCGATGGTGGCGGCCTCCGAGGTGGGGCGGTCCGCGGTGTGGGGCGGGACGATGTGGCCCGCGGTGCGCAGCTCGAACAGCTGGCCGGGGCGGGCGCCCGTGATCAGGGCCGGGACGACCCGGGAGTCGGAGCAGGTGATGAACAGGACCTGCGGCGACTGGCCGAGCGCCAGCGGGGCGAACTCCTCAGGGCGCTGTCCGAAGGAACGGGCGTTGTCGATGAGGGGTTGCATGTGTGGTGGCTCCTCCTGGCGCGCCGTGGGGGGCGCGTCGGGCTTCAAGGACAGAGGTGGGGGTGTACGGCCTCCGCTGTGCGCGGAGGCGGGAGGTACTGCTCTGTTCTCAGCAGCGGAAGACCTGGAGCGCTGCCGGCGACGGGGCCGGTATCGGTCTCGGTGGGCGCGGGGGAGCGCCTTCGGCCGCGCGGGGTTGCGGGGCGGCCGGGTCCGGCGCGGTGAGCGGGCGTTCGGCGGTCTGCGAGGAGTCCGCCGCGCGGTGCCGGTCGCGGGTACGGGCGGGGTCCGCCGGGCCGCGGGGGTGGCCGCAGTCCCGGGATCCGGCGCTCTCGTCGCGCAGCGCCGCCGCCGCAAGTGCGGGGCCGGGGCGGGCCTTGGCCTCTGTGTGACGGATGGTGTGCGCTTGTGCGAAGGATGCGGCGGGTGCGAAGAGGGGGAGGGCGAGCAGGGCGGCGGTGAGCATCGCGAGGACGGTTCGCACCGTCGTACCACGGAACATGTGCCTCCCCCCTGCCTGTCCGCGCGTCATATGCGCACCAACAATTGGTCAACAGCTGGTCAAGAGACACGGTAGCGGGACGGAGGCGTTTGCAAGGTTAACTGCGCGTTACATCGCGAAGAGCGCCTGAAAAGTGAGGGCGATTTGGCGCGAACCGGCTGCCGCACAGGGCATGTCGGCGTCCCGGGAGCCTTGCCGCGCACGCCGCGCGGCGGCCAGGATGGCCCCATGCCGGGTCAGCGCAGGAGGAAACGGCGGCAGCAGGCCGAACGGCAGCGGGCCGTCGGCCGTTTCGCGCCCGAGGCGGGGCACTGGGAGGTGCTCTTCGAGACCCGGGACGAGGCGGAGTGGCACGCCCACCTGCGCCGTCTGCGCGCATCCGACCCGGGGTTCGACTGGTCGGCGACGCGCGTGGACATGCTGTGCGGGCGCCTGGTCCGGCCGACGACCTACCGGCTCAGCCGCTTCGTGTTCCGCGACGCCCCCGACGCCTCCTAGCGCTCCTCGACCAGGCCCTTGGCGTCGCGGGCGAGGGCGGTGAGACGGGAGATGGCCCGGAAGTACTTCTTGCGGTAGCCGCCGTTCAGCATCTCCTCGCTGAACAGCCGGTCGAACGGCAGCCCCGACGCGAGCACGGGCACCTCACGGTCGTAGAGCCGGTCGGCGAGCACCACCAGCCGCAGCGCGGTGGACTGGTCGGGGACCGGGCGCACGTCGGTCAGGCACACCGCCTTCAGCCCGTCGGTCAGCGCGCCGTAGCGGCTGGGGTGCACCTTGGCCAGGTGCTCCAGCAGCTGCGGGAAGGCGTCCAGCGAGGCGCCCTCGGTGGCGTGCGCGGCCCGCGTGACCTGCTCGTCGGTGAACGGCGCGGGCGCCTCGGGCAGACCGCGGTGGCGGTAGTCCTCGCCGTCGATGCGCAGGGTGCGGAAGTGGGCGGACAGGCCCTGGATCTCGCGCAGGAAGTCGGCGGCGGCGAAGCGGCCCTCGCCGAGCTTGCCGGGCAGCGTGTTGGAGGTGGCGGCGAGCGCGACGCCCGCGTCGACCAGCTTGCCGAGCAGGGTGGAGACGAGGACCGTGTCGCCGGGGTCGTCCAGCTCGAACTCGTCGATGCACAGCAGGCGGTGTCCGGAGAGGGTCTGCACGGTCTGCTGGAAGCCCAGGGCGCCGACCAGGTTGGTCAGCTCGACGAAGGTGCCGAACGCCTTCTTCGCCGGCTCGGCCGGCGTGGCGTGCCACAGGGAGGCGAGCAGATGGGTCTTGCCGACGCCGTAACCGCCGTCGAGGTAGACGCCGCGCGGGCCGGCCGGTGCCTTGGCCGCCTTGGCCCTCGCCTTGCCGAAGCCGAACAGGCCGCGCTTGGCGCCGCCCGCGCCCGCCCCGTCGAGTCCGGCCGCGAAGCTCTCCAGGACCTGCACGGCCTCGGTCTGGCTGGGCTGGTTCGGGTCCGGGATGTACGTGCTGAAGCGGACCGAGTCGAACCGTGGCGGCGGCACCATCTCGGCCACCAGACGGTCCGCGGGGACATGCGGCTCACGGGCGCACAGGGACAGCGGGGCCGCGTCGGCTATCGGGGCGAGGCCGGAGGCGGAGGTGGAGGACGACACGGTTACCCATGCTACGGGGCGTGCCAGACTGCACGGCATGCGACGCCTGTTCCCTGTGACCGACGAAACAGCAGCCCAGCCCACGCGGGGGGCCTCCGCGCAGGGGGTGGCCGCCGGCGCGGAGGGCGCTTTTGGGGCCGGCGGGGCCTCCGGGGCTCCCGGGACTTCCGGTGCCGCAGCGCCTGAGGGGGACGCCTCGGGCCCCGTCGGGCTGCCGACCTTCGCGAGCGGCGGCGACGGCGGGGAGTGGAGCCTCGCTGAGCTGGCCGCCGCGTACGCCTACCCCGAGCGGCCCGCCGGGCAGCCGCAGCCGTGGCTGCGCGCCAACATGGTCTCCAGCCTGGACGGCGCCGCCCAGCACGAGGGCCGCTCGCAGCCCATCTCCAACGCCACCGACATGCGGATCTTCGGCACCCTGCGCGCCCTCGCCGACGTGGTGATCGTCGGCGCCGAAACGGTACGTCAGGAGGGGTACCGGCCCGCACGCGCGCGTGCGGAGTTCACCGCGCTGCGCGAGGCCGCCGGGCAGGGGCCCGTCCCGGCGATCGCCGTGGTCACCGCCAGCCTGGACCTCGACTTCTCCCTGCCGCTGTTCACCTCGCCCCTGGTGCCGACGATCGTGCTCACCGGCGCCGCGTCCTCCCCGGAGCGCCGGGCCGCGGCCGAGAAGGCGGGCGCCCGCGTCCTGATCGCCGGTGACGGCGTCGGCGTGGATCCGGTGCGGGTCGTCCAGGTGCTCGCGGACCTGGGCCACACCCGGCTGCTGACCGAGGGCGGCCCGCGGCTGCTGGGCCAGATGGTGGCCGCCGAGGTGCTCGACGAACTGTGCCTGACGATCTCCCCGATGCTGACCGCCGGGGACGCCCAGCGGATCGCCGGAGGCCCCTCCGTCACCGTTCCGCACCGCTTCGCACTGGTGTCCCTACTGGAGGAGGACGGCTTCCTCTACAGCCGTTACCGCAGGTCACAGCCCTGAGGCGGCCGCAGGGAAGGCGGTCGCCGGCCCCGTGGCGGGCCGGTGGCCCCCCGGAAGGGCCGACATCATCGGAATCTGCCGTTCCGTTTTAGTTCCGGCGGGCACACTGAATCCGGCAGTACCCGTGCGATCACGGGGCAGGATGGTTTCCGCAGGGCCTGGCACGGCCCACGGAGGACAGGGGGCCCACCGCCCCCGAAGCAGAAGGGGCGCCTGGTGTTCACAAGCGTTTTGATGATCGAGAAGGCCCTGACGTCCGCCGACGTGGAGTTCGTCACCACCTTGCACGGGGACGAGCCGGTCACCTTCCACGTCCTGCTGCAGCCCCGCGGCGACCAGGCCGACCGGCTGCTGAGAGCCATCGACGACATCGCGCTCGGTGAGATCGACGAGGCCACGCGCGAAGGGGAGACACCGGAGGGCGAGCAGGCCAAGAGCGTCGGCCGGCAGGCCCTGGACGTGTCCCTGACCGCGCTGCGCTCGGCCGGCAGCCCGGCCGAGGGCCGGCTCGTCGAGGACCACCCGCTGGACGCGCTGAAGAGCCTCGTGGAGGAGATCGGCGCGGACGAGGTGATCGTGCTCACCGATCCCCACTACGTGGAGGAGTTCTTCCACCGCGACTGGGCCTCGCGGGCGCGGCACAAGGTGGGGGTGCCGGTGCTGAAGCTGTTCTCCCACAGCAAGGCGTAGCGCTCCGCGGGCCGGCCGTGGGCCTAGGGTGCGGTGCGTCTTCGGGTGCGGGCCCGTCGTGGCTGGTCGCGCAGTTCCCCGCGCCCCTTCCGCTGGACCGGTGCCCGGCGCTGCGAGGAGCCCGGCGCCTGACCGCATAGGCTAGGCACGCTCCGTCCGCACCGTACTCGGGAGAAGAACGCATGGCACCCGGCCTTCCTACCGCCATGGACCGACCGCACTTCATCGGCATCGGCGGCGCCGGGATGTCGGGCATCGCCAAGATCCTCGCCCAGCGCGGCGCCAAGGTGGCCGGCAGCGACGCCAAGGAGTCCGCCACCGCCGAGGCGCTGCGCGCGCTCGGCGCGACCGTGCACATCGGGCACGCCGCCGACCACCTCGCCGACGACGCGAGCTGCGTCGTCGTCTCCTCCGCGATCCGCCAGGACAACCCGGAGCTGGTGCGCGCCGCCGAGCTCGGCATCCCGGTCGTGCACCGCTCCGACGCGCTCGCCGCGCTGATGGAGGGCCTGCGCCCGATCGCCGTCGCCGGCACCCACGGCAAGACCACCACCACCTCCATGCTGGCGGTCTCCCTGACCGAGCTGGGCCTGAACCCGTCGTACGCCATCGGCGGCGACCTCGACGCGCCCGGCTCCAACGCGCTGCACGGCGACGGCGAGATCTTCGTCGCGGAGGCCGACGAGTCCGACCGCAGCTTCCACAAGTACGCCCCCGAGGTCGCGATCGTCCTCAACGTCGAGCTGGACCACCACGCCAACTACGCCTCGATGGACGAGATCTACGAGTCCTTCGAGACCTTCGCCGGCAAGATCGTGCCCGGCGGCACCCTGGTGATCTCCGCCGACCACGAGGGCGCCCGCGAGCTGACCCGCCGTGTCGACGGCGTGCGCGTGGTGACCTACGGCGAGGCCGAGGACGCCGACGTGCGGGTGCTGTCGATCGTGCCGCAGGGGCTCAAGAGCCAGGTCACGGTCGTCCTCGACGGCCGCGAGCTGACGTTCACGGTGTCCGTCCCGGGCCGGCACTACGCCCTCAACGCGGTCGCCGCGCTCACCGCCGGCGCCGCCCTCGGCATCCCGGCCGCCGAGCTGGCCCCGGCCATCGCCGCGTACACCGGCGTCAAGCGGCGCCTGCAGCTCAAGGGCGAGGCGGCCGGCGTCCAGGTCATCGACTCCTACGCGCACCACCCCACCGAGATGACCGCGGACCTGGAGGCGATGCGGGCCGCCGCCGGCGACGCGCGCATCCTCGTCGTCTTCCAGCCGCACCTGTTCTCCCGCACCCAGGAACTGGGCAAGGAGATGGGCCAGGCGCTCGCCCTCGCGGACGCCTCCGTCGTCCTCGACATCTACCCGGCCCGCGAGGACCCGATCCCCGGCGTCACCAGCGAGCTGATCATCGACGCCGCGCGCGCCGCGGGCGCGGCCGTCACCGCCGTCCACGACAAGGCCGAGGTGCCGGACGTGGTCGCGGGAATGGCCGGGGCCGGTGATCTCGTTCTCACCATGGGCGCGGGCGACGTCACGGACCTCGGACCGCGCATCCTGGACCGTCTCGCGGACAAGTAAGGGGTTGGCCGACATGGCGTACGACGTCGAGAAGCCGGACGAGCAGTGGCGCGCGGAGCTGACCCCGGCGGAGTACGCCGTGCTGCGCCAGGCCGGCACCGAGCCCGCGTTCACCGGTGAGTACACGGACACCAAGACCAAGGGTGTCTACTCCTGCCGGGCCTGCGGCGCCGAACTGTTCACCTCCGACACCAAGTTCGAGTCCCACTGCGGCTGGCCGTCCTTCTACGACCCGAAGGACACCGACGCGGTGGAACTGATCGAGGACCGCTCCCACGGCATGGTCCGCACCGAGGTGCGCTGCGCCCGCTGCGGCTCCCACCTCGGGCACGTCTTCGAGGGCGAGGGGTACCCCACCCCCACCGACCAGCGCTACTGCATCAACAGCATCTCGCTGCGCCTGGAGCCGGACGCGGGCTGATCCCGCGCCCCGGGCCGCCCTAGACTGGCAAGGGAGGCCCGGGGCCTTCGGCGCCGCCGTGGCCTGCGGGGCAGGAAGGCGGTGGGGCCCGTATGCCGTACGTCGCCGTCAGCGCGCTGAGCCATCCCGGGCTGCTGCGGGAACGCAACGAGGACAGTCTCGTCGCGGGGCCGTGGACGCTGTGCGCCACCGTCACCGAGAGCCCGCAGACCCTGGTCTTCCCGCTGCGGTCGCCACTGGTCGTCGCCGTCGCCGACGGGCTCGGCGGACACCCCGGCGGGGACGTGGCCAGCGCGCTCGTCGTCCGGCGGCTCGCGCGCCTCGGGATCGCGCTGGAGGACGAGGACGCCGTCCGCGACGCGCTGATCGCCTGCAACCGGGCCGTGTACCAGGCCGCCGAGGGCAGCGAGCTCACCGCCATGGGCACCACGGTCGCCGGCCTCGTCCTGCTGCCCGAGTCGGTGCTGGTCTTCAACGTCGGCGACAGCCGGGTCTTCGCCGCCTCCCCCGAGGGGCTGCGCCAGGTGAGCGTGGACGACAGCCCGCCGCTCCAGCCGGGGCAGCGCACCACGTCCCTGGTCACCCAGTGCCTCGGCGGCTCCCCCTCCCACCACGACGTGCGGCCCCACGTCACGGCCGTGCCGCTCGCGGTCGGCGACCGCTATCTCGTCTGCACCGACGGGCTCACCGACCCGGTGACCGAGGACGTCCTCGACGCGGTGCTGCGCGAGCACGACGACGGCCGGGCGGCCTTCGAACTGTGGCGCTCCGCGATCGACGAGGGCGGCCCGGACAACATCACCCTGGCCGTCGTCCGCGTGGGAGGGGAGTAGCCGCTCGCGGGCCTGCCGGACATGGCGCGCCTGGCCGGCCCGGCTGCCTGCCGGACCTGCCGGGTCTGCGTGCTGCGGGGCGGGTCGAGCTTTGTCACGATTTCATCGTGGTGAGTGTGGTGCGACGGATCAGAGCGCTGCGCCGGTCCGCCGCGGCGCGCACGGCCGGCGCCTCCGGCGGGGCGGAGTCCGAGAGCACGGGTGACGCGCGGCTC
The DNA here is from genome assembly GCF_043082085.1 of Streptomyces sp. NPDC014801. NCBI lineage: Bacteria > Bacillati > Actinomycetota > Actinomycetes > Kitasatosporales > Streptomycetaceae > Streptomyces > Streptomyces sp. NPDC014801. The sequence goes on along the minus strand of NZ_JBIBXG010000006.1, from coordinate 225,477 downwards.
GCCGGGCTGCGGTCGTCGCTGACCCGGGTCGGCACCACTCTCGACGCGGACCTCACCTGCGCGGAACTGACGCGGGCCGCGAGCGGGCTCGCCGGCTGCTCCGCCGCGGTCGTGCGCGTCGGCGGGCACCCCTCCGGGGGCGAAGGCGGCGGCCCGGTCTCCGGGTACGAGGCGATCAGCGGCGACCCGGACGCCCTGCCGGACGTGCGGGGCATCACCGGGACCGTCCGCGCAGGGACGCCGCGCGCGCCGTGGACGGTGACCTCCGCGAGCGGGCGGACGGCCCTGTGCGTGCCCCTCGCCACCCCGGATCAGCTGTACGGCGTCCTCGTGTGCGCCCGGCGCGAGGCGCCGCTGGGCGCACCGGAGGCCGAACTGCTCGCGCTGCTGGCCGCGCCCGCCGGCCCCGCCCTGCACCACGCCGACGAGTACGCGCGCGTCAGCCGCACCCTGGGGGACCTGCAGCGCGCCCTGCTCGCCGAGCCCGGCCGGCCCCACCCGAACCTCGACGTCGGTGTGCGCTATCTGCCCGCCGGGCGCCGGGCCCTGGTCGGCGGCGACTGGTGCGAGACCGTGCGGCTGCCGTTCGGGCGGACCCTGCTCGTCGTCGGCGACGTCATGGGCCACGGGGTGGAGGCCGCCGTCGACATGGCCGCCTACCGCTCCTCCCTGCGCGCGATCACCGCGACCGACCTGCCGCCGCACCGGGTGCTGCGGCAGATGGACGACCTCGCCGCCGCGGAGCCGGACCGCCGGCCGGCCACGTGTCTGATCGCCCGCGTCGACCCCGCGCGCGCCCAGGTCACGCTGGCCGGGGCCGGTCATCTGCCGCCCGTCGTCATCGACGAGGTCGCCGGGACGCGGCTGCTGCCGCTGCCGGTCGGGCCACCGCTCGGGACGGGGCTCGGGGGGTACGAGTCCGCCACGTACGGGCTGGCCGCCGGGCACACGCTGCTGCTGTTCACCGACGGGCTGGTCGAGCGGAGGGGCGAGGACATCGACCGCAGCCTGGAGCGGCTCGCGGGGCTGCGTTTCCCGGCCGGGGCGACGCTGGAGGACATCCTGGACACGGTGCTGGTCCGGCTGGAGGCGCAGGACGCCGAGGACGACGTGGCCGTGCTGGCGGTTCGGCCTCGGTGAGGTCCGTGAGGTGCCTGCGGCGGCCTCTTGCCGCGCGTCGTGGTTGCGCGCGCCGTTCCCCGCGCCCCCTTGGGGCCAGCGGCCCCTTCAGGGGCGCCTGTGCACCTGGGGTCAGCTCAGCCGGCGGAGGAGCTTGCCCAGAATTGCCACGCCCTCCGTGATCGCGCCTGGTGGGGTGGCCGCGTAGCCGAGGACCAGGCCGGGCCGGCCGGGGTGCTGGCGGTGCCAGGACAGGGGGTGGCACTTCACGCCGTGGGCCAGGGCGGCGGTCGCCAGGGCGGTGTCGGGGACGGGGGCCGGGTAGGTGACCGTCAGGTGCAGGCCGGCCGCCGCGCCGTGCACGAGCGCGCCGGGCAGGTGCGTCCCGAGCGCGTCGATCATCGCGTCGCGCCGGCGGCGGTGGCGGCCGCGCAGCAGCCGCAGGTGCCGTTCCAGGTCGCCGGAGTCCATCAGCCGGGCCAGCGCGAGCTGGGGGAGGACCGCGTTGCCGAGGTCGGTGAAGCGTTTGACGTCGGTGAGCGCGGCGCGGTAGGCGGGCGGTGCGATCAGCCAGCCGATCCGCAGCGCGGGCGCGAGCAGCTTGGACACGCTGCCCATGTAGCAGACGCGGTCGGTGAGCAGCGCCCGCAGGGCCGGTACGGGCGGCCGGTCGTAGCGGTGCTCGGCGTCGTAGTCGTCCTCCAGGATCAGGCCGCCGTCCCGGGCCCAGCGCAGCAGTTCGCGGCGGCGCTCGCCGCTGGTGACGACGCCGGTGGGGAACTGGTGGGCCGGCGTGAGCAGGACCGCGCGGGCGCCCGAGGCGCGCAGGGCGTCCACGCGGATGCCGGCCTCGTCCACCGGTACGGCGGGGGTGGCCAGGCCACCGTTGCGCAGGTGCTGGCGGGAGCCGAGCGAGCCGGGGTCCTCCAGCGCGACGGCGTCGATGCCGTCGGCGCGCAGCACGCTGTGCAGCAGGGTGAGCGCCTGGGCGGTGCCCGCGACGATCAGGACGTCGTCGGGGGCGACGCGCACGTCCCGGTTGCGTGCCAGCCAGCCGGCCACCGCCCGGCGCAGGGCCGGCGCGCCGCGCGGGTCGCCGTAGCCCAGGTGGTCCGCCGACAGGCCGGTGAGGACGGCCCGTTCGGCACGCAGATAGGCGGCGCGCGGGAACGCCGTCAGGTCGGGGCGGCCGGGTGTGAAGTCGTACCGTGCCGGGGCGGCGCGCAGCGCGTCGAAGACGTCCGGGCCGGGGTCGTCGGTGAACACGGGCCGGGACACGGTGGGTGTGCCGCAGGCGGGTGCCGGCTCGGGCGCGGGTGGGGCCGCGGCCACGACGATCGTGCCGCCGCGGCGGCGTCCCTCCACGTGGCCGTCCTCGGCCAGGCGCCGGTACGCCTCGGTCACCACCCCGCGGGACACGCGCAGTTCGGCGGCGAGGACGCGGGTGGGCGGCAGCCGGTTGCCCACGGCCAGCCGGCCGTCGGCGATGGCCCGCCGCAGCCGTCCGGTCAGCCACTCGGCCTTGCCGCCGGCCGGCGCGGCACCGATGTCGAGCTGCAGGAAGTCCGATCCCCGGGGGACGCCCGGCGCTGCCTCGTTCACGCCGCTCATGCTGCACCCTCAGTCCCCGAACGTGAACTCCGGTGCCCCGGCGGTGAGGACGGCGTCCGAGGTCACCACCGGCCAGTGCGCGGCCAGTTCGGCGGCGAGGCTCTTCAGCAGCGCGGGCACGGTCTGCGCGCCGCCGTCGTGCACGGCCTCCGTCACGACGAGGATCCGGCGGGTGTCCGGGCCGACGGCCGAGAAGCCGCTCTGCCGGTGGGTCCAGCGGCGGGCGTGCGCCCGGCCCGCGGAGTCGGCGAAGGTCACCTCGCCGGGCGCGGGATGCTCGATCGCACCGCCGAACGCCGTGTACACCTCGTCGCCGCGGGCGGGCCGTACCTCCAGCAGGGGACCGGTGATCCGGTCCGCGTCGAGCGCCGCGACGGGGACGGCGTACGCGACGGAGAGGGCGTTGCACAGGTCCACCACCGGGTGGATGCGGGGCAGCCGGCCCTCCTTGCGCAGCCGCCGCAGCAGCGACTCCGCCGCGCACCGGTACTGCGTGGGCCGCAGCCCCAGGCCGGAGAACGTCCGCCGCCAGGCCGTCACTTCGGGGAACTCGCCCTCCGGTGCCCCGGCCAGGCGGGCGGCGGCCCGGGCGGTGTACGGCGCGAGGCGGGCGGAGGTGTCGGCGTGGGCGTCGACCCCGTCGGCGTACAGACAGCCGGCGGTGAGCAGCGGGTGGGCGGACCAGATCGCGTCCGCGTGCCGGAATCGCATCGCTCAGGCCACCGCCAGCCGCAGGCTCAGGGCGACGAAGCAGGCGGCGAAACCGCGGCGCATGCCGGTCAGCAGCCCGGGGCGCCGGGGCAGCCGTTCCCGCAGGGCGGCCGCGCACAGGGCGTACGCGGTGAAGACGGCGAAGGTCATGGCCATGAACACGCCGCCCAGCCGCAGCATCGCGCCGATGTCGCCGGCGGGGACGAACTGCGGCAGGAACGCCAGGAAGAACAGGGCCGGTTTGGGGTTGAGCAGGTTGACCAGCACGGCGGAGCCGATCACGCGGGCCGCCGGCCTCGGTGCCGGGTCCTGCTCGACGACCAGGGCCGAGCGGTCGCGCAGCATCGACCACGCCATGTACAGCAGGTAGGCGGCACCGAGGTACTTCACCACCGTGAACGCGACGCTGCCGGCCTGCAGCAGGGCGGCCAGTCCGGTGACTGCGGCCAGCAGGTGCGGCAAGCCGGCGAGAGTGCAGCCGAACGCGGCCACCACGCCCGTCCGGCGGCCGTGGGCGAGCCCGGCGGCCAGCGTGTAGAGCACGCCGGTGCCCGGGGTGACCACCACGACCAGGGTGGTCAGCAGGAAGGTGACGTTCAAGGAGACCTCCGCGAGGGTGCGAGGTCTCCCACCCTGCCCACGGTGTGGTCCGCCGGACAGGGCCAAAGACCCTCCCGCCGACCAGTCCATAACCGCGTCGTTCCGGGCCGCGCCGGATCACGCCGTCTAGACTCTCCCGGCAGCGGGGGCCCGTACGCGTGTACGGCGGCCGCCCGCCGCGAGGGCACGTGCTGCCAACCGAAGGGCGTTCGGCGTTTTGATACGGATGGAATCAGTCACCAAGCGGTACCCGGACGGCACGGTGGCGGTCGACCGGCTCACCCTGGAGATACCCGAGAAGGCGATCACCGTCCTCGTCGGCCCCTCCGGCTGCGGCAAGACGACGACCCTGCGGATGATCAACCGGATGGTCGAGCCCAGCGAGGGCCGCATCCTGCTCGACGGCACGGACATCCTGCAGCAGCCGGTGCACACCCTGCGCCGCTCCATGGGATACGTCATCCAGCACGCCGGTCTCTTCCAGCACCGCACGATCGTCGACAACATCGCCACCGTCCCCCGGCTGCTGGGCTGGGGCAAGGCCAAGTCCCGTGAGCGGGCGCGCGAGCTGATGGAGCGCGTCGGCCTCGACGCCGCCCTCGCCGGGCGCTACCCGCACCAGCTCTCCGGCGGCCAGCAGCAGCGCGTCGGAGTGGCCCGGGCGCTCGCCGCCGACCCGCCGGTGCTGCTCATGGACGAGCCCTTCTCGGCCGTCGACCCCGTCGTCCGCAAGGGACTCCAGGACGAACTGCTGCGGCTGCAGGACGAGTTGGGCAAGACCATCGTCTTCGTCACCCACGACATCGACGAGGCCGTCAAACTCGGCAGCATGGTCGCCGTGCTGCGCACCGGCGGCCGGCTCGCCCAGTACGCGCCGCCCGCCGAGCTGCTCTCCCACCCCGCAGACGCCTTCGTCGAGGACTTCCTCGGCGCCGACCGAGGCATCCGGCGGCTGTCCTTCTTCCCCTCGGCCGGCCTGGAACTGCTCACGGCACCGGTCGTCCCCGCCGACGCCACCGCCGAGCAGCTCGCCGCCGCCGAGGCGCCCGACGTGCCCTACCTCCTCGTGACCGACCCCGACGGCAGGCCCCTCGGCTGGGGTGAGCCCGGCGCGCTGACCGCCGGGAGCATCGCGGTGGAGGAACTGCTGCCGTACGGGCGGCCGTTCGTCGCCGGCACCGACTCGCTGCGGGCCGCCCTCGACTGCGCGGTGCTGTCACCGACCGGCTGGGCCGTCGCCGTCGACGCGTCCGGACGGGTCCGAGGTGTGGTGTCGCAGGCGTCCATCGGGGCGGCGATCCGCGAGGCGCACGCCGGGCGGGCCGACGAGCCGAAGGCGCTGCGATGAACGGCCTGTTCGACCTGCCCAGCGATCTGCAGAACACCTACCTCGGCCTGGTCGGGCTGCATCTGCGCGAGGCCCTGCTCCCGGTCCTCGCCGGCCTGCTCGTGGCGCTGCCGGTCGCCCAGCTGTGCGTGCGGCTGCGCTGGCTGTACGCGCCCGTGCTCGGGGTGACGACCGTGCTGTACGCCATCCCGTCGCTGGCCTTCTTCGTCGTCCTCATCGACTACACCGGCCAGACCGAGACGACCGTGATGATCCCGCTCGCCGTCTACAGCCTGGTGGTGCTGGTCCCGGCCGTCGTCGACGGGGTGCGGTCGGTGCCGCCAGAGACCCTCGACGCCGCGACCGCCATGGGGCTCGGGCCGGTGCGCCGGTATCTGACCGTGCAGTTGCCGATCGCGGTGCCCGCGATCCTTGCCGGGCTGCGGGTGGCGACCGCGTCCAGCATCTCCCTGGTCAGCGTCGGCATGCTGATCGGCAACCAGGGCGGCCTCGGCAACCTCCTCAACGACGGCATGACCTACCAGCAGCCCCGGCTGGTGTGGCTGTCGGTGCTCGGCACCGCCGTCCTCGCCGTCGTCGCCGACGCCGTGCTGGTCGCCGTACGCCTGCTGCTGACCCCGTGGATGCCGCGCGGCACCCGCACCACCCCGCCCGTCGCACAGGATCCCGCCGCACGGCAGGAGGCCACCCGGTGAACGTCCTCCACTTCGTCCAGGCCTTCTTCAGCGACGGCGCCCACTGGCACGGCTACGACGGCATCCCCACCCGGCTGGCCGAACACGTGCGGTACACGCTGCTCGCGCTGGCGATCGCCGCCGCCGTCGGACTGCCGGCGGGGCTGCTCACCGGGCACACCGGCCGTGGCGGCAACGCGCTCGCGCTGATCGCCACCGCCGCGCGCGCCCTGCCCAGCTTCGGCCTGCTGGTGCTGATGTTCATCCTGCTCGGCTTCGGGCTCGTCCCCGTGATGATCCCGCTGGTCGTGCTCGCGGTCCCACCGATCCTGGTGACCACCTACGAGGCGATGCGCTCGGTCGATCCGTCCCCGGTGGACGCGGCGCGGGGCATGGGCCTGTCCGAGAGCCGCATCCTCTTCCAGGTGGAACTGCCCGTGGCGCTCCCGCTGATCCTCAGCGGCCTGCGCTCGGCGGCCATCCAGATCGTCTCGACGGCCACCATCGCGGCCTACGTCAGCCTCGGCGGCCTCGGCCGGTACGTCATCGACGGGCTCTACCAGCACGACTACGAGAAGGTCGTCGGCGGCGCCACCCTGGTGGCCGCCCTGGCGCTGGTCACCCTGGCGCTCTTCTGGGCCCTCGCCCGGTGCGCGGTGTCACCGGGGGTGCGCGGACGCGGGTGAGGACGCGGGTGAGGACGCCACAGCGGATACCCCGCCGGTCCCCGTTCAACCGCCTTGTGACGAACGCATATTGGTCACATGAATGCCCTTGACGGGGGAGAAATGGCTGGATTGGATCAGTGGGTGACTTCCACCATCCAGCGCAGCAGGCCCCGCAGGACCCTCCCCGGCGCCGCCGTCGTGCTCGCCGCGACGACGGTGCTGCTGACGGGGTGTTCCTCCGGCGGCGAGGGCGACAACCCGCTCACGGAGAACGCCTCCGACGGCAAGACGGTGGTCGTCGGCTCCAACAACTTCCCCGAGTCCACCCTGCTCGCCGACATCTACGGCGAGGCCCTGCGGGCCAAGGGCATCAAGGTCACCTACAAGCCCAACATCGGCACCCGCGAGACCACGTACGGCCTGATCAAGAACGGTTCGCTGACCGTCCTGCCCGAGTACAACGGCGCGCTGCTCGCCTACCTCGACGCCAAGGCCGCGCCGAAGTCCGCCGAGGAGACCACCCGGGCCATCGAGGCCAAGCTCGCGCCGGAACTGACGCTGCTGGAGCCCTCGCCCGCCGAGGACAAGGACTCGCTGACCGTCAACGCGGAGACGGCGCAGAAGTACCACCTGACGTCGTCCTCGGCCATCGGCGACCTCAAGGGCATCGCCGGGGACCTGGTCATCGGGGCCTCGCCGGAGTTCCAGAAGCGCCGGCAGGGCCTGCTCGGCCTGAAGTCGGTGTACGGCCTGGAGTTCAAGTCGTTCAAGGCGCTGGACGCCGGCGGCCCGCTCACCCAGGCGGCGCTCAAGCAGAACACCGTGCAGGTCGCCGACCTCTTCTCCACCGACCCCACCGTGCAGAAGGAGAAGTTCGTCGTCCTGCGGGACCCGCAGAACCTCTTCGGCTTCGAGAACGTCCAGCCCCTCGTCTACAAGAAGGGCCTGCCGCAGCAGGGCGTCGACGCGCTGAACGCCGTCTCCGCCAAGCTGGACACCAAGGCCCTGCTCGCGATGGACGCACAGGTCCAACTCGACAAGAAGGACCCGCTGGACGTGGCGCAGGCCTGGCTGAAGTCGGTCGGGCTGGGCTGAAGTCGGTCGGCGACGGCTGTGGTTCGGTCCGGCGGCTCGGCTGATCCGACGTAAAAAGACCGAGCGTCCTGTTTTTAAGTGCCCCTCGACCGGAAGGCGAGCGTCCGTCGACGACGGGCGCTCGCCGACTGCCGGACGGGGTGGGGGCCTTGTGGCCTGTGGGTCCCGGCGGCCGGTGAGATAGCATCTACGGGGAGTGAGTAAAACAAACGGCACGGTCCGTTCTTTTCCCGTCCCCCAGGAGTGACCTGTCGATGCCGAGGCAGTTACGCGCCGAACAGACCCGCGCGACGATCCTCACCGCCGCCGCCGACCTGTTCGACCGGCACGGTTACGAATCGACGAGCCTCAGCGACATCGTCGAGCACGCCAAGGTCACCAAGGGGGCCCTCTACTTCCACTTCGCGGCCAAGGAGGATCTGGCCCACGCCATCCTGGAGTTGCAGTCCGAGGCCTCCCGCAGGGTCGCCGGCGAGGTCGACGGCCACGGCTATCCGTCCCTGGAAGCGCTGATGCGGATCACCTTCGGCTTCGCCCGGCTGTCCGTGGAGGGGCCGATCGCCCGGGCCGGCCTGCGGCTCGCCACCGGTCCCGTCCCGGTCCGCCCCCCGCTGCGCCACCCCTTCACGGAGTGGCGTGAACTGGTCTCCCGCCGGCTGCACGGCGCGGTCCGCGAGTCCGATCTGCACCCGGACGTCGACATTGACGCCGTCACCCACTCCCTCGTCTCCTTCTTCGTCGGCACCCGTGTCGTCGGCCGCTCCCTGGAGCCCGTCGCCCGGCTGCCCCGCCGGATGGCCGAGATGTGGCACCTGCTGATCCGGGGCCTGGTGCCCGTGCCGCGCCGCCCCCGCTATCTGACGCTCGTCACCCGGCTGGAACGCGAGACCGCCGCGGCCGCCGTCCTGTAGCCGGCGCGGCCCGAGCGCGGGTGCCCTCCCGCCGGCACGGCGAGCGGCGCCGCTTTTGCCGCGACCCCGGCGGTACGGTGAGCGGCATGCCCGACTCCCCGCTGCCCCCGGTGCTCCGCGCCGACGAGCCCGGATCCTTCCCGCACGCCGTGCTCGCCGAACGCCACCCCGCGATCATCCGGCAGGTGCGCGACTCCTTCCCGTACGGCCCCGACGTGCGCGCGGGCCTCGACGCGCTGCTCGACCAGTGCACGGACGGCGCCATCGCACCGCTGCCCGAGCACGCCCCGGACCGCGACCGCTGGCTGACCTGGGGACTGGGCACCTACACCGGCAGGTCCTGGTTCGACGTCCCGTGGCTGTGGTCCGAGAGCTACTTCTACCGCCTGCTGCTGCAGACCGTCGGCTACCTCGACGAGGGGCCCTGGCGCGGTATCGACCCCTTCCGGCCCGCCAAGCGCGCCGAACTCGACGCCCCCGAGACCGACGAGGAACTGGCCGCGCTCGACTCCCTCACCGGCCGGGCACCGGAGGAACAGGCCACCGCCCTGCTGCACGGCTCCCTGTGGGGCAACCGCGCCGACCTCGGCTTCCGCCTGTCCGCCCCCGACGGCAGCCCGTCCGGGGCCGGCGCCCCCGCCCTCGTCGCCGACGACAGCGCCGAGCTGTGGGCGCTGCTCCCGCCCGGCCGCGCGGCCGGCACCCTCTGCCTCGTCGCCGACAACGCGGGCCGCGAACTCGTCCCCGACCTGCTGCTGATCTCCCATCTGCTCGCCCACGGCCACATCGCGCGGGTCGTCCTGCACGTCAAGCCGCACCCGTACTACGTCTCCGACGCCACGACCGCCGACGTCCTCGACGCCCTGCGCCGGCTCACCGCGGCCCCGGGCGCCGCCGGCACCCACGGGCGGCGGCTGTGGGACGCCATGACCGAGGGCCGGCTCGTCGTGCGCGCCCACCCCTTCTCCGCCGGCCCGCTGGCGTACGCCGAGATGCCCGGCGACCTGCGCGCCGAGTTCGGAGCGGCCACGCTGACCGTGTTCAAGGGCGACCTCAACTACCGTCGTCTGGTGGGCGACAGGAGCTGGCCGGCGACCGTCCCCTTCGCCGAGGTCACGGCCTACTTCCCCGGCCCGGTCGCCGCCCTGCGCACCCTGAAGTCGGACGTGGTCACCGGCCTCGACGCCGCCACACGGGACGCTCTGGACGCCGGCGAGAACCGGCGCTGGCGCACCAGCGGGACGCACGCGCTGATCCAGGTGAGCGGATGACGCTCAGCCGGTGCGGACCGGCAGCGACTTGATCCCGTTGATGAAGTTCGACACCAGCCGTCGCGGCGGTCCGGCCGTGCGCGGCGCGGGCAGCGCCCGCAGCACCTCGGCGTACAGCGACCGCAGTTGCAGCCGCGCGAAGTGCGCGCCGAGGCAGACGTGCGGACCGTCCCCGAACGCCACGTGCGGGTTCGGGGAGCGGGCCAGGTCCAGCCGGTCCGGGTCGGCGAAGGCCCGCTCGTCGCGGTGCGCGGCGGCGTGGAAGACGACCACCTTCTCGCCCGCCCGGATACGGGTGCCGGCCAGCCGCGTGTCCCGCACCGCGGTGCGGCGGAAGGTGAGCACCGGCGGGTGCCAGCGCAGCAACTCCTCCACGGCCGTGTCCAGACCGGCCTTCCCACCGCGCAACGCCTCGTACTGATCGGGGTGTTCGGCGAGCGCCAGCAGACCGCCGGGGGCGGCGCTGCGCACCGTGTCGTTCCCGGCCACGGTGAGCAGGAAGAAGAACATCTCCAGCTCGGGCCCGGTCAGTTCCGCGTCGTGCGCCAGCGCCGTCATGATGTCGTCGGCCGGATGCCGGCGCTTGTGCTCGGCCAGCTGCCCGGCGTAGGCGAACATGTCGCCCAGCAGGGCCGGCGAGCGCGGGTTCAGCGGCCGGCCTGCCGCGTCCCGCACGGTGGGCCCCGCCTCGTCGGGGTCCTGGTAGCCGATGACCCGCTGCGTCCAGTGCAGCAGCAGCCCGCGGTCGCTCTCCGGAACGCCCAGCAGATCGGCCAGGTTGAGCAGGGCGTAGTCGTCGGTGACCGCGCTCACCAGGTCGACGGTGCCGTCCCCGGCGCGGGCCGTCGCGAGCGCCCCGTCGAGCAGCGTGCGGGCCCGCGCCTCGACAACGGCCGTGAACCGCCGTACACGGCCCGGGGTGAACGCCCGGCTGACCAGGCGGCGCAGTCGGCCGTGCGCCGGCGGATCCTGGTTGAGCATCATCCGCCGGATGAACGGCAGGTCCGCCGGATCGGGGTCCCGGATCTGGGTGGCGCCCAGATGCGAGGAGTAGGTGCTCGCGTCCTTGAGCACCCGCACCACGTCCGCGTGCCGGGTCACCGCCCAGAAACCGGGCCCCGCGGGCCAGCCGAGCACCTCCGGCTCGGCCTGCCAGGCCACCGGATGGTGGTCGCGCAGCACCCGGTAGGCGGCGTACGGGACCTGCTCGGCGTACTGCCGGGGGTCGAAGACGTCGGGTACGGGCGGGGCGGTGGGCAGGGTCATGCGTCCTCGCCGTCGGGGCCGGATGCGGGAGCCGTTTCCGCCGCTTCCGCGGCGGTCGCCGGGTCCGTGTCGTCGGCTCGCAGGAAGTCCTCGACCAGCCGGACGAGTTCCAGCGGTGTCTCGTCCATGGCGTAGTGCCCGGCGCCCGGCAGCTCGTGCACCCGCGCGTGCGGGTACCAGGCGCCCCAGGTGCGCCGCAGCAGGTCCGCGGACAGGGCCGGGTCCAGCGCCCCGGCCACGGCGAGCGCCGGGTGCCGCGCGCCCTCGACGTCCGCCTGGAAGTCCTGGCCGGCCCAGGAGTCCAGCCAGGCCCGGAACGCCTTGTCGTCGCTGCGTTCGAGCGAGCGCGCCACCATCCGGTCCAGCCAGGCGGCGGGGCGGCGGCCGCCGGTGGTGACGTCGATGATGGCGCGCCGGTTCTCCGGCCGGTGCGCGGCGTCGGCGAACAGGTCCCACTGCTCGGGCGGCAGCGCCAGCCCGCACGCGGGCACCGGCGACACCCCGACCAGCCGGCGCAGCCGGTGCGGGGCGACGGCGAGCAGCCGCTGCGCGACCGCGCCGCCCATCGAGTGGCCCACGACCGAGAAGCGGTCCCAGCCGAGCCGGTCGGCCAGCACCACCAGGTCCCGGGCGGCCTGCCCGGTGGTGTACGGCCCGTCGGCGTCCCGCGCATCGCCGTAGCCGCGCAGATCGACCAGGGCGTAGGTGAAGGAGGTGCGGTCCAGGTCGTCTCGTACGGGCGCGAACGCGGAGCGGTCGGCGAACCAGCCGTGCACGGCGAACACCTTGTGGGCGCCGTCGCCGAGCAGCTCGTGCGGGAGCGTGAACGTCGTCATGGGACCACCGTGGACTGCGGCCGGCGCGGGCGTCCAGGGGCGTGCGCGGGTTCCCGTGATGGCCGTTCGGCGCTGTTCGAGCGCCGGTTCACGCGATGGTGTGATCATGTCCCCCCGTCCGGATGCGCCCGGACGGCCCTGGGTAGGGCCCCGGCCATGACGCAGCCGTTCGAACTCCCGCACTTCTACATGCCGTATCCCGCGCGGCTGAACCCGCACCTGGAGGAGGCGCGGACCCACTCCACGCAGTGGGCGCGCGACATGGGCATGTTGGAGGGGTCCGGGATCTGGGAGCAGTCCGACCTCGAAGCGCACGACTACGGACTGCTCTGCGCCTACACCCACCCCGACTGCGACGGCCCCGCCCTGTCGCTGATCACCGACTGGTACGTGTGGGTGTTCTTCTTCGACGACCACTTCCTGGACATGTTCAAGCGCACCCAGGACCGCGCCGCGGGCAAGGCCCATCTCGACCGGCTGCCGCTGTTCATGCCGCTGGACCCGGCCACGCCGGTGCCGGAGCCGGAGAACCCGGTGGAGGCCGGGCTCAAGGATCTGTGGCAGCGCACGGTGCCGTCCATGTCGGTGGACTGGCGGCGCCGCTTCTCCGTCGCCACCGAGCACCTGCTGAACGAGTCGATGTGGGAGCTGTCCAACATCAACGAGGGGCGGATCGCCAACCCGGTCGAGTACATCGAGATGCGCCGCAAGGTGGGCGGCGCGCCCTGGTCGGCGGGGCTCGTGGAGTACGCGACGGCCGAGGTCCCCGCGTCGGTGGCCCGGTCCCGGCCGCTGCGGGTGCTGATGGAGACCTTCTCCGACGCCGTGCACCTGCGCAACGACCTCTTCTCCTACCAGCGGGAGGTGGAGGACGAGGGCGAGAACAGCAACGGCGTGCTGGTGCTGGAGACCTTCTTCGGCTGCACCACCCAGCAGGCCGCCGACACCGTCAACGACATCCTCACCTCGCGGCTGCACCAGTTCGAGCACACCGCCCTCACCGAGGTGCCCGCGCTGGCCCTGGAGCACGGACTCACCCCGGCCGAGGTGGCGGCCGTCGCCGCCTACACCAAGGGGCTGCAGGACTGGCAGTCCGGCGGCCACGAATGGCACATGCGCTCCAGCCGCTACATGAACCAGGGGGCGCGGTCGGAGTCGCCGTGGCAGGCGCTCAACGGGCGCGGCACCTCCGCCGCCGACGTCGGCGCGCTGCTCGCCGCGGCCGCTCAGGACCGGCTGCGGGCCTACCGGAACGTGCCGTTCCAGAAGGTCGGCCCGTCCCGCATCCCCGACCTCTACATGCCCTTCCCGCTGGAGCTCAGCCCCCATCTCGACGGCACCCGCGCCCGCCTGGCCGACTGGTGCCGGGCGATGGGCATCCTCCAGGAGGGCGTCTGGGACGAGGACAAGCTGCGCGCCTACGACCTCGCCCTGTGCTCGGCCGGCATCGACCCCGACGGCACCCCCGAGGCCCTCGACCTCAGCGCCCACTGGCTCGCCTTCGGCACCTACGGCGACGACTACTACCCGCTCGTCTACGGCCACCGGCGCGACCTGGCCGCCGCCCGCCTGACCACGGCCCGGCTGTCCGCGTGCATGCCCGTCGACGGCGAGGAACCCCTCGTCCCGGCCAACGCCATGGAGCGGGCCCTGACCGATCTGTGGGCGCGCACCACGGCGGAGATGAGCCGCGAGGAGCGGATCACCATGAAGGCCGCGATCGACGTGATGACCGAGAGCTGGGTGTGGGAGCTGTCCAACCAGCTGCAGAACCGCGTCCCGGACCCGGTCGACTACCTGGAGATGCGCCGCCAGACCTTCGGCTCGGACCTCACCCTGAGCCTGTGCCGCAGGGGATACCTGCCCGCCGTCCCGCCCGAGGTCTACCGCAGCGGGCCGGTGCGTTCCCTGGAGAACGCCGCCGTCGACTACGCGTGCCTGCTCAACGACGTCTTCTCCTACCAGAAGGAGATCGAGTACGAGGGGGAGATCCACAACGCGATCCTTGTCGTCCAGAACTTCTTCGGCTGCGACTATCCGCAGGCGCTCGGCGTCGTCCACGACCTGATGACCCAGCGCATGGAGCAGTTCGAGCACGTCGCCGCGCACGAACTGCCCGTGCTCTACGACGACTTCGGCCTGTCGGACGAGGCCCGCGCCGCCATGCACGGCTATGTCGCCGACCTGCAGCACTGGATGTCCGGCATCCTCAACTGGCACCGCAGCGTCGACCGCTACAAGGCCGAGTGGCTCGGCCGCCGCGCCCACGGCTTCCTGCCGGATCGCGCCCCCGCCGTGCCCGCCCTGACGCTCAGCTGACGACCGGGACCCGCGGTGCCCGGCGCGCCGCCTCCTCCAGGCGGGCGGCCGTCGCGGCGGCGGCCGCCCGCTCCCCCGGGGTGTCCTGCAAGGCGGCGTACAGACGCTGGGCGCGCAGCGCCTGGGGGAGGTCGCCGAGGTGCTCGAACTCCTCGGCGAGCTCCCGCAGCGGGGAGGGGTCCAGCCGGCCGGGCGCGTCCGGCCGACGCAACAGGCCCTGGTTCATGACGAAGGCGTCCAGGCGGCGGATGAGGGCGACCCGCACGGCCTCCGTCCGCCCCTGCGCGAGCACCGGCCGGGTCCAGGTCGCCAGCGGCTGCGCGGCCGGGTCGGTGTACCCGTCCGTCGCCACGCCCAGGTACTCCCACGGCGGCGGCACCTCGTCGGGGTCGTGCAGGAACCGGTAGGCGTTCAGCTCCCGGGCGTTGAGCAGCACGTGGTCGGGCTCGGTGCGCGTCAGCGCCCGGTGCAGCATGCCGACCAGCTCCACCGGGGAGCGCCGCGGCAGCCCCAGCCCGGCGAGCAGCTCCTCGCGCTCGGCGTCGATGCCGTAGTGCTCCCGTATCTCCTCCTCGACCTCGGCCGTGCGGGCGAGGATCCGCTCCTCGCCGTCCTCGGGCGTCAGATCCGCGAACGCGCCCCAGTCCGCGAGCCCGATCAGCACCTCGAGCGCCTCGTCGACGCTCGTGCCGATCAGGCAGGCGCCGCCCTCGGAGTCGGCGTGCAGCACGGCGCCGTCGCCGCACACGACATAGGTGCCGCCGGTGTCGTCCCCGGCCACCACGGTCAGCGGGCCGCCCGAGGCCAGCCGCACCGGTTCCACATGGCCGTGGGCCGCGCGGTCCACGTCGAAGTCGAAGGGGAAGGCGGCCAGTTCGGCCAGGCGCGGGTTCGCCCGCAGCTTCCGCAGCGCGTGATCGGTCATGTCACGGAACGTAACAGCGCCCACTGACAACGCCCCCGCCGTCCCGCTCGCCGCCCCTCGCGCCGGTCACCGGATCTTCTTGTCCGGAATAGGGCATTCAGGGAACTTCGGCCGTGTGCCGGGAGTCTTCCAGGGGGAGGGGAACAGACGACAGAACACACGGGGGTGTTCACCTTGACCGACCTCGTCGACCAGACCATCACGGCGAGTGAGAAAGCGGACGACGGGAAACCGGCTCCGGCACCGACTGCGGCCACGGCTCCGGCCCCGGCCGAACTGACGCCGTACGTCGCGCCGCTGCCCGTCCCGCCCGTCCTGCGCCCGGCCGCCGCCGACGTGCTGCACGAGACCGAGATCGCCCTGCGTCCCACCTGGGTGCGCCTGCACCCGCAGCTGCCGCCGACCCTGATGTGGGGCTACGACGGCCAGGTGCCGGGACCGACGATCGAGGTGCGGCGCGGGCAGCGCGTCCGCATCGCCTGGACCAACCGGATACCGAAGGACAGCGAGTACCCGGTCACCTCGGTGGAGGTGCCGCTGCGCACCGACGGGCGTCCGCCCGCCACCACCGAGCCCGGCCGCGAGGGCGTCGAGCCGAACAAGGACGTCGCCGCCCTGCCCGCCTGGTCGGTGACCCATCTGCACGGCGCGCAGACCGGCGGCGGCAACGACGGCTGGGCGGACAACGCCGTCGGCTCCGGCGACGCCCAGCTCTCCGAGTACCCGAACGACCACCAGGCCGTGCAGTGGTGGTACCACGACCACGCCATGAACATCACGCGGTGGAACGTGATGACCGGCCTGTACGGCACCTATCTCGTCCGCGACGACGAGGAGGACGCGCTCCGTCTGCCGTGCGGGGACCGGGAGATCCCGCTGCTGCTGGCCGACCGCAACCTCGACACCGACGAGGACGGCCGCCTCAACGGACGGCTGCTGCACAAGACGGTGATCGTGCAGCAGAGCAACCCGGAGACCGGCAAGCCGGTGTCCATCCCGTTCACCGGCCCGTACACCACGGTCAACGGCCGTATCTGGCCCTACGTCGACGTCGACGCCGCCTGGTACCGCTTCCGGCTGGTCAACGCCTCCAACGCACGCATCTACGACCTCGTCCTCGTCGACGAGGACGGCACCCCGGTGCCGGGCGTGGTGCACCAGATCGGCAGCGACGGCGGGCTGCTGCCCCGCCCGGTGCCGATCGACTTCGACGCCGCGCTGCCGACGCTGACCGCGGCGCCCGCCGAGCGCTTCGACCTGCTCGTCGACTTCCGCGGCCTCGCCGGCCGGACGCTGCGGCTGGTGAACAAGGGCCGCAACCAGCCGCCGGGCGTGCCCGACCCGGCCGGGGACGTGCGTTACCCGGAGGTCCTGGAGTTCCGGGTCCGGGAGAGCTGCGAGGCGGACACCTTCGAGCTGCCCGAGGTGCTCTCCGGCTCCTTCCGCCGGCTCACGCACGACATCCCGCACGGCCACCGGCTGATCGTGCTGACCCCGCCCGCCACCAAGGGCGCCGGCGGCCACCCGGAGATCTGGGAGATGACCGAGGTCGCCGACCCGTCCGGCCTCCGCCTCCCCGCCGACGGCGTCATCCAGCTCACCGGGGCCGACGGCACGACGAAGACGTACCGGCGCACCGCGCGGACCTTCAACGACGGGCTCGGCATCACCATCGGCGAGGGCAGCTACGAGCAGTGGAGCTTCCTCAACCTCGCGCCGATCGTGCACCCCATGCACATCCACCTGGCCGACTTCCAGCTCCTCGGCCGGGACGCCTACGACGTCTCCGGCTTCGACCCGGCGGTGGGCGGCACCCGCACACCGATCCGGTTCGACGCGACCCGCGCGATACCGCTCGCGCCCAACGAGCACGGCCACAAGGACGTCTTCCGGGTGCCCGGCAGCCAACTGCTGCGCGTCATGGGCCGGTTCGACGGGGCGTACGGCCGGTTCATGTACCACTGCCACCTGCTGGAGCACGAGGACATGGGCATGATGCGGCCCTTCGTCGTCATGCCGCCCGAGGCGCTGAAGTTCGACCACGGCGGCGCCCACGGCGGCCATGGGGAGGGGCACACGGGCTGAGACCGGGCACGGGGTGCGCCGAGCCGCGGTCGCGGGGCGAGACCGCAGGCGGATGTGCCCGGGGTGGTGTCAGACCGCCGCCGGGCGGGAGACCCCGGCCGCGTGGTCGACGGCGGCGCGGGCCAGGCCCCGGATCACGGGGTGCGGGCGCGCGCCGTCGCCGTACAGCTCCGGCTGGAACAGGGAGGCGAGGAAGAACGGGTGACCGGGCAGCTCCGCGATGCGGACCTGCCCCTGCGGGTCGTGCCCGCTGAACCGCAGCCCGTGCCCGGTCAGCGTGCCGAGGTGGCGGGACGGCCCGTAGTGGCAGGAGTAGCGCTCCACGGTCCGCTCCGCCCCGATCACGGTCTGGGCGAGCGAGCCGGGCTCCAGCAGCACCGTGTCCTCGTGACCCGCCAGCGAGCAGGCCAGCGGCTCGATGAGGAAGTCCCCGGCGTCGGGGTCGTTCTCCGCGTGCGCCACCCCGGTCAGCCCGCACACGTTCCGGGCGAACTCCAGCAGCGCGTGCTGGAAACCACCGCACGTGCCGAGGAACGGGATGCGCTCGGTGCGCGCGGTACGGATCGCGGCGAGGACGCCGGCCTCGCTGCGGTACGGGCTGCCCGGCACCACCCACACGGCGTCGAAGCCGGACACCGCGCCCTCGGCCGCGGCGTCCTCGGACGGGATCCAGTAGGCGTCCAGGACGAGCCGGTCGTGGACGGCGAGGGTGTGGAGCAGTTCGGGGATACGGGTGTGCGAGACGACGTCGGGGGAGCGGTCGCCGACCAGGGCGACCTTCGCGGCGGGAGAGACGGTGTCGGTCATGACCTCATCCTGGTCGCGGTCCGTCGTTCACGTCCAACGATGATCCCTGCAATCTCCATAAGGGTTCCTGATGGGATGCTGGCGGCATGGACCCGCACCTGCTGCGCACCTTCGTCACCGTGGCCCGCCTGGCCTCCTTCTCCGAGGCGGCCCGCACCCTCGGCTACACCCAGTCCGCGGTCTCCCAGCACATCGCCGCGCTGGAACAGGACCTCGGCGCCCCGCTGCTGACCCGCCGGCCCGTCGCCCCCACCCCGGCCGGCGACCGCCTGCTGGAACACGCGGGTCCGCTGCTGCTGCGCCTGGACGCCGCCCGCGCCGACGTGACCCGCATCGTGGCCGCCCCCGACCAGGGCCTGACCCTCGCGGCCACGGCCACCGCGCTCGCGCCGGCCGTGGTGGCGGCGCTGCCGCCCGCGGGCGTGACCGTACGGGTGCTGCCCCGCGACGAGGTGCCCGCGGCCGTGGCCACCGGCAGCGCGGACCTCGCCCTGGCCGACGGCCTCGCCGCGCCCAGCGACCCGCTCCGGCTGCCCGACGTGGCCCCGCTGACGGCGTACGGCGTGGCCGAGGAGCCGGTGTGCGTGCTGCTGCCGGCGGCGCATCCGCTGGCCCGGCGTCCGGGGCTGCGGCTCCCCGATCTCGCCGACGCGCGCTGGCTGGACGCCCCCGACGCGGGGCTGCCACTGGCCCGGCTGCGGGCCGTGAACGGCGGCCACGGCTTCAGGCCCGCCCTGCGCTACGAGGGCACCGACGTGCGCACCCTGACCGCGCTGGCCGCCGCGGGACACGGCCTGACCCTGCTCCCGCGCACGGCGGCCGGCACCGTGCCCGGGGCGATCGCCGTCCCGGTGACCGCGCCGCGGCTCGTGCACCGCGTGGAACTCCTGTACGCGGGACCACCCCGCGGCGCGGCGGCGACCTTCGCGAACGCCCTCGGAGGACGCGCGTGAACCGCCCGGCACCGCCGGATCACATCCAACCGGGGCCACCGAGCGCCCCCGGCGGGACTATTCGCTGTTGACGGCTGGTCAGTCTCACTCTTTCGTGGCACGTTCCGCGGTGGTGCGCCGGGTAGAGCACCTGCCGGAGGCGAACCATGGAACAGACTGCGTTGCGTCCCAAGCCGATGCCGGGCCGCGACCCCGGCGGCACCACGTCCGCGGGGCAGCCCCGGCGCCCGCACGCC
Organism: Streptomyces sp. NPDC014801; assembly: GCF_043082085.1. Taxonomy (NCBI): domain Bacteria; kingdom Bacillati; phylum Actinomycetota; class Actinomycetes; order Kitasatosporales; family Streptomycetaceae; genus Streptomyces; species Streptomyces sp. NPDC014801. The sequence continues at coordinate 206,042 of NZ_JBIBXG010000006.1, read as the reverse complement.
GCGCGGCGGCGCGGCCGGCGGCTCACCACCCTGCTGTTCGGCCTGCTCGTCGGGGCGGTGCTGGTCCTGGCCGGCGTCGGGCTCGGCACCGTCGGCGCCACGGTGATCGGCCTGAGCAAGCTCGCCGACCTGCAGCGCCAGGCCACCCCGCACGCACCGCCCGGCCCGTCGCACGCCTCCGCCGGCGCGCCCTCCCACGGGGCCGCGAACCCGGCGACCGGCCCCGCCGCCCCGGCCGGCCGGGTGCGCGCCTCCCTCGGGGTGGAGGTGATGGACGGACAGAAGCCGGGCGCCCTCGTCGTCGGTGTGCACATCCCCGGCCCCGGTTACTCGGCCGGCCTGGTCCGCGGTGACCTCGTGCTCGCCGTCGGCCAGAGCCGCGTCGACTCGGCGGCCGACCTGGCGCGGGCGATCGCCGGGGCACGCCCGGGCGCACAGGTGGTCCTGACGGTGCGTCACCGAAGCGGTGGCTACCAGCAGCTGACCGCCGTACCGGGAGTCCTCACCTGATCGTGGCAACGGGGCCGGTGAGCCGTCCGGCGCGGCGCGCGACAGGCCCACCTCGGCGCCCCGGACGGGCGGCCGCGTGAGCGCACCTCGCGGTAAAGCGGCCGTGCGCCCGCGGGCCGTCACCGGCTGTGACGGGCGATCGACGTGGCGCCGATAGTCACAGGTGGGGAAACCGGCTCGCGTGGGCACCGTGCGGCGGGCAGGATGCTGGCAGGCGGACAGATCCTTCCCGGACGCCAGGCAGACCCTTCGTCAGACAGGAGAGGCCGATGACCGGCACCGCGCCCGCACCGTTCGGCGCCGACGACTACCGGGCCCGGATGGAACGCGCCGCGCGGGCCGCCGCCGACGCCGGCCTCGCCGGGCTGCTCGTCGCCCCCGGGCCCGACCTGGTGTGGCTCACCGGCTACGCCCCGACCGCCGTCACCGAACGCCTCACCCTGCTGGTCCTCGCCCCCGGCCGTGACCCCGTCCTCGTCGTGCCCACCCTGGAGGCCCCGGACGCCGCCCATGCGGCCGGCGCGCCCGCCCTGACCCTGCGCGACTGGACCGACGGCACCGACCCCTACGCCGCCACCGCCGGCCTCCTCGGCGCCGGCGGCCGCTTCGGCATCAGCGACAACACCTGGGCGATGCACCTGCTCGGCCTCCAGCGGGCCCTGCCCGGCAGTTCCTACGCCGCCCTCACCGACGCCCTGCCCATGCTGCGCGCCGTCAAGGACGCCGCCGAACTGGAGCTGCTGGCCGCCGCGGGCGCCGCCGCCGACGCCGCGTTCGAGGAGATCCGCAAGGTCGCCTTCGCCGGCCGCCGCGAACGCGAGGTCGGCGCCGACCTCGCCGACCTGCTGCGCCGCTTCGGCCACTCCCAGGTCGACTTCACCATCGTCGGCTCCGGACCCAACGGCGCCAACCCGCACCACGAGGTCGGCGACCGCGTCATCGAACACGGCGACATGGTCGTCCTCGACTTCGGCGGCCTCAAGGACGGCTACGGCTCCGACACCACCCGCACCGTCCACGTCGGCGAACCCACCGACGAGGAGCGCCGGGTCCACGACGTGGTGCGCGCCGCCCAGGAGGCCGGATACGCCGCCGTACGCCCCGGCGTCGCCTGCCAGGAGGTCGACCGCGCCGCCCGCCGGGTCATCGAGGACGCCGGGTACGGGGAGTACTTCATCCACCGCACCGGCCACGGCATCGGCGTCACCACGCACGAGCCGCCGTACATGATCGAGGGCGAGGAACAGCCGCTCGTGCCCGGCATGTGCTTCTCCGTGGAGCCCGGCATCTACCTGCCCGGCCGGTTCGGCGTGCGCATCGAGGACATCGTCACCGTCACCGAGGACGGCGGCCGGCGGCTCAACAACACCACCCGCGAGATGGTCATAGTGGACTGAAGGCGACACTGGTACCACCATCACCCATCGAGCGAGCGACGACGGCGCGACCATGACCCAGGCACCGACACCCACCGCGGACACCGTCCGCAGACTGGTCCGAACCCTGCTGAAGGAAGCCGGGGACGACACGGCCGGACCCGAGGTCCGGCCCGTCGCCGAGGGCGGCGGCCCCTGCACGTGGTGGGTCGGCACCCGCCATGTGCTGCGCCTCGCCCCGGACCGGGAGGCCGCCGCCCGGCAGCGCCGCGAGCTGCGCCTGCGGGACCTGGTCCGCCCGCACGTCCCCGTCGCCGTGCCCACCAGCATCGCCCACGGCGAGTGGAGCCCCGGCCTGACCTACACCCTCGACACCTTGGTGCCGGGCGGTACGGCCGAGGAGCACGACGTCTCCGCCATCGGCGAGGCGGACCTCGCCGGGTTCCTCACCGGGCTGCGCGCGGTGCCCGCCCGGCAGGCCGAGACGCTCGGCGTGCCGCGCACCGCCCCCCGCTCCCTGGAGGCGCTGCGCCGGATGGCCGTGCCCGCCGCGCGGACCCTGGCCACCGCCGAGGAGTTCGATCCCGGACGCCTGGCCCAGCTCACCCCGCCGGGCGCGGCGCAGCTCGCCGCGCAGACGGGCACCGCGGTCCTCGTCCACCACGCCCTCGCGGGCGAGCACCTCGTCGTCAGCGGCGACGGGCGGGTGCGCGGCGTCCTGGACTGGACCGGCGCCGTCCTCGGCGACCCGGCCGAGGACATCGCCGGCCTCGCGCTCGCCGTCGGCTCCGGCGCCGCCGTCCGCGCCGCGACCCTCGCCGGCTACGGCGCCCGCCCCTGCCTGCGCGGCCTGTGGCTGGCCCGCTGCGACACGGTCATCCGCCTCGCCGAACGCCTCGAGGGCCGCGACGGCACTCCCCTGGAACTCCTGCAGACCCAGCTGCAGCGGGCCTGGGAGGCCATCCTGCTGGAACGGGTCACGGAGCTGCGCGAGGACGGGTGAGGGAGCCCGCCCGCCGGCCCGCCCGAGGTGCCCGCCGGTCCGCCCGGGGCGCACCCGGGCCCGTGCAGCCACCTGAGGGCGCGCACCGGTCGCGCAAACGCTTGCGCAAGCGATTACGCCTGTTCCAGGACCACGCTCGACGCGCCCGGGACGTGCAACACCCCGTCGTCGCCCGGCTCCCGCACCGGCTCCCACGCCGCGAGGACGCGGACAGGGCGCGTGCCCAGGGGGATCGCCGCCGGTTCCTTGCCGAGGTTCACCACCACGCGTACGTCGCCCCGCCGGACGGCGAGCCAGCGCGCGTCCTCGTCGTAGGCGACCTTGGTGTCGGCGAGGTCGGGGTCGGTGAGGTCGGGATGGGTGTGCCGCAGGGCGATCAGCTGCCGGTACCAGGCGAGCACGCGCGCGTGGGGCTCACGCCGCGGCTCGTCCCAGTCCAGGCAGGAGCGGTCCCGCGTCGCCGGGTCCTGCGGGTCGGGCACGTCCTCCTCGGCCCAGCCGTGCGCCGCGAACTCCCGCCGCCGGCCCCGCCGTACCGCCTCCGCGAGCTCGGGATCGGTGTGGTCGGTGAAGAACTGCCAGGGCGTGGACGCGGCCCACTCCTCGCCCATGAACAGCATCGGCGTGAACGGCGCGGTCAGCACCAGCGTCGCGGCGCAGGCCGTGAGGCCGGGGGAGAGGGACGCGGCCAGCCGGTCGCCCTGGGCGCGGTTGCCGACCTGGTCGTGGGTCTGGCTGTAGCCCAGCAGCCGGTGCGCGGCCGTCCGCGAGCGGTCCAGCGGGCGCCCGTGGGTGCGGCCGCGGAAGGAGGAGTACGTGCCGTCGTGGAAGTAGCCGCCGGTGAGCGTCTTGGCGACGGCGGCGAGCGGGGCGCGCGCGAAGTCGGCGTAGTAGCCCTGCGACTCACCGGTCAGCGCGGTGTGCAGCGCGTGGTGGAAGTCGTCGTTCCATTGCGCGTGCAGCCCCAGTCCGTGCTCCTCGCGCGCCGTGATGAAACGCGGGTCGTTCAGGTCGGACTCGGCGATCAGGAACAGCGGGCGGTCCGTCTCCGCGCCCAGCGCGTCCACCGCCGCGGACAGCTCCTCCAGGAAGTGGCACGCGCGCGTGTCGACCAGCGCGTGCACCGCGTCCAGCCGCAGCCCGTCGATGCGGTAGTCCCGCAGCCAGGCCAGCGCGCTGCCCACCAGGTAGGCGCGCACCTCGTCCGAGCCGGGCGCGTCCAGGTTGACCGCGGCGCCCCAGGGCGTGTGGTGCGTGTCCGTGAGGTAGGGGGCGAACGCGGGGAGGTGGTTGCCCGAGGGCCCGAAGTGGTTGTGCACCACGTCGAGCACGACGCCGAGGCCCAGCTCGTGCGCCCGGTCGACGAACCGCTTCAGCGCCTCCGGGCCGCCGTACGGCTCGTGCACGGCCCAGAGCGAGACACCCTCGTATCCCCATCCGTGCGTGCCCGGGAACGGGCACAGCGGCATCAACTCCACGTGCGTGACGCCCAGTTCCACCAGGTGAGCAAGCCGCTCGGCGGCGGCGTCCAGCGTACCCTCGGGCGTGTAGGTGCCCACGTGCAGTTCGTACAGCACCGCGCCGGGCAGCGGCCGGCCGGACGGCGGCGTGCGCCACGTGTACCGGCCGTGGTCGACGACCGCGCTCAGCCCGTCCGGCCCGTCCGGCTGCCGGCGCGAGCGCGGATCGGGCAGCACCGGCCCGTCGTCCAGCGCGAAGCCGTAGCGCGAGCCGTCGTGCGCCTCCGCCTCCTTCGTCCACCACCCCGCTCGCTCCGGATCGCGCTCCATCGCGTGCGTGACGCCGTCGCACGTCAGCGTCACATGATCGGCCTGCGGTGCCCACACCTCGAACTGCACGGACGGTTCCCCTTCGTCTGCTCACCGTGATGTAGCCCGTCCATGGTGCGTCACACACGATCAATCCGCTTTCCGATCCTCCCTTTTGCGGGGTGTCGGCGGGGTGTCGCCGCCCGCCGGGTCCGTGCCGCACGCGCGCGTGACGGCCGATCCGCCGTTTTCTGGACACCCGCTGTCGGCTGACCGACAATCACACGTGTGACGTCGTCCTTCGAGTTCTCCACGTACCCCGCGCGGTTGTCCGACGCGGAGCGCGACCACGCTCTGAAGGTGCTGCGCGACGGCGTCGCCCTGGGCCGGCTGTCCCACGACACGTTCGTGCGGCGCATGGAGCTCGCGCTGGCCGCCCGCCACGCCGACGAGCTCGCCGCGCTCACCGCCGACCTGCCCCAGGACGGCCGGCTCTCCCGCGCCCTGTTCGGCGCCGTGGAGGCCGTGTCGGGCTTCACCGTACGGCTGCGCCGCGCCTGGCAGGCCGAGCGGCTGCCCAAGCTGCTGCTGCCCCACCCCGGCAGCGGCCACCCGCTGCGCATCGGCCGCGACCCCGCGAGCGGCCTGCGGCTGAACCACGAGACCGTCTCCCGCGTGCACGCCGAGCTGCGCCACCAGGGCGGCATGTGGGTGCTCCGCGACCTCGGCTCCACCAACGGCACGACGGTCAACGGCCGCCGCGTGGTCGGCTCGGCCGTCGTCCGCGAGGGCGACCTCGTGTCCTTCGGGCAGATGGCGTTCCGGCTCTCCGGGCAGTGAACGCCGACCGCCGGTGCCGTTCCAAATCGGCTTGACCGCCGTGGTGTTGACGTACCCGCCGTACCGTGACTGACTGTCCGTACACCATGCACACCAGGTGAACCGTCGGTACCGCACGTGGAGGTGTGCCCTGCCGCCGCTCCTGCGCTACCCGGGCGTGGACGAGCTGGCCGCCCGCGCCGCCGCGCTGGCCGCCCGCCACCCCCGGGACGCCCGGCTGCGCCGCGTCGGCACCTCGCGCGCGGGCGAGCCGCTGTGGCTGCTCTCCGTCGGACACGGCAGCCGCCACGCCCTCGTCGTCGCCGGGCCGCACGCCAACGAGCCCGCCGGCGGCGCCACGGCGCTCCGGCTGGCCGAACGCGCGCTCGCCGACCCCGGCCTGACGGAAGGCGCCGACGCCACCTGGAACCTGCTGCTGTGCCTCGACCCCGACGGGCTGCGCCGCAACGAGGGCTGGCTGTCCGGCCCGTACACCCTCGGCCGCTACTTCCGGCGCTTCTTCCGCCCCGGGTTCCTGGAGCAGCCCGAGTGGCTGCCGGACGGCGCGCAGGCCGCCGCGCTGCCGGAGACCCGCGCGCTGCTCGACCTCCAGGACGAGCTGAAACCTTTCTTCCAGGCCTCCCTGCACGGCGTCGACATCGGCGGCGGCTTCGTCGAGGTGACCCACGACCTGCCCGGCCTCGACCAGCGGGTCGCCCACGCCGCCGGCCGCCTCGGCATCCCCCGCGAACTCGGCCCCTACGACACCCTGTACTGGCCGAGCATCGGACCGGCCGTCTACCGCATCCCGCCGCCCCGCCCGCGCGACCTGGCCGCCGCGATCACCGAGGCGGCCGTGCAGTCCACCTGGTTCCATCCGCACCGGCACGGCACCGTCACCGCGATCGTCGAGGCCCCCATGTGGGGCGTGGCCGCCGTCGAGGACGGCTCCACGCCCGCGGACGCCGACGCGGTGCTGCGGGCCGTGAGCGCCACGCTGCGGAGCGAGACGCGGCTCCTGGAGCGCCTCCTCGCGCGCATCCGGCCGCATGTCACCGGCACGGCGGACGCGGCGCGGCTGCTCGCCCCCGTCGACGACTATGTACTGGTCTGCCCCGGCCTGGCCGACGCCTGGGACCCCGACACGGCCGTCCCCGGCCACGCCCTGCCGCCGCTGAGCACCGCCCACCTGACCGCCCTGCGCATCGCCGGGCGGCGGCTGGTCCTGCGCACCGCCGGGCTGCTGCACCGGCTCGTCACACAGAGCGGACGCGATCCGGCGGGCGTCCTGCCCGAACTGGACCACCTCATCGACACCGGCTGTGCCGACTACCGCGACCGCCACGGGGCGGTGTGGATCCCGGTGGTCCGCCAGGTGGAGTACCAGTCGCGCGTGGTGCTCGCCGCCTTCGAACTGGCCGGCGAACACGCGTCCGCGCGCTCCCGTTCGGGTGAGCCGGGCTGGTGTTCCGGCCGTGCGGTGCCGATGCACCGGGAATGACCCATCTGACACGACCGGCGGCGGCCGGGCTGCTCGCCGCGGCCGCCGTCCTCACCCTGACGGCCCCCGCGACGGCGCTCGTCACCCGGCACGGCGACTGGCTCGAGATCACCGTCACCCGCGGCGAGGAGCGGTCCGGCGACACGCGGGGCGCCCTGCTGCGGTGCGACCCGCCCCAGGGCCACCCGCGCGCGGCCGAGGCCTGCGCCCAGCTCGCCACCGTCGACGGCGACATCGGCGCCCTCCCGGCCCGGAAGGACGCCATCTGCACCCTCGTCTACGCCCCGGTCACCGCCGAGGCCCACGGCCGCTGGCACGGCCGCCCCGTCACCTACCGGGAGACCTTCGCCAACCGCTGCGAGATGCGGGCCCGCACGGGCGCGGTGTTCGCGGTGGACGCCGAGGAGCGACGCGGGTGAGGTGACGCGGCGGGGCCGCGCCGCGGGGCTGCGTGATGCGCCGCGGGGGCGGCACGCGCGGGTGCCGTTGTGTGGGCGGGGCCGGCCGCTGGACGCGCGCGTGTGCGGCGCCGGCTCTGCTCGGCGGCCGGCGGCCCGTGCCGGGCGGCCGTGACGCGACGCCCTCAGGCCCGTTCGGCCGGCGTGCGGCGTGCGGCGTGCGGCGTGCGGGGTGCGGGGTGCGGGGTGCGGGGTGCGGGGTGCGGGGTGCGGGGTGCGGGGTGCGGGGTGCGGGGTGCGGGGTGCGGCGTACTGCGTGCCGCGGGGCCGTCACCGACCCGGAACCGACCCGGAGCCGACCCGAAGCCGCCCCCCGCCCCCCGAGCGCTCAGTCCAGCGTCTCGCGCGCCTGCTGGGCCGCCGTGACGACCGTGCGGGCCTGGTGCTCGACCTGGTCGTGCAGCGGTACCCAGCGGGCGTGGAAGCGGCGGGCGAAGCTCTCGCTCCAGTGCACCACCAGCCGCTCCAGACGCGGTGCCGCCCGGTCGCCGGCGTCCCTGAGGACCCGCAGCAGCATCGCCGCCGCCCGCAGCGGCAGCCGCCGGGCGAAGGCGTCGACGCTGCCGACGTACGCCATCGTCGTGTCGGCCGGCGTGGTGCGCACCCAGTCCTCGGCGAGCCCGGGCACCAGCGCCAGCGTCCACAGGGCGGCCCGCAGCAGCGGATCGTCGTGGCCCGCGAGCCGCGGCCGCGCCTCGGCCAGGATCTCCTCCACCAGCAGCGCGTCGCCGCGCAGCCGGTGCGCGAGCCGCCCGAGCGCCGCCGCCGGGGCGGGGTGCGGCGCCGGATCGCCGACGAGGTCGCTCGCCCACATCGGCACCTCGACGATCGCGGTGAGCCCGCCGTGGCGGTGCGCGTGGTACCAGGTGCTGTGCCGGGCGTCGTCCGGCATGCTCGGGTAGGCCGCGCCCGCCCCCGGCGCGGGCATCACGTGCACGCCCGGCCCCGAGGCGGGCCAGCCCGCGGCGTCCGAGGCGCCCGCCTCCACCGGTATGTGCAGCTCGGCCGCCGACTTCGCGAACGGTTCCGCGAGCCCCGGGATGTCCCGCGTCAACTGCACCCAGGTGCCGCCCAGATCGGTGCCGTGCAGGCTCACCTGCAGGTACGGCCGCACCTCGTCGATCACCGCGGTCAGCGCCCGCGTCTCGGGCGGCAGCCGGTCCGGCGGCAGCACCGACGGCGACCACTCCGGCTGCTCGGGCCCGGCGGGCCGGTAGAAGCCCAGGTGGTAGTCGAGCAGGCTGCGCGGCGCCGGCGTGACGTGCAGGCTCGCCCCGTCGGGGTCCGCGCACAGCAGGAAGTGCCAGGAGACGCCGTCCCGCAGAGCCCTCTCCCGTACGGTCCGCTCGGCGAGGGACCGCACGGTGGCGCCGCCGGCCGGCTCGTTGGCGTGGGCGCCCGCGACGACGAGCACCGCGCGCGGGGCGTGTCCCACGGACAGCAGGTGCAGCGGCCGGCCCGCCCGGGAGACGCCCACCTGGCGCAGTGCGCACAGGCCGGGCCGCTCCCCGGCCAGCGCCTGTGCGGACGCGACCAGTTCGGGAACACTGGGGTAGCGCAGCTCCGGCAGGAGACTCACCCCCGACTCGTCGTCCCGTGCCTCGCCCTGGCAGTACCCCACGGACGCGTGCCCCTGTCAAGGAGCCGGGAGCCGCCGTCGCACGGTCGTGACGGCGGCCTTGGGCGTCACTCGGCGACGCGCTCCAGCAGCGCCACCGGCAGCCGCTCGAACAGCTCCGACACGCGCGTGTGCCCCGCGAACTCCCGCGCCGGATCCAGCGCGTCCGCCCACCGTCCCGGCGGCAGCGCCAGCACCGTGTCCCGCCAGCCGCCGGACTCCGCCAGCCGCCGCGACAGCCGGGTCACGGCCGTCACCGCCTGCCCGGAGCGGGCGAAGGCCAGGCAGTGGTCCGCCGCGGGTCCCTCGGCCGTCAGCGGCTCGTACGTCGCCGAGGTGCCGAAGACCTCGGGCCGCTTTCGGCGCAGCCGCAGCGCCGCCGCGGTGAGCGCGCCCTTGTCGCCCGGGTCCGCGGGCGGGAAGGACACCGGGCGCCGGTTGTCGGGGTCGACCAGGGCCCGGTACTCGGCCTCGGTGCCCTGGTAGACGTCCGGCACGCCCGGCATCGTCAGCTGGACCAGGGCGGTGCCCAGCACGTTCGCCCGGATGTGCTCCGCCAGCTCCTCGCGGAACGCGGTGATCCGCTCGCCCGGCACCCCGCACGGTCCCGCCGCCACGAAGGCCGCGACCGCCTCCTCGTACGGCGGTTCCTGTTCCGTCCAGCTCGTGTACAGGCCGGCCTCCCGCACGTGCTTCAGCAGCGCCTCGCGCACCCGCTCCGGGTCGGCCGGGCCCAGCCCGAACACCGTCTGCCAGGCCGCCCACGCCAGCTGCGCGTCGGGCGCGCCCTCGTCCGCGCGCGTGACGGTGTCCAGCAGCTCCGCCCAGCTCTCCGGGCACTCGGTGAGCACGGCGAGCGCGGCGCGGACGTCGGCGCTGCGCTTGGTGTCGTGCGTGGAGACCACCGTGCCCGTCGCGGGCCAGTCGCGCTGCACGCGCGCGCAGTAGGCGTGGAAGTCCGCGGGGGACACCGCCGGAGCGCCCGGCTCGCCGCCCACCTCGGTCGCCGACAGCAGCGGCACGTACCGGTAGAACGCCGTGTCCTCGACCGACTTGGCGCGCAGCGCCGACGCCGTCTGCGCGAACCGGGCGCGCAGCTCGACCTGGTCGGGGCCGTCGCCGTACCGGCCGAGGAGCAGGTCGCGCACGACGTCGACCGCGCCGCCCTCCTCGGGCACCAGGAACGCCTGCTTGGCCTGCTCGGCCGCCTCCTCGGTGATCACCGACGAGGCGTCGACGGAGGTGTACGGCCGGTACACGCGCAGGCGCACCAGCAGTTCCTGCAGCGCGGTGCGCAGCGCCCACGGCGCGCGGTCGCGCAGGGCGGGCTCGGACGAACCGGCGCACGCCCGGTGCGCCACCCGGGTGAGCCGGTCGACCTCGGCGGCCAGCTCGTGCGTGAGCACGCTGTAGGCCGCGCGGCGGGCCGTCGCCGCCCAGTCGCCGCCCCGGTCCGTCTGCGGGGCCGCGAACCGCCGGTAGGCGGCCAGCAGTTCGTCCGCGCCGGCCGGGTCGGCGAACAGGCCGTCGATGTGCCGCAGGGCGTCGTAGCCGGTGGTGCCCGCGACGGGCCAGGAGGGCGGCAGGTGCTCGCCGTCGGAGAGGATCTTCTCCACGACCGTCCAGCGGCCCCCGCTCGCCTCGTGCAGCCGCCGCAGATAGGCGTCGGGGTCGGCGAGGCCGTCCGGATGGTCGACGCGCAGCCCGTCGAGGACGCCCTCGTCGAGCAGCTTGAGGATCAGGCCGTGGGTGGCGTCGAAGACCTCCGGGTCCTCCACGCGCACGCCGATCAGCTCCGAGATGCTGAAGAACCGCCGGTAGTTCAGTTCCGTGCGGGCCAGCCGCCACCACACCGGCCGGTACCACTGGGCGTCCAGCAGCTGCGGCAGCGGCAGGTCCTCGGTGCCCTCGCGCAGCGGGAAGACGTGGTCGTGGTGGCGCAGCACGTCGCCGTCCACGCGCAGGTCGCCGATCACGTCCCCGAGGGGGCCGCCGAGCACGGGCACCAGCAGCTGCCCGCCCTGCGCCTCCCAGTCGATGTCGAACCATCGCGCGTACGGCGACTTCGGGCCCTCGCGCAGGACCTCCCACAGGGCGCGGTTGTGGCGCGGTGCCATCGCCATGTGGTTCGGGACGATGTCCGCGATCAGTCCGAGGCCGTGCTCGCGCGCGGTGCGGGCGAGGGCGCGCAGTCCCTCCTCGCCGCCGAGCTCGTCGCGCACGCGCGCGTGGTCCACCACGTCGTAGCCGTGCGCCGAGCCCGGCACCGCCTGCAGGACGGGGGACAGGTGCAGATGCGACACGCCGAGCCACGCCAGGTACGGCACGGCTGCCGCGGCGGCGGCGAACGGGAACGCGGGCTGCAGCTGCAGCCGGTAGGTGGCCGTCGGGACGAGGGGGGCGGGGCGCTCGCGTGTCATGGAAACGTACGTACCCGCCCTGCCGCCTTTCGTGTCATCGGCTCATCCTCCTGCACGCGCGCGTGTGGCTAGCTTCGGGTGATGGGAACGACGGGGCGGCGCCCGGCGCCGGGAACCTACCGCCGGGTCATCGGGCTGAGCGGGCCGCTGCTGCCCGTGGTGTCCTTTTTGGCGCGGCTGCCGACGGCGACCATCCAGTTCGGCAGCGTGCTCCTCGTCGCCCGGACGAGCGGCTCCCTGGCCGCGGCGGGCGTGACCGGCGGGGCGCTCGCGGCCGGTCAGGTGGCGTGCGGCCCGCTCGTGGGGCGGCTCGCCGACCGGCACGGACAGCGGCCCGTGGTCCTCGTCTTCGCCCTCGCCAACGCGCTCGCGATCGGCGCGCTGGTCGCCGGGGCGCTCGCCGGGCTGTCCACGCCGCTGCTGGCCGTCCTCGCCGCCGCGGCGGGCGCCAGTGTGCCGCTGATCGGCCCGCTGGGCCGCGCCCGCCTGGTGGCGCTGGCCCGCCGGGCCGGGGCGGGGGAGTCCACGGTCGGCGCCGCGCTCTCCTTCGAGAGCACCCTCGACGAGATCTCCTTCGTCCTCGGCCCGGCCCTCGTCGGCCTCGCCGCCGTCCTCGCCCACCCCGCCCTCGCGCTGGCCGGGGCGGCCGTCCTGGTCGCCGGGTGCGGTACGGCGTTCGCCCTGCACCCGACGGCCCGCGCGACGCTCCCGCCGTCCCGTCGGGACCGCGACGGGGCGCCGGGCCGGGAGGCACGCCGCGCGGACGGGCGGCGCGCCGATGAGGCGGACTCGGCACCCGACGGGCCGGTCGGGCGCCGTGCGGGGGCCCGCCGGGTCCGGCCCGGTCGGCGCGCGCGGATGCCCCGCTCGGTGAACGCCCTGCGGGCCGCGCTCGCCCTCCAGGGCGCCATGTTCGGAGCCTGCCAGGCGGGGATCACCGCCCTCACCGGACGGCTGGGGCAGGCGGACCAGGCGGGGCTCGTCTACGCCGCCATGGGGGTGATGAGCGCCCTCGCCGGGCTGTCGACGGCGTTCCTGCCCGCCGGGGTCGGGCTGCGGGTCCGCTGGCGGGTGGCCACCGCGGCGGCGTGCGCGCTGTCGGTGCCGCTGCTGTGGACGGACTCCCTGGCCGGTCTGTACGCCGTCGTCACCGTCCTCGGCGCCGCGTACGCCCCGCATCTGATCACGGTGTTCGCGCTCACCGAGCGCGCGGTGCCGCCCGCCCGGCTCGCCGAGGCGATGGCGTCCGCGACGAGCGCCCTGGTGGCCGGTCAGGCCCTCGCCGTGGCCGTCACCGGCCGCCTCGCCGAGTCCCACGGCCCGGGCGCGGCCTTCGCGGCCGGCACCGCGGCGGCCGGCCTCGCCGCCGTCGTCGCCCTGACGGCCCGCCCGGTGCCGTACACGGAACGCGCCGCGGAGCCCCTGCACGCGCGCGTGGAGACGTCCTGAGGAGGCGTCTAGTCGGTCAGGCGTCCTGAGGGGCGTCTGCTGGGTCAGGCGTCCTGAGGAGGCGTCTCGTCGATCGGGCCGGGCTCGGCCGAGACACCCCCTGAACCCGCTCGCGCCGGTCGGGCGGGGGCGGTGATCGAGCCGTTGCCGGCTGGTTCCGGGGTCCTCCCGACGGCGCTGTGGTTCCCTGGTGGGCGACCCCACGCCGAAGGAGCAGCCCATGACCGACGCCCCTGTCCCCTTCGAGGTGTACGAGGCGGGAACGTATCTGCACGGGACGAAGGCGGACCTCGCCCCGGGGGACCTGCTGACCCCCGGCTACGCGTCCAACTTCGAGGAGGGGCGCACGTCCCGTCACGTCTACGTCTCCGAGACCCTGGACGCCGCCGCCTGGGGCGCCGAGCTGGCGGCCGGCGACGGACCGGGCCGGATCTACGTCGTGGAGCCGACCGGCGAGCTGGAGGACGACCCCAACGTCACCGACAAGAGGTTCCCGGGCAACCCCACCCGCTCCTTCCGCACCCGCGAGCCCGTGCGGGTCGTGTCGGAGCTCAAGGACTGGGTCGGGCACACCCCCGAGCAGATCGAGGCCATGCTGAACGGGCTGGCCGACCTCCGCCGCCGCGGCGCCGCCACGATCCTGGACTGACGCCCCGGGGCGCCCCCGCCCCTGCGCATCGAGCAGGGACGGGGGCGCCCCGGGCCGGCCGGCGGGCCCCTAGGCCGGTCGCCTCAGTACCGTCAGGCTGCGGTCCACCAGGGTCAGCTTCTCGCCGGCCTCGACCTCGGGGCCCGCGTCCGGCGGGACGCCCTCCGGCAGGGACGTGTCCACGACGACCTGCCACCGGCGGCCGTGATCGACCGGCACGACGAAGTCCAGCGGCTTCGGCGAGGCGTTGAACATCAGCAGGAACGAGTCGTCGGTGATGCGCTCGCCGCGCGGCCCCGGTTCGGAGATCGCGTTGCCGTTGAGGAACACCGTGAGCGCCGAGGCGGGCGCCGACTCCCAGTCCCGCTGGGTCATCTCCCGGCCCTCGGGCGTGAACCAGGCGATGTCGGACAGGTCGTCGTGGGTGCCCTCCACGGGGCGGCCGTGGAAGAAGCGGCGCCGCCGCAGGACGGGGTGGTCGCGGCGCAGCCACACCATCGCGCGGGTGAAGTCGAGCATCGGGTGCCCGCCGTCCTTGGGCCAGTGCACCCACGCCAGCTCGCTGTCCTGGCAGTAGGCGTTGTTGTTGCCCTTCTGGGTGCGGGCGAACTCGTCGCCGTGGCTGATCATGGGCACGCCCTGGGACAGCATCAGCGTGGCCACGAAGTTGCGCATCTGCCGCGCGCGCAGCCGCAGCACCTCGGGGTCGTCGGTCTCGCCCTCGGCCCCGCAGTTCCACGACCGGTTGTGGCTCTCGCCGTCGCGGTTGTCCTCGCCGTTGGCCTCGTTGTGCTTGTCGTTGTACGCCACGAGGTCGTGCAGCGTGAAGCCGTCGTGGCAGGTCACGAAGTTGATCGAGGCCAGCGGCCGGCGCCCGTCGTCCTGGTACAGGTCGGACGACCCGGTCAGCCGGGAGGCGAACTCCGCCAGGGTGCGCGGCTCGCCCCGCCACAGGTCACGGACGGTGTCGCGGTACTTGCCGTTCCACTCGGTCCACAGCGGCGGGAAGTTCCCCACCTGGTAGCCGCCCTCGCCGACGTCCCACGGCTCGGCGATCAGCTTCACCTGCGAGACCACCGGGTCCTGCTGGACCAGGTCGAAGAACGACGACAGCCGGTCCACCTCGTGGAACTGCCGGGCCAGCGTCGCCGCGAGGTCGAAGCGGAACCCGTCGACGTGCATCTCCGTCACCCAGTACCGCAGCGAGTCCATGATCAGCTGCAGTACGTGCGGGGACCGCATGAGCAGCGAGTTCCCGGTGCCGGTGGTGTCCATGTAGTACCGGGGGTCGTCCGCGAGCCGGTAGTAGCGCGGATTGTCGAGGCCCTTGAAGGACAGCGTCGGCCCCAGGTGGTTGCCCTCGGCGGTGTGATTGTAGACGACGTCCAGGATCACCTCGATGCCGGCCTCGTGCAGCGCCCGCACCGCCGACTTGAACTCCAGCACCTGCTGCCCGCGGTCGCCCCAGGAGGCGTAGGCGTTGTGCGGTGCGAAGAAGCCGATCGTGTTGTAGCCCCAGTAGTTGTTCAGGCCCATGTCGACCAGCCGGTGGTCGTTGACGAACTGGTGCACGGGCATCAGCTCCAGGGCGGTCACGCCCAGCTCCACCAGATGATCGATCACCACCGGATGGGCGAGCGCCGCATAGGTGCCGCGCAGCTCCTCCGGCAGCCCCGGGTGCCGCATGGTGAGGCCCTTCACGTGCGCCTCGTAGATCACCGTGTGGTGGTACTCGGTACGGGGACTGCGGTCGTCGCCCCAGTCGAAGTACGGGTTGACCACCACCGACGTCATCGTGTGGGGCGCGGAGTCGAGATCGTTGCGCCGGTCGGGGGCGTCGAAGTGGTAGCCGTACACCTCCTCACCCCAGTTGATCGAGCCGCTGATCGCACGCGCGTACGGGTCCAGGAGCAGCTTCGCCGAGTTGCACCGCAGCCCGCGTTCGGGAGCGTACGGACCGTGCACCCGGTAGCCGTAGCGCTGTCCGGGCATCACGCCCGGCACGTACGCGTGCCGCACGAACGCGTCGCTCTCGCGCAGCTCGATCGCCGTCTCCGAGCCGTCGTCGTGCAGCAGACACAGCTCTACTCGGTCGGCGGCCTCCGTGAAGACCGCGAAATTGGTTCCGGCGCCGTCATAGGTGGCACCGAGTGGATACGCCTCGCCAGGCCAGACCTGCATGGATACGACTCTTTCAGGTGTACGGCGCCTGAGGGAGCGCCTTGCTGGCGAGTCTCCCCCAAAGTGCGGGACGCACCTATGACGTACGTCCCTTTTGTCGGACGTCCGGGCGGGGAAGCAGGGTGCCTCCGGTCGTGGGGTGCGTGTGAGCCCTGAGGTGCGCGGGGCGAATGGCGACGGTGGGGTCCACGGAGCAGGGGAACGTCCGTGCGAAAGTGACCGGGTGTCACCTTTCGCTATGAATCCGCTCACTCCCCGCGCACCCCGGGCCCGGAACGTCCGCGCGGATGCGGGTAGTTGAGAGCCGACCCTGTCCATCGGGCTGCATCGCCGGCCGCTCGCGGAGTACCCTTCCTTGATCGTTGAGAGCGGGGAGTGCTCGGGGGAGCGGAAGGCGGTGCGCGGGTGGGCTCGGGAGAGCTGGAGCTGCCCCCTGGTGACGAGGGTCACGAGGGGAACTCCGCAGAGGTCCCGCCCGGCACGGTGTCGCTGGCCAGACCCATGCAGACGGGCGCCATCGGACCGGAGCTGGACTGGGACGCCGATGCCTGGCGCGAGGTGCGCACCCGCGCCCAGCGGGCCGGCCGCGCCTACATCTGGCTGAACCTCGTCGAGCAGCGGCTGCGCGCCGTCGTGGCCGCCGTGCTGCGGCCCGTCTACGAGCCCGTCCACGGTGACGAGTGGGTGGTCGCGGCGGCCGGGCCCGCCGGGCAGGAGTGGGTCCAGCGCGCCGCCGCCGTCCGCGAGGTCAGCCGCCGCAAGGGCTATCTGCTCGACCCGGCCGACGACAATGTCATCAGCTTCCTGACGCTGCCTCAGCTGCGCGAGCTGATGGTGCAGCACTGGCCGTGCTTCGAGCCCTACTTCGACGACCGGCGCGACGTCGAACTCGCCCTGGACGAGCTCGAGGTGACCCGCAACGTCGTCTCCCGCAACCGCGCGCTGTCCGAGGCCGTCCTCGGCCAGGCCGAACGGGCCTCCGCGCGCCTGCTGGAGATGCTCGGCGCCGGCGGGGACGTGCCGTCCGCGCGCCGGCTGCCGGTCGACGCGGTCGAGGACCTCGTCGGCGACCGCTACGCGGACGTGGTCGCCGTGCACTCGGACCGGGTGCGGCTGCTGCGCCAGTTCCCGGCCGAGGACATCTTCGGCCAGGCCCGCCGCCTGGACGCCATCGGCATCGGCCTCAACCTGCTCGTGCAGAACTTCTCCGGCCGCCGCCTGGTGCGCCTCGCCGAGGCCGGCGCCCGGATCCGGCTGCTCTTCCTCAACCCCGCCTCCAGCGCCGTCAAGCGGCGCGAGCGGGAACTGGGCATGAAGCGGGGCGAGCTGAGCCGCGCGGTGGAGATGAACATCCTGCACATGCGGCGGGTGCGGGCCCGGCTGCGCGACCCCGGCGCCTTCGAGATCCAGGTCTACGACGACACCCCGCGCTTCACCGCCTACCTCGTCGACGGCGACGGCGCGGACGGCATCGCGGTCGTGCAGTCCTATCTGCGGCGGGCGCGGGGCATGGAGGCGCCGGTGCTGGTGCTGCGCGGCGGCAACCGGGTGGTGACGTCGGAAGGCGTCGAGGACGCCGGGCTCTTCTCCACCTACAAGGAGGAGTTCGAGCTGGCTTGGGCGGATTCGCGGCCCGTGTCCTGAAGTGTCCCGGCGGTGGGGCCCGGAGTCCGGGGCGGCGGCCGGTTGTCAGTGGGCCGTGCGATGGTGGAGGCCACTGGGGGACAGCACCACCGAGAAGGGGGGCCGCCATGGCCTGGCACCGCGAGCTGCTCGTCGGCTTCGACCTGGAGACGACCGGCACGGATCCGCGTGAGGCACGCATCGTCACCGCCGCCGTGATCGAGGTCAGGGGCGGGCAGGTGCTGGGGCACCGCGAATGGCTGGCCGACCCGGGAGTGGAGATCCCGGCCGACGCGGTCGCGGTGCACGGCATCAGCAACGAGCGGGCGGCGGCCGAGGGCAGACCGGCGGACCAGGTCGCCGACGCCGTCGCGGACGTCCTCACCGGGTACTGGAAGGCGGGCGTCCCCGTCGTCGCCTACAACGCCGCCTTCGACCTCACCCTGCTCTCCGCCGAACTGCGGCGCCACGGCCTGCCGTCGCTGCGCGACCGGCTCGGCGGCGCGGACCCGGCCCCCGTCGTCGACCCCTACACCATCGACCGCTGGGCCGACCGCTACCGCCGCGGCAAGCGCAACCTCGAAGCTGTCTGCGCGGAGTACGGCGTCCCGCTCGACTCCGCGCACGACGCCTTTGCCGACGCCCTCGCCGCGGCCCGCCTGGCCGGCGCGATAGCCGGCCGCCACCCCAAGATCGCGGACCTCGGCCCGGCGGAACTGCACCGCCGCCAGGTCGAGTGGTACGCGGACTGGGCGGCGGACTTCCAGAGCTTTCTGCGCCGCAAGGGCGAGACGGACGCGGTGGTCGACGGCACCTGGCCGCTCAGGGAGGTCGCGGGGGAGCGGGTGTGACGCGGAGCGGGGCGGCAGCCGCCGCCCGGTGAGTTCACCGGGCCATGCGGGGGTGAAGCACGGCGGGGCGCCGGCCTTCCGGTGAGCTCAAGGTCCCTGGGCTGACTCATGTTGGAGTGGCAGCCTCCCGGTGAGCGCAAGGTCTCTGGGCGTGAGTCACGTTGGAGTGGCAGCCTCCCGGTGAGCTGACGCGGGTGGCCGGTGGCGGGCGTGACTCACCGTGGAGCGGCCGTCTCCTGGTGAACTGACGGGGCATCGGCGGCCGGCGGGCGCAGCGCCCCGCCCTCGACGCGGTGGCCGGGTGCCTCCCGGGCGGCGCGGGCCCGGTGGGCGCGTTCCACCGCCTGACCCCAGTACGTTCCGGCGACCATCAGCGCCGCGCCCAGCGCCGTGAGCGCCGTGAGGTGCTCGCCGCCGAGCGCGATGCCGACCACGGCCGCCCACACCGGCTCGGTGCCCAGCAGCAGGCTGGCCCGGCTGGCGGAGGTGCGCTGCACCGCCCAGGTCTGCGCGAGGAAGGCGAACACGCTGCAGAACAGGGCGAGGTAGAGCAGCTGGGCCCAGGTGGCGCCCGGTGCGCGCACCAGTCCCGGCAGATCCGCGGCGGTCGCGGGCAGGAACAGCGCGGTGCCGACGGCCGTCTGCACCGCCGTCAGCTGCAGCGGGCGTACGGACCTGCGGGCGGTGAGCCGGCCCACCAGCGCGACGTGCACCGCCCGCACGCCGGCGGCGGCCAGCATCAGCACGTCGCCGAGGCGCGGCGCGTGGAAGCCGTTGCCCGACATCAGCAGCCCGACGGCGAGCACGCACACGCCGGCGGCGGCGTAGAAGGAACCCGGCAGTCCGCCCGGGTGGCCGGAGCGGTCCAGGAGAGGGGTGAGCACGATGGTCAGGCTGATGATCAGGCCCGCGTTGGCGGCCGTGGTGTGGGCGACGCCGTAGGTCTCCACGACCAGGACCGCCGCCTGGGTGAGGCCGAGCGGGAGCCCGGCCCGCCACTCGTCGCGCCGCACCCGGCGCGGCCCGCGGCGGCCGGCGATCACACCGGCGCAGGCCAGGAGGGAGAGGGCATAGCGCGCGAGGAGAACGGTCAGCACGGGCAGCGCGGCCGTGGCCGTCTGGGCGGAGAGATAGCTCGAACCCCAGACGAGCGCGACCAGGAGGAGTACCGCATCGGTACGGCGGGCGTCGGACACCCGCCCACGGTGCACCAGCGACGACCGTGAAGCCCAGCACGACTTCCTACAACGATCTTTCAGCAGCCCTTCACCATCGCCCTACACTGCGGGAATGGACGAACGGCAGCTGCGGATCCTGCGGGAGCTCGGCGAGCTGGGCAGCGTCACCGCGGTCGCCGAGGCACTGCTGGTGACGCCGTCGGCGGTCTCCCAGCAGCTACGGCTGCTGCAGCGCACCCTGCCGGTGCCGCTGACCGAGCGGCAGGGCCGGCGCCTGGTGCTCACCGACGCGGGGCAGGCGCTCGCGGCCGCGGCCGTCGACGTGGAGACGGCGCTGGCGCGGGCCCGGCAGGCGGTGGAGGAGTTCGTGGGGCGGGCCGACGCGGAAGTGTCGGTGGCCGCGTTCCACAGCGCGGGCGCGGCCCTCTTCCCGCCGCTGCTGCGCGCCCTCGCCGCGCCGGGCCGGCCGCGGCTCGCGCTCGCCGACGAGGACGTGCCGCAGGAGGACTTCCCGCGGCTGACCCGCGTCTACGACCTCGTGCTCGCCCACCGCCTGGACCACGCCCCGCCCTGGCCGGCCACGGTCGCCGCGACCACGCTGCTGCGCGAACCGCTCGACGTGGCCCTGCCCGCCGGCCACCGGCTCGCGGCCAAGCGGCGGCTGAGCCCGCGGGACGTGGCGGGCGAGCCGTGGATCACCGTGCACGACGGCTTCCCGGTGCTGGCGGTCATCGACGCGATCGCCGCGGCGGCGGGCCGCCGGCCGCGGCTGGCGCACCGCATCAACGAGTTCGCGGTGGTCGCCGAAGTCGTCGCCGCCGGGGGCGGGATCGCGCTGATGCCCCGCTGGACCATGCGCCCGCACCCGCGGCTGGTCCTGCGGCCGCTCGGCGGGGTCCGGGCCCGCCGCCACATCGACGTCCTGTGCCGCCCGGAGCGCACGGCCCGCACGGCGGTCCGCACGGTCCTGACGGAACTGCGCCACGCGGCGCGGGCGATCAGCCGACGGGACGCCGAGGAGGAAGGCGCCGCAGAGGGGGCCGGGTGAGGTGAAGGGCCGGGACGAGGGCGCCGATCACGGGGGTGATGACCCGAGGGACGGCGGACGGGCCGATGCCGGCCGTCAGAACGGGTACCAGCGCACCGTCGTGTCGCCCTCGCGCAGTGAGTCCACCCGGCGCCGGAACTCCGCTCGTGCCTTGGGGTTGCTCGGGGCGTGCTGGGCGACCCAGGCGCAGCTGGCCGTCTCCCGTGCGCCGCGCAGGACCGCGCAGCCCTCCCACTCCCGCACGTCCCAGCCGTAGGCGGCGGTGAAGGCGTCGTACGCGTCGGCGGGCAGGCCGTAGCGGTCGCGGGAGAGGGCCATGACCACCAGGTCGTGCTCGCGCAGGTCGCTGGAGAACGTCTCCAGGTCGACCAGGACCGGGCCGTCGGGCCCGATGTGGACGTTGCGGGGCAGCGCGTCGCCGTGGATCGGGCCCGGCGGCAGATGCGGGGTGAGCGCGGCCGCCGCCGACGCGAAGCCGTCGCGGCGCTCGCGCAGGTAGGCGGCGTCGGCCGGGTCGATCGCGTCGGCCGCGAGGCGCAGCCAGCGCTCCACGCCGCCCAGCAGTTCGCGGGGCGGCAGCGCGACGGGGGGCGCGGGCAGGGCGTGCACGATCCGCAGGAGTGCCGCGAGGTCGCGGGGCTCGGCGGGCCGTACCGCGTCCGGCAGCCGGTGCCAGACGGTCACCGGGTGGCCGTCGGCCATGAGCGGTTCCGGCTCGGCGGCGCGGACCGCGGGCACGCCCGCCTCGGCCAGCCACCGTGCGATGTCGAGCTCGCGGCGCGCGCGGTCCAGCAGGTCCGCGTCGCGGCCGACCTTGACGACCAGGTCGCCGGCGGCGAACACCGCGTTCTCGCCCAGGGCGAGCAGCCGCGCTTCCCCTGCATCGGGCACGACCTTCGCCGCGGCCAGTACCTCCCGCGCCCGCGCCTCGTCCATCGTCCGCCTCCGTGTTCCGTTCCGAACCGTGTGCGCGCCAGTCTCGCATTCGCACAGGTCGGCCCTGGTGTGCGGTCCCTTGACGGCGGACGCCGCACCGCACGACCATGGCCATGCCAACCCAGACGTGTCCCAAGGGGATGATGCGGTGACGGCAGTGGCGGACGTGACGCGGCCGGCCCGGGCCGCCCGGCGCTCCCGCCCGCCCGGACGCGCCCTCGACCGCGGCGGATGGTTCCTCGTCCTGCCCGCGCTGCTGCCCGTCCTCGCGCTGAGCGTCGGCCCCCTGGTGTACGGCATCGCGCTGGCGTTCACCGACGCCCAGTCCGGCCGGGCCGCGCCCGTGCACTGGATCGGCTCCCTCAACTTCCGGGACCTGCTGCACGACACGCTGTTCTGGGAGTCGTTCCGCATCGGCCTGGTGTGGGCGGCCGGCGTGACCGTGCCGCAGTTCCTGCTCGCGCTCGGCCTCGCCCTGCTGCTGAACCAGGACTTACGGCTGCGCTGGCTCGCCCGCGCCCTCGCGATCGTCCCCTGGGCCATGCCGGAGGTCGTCGTCGGCATCATGTGGCGGCTCGTCTACAGCACCGACGCCGGCGTCCTCAACGAGACCCTGCGCGACCTCGGCCTCGGCGGCGGCCGCGACTGGCTCGGCTCCCTGTCCACCGCCCTGCCCGCGGTGATCGTCGTCGGCGTCTGGGCCGGCCTGCCGCAGACCACGGTCGCCCTGCTCGCCGGACTGCAGAACACCCCGCGCGACCTGCACGAGGCCGCCGCCCTGGACGGCGCCGGCGCCTGGCGCCGCTTCGGCGCGGTCACCTGGCCGGCGCTGCGGCCGATCGCCCTCGCCATCACGGCGCTCAACCTCATCTGGAACGTCAACGCCTTCGCCCTGGTCTACGTCCTCACCGGCGGCGGGCCCGGCGGCCGCACCCGGCTGCCCATGCTCTTCGCCTACGAGGAGGCCTTCCGCTACGGCCAGTTCGGCTACGCGGCGGCCATGGGCTGCGTCCTCGTCGCGGTGATCGCCGTATGCCTCGCGGTGTTCCTGGCAGGCCGGCTGCGAGGAGGCGAGGAGCGATGAGACCGCGCACCGGCGCCCGCGCCGGCCAGTACGCCGCCCTCCTCGCGTACCTCGCCTTCCTCGCCCTGCCCTTCCTGTGGCTGCTGTCCACCGCCTTCAAACCGCCGCGTGAGCTGGCCGCCCTGCACCCGACGTGGATCCCGCGCCACCCCACCCTCGCCAACTTCCGGCAGGCCTTCGACGAACAGCCGCTGCTGCGGGCCGCCGGGAACTCCCTGCTCATCGCCCTCGCCGCCGCGCTGATCGCCGTATGCCTGGCGACCCCGGCGGCCTATGTGCTGGCCCGGCGGCGCTCCCGGCTCGCCCGGGCGGCGAGCGGCTGGGTGGTGGTCAGCCAGGCGTTCCCGTTCGTGCTGCTGATCATCCCGCTCTTCCTGGTGCTGCGCGCTCTGCGGCTGGTCGACTCCCCGGCCGGGCTGGTCATGGTGTACGTCGTGTGGGCGCTGCCGTTCGCGCTGTGGCTGCTCACCGGGTACGTGCGGGCGGTGCCGGCCGAGCTGGAGGAGGCGGCGGCCGTGGACGGCGCCGGACGGCTGCGCACCCTGGTGTCGGTGACGGCGCCGCTGCTCGCGCCGGGGATCGCGGCGACGGCGCTGTTCGCGTTCGTCACCGCCTGGAACGAGTTCTTCTTCGCGCTGGTGCTGCTCAAGAGCCCCGAGAAACAGACCCTGCCGGTCGTGCTCACCCACTTCATCGGTGCGGAGGGCGTCGCCGACCTCGGGCCGCTGGCCGCCGCGTCGGTGCTCGCCACGATCCCGTCGCTGGTCTTCTTCGCCCTCGTCCAGCGGCGGATCGCGGGCGGCCTGCTCGCCGGGGCGGTGAGGGGGTGATGCGCACAGCGCCGGCACTCGGTGAGGGAGCGATGCGTACAGCACCTGCACTTCGGGCGCCGGGGCGCGTCCGGCTGCTGACCGCGCTCCTGCTGGTGCTCCTCGCCGCCTGCTCGCCCCAGGGCCGGGACGACGGACGGATCACCCTGCGCTTCCAGTCGCTGGCCTGGCAGGACGAGTCCGTGCGTGCCACCAAGGACCTGGTGCGCGAGTGGAACGCCACCCACCCGGACGTCGAGGTCGAGTACGTCCAGGGCAGTTGGGACAGCGTCCACGACCAGCTGCTGACCGCCTTCGAGGGCGGCGAGGCCCCCGACGTGCTCCACGACGCCGCCGACGACCTCGCCGACTTCGCGCACGGTGGCTACCTCGCCGACCTCACCTCGCTGCTCCCGCGGCGGCTGAGGGAGGACATCCCGCGGCACAGTTGGGCGACGACGACCTTCGGCGACGGCGTCTACGGCGTGCCGTTCCTCCAGGAGCCCCGCGTGCTCGTCGCCAACGCGACCTGGCTGCGCCGCGCCGGCGTCCGCATCCCCACCCCCGAACGCCCCTGGACCTGGCCGGAGTTCCGGCGGGTGACGCAGCGGCTGAGCGGGAACGGCCGGTACGGCGTGGCCTGGCCGCTGAAGGAGCCCGTGTCCGCGACGCTCAACCTGTCGCTGTCCGCGGGCGGCCGGCTCTTCCACCGGGGGCCGGACGGCAAGGTCACCGTCCGCTTCACCGCTGCCGACGCCGTGGTGCCGGCCACCGTCCGCGCCCAGCTCGCCACCGACCACAGCGCCCCGCGCTCCACGCTGGGCAGCGGCGGTTCCGACACCCTGCCCGGCTTCTTCGGCGGCCGGTACGCGATGGTGCCGCTCGGCTTCTCCTACCGGCAGCAGATCGCCCAGCAGGCCCCCGAGGGCTTCGCCTGGCAGGTGCTGCCCGCCCCGGCCGGCGCCGCGGGGCTCACCCAGGGCGTCAGCCCGCAGACCCTGTCGATCGCCCAGGACAGCCCGCACAAGAAGGAGGCCGCCGCGTTCCTCGACTTCCTGCTGCGCCCGGCGAACATGGTCCGGCTCGCGCTCGGTGACTGGATGCTGCCCACCGGCACCGAGGCGCTGAAGGACCCCGCGCTGCACACCGCGCGGGACGGCTGGGCGACCGGCACCGCCCTCGCCGAGCGGCTCACCTCCGCGCCCGCCCAGTCGGTGCGCGGCTACCCCGAGTGGAAGGACAAGGTGGCCACCCCCGCCTTCCAGGAGTACTACAGCGGCGCCATCGGCCTCAGCGAACTGCGCCGCCGCCTCGAACGGGACGGCAACCTGGTCCTCGCGCGCTACCAGCGCTGAGCCACTCCGGCGGGGAAAAACGCGTTGCCCGCCCGTCCCGCGCCGCCCTAACGTGACGTCCGTGGCAGCCTTCAACGCGATCTTCATCTCCGGTCACGGCCGGAGCTGCGCGCACTCCCGTCGAGTGCGGCGCGGCTCCGGAGCCCTGACCGGTGCCGGGAGCCGCACCCGCTGATCCCCAGCGGCCGCTTCGGCTGCCCCCTCTTCTGTCTTCCGGTCAGGGCCCTCGGCTGCCCTCTCCCCTTTTCCGGAAGACAAGGACCGCAGGCCATGGCCCGCCCCACGCGTGTCTCCCGCACGCTCTCGCAGAACTTCCTCGCCGACCGCGCCACCGCCGACCGCCTCGCCCGGCTCGCCGTGCCGCCCGGCCGCACCGCCCCGCTGCTCCTCGAAGTCGGCGCCGGCAAAGGCGCGTTGACGGCGGCGCTCGCGCCCCGCTGCACCCGGCTGCTCGCCTACGAGATCGATCCGCGGCTCGTCCCCGGGCTGCGCACCCGCTTCTCCGACGCCCCGCAGGTGCGGGTCGTCGCCGGGGACTTCCTGGCGGCACGGCCGCCGGGCACGCCGTTCTCCGTCGCCGGCAACGTGCCGTTCTCGCGCACCGCCGCCGTCGTCGACTGGTGCCTGCGCGCCCGCACGCTCACCGACGCCACGCTGCTCACCCAGCTGGAGTACGCCCGCAAACGCACCGGCGACTACGGCCGCTGGACGCTGCTCACCGTGCGCACCTGGCCGCGCTTCCAGTGGCGGCTGGTCGCCAGGATCGACCGCAGCCGGTTCACGCCCGTGCCCCGGGTCGACGCGGGCGTCCTGCGCCTCGAACGCCGCCGCACCCCGCTGCTGGGCCCGGCGGACGAGGCCCGCTGGCGGGATCTGGTCGCGCTCGGCTTCTCCGGCGTCGGCGGTTCGCTGCACGCCTCGCTGCGCCGCGCGTATCCGGCGCGAAGGGTGGACGCCGCGTTCCGCGCGGCGGGGCTCGATCCCCGGGCGCCGGTGGGGGAGGTGGCGCCGGACCACTGGCTGCGGCTGTACGCCGTGCTGCACGCCCCTCGATAATCGCGTAGACGATACGTACCGTCTCGCCATAGGGTGCTGGGCATGACCAGTCAGCCCCGTCGGGCCCACATCGCCATGTTCTCCATCGCCGCGCACGGCCATGTGAACCCCAGCCTCGAGGTGATCCGGGAGCTCGTCGCGCGCGGGCACCGGGTCACCTACGCCATCCCGCCGGTCTTCGCGGACAAGGTCGCGGAGACCGGCGCCGAACCCAAGCCGTGGAACTCCGTCCTGCCCTCGCCCGACGACGACCCGTCGGCGTGGGGCGAGACCCTGCTGGACAACGTCGAGCCGTTCCTCGACGACGCCGTGCAGGCCCTGCCGCAGATGGCCGAGGCCTACCGGGGCGACGAACCGGACCTCGTGCTGCACGACATCGCCTCCTACGCGGGCCGCGTCCTCGCCCACCGCTGGGGCGTCCCGGCGATCTCCCTGTCTCCCGCCCTCGTCGCCTGGGAGGGCTACTGGGAGGAGGTCGCCGAACCCCTGTGGGCCGAGCCGCGCAAGACCCCGCGCGGCCAGGCGTACTACGCCCGCTTCCGGGCCTGGCTGGAGGAGAACGGCATCACCGAGGACCCCGACTCCTTCACCGGCCGGCCCGCCCGCTCGCTGGTGCTGATCCCGAAGGCGCTGCAGCCGCACGCCGACCGGGTCGACGAGCGCGTCTACACCTTCGTCGGCGCCTGCCAGGGCGACCGCGCCGCCCAGGGGACCTGGCAGCGGCCCGCCGGCGCCGAGAAGGTGGTGCTGGTGTCGCTGGGCTCCGCCTTCACCAAGCAGCCCGCGTTCTACCGGGAGTGCGTGCGCGCCTTCGGCGAGCTGCCCGGCTGGCACACGGTGCTGCAGATCGGCAAGCACGTCGACCCCGCGGAGCTGGGCGACGTACCGGCGAGTGTGGAGGTCCGCGACTGGGTGCCGCAGATGGCGGTGCTGAAGCAGGCCGACCTGTTCGTCACCCACGCCGGCGCGGGCGGCAGCCAGGAGGGACTGGCCACGGGCACGCCGATGATCGCCGTACCGCAGGCGGCGGACCAGTTCGGCAACGCGGACGTGCTGCGGCAGCTCGGGGTGGCGCGGTGCCTGGCGACCGAGGAGGCGACCGCCGAGGCACTGCGCGAGGCCGCCCTCGCCCTGGTCGACGACGCGGAGGTGGCGCGCCGGCTGAAGGAGATCCGGTCCGACATGGCCCGAGAGGGCGGCACGCAGCGGGCGGCCGACCTCATCGAAGCCGCCCTGCCGCCCCGCTGAGCCGGTCCGGCCGGGCCGGGCCCGGGTTCTCGGGCAGACGCGAGGGGCCCGCCGGTCGTCTCCGGACCGGCGGGCCCCTCGCTTCGTCGACAGGCGGGGGGTCAGACCCGCAGGGGTTCCTCCTCGCCCCGTGCCGGCTCCGCCGCGATGGCCTCCGGCGCCTCGTCGTGGGTGAGGTCCGGGAGGCGGTGGAGCCACTTCGGCAGGTACCAGTTGCGCTCGCCCAGCAGCGCCATCACCGCCGGCAGCAGCACCCCGCGGATGACCGTGGCGTCGATGAGGACCGCGGCCGCCAGGCCCACGCCCATCTGCTTCATCGACTGCATCGACAGCGTGCCGAAGATCGCGAAGACGGCGACCATGATGACCGCGGCGCTGGTGACCACACCCGCCGTGGTGACCACACCGTGCGCGATGGCGTCCTTCGTCGACCGGCCGCGCAGCCGCGCCTCGCGGATCCGGGAGACCACGAACACGTGGTAGTCCATCGACAGGCCGAACAGGATCACGAACAGGAACAGCGGCAGCCAGGTGATGATCGCGCCGACGCCCTCCGCGCCGACCAGGGACGCCCCCCAGCCGTGCTGGAAGACCGCCACGAGGATGCCGTACGCGGCGCCCACCGACAGCAGGTTGAGCAGGATCGAGGTGATCGCGACGGTCAGCGAGCGGAACGACAGCAGCATCAGCACGAAGGCGAACACCACCACGAAGGCGAACACCGGCACCACCGAGCCGACCAGCTGGTCGTTGAAGTCGTGCGAGCCGGCGACCTGCCCGGTGATCGGCGCCTGGACGCCCGCGACCTTGCCCAGCGTCGCCGGGCGCACCTCGTCGCGCAGCTTCTCCAGGCTGGCGCCCGCCTTGTCCTGGTCGGAGCCGCCGACCAAGGGCACGTAGACGAAGGCGACGTTCTGCTTCTCGTGCACCTTGATGTCGACGGGGCCGCGCGAGGCGCCCGAGGAGATCGCCCGGTCCCGGAAGTCGGCGAGCGCCGCCTTCACCTCGGGGGCGTCGATGTCCTTGGCCCGCACGACCACCTCGGCCGGCTCCGAACCGCCCGGGAAGGCGTCGTTGACCCGGTTGTACGTCTGCACGATGGGCAGCGAGTCACCGAACTCCTGGTCCAGGGTGAGCTGCTGCGTCTTCATGCCGAGCGCGGGCGCGGCCACCGCGAGCAGCGCGCCGAGCGCGACGACCACGGACACCAGCGGCCGGGCCAGCACGCCCTTGAGGACGGCCGACCAGAACCGGCTCTCCCCGCCCGTCCTGCGGCGGCGACGGCCCAGGAACGGGATACGGCCCTTCTCCACCCGCTCACCCAGCAGCGACAGCAGCGCCGGCAGCACGGTCACCGAACCGACCATGGCGACGGCCACCACCATCAGCGAGGCCAGACCCATCCCCTCGAAGGTGGCGAGCCCGGTGAACAGCATGCCCGCCATCGCCACGCACACCGTCACCCCGGACACCACGATCGCCCGGCCGCTGGTCGCGGCGGCGATCCGCAGCGCGGTGCGCGCGTCCCGGCCCGCCGCCCGCTCCTCGCGCTCACGGCGCAGGTAGAACAGGCAGTAGTCGACACCGACCGCCATACCGACCAGCAGCATCACGGAGTTGGCGGTGTCGCTCATCGGCTGCACATGGCTGACCAGGCCCATCAGGCCCATCGTCGCCATGATCGCGGTGATCGCCAGCGCGACCGGCAGCAGCGCCGCCACCAGCGCGCCGAAGGCGATGAGCAGGATGCCGAGGGCCACCGGCACCGCGGAGTACTCGGCCTTCTTGAAGTCGTCCCCGAACGCGTCCTTGAACGTCTTCATCATGCTCGCGCCGCCGATCTCCTCGATCCGCAGCGTTCCGGCGTGCTCCTTCTGCACCCCCTCGACGGCCTTCAGCACCGGCTCCACCCGGTCGCCCGCGGTGTCCGCGTCGCCGCGCATGTCGAACTGCACCAGCGCGCTGCGCCCGTCCTTCGAGATCGTCCTCGTGGTGTACGGCGACGTCACGTCCGTGACCGCGCCGGTGCCGTCGACCGCCTTGACGACGGCGTCCACCGCGGACCTGAACTCCGCGTCGGTCGCCGTCAGCCGGCCGTCCCTCGCCTGGATCAGGACCGTCTCGCTCGCGGGCTCGTCGATCCCGGCGTCCTTGATGATCTGCGCCGCGGTGTGCGTCTCGCCCTTGAGCTGGTCGCTCTCGTCGACGTCGACCCGGCCCGCCGCGGACCCCAGCCCCATGGCCAGGACGACGAACAGCACCCAGATGCCGACCGCCGCCCAGCGGTGCCGGGCGCTCCAGCCGCCGGCCCGGGCCGCGAGCCCCCGCACCCGCGCTTGTGAACTCCCCATGACGGGCTTGCCCCCCTCGTGCGCGGCGACGGCCCCCTGCCGCCACCTTCCGCTTCGACGGTAGGGGCGGGATAAAGCCGTCTCGTCGTGCTGCCCGGTGAGCTGCGCCCGCCGCCTCTCCTCCCCTCGGGCCCCCGCCGCCTCCCCACAGGGGCGGAGGGTGCCCCCTACATCTGTCCGCCGGGCTGGGGGCCGGGGCTCAGGGTGCGGGGCGCGGAGCAGCGCAGTGCCGCAGGTGATCGCGCGTGTCCGGATCTGCCCTCAGGGATCCGCTTTGTGATTACGAAAGGTTGTTGAACAAGTCACAGCTGCGTGCAGGTGTTGATCTCCACCCGCCTCATCGGCCAGAGTTTCGCGCAATCCCTTCCGGGACCACGGCCGCCGTGCCCGCCCCCACGGGGCACGACGGCCGCTCTATGGTGGGCGGATGACGACGTATGCGGCACTGCTGCGCGGAATCAACGTCGGCGGGAGCAAGAAGCTGCCGATGGCCGACCTGCGCACCCTGATGACCGGCCTCGGCCTGGACGACGTACGCACCTATCTGCAGAGCGGCCAGGCCGTGTTCTCCTCGGAGCACGGCGACGAGGAATCCCTCGCCGCGGACCTCACGGCGGCGATCGAGCAGCGGTTCGGCTTCCCGGTCGGCGTCATCGTGCGCGACCACGCCTATCTGAAGGCGATCGCCGAGGCCTGTCCCTTCCCGGCGGCCGACCTCGAGCCCAAGCAGCTGCACGTCACGTACTTCTCCGCGCAGGCCGGCCCCGAGCGGTACGCGGAGATCGACCCGGCCGCCTACGCCCCGGAGGAGTTCCGCCTCGGCGACCGCGCCCTCTATCTGTACGCCCCGGACGGCCTCGGCCGGTCCAAGCTCGCCGAGGCCCTGTCCCGCCCGCGCGTGACCAAGGGCCTGATCGCCACGACCCGCAACTGGAACACCGTGGTCAAGCTCGTGGAGATGACCCAGGGCTGAGCCGGCACCGGCCCGTCCCCTCGGTGCCGAGTGGCCCACGCAACCGGCCGGGAAATGGCCCGTTCCAGCGGGCCGCCCGGCCGGTAGCGTCACCGTCATGACCAGCGCCACGCCCACCCGCGTCGACTGCTACTTCGACCCCGCCTGCCCCTTCGCCTGGATCACCTCCCGCTGGCTGCTGGAGGTCGAACGGCACCGCCCGCTCGACCTCCGCTTCCATGTGATGAGCCTCTACCTGCACAACACCGGCAACGAACTGCCCGACTGGTACCGGGAACTGGTCGACAAGTCGATCGGCCCGGTCCGGGTCGCGGTGGCCGCCGCCGAACGGCACGGCGAGAAGATCCTGCGCGACCTGTACACCGCCTTCGGCACCCGCATCCACGAGCGCGGGCAGGAGGACTTCGACGCGGTGATCGCCGAGTCCCTCGCCGAACTCGGCCTGCCCGCCGACCTCGCCGCCGCCGCCCACGACCCCGCCCACGACGACGCCGTACGCGCGAGCCACCTCGCCGGCGCCGAACCGGAGACCGGCGCGTACGTGGGGACCCCGACGCTGCACGTCGACGGGACGGTGTGGTTCGGCCCGGTCCTGCGGGCCGTCCCGCGCGGCGCGCGGGCGGCCGAACTCTTCGACAGCTTCCGGGTCCTGGCCACGGACCCGGACCTGTTCGAACTCAAGCGGACCCGCACCGGCGGACTGTCCTTCGACTGAACCGGGACACCACCGGGCGCGGAACCGGGTCACGGGCGCGGAACCGGGAGACCGGGCCCTGCACCGGCCACCACGCGAGGTCACCCGACGCCGAGCACGTCGAGCATCGCCCGGGTCGCCGGGCTCGGGTTGAAGCGGCTCCACGCCAGATACTCGACCCGGCGCGGCCCGTCCGTCACCGGCACCAGCACCAGCCCGGGATCGGCCGCGGCCAGCGGGCGGATGAACGCCGACGGAAGCAGCGCCACGCCCAGACCCCGCCCGATCAGCCCGGTGATCAGCTCCACCACACCGGCCTCGTACGCCACGTCGCGGACCAGACCGGCGGCGGCGAACGCCTGGTCCGACTGGGCCCGGGCGGGCGTGCCGCCGATGAAGTCGACGAACGTCTCCTCGGCGATGTCGGCCAGCGCGACCCGGGCGGCGCCCGCGAGCCGGTGCCCGGCCGGCACCACCAGCACATGCTCGTCGTGGGCGAGGGCCACCGTCTCCACCCCACCGGGCCGTTGGTCCTCGGGCATGCCCAGGAAGGCGATGTCCAGGTCGCCGTCGCGGATCGCCGCCGCCAGGTCGTCGCTGCGGCCCGCGCGGAGGGTGACCCGCACCTCGGGGTGCCGGGCCCGGTAGCGCTGCAGCAGCTCCGGCACGTCCACGGCCGCCGTCGTCACGATCACCCCCACGGCGAGCCGGCCCCGCACCACCCCCGTCGCGGCGGCCGCGTCGGCCACCGCGCGCTCGGCGGCGGCCAGGGACTCGCGGGCGGCGGCGACGAACGCGGCCCCGGCAGAGGTGAGTTCGACGCGACGACTGGTGCGCGCGAACAGCTTGACGCCCAACTCCCGTTCCAGCGCGGCGATCCGGTGACTGAGCGAGGACTGCACCACGAAGCAGCGCTCGGCGGCGCGGGTGAAGTTGCGGGTGTCGGCGACGGCGACGACGTAGCGCATCTGCTGGAGATCCACCCATCCATGGTCACGGTGCATGGCTGGCATGGCAACCATGTGTTGGACTCATGGGCAGGGTGCTGCCGACACTCTTCCCATGCCTTCCTCCTCCGCGCGGCAGGCGGCGACCGTCGCCCTCACCGCGCTCGCTCCCGCCGCGTGGGGCACGACGTACGCCGTCACCACGCAACTCCTGCCGCCCGGCCATCCGCTGTTCGCGGGGCTGATGCGGGCCCTGCCCGCCGGGCTCGTCGGTGTCGCCCTCACCCGCCGGCTGCCGCACGGCGCGTGGTGGTGGAAGACCGCCGTCCTCGGCGTGCTCAACATCGGCGCCCTGTTCCCGCTGCTGTTCGTCGCGGCCGAACGGCTCCCCGGCGGTGTCGCCGCGACCCTCAGCGCCACCCAGCCGCTGCTGGTCGCCGCCCTCGCCATCGCCGTACTGCACGACCGGCCGACGGCCTGGCGGTGGACCTGGGGCGTGCTCGGCGTCGTGGGCGTCGCCCTCGTCGTCCTCGGACCGCAGGCCCGGCTGGACGCCGTGGGGGTGCTCGCGGGCCTCGGCGGTACGGCCGGCATGGCCGCCGGTGTCGTCCTCACCAAGCGCTGGGGGCGCCCCGCCGGGGTGGGCCCGCTCACCCTGGCCGGCTGGCAGCTCTTTGCCGGCGGACTGCTGCTGCTCCCGCTGACCTTCGCGGTCGAAGGGGCGCCGCCGCACATCGACGCACCCGCGGCATCCGGCTACCTGTGGCTGGGCAGCATGGGCGGGCTCATCGCCTACACGCTGTGGTTCCGCGGGATCGGCCGGCTCCCGGTCGGCGCGTCCGCCCCGCTCGTCCTGCTCTCCCCGCTGGTCGCGGCGGTCGTCGGCATCACGCTCGGGGAGTCGCTGACCTGGCCGCAGACCGCCGGCTTCGTCCTCGCCCTGGCCGCCATGCTCGCGGCCCAACTCGACATCAGGAGACGACCTTCGATGACGACACGCAAGACGACCACCCTGACGATCGCCGTGCTCGGCGCCACCGGGATGGTCGGCAGCCGGGTGATCGCCGAGGCCCGCTCACGCGGCCACCGGGTGCTCGCCCTCTCCCGCAAGCCCGTGAACGAGGAGCCGCACGTCACCCCGGTCCCCGTGGACGCGGCCGACCCGTCCGCCCTGCGCGAGGCCCTGACCGGCGCCGACGCCGTCGTCGTGACCGTCCGCACCTTCCCGGCCGACGCGGCCTTCCTCACCACCACGACCCGCACGGTGCTGGACGCCGCCGCCGAGCGTGGCATACGCGTCCTGGTGGTCGGCGGCGCGGGCGCCCTGCGCAGCCCCGGGGACGACGGCCTGCTCGTCGCCGACAACCCGGCCTACGTCCCCGACGAGTACCGAGCGGTGGCGGCGGCCGGAGTGGCCCAACTGGCCGCCTGCCGCGAGCACGAGAGCGCGGACTGGGTCTACCTGAGCCCCCCGGCCCGACTGGAACCCGGCCCCCGCACCGGCCACTACCGCCGGGGCACCGACACCCTGCTCACCGCCCCCGACGGCACGTCACGGATCAGCGCGGAAGACCTGGCCGTGGCGATACTCGACGAACTGGAGAACGGGGGCACAGACCGTCATGTCACTGTCGCCGACGGTGTCTGAAGCGCCCTGAAGGGGCGTGGGGCCCTGCTGGTGTGCGGCTCCGCCGCGCGGGCGCGAGCGGCCCGGCCTGCGCGGCGGCCGCAGAACAACAGGAACCCGGCAGACGCAGTGGTCAGGCCCCGAGCGCCGCAGGCAGCGGCACCAGAGCAGCCTCATACCGCTCCACCAGCACCCGCGCCACCTCCGGCGCCGCCCCCAGCACATCTCCCAGGACATCCGCGTCCGCGGCCTCCGCGCCCCGCGCGATCCGGTCCGGCAGGAACCCGGGGGCCAGCACGTACGGCGCGACCGCGACCTTGGCACAGCCCCGCGCCCGCAGCTCGCGCACCGCCTCGTCCGTCCGGGGAAGGGATGCGGAGGCGAACGCAGGCCGCACGGCGCACCAACCGGTGTGCCGCCACTCCCGCGCGATTGCTGCGATCACTGCGATCGCCTCCGGGTCGGTGGACCCCGCCGAGGCCAGCACGACCCCGGTCGAGGACTTGTCGGCGGGGGTGAGCCCCGCCTCGTACAGCCGCCGTTCCAGCGCCGACAGCAGCAGCGGCGAGGGACCCAGCACGTCCGCCTGCCGGATGCGCAGGCCGCGCGGGGCCTCCCGGAGCACCGCCGGGATGTCCGCCTTGGCGTGGAAGGCGCGCGTCAGCAGCAGCGGCAGGGCGACGACGTCCCGGACGCCCTGAGCCGCCAGGGACTCCAGCACCCCCTGCACGGAGGGGATGTTGAAGTCCAGGAACCCGGTCTCCACGCGCAGGCCGGGCCGCAGCGAGCGCACCCGCTCCACGAGGGCGTGCACGGTCGCGGCGTGCCGCGGGTCGCGGCTGCCGTGGGCGATGACGAGGAGGACCGGGGTGTGGGACATGGGAATCAGCTCTTCACCAGCAGGCCGCGGCTGCGCAGGACCCACCGCTCCAGCGGGCTGAAGATCAGCAGGTCGATCGCGATGCCGACGAACAGGATCAGGATGATCGCCTCGAACACCATGGACATGGAGCTGGCGTTGCGGCCGTTCTCCAGCAGCGCGCCCAGGCCGATGCCGAGGTCGGGGGAGGAGGCGATGATCTCGGCGGCCATCAGCGACCGCCACGAGAACGCCCAGCCCTGCTTCAGGCCGGCGAGGTAGCCGGGCAGCGCGGCCGGCATGACGATGTGCCAGGCGCCCTTCAGGCCGGTCGCGCCCATCGTGCGGCCGGCCCGCAGGAACAGCGGCGGCACCTGGTCGATGCCGGACACCAGGCCGTTGGCGATGGAGGGGACCGCGCCGAGCAGGATCACCGCGTACATCATCGAGTTGTCCAGGCCCAGCCAGATCACCGCCGGCGGCACCCACGCCACGCTCGGCAGGGACTGCAGCCCGGACAGGATCGGGCCGATCGCCGCCCGCACGAACTTCACCCGGGCCACGATCAGCCCCAGCGGGGTGCCGATGGCGAGCGCGAAGAGGAAGCCGAGCAGACCGCGCGAGATGGACGTCCAGATGAAGCCGAGCAGGGTGCCCTGCAGCCAGGCGTCCTTGAACTCGGCGCCGACCTGGGCCGGCGTGGGCAGCTTCGTCGGGTCGTCGACGACCTTCAGCGAGACCAGGGCCTGCCAGACCACCAGGACCACCGCGACCGCGACGATCGGCGGCAGGATCTTCTTCACGAAGGTCTCGCGGAAGGGCGGCCGGCCGGTCGCCGAGGACTCCAGGGCGTCCAGACCCGCCTCCAGGCCGCCGAGCCCGCCGGCCCGGCCGGCACCGTCGGTGCTGTCGGCGGATGCCCTCACCCGGCCGTCCGCCGTCGTGTCGGTCGTGTCAGTGCTGGCCATGGCGGCGGATCTCCCCACGCAGTACTTCGGTGATCTCCAGGGACAGTTCGGCCACGGGCGCGTCCTCGATGCGCCGCGGCTGCGGGATGCCCACCCGCCACTCGCGCGCGATGCGGCCCGGCCGGGAGGACAGCAGCACCACACGCTCGGCGAGCCGGACCGCCTCACGCACGTTGTGCGTGACGAACAGCACCGACACCCCCGTCTCCTGCCAGATCCGGGTCAGCTCGTCGTGCAGGACGTCGCGGGTGATGGCGTCCAGGGCCGCGAACGGCTCGTCCATCAGCAGCAGCCGGCTGTCCTGCGCGAGCGCGCGGGCCATCGCCACGCGCTGGCGCATACCGCCGGACAGCTCGTGCACCCGCTTGCCGTACGAGCCGTTGAGCCGGACCAGTTCGAGCAGCTCCTCGGCGCGGCCGCGGCGCTCGCTCTTGGGTACGCCCCGCAGCTTCAGGGCGAGTTCGATGTTCTTGCCCGCGGTCAGCCACGGGAACAGGGCGTGCTCCTGGAACATCAGAGCCGGACGCCCGTCGGTCGTGATACCGCCGGCGGTGGGCCGCTCCAGGCCCGCCACCAGGTTCAGCAAGGTCGACTTGCCGCAGCCCGAGGCCCCCAGGAGGGTGACGAACTCGCCCGGGGCGACATCGAGGCTGATGTCGTCCAGCACGAGCTGCTGCCCGGCGGGCCCGGCGAAGGACTTCGACACGTGCTCGATCCGAGCGGCGTACTCGACTGCCTGGACGCCTTCGGCCTTCACGGTAGCGGTGGCCATGGTCGTCACCTCCTGGGAACTCTCGGTCGGTGGGGCTTACTTGGCGCCGAGTCCGGCGTCGGCGACTGCGGGCTTGCCCTCGGCCTTCAGCACCTTGTTCAGGAGGGTGAGGTCGTAGATGCCGTCCAGCTTGGGCTGCTTGAGCAGACCGGCCTTGACCGCGTGCTGGGCCTCGGTGCCGAGGGTCGCGGCCAGCGGGTCGTCGGTGAACCGGATGGACTGCCACGCCGGGTCGAGGACCTTGGCCGGCAGCGCCTTGCCCGAGTCGGCCTTCAGCTGCGCGTTCGCCGCGGCCTTCGCCTCCTGCGGGTTGGCGTTGATCCACTGGTTCGCCTGGATCGAGGCCTTCAGCACCGCCTCGACCGCGTTCGGGTGCGCCGCCAGGAACTTCTGCGACACGATCACGTTGGTGATCACGAACTTCTTGTCCGGCCACAGGTCGGACTCGTCCAGCAGCACCTTGGCGCCCTCGGCGACCAGCTTGGACGCGGTCGGCTCCGGCACCCACGCGCCGTCGATCGACCCCGACTTGTAGGCGTCCGGGGTGACCTTGTTGTCGGTGCGGACCACCGAGACGTCACCCTTGCCGCTCTGCGCGTCGACCTTCCAGCCCTGCTCGGCGATCCAGTTCAGGAACGCCACGTCCTGCGTGTTGCCCAGCTGCGGGGTCGCGATCTTCTTGCCCTTGACGTCCTGGACGGACTTGATCTTCGCCGGGTTCACGACGAGCTTGACGCCGCCGGACGCCGAACCGGCGACGATCCGCAGGCTCTTGCCGTCGGACTTGGTGTAGCCGTTGATCGCCGGGGACGGGCCGATCCAGCCGATGTCGATCGAGCCCGAGTTCAGCGCCTCGATCTCGGACGGGCCGGCGTTGAAGACCTGGTACTTGGCCTCGGTGGCGCCCAGTTCCTTCTGGAAGAAGCCCTTGTTGACCCCGACCAGCGCGGTCGCGTGGGTCAGGTTGCCGAAGTAGCCGATCTTGACGGAGTCCAGTCCGTCGACCTTCTTGGCGCCCGCGGCCACCTTCTGGGCGGCGGGCTTGTCCTCGGTCTTCGACCCGTAGCCGCAGGCGGCGAGGGTGAGCAGGGGAAGAGCGGTCGCGACGGCGATGCCGCGGCGGAGCAGGGTGGAACGGGTGGCAGGCACGGGAGGGTGTCCTCTCGGAGGCCCGGCGGTCACGGTCTTCTAGGTCGTGGCCGGGAAGTCGGCAAAGGGTTTTCGTCTCTTCCGGGACGGCGGGTGGGGGGACGGGGCGCGCAGGCAGTGCGCGTACGTCACAGCGCACATCGGGCCACCCCGCCCTGTCCGCTGCCGAGGGCGCCGCTGCCGACGCGGCCGCCCTCCTTCGCGAACGTCCCGTAGTAGTCGTAGGAGTTCATGGGTCAGAAGTCCCAGCCGTCGTCGTCGGTCTCGTCCTTGACCGGCTCGGGCGCGGCGAACGACTCGCCGACCATGCCCGCGGTGAGCGTGGTGCCGTCGTTCGGGTCGATCAGGATGAACGAGCCCGTGCGGCGCGAGTCGGCGTAGGAGTCGACCGGCAGCGGCTCGGCGGTGCGGATCTTCACCCGGCCGATGTCGTTGGCGGCGAGCCGGCCGGGGTGCGGGTGCAGGGACAGGTCGTCCAGCGTGAGCCGGGACGGGATGTCCTTCACGATCGCCTTGACCGTGCGGGTGCCGTGCTTGAGCAGCACCCGGTGGCCCACCGTCAGCGGCTGGTCGGCCACGTGGCAGACGGTCGCCTCGATGTCCTGCGTGGTCGGCGGGGCGTCCTTGCTGGGCACGATCAGGTCGCCGCGGGAGATGTCGATGTCGTCCTCCAGCAGGAGGGTCACCGACTGCGGCGTCCAGGCCACGTCGACGGACTCGCCGAGGAGGTCGATGCCGGCGATCTTCGTGGCCCGCCCGGACGGCAGCACGGTCACCGACTCGCCGACCCGGAAGGTGCCGGCGGCGATCTGGCCCGCGTAGCCGCGGTAGTCGGGGTGCTCGGCGGTCTGCGGCCGGATCACGACCTGCACGGGCAGCCGCGCGTGGCAGTGCCTGAGGTCGTGGGCGACCGGGACGGTCTCCAGGTGCTCCAGCACGGTCGGGCCGCCGTACCAGTCCATGGTCGCGGACGGCTCCACGACGTTGTCGCCCTCGAGCGCCGAGATCGGGATCGCGGTCACCTCGGGCACGCCCAGCTCGGTGGCGTACGCGGTGAACTCCTCGGCGATCGCCGCGAAGACCTTCTCCTCGTAACCGACCAGGTCCATCTTGTTCACGGCGAGCACGACGTGCGGCACCCGCAGCAGCGCCGCGATGGCCGCGTGCCGGCGGGTCTGCTCGACGACGCCGTTGCGGGCGTCGACGAGGATGACCGTCAGCTCGGCGGTGGAGGCGCCGGTGACCATGTTCCGCGTGTACTGCACATGACCCGGGGTGTCGGCCAGGATGAACCGGCGCCGCGGGGTGGCGAAGTAGCGGTAGGCCACGTCGATGGTGATGCCCTGCTCGCGCTCGGCGCGCAGGCCGTCGGTGAGCAGCGCGAGGTCCGGGCCCTCCTGGCCGCGGCTCGCGGAGGCCCGCTCCACGGCCTCCAGCTGGTCGGCGAGGACCGACTTGGAGTCGTGCAGCAGCCGGCCCACCAGGGTGGACTTGCCGTCGTCGACGGAACCGGCGGTGGCGAACCGCAGCAGGGTGGTGGCCGAGAGTTCCTCGGTCGTGGTCGTGCTCATCTTTAGAAGTACCCCTCGCGCTTGCGGTCTTCCATCGCCGCCTCGGACAGCTTGTCGTCGGCCCGGGTGGCGCCCCGCTCGGTGAGCCGGGAGGCGGCGATCTCGGCGATCACCTTCTCGATCGTGTCGGCGTCGGAGTCGACGGCGCCGGTGCAGGACATGTCGCCGACCGTGCGGTAGCGCACCAGGCGCTTCTCCACGGTCTCGCCGTCCTTGGGGCCGCCCCACTCGCCGGCGGTCAGCCACATGCCGGAGCGCTGGAACACCTCGCGCTCGTGCGCGTAGTAGATCTCGGGCAGCTCGATGCCCTCGCGGGCGATGTACTGCCACACGTCCAGCTCGGTCCAGTTGGACAGCGGGAAGACGCGCACGTGCTCGCCCGGCGCGTGCCGGCCGTTGTACAGGTTCCACAGCTCGGGGCGCTGGCGGCGCGGGTCCCACTGGGAGAACTCGTCGCGCAGCGAGAACACCCGCTCCTTGGCGCGGGCCTTCTCCTCGTCGCGGCGGCCGCCGCCGAAGACCGCGTCGAACCGCTCCGCCTGGATCTTCTCCGTCAGCGGCAGCGTCTGCAGCGGGTTGCGGGTGCCGTCCGGGCGCTCCTTGAGCACCCCCCGGTCGATGTAGTCCTGCACGGACGCCACGTG
Organism: Streptomyces sp. NPDC014801; assembly: GCF_043082085.1. Taxonomy (NCBI): domain Bacteria; kingdom Bacillati; phylum Actinomycetota; class Actinomycetes; order Kitasatosporales; family Streptomycetaceae; genus Streptomyces; species Streptomyces sp. NPDC014801. The sequence continues at coordinate 166,546 of NZ_JBIBXG010000006.1, read as the reverse complement.
CAGCCGCAGCCCGTGCCGGGCCACCGTGCGGTCGCGGTACTCGAGGACCTCGGGGAAGTTGTGCCCGGTGTCCACGTGCAGCAGCGAGAACGGCACCGGCGCCGGCGTGAACGCCTTCAGCGCCAGGTGCAGCATGACGATCGAGTCCTTGCCGCCGGAGAAGAGGATCACCGGGTTCTCGAACTCGCCCGCGACCTCGCGGAAGATGTGCACGGCCTCGGACTCGAGGGCGTCCAGGTGCGAGAGGGCGTACGGGGTGTCCGTGCCCTCCTGGGCGGTGGTGGCGACGGTCGTCACGCTGCATCCCTTTCGTTCGCTTCTCCGCCCGCGCGGCGCAGAGGTGCGGCCTTCGTGGTCGGCTGCGGCCCGGCGGCCGCGCGTGCGTCGCTCACAGGAGTCCCCTTTCGGTCAGCAGGGCGTGCACGGCGGCCGCGGACTCCTGCACGGTCTGGTTCTGCGACTCGATCCGCAGATCGGGCGTCTCGGGCTCCTCGTACGGGTCGTCGACCCCGGTGAGCCCCGTCAGCTCGCCCGCCGCCTGCTTGGCGTACAGGCCCTTCACATCGCGTACGGAGCACACCTCGACCGGCGTGGCCACGTGGATCTCCAGGTACGGCGTGCCGTTCGCCTCGTGCCGCTTGCGCACCGCGTCACGGCTGTCCGCGTACGGCGCGATGACCGGGACGAGCACCGTCACGCCGTTGCGGGCGAGCAGTTCGGCGACGAAGCCGATGCGCTGCACGTTGGTGTGCCGGTCCTCGCGGGAGAAGCCGAGGCCCGCCGAGACGAACTCGCGGATCTCGTCGCCGTCGAGCACCTCCACCCGCCGGCCCTCGGCCCGCAGCCGGCCGGCCAGCTCGTAGGCGATGGTGGTCTTGCCGGCGCTCGGCAGACCCGTGAGCCAGACGGTGGCTCCGCTCGTCACGTCGCTCTCCTGATCGTCCTGGTGGTTCGTCGTCATCCGTGCAGCCCGCACTCGGTCTTGGCGCGGCCCGCCCAGCGGCCGGCGCGCGCGTCCTCGCCCTCAAGCACCCGCCGGGTGCACGGGGCGCAGCCGATGGAGGCGTAGCCGTCCATCAGCAGCGGGTTGGTGAGCACGCCGTGCTCGGTGACGTAGGCGTCCACGTCGTCCTGGGTCCAGCGGGCGATGGGGGAGACCTTGACCTTGCGCCGCTTGGCGTCCCAGCCGACCACCGGGGTGTCGGCCCGGGTCGGGGACTCGTCGCGGCGCAGGCCGGTCGCCCAGGCCTGGTAGCCCTTGAGGCCCTCTTCCAGCGGCTGCACCTTGCGCAGCTTGCAGCACAGGTCGGGGTCACGGTCGTGCAGCCGGGGGCCGTACTCGGCGTCCTGCTCGGCGACCGTCTGGCGCGGGGTGAGCGTGATGACGTTGACGTCCATCACGGCCTCCACCGCGTCGCGGGTGCCGATGGTCTCCGGGAAGTGGTAGCCGGTGTCCAGGAACACCACGTCCACGCCCTTCATCACGCGGGACGCGAGGTGCGCGACGACCGCGTCCTCCATGGAGGAGGTCACGCAGAAGCCCTTGCCGAAGGTGTCGACCGCCCACTGCAGGATCTCCAGCGCGGAGGCGTCCTCCAGGTCGCGGCCCGCCTGCTCGGCCAGCGCCTTCAGCTCGTCGTCGGTGCGCGTGTGCTGAGCCGTCGTCATATCGAGTCCCCTCCGTTGTCGGCTCGCTTGCGAAGCCCCTGGGCGAGCAGCCCGAGGAACTTCAGCTGGAAGGCGCGGTTGCAGGCCGCGCATTCCCAGGCGCCGTGCCCCTCCTCGTGGGGACGCAGGTCCTCCTCGCCGCAGTACGGGCAGTAGAAGGGCGCCGCTCGCTCGCTCACGACAGGGCCTCCTCGGAGGCACGGGACGCCCAGGTGGCGAACCGCTCGCCGTCCTCGCGTTCGGCCTGGAAGCGCTTCAGCACGCGCTCGATGTAGTCGGGCAGTTCGTCCGCCGTCACCTTCAGGCCGCGCACCTTGCGGCCGAACCCGGCCTCCAGGCCGAGCGCGCCGCCGAGGTGCACCTGGTAGCCCTCGACCTGCTCGCCCTGGTCGTTGAGGACCAGCTGGCCCTTGAGACCGATGTCCGCGACCTGGATACGGGCGCAGGCGTTCGGGCAGCCGTTGAGGTTGATGGTGATCGGCTCGTCGAACTCCGGCAGGCGGCGCTCCAGTTCGTCGATCAGGGTGGAGCCACGCTGCTTGGTCTCGACGATGGCCAGCTTGCAGAACTCGATGCCGGTGCAGGCCATGGTGCCGCGCCGGAACGAGGACGGCCGGGCGGTGAGGTCCAGCGCCTCCAGCTCGTCGACCAGCGACTCGACCTGGTCCTGCGCGACGTCGAGGATGATCATCTTCTGCTCGACGGTGGTGCGCACCCGGCCCGAGCCGTGCGCCTCCGCGAGATCGGCGACCTTCGTCAGGGTGGAGCCGTCCACCCGGCCGACGCGCGGCGCGAAGCCGACGTAGAAGCGGCCGTCCTTCTGGCGGTGGACGCCGATGTGGTCGCGCCACTGCTGCACGGGCTGCTCGGGGGCGGGCCCGTCGATGAGCTTGCGGCCGCCGAGGTACTCGTCCTCGAGCACCTGGCGGAACTTCTCCGCGCCCCAGTCGGCGACCAGGAACTTCAGGCGGGCGCGGTTGCGCAGCCGGCGGTAGCCGTAGTCGCGGAAGATCGAGAGGACGCCCTCGTAGACGTCGGGGACCTCGTCGATCGGCACCCAGGCGCCGAGCCGCACGCCCAGCTTGGGGTTGGTGGACAGGCCGCCGCCGACCCACACGTCGAAGCCGGGGCCGTGCTCGGGGTGGCGGACGCCGACGAACGCGACGTCGTTGATCTCGTGCACCACGTCCAGCACCGGCGAGCCGGAGATCGCGGTCTTGAACTTGCGCGGCAGGTTCGAGTACGCCGGGTTGTTCAGGACGCGGCGCTTCATCTCCTCCAGCGCCGGCGTGCCGTCGATGATCTCGTCCTCGGCGATGCCCGCGACGGGGGAGCCGATCATCACACGCGGGGTGTCACCGCAGGCGGTCACCGTGGACAGACCCACGGCCTCCAGCCGGTTCCAGATCTCGGGCACGTCCTCGATCCGGATCCAGTGGTACTGCACGTTCTGCCGGTCGGTGATGTCGGCCGTGCCGCGCGCGAACTCCTGGGAGATCTCGCCGACGACCCGCAGCTGCTGCGTGGTCAGCGCACCGCCGTCGATGCGCACCCGCAGCATGAAGTAGCGGTCGTCGAGCTCCTCCGGCTCCAGGACCGCGGTCTTGCCGCCGTCGATCCCGGGCTTGCGCTGGGTGTACAGGCCCCACCAGCGCATGCGTCCGCGCAGGTCGCTGGGGTCGATCGAGTCGAAGCCGCCCTTGGAGTAGATCGTCTCAATGCGTGTCCGCACATTGAGACCGTCGTCGTCCTTCTTGACCTGCTCGTTGCCGTTGAGCGGGGTGAAGTGCCCGGCGGCCCACTGACCCTCACCGCGGTGACGGCTCACCTTGCGGCGGGGCGCGGAGGCGGCAGGGTTCTGTGGGGTGGCGGCCATGGGTGACACGTCCTTCGGGACAGACGGGAACGATGCTCTGACCTGCGCGTATGGGCGCACGCGGGCATGCGTGCGCGGCGCTGCGCAAGGGGGCGACGGAAAACGGGGAACCGGTGGTGCTGTGCGATCTCAGCGCATCGGACAGATGGCGCTGGACATGCGGCCGAGGTCGACGTGCCGCCGACTCACCAAGGCAATTCCAGTTCCGGGCATGACGGAAGCGTGGCACGGCGATCTGGACACAGTCCAGCTTCGTCCATCATGCGGACACCCTTGTCTCGCTGGGCGAGACAAGGGTGTCGTCGGTCACATGCGGTGCGCGGGGGCTTGTCCGCGCAGGTCAGGCCGGGTAGGCCCCCGGCCACGGCCCCGGAGTGGGCACGTCCGGTTCCTCCTCGACCTTGGTGTCGAACAGGGTGAAGCCCCGGCGCTGGTAGTTGTCCATGGCGAACTCGCCGTCCTTGCTGCAGGTGTGCAGCCACACCCGCTTGGTCTGCGCCAGTCCCGGCCAGCGGTCCGCGAGGTCCCAGGCGCGCGCGGTGCCGTACGACAGCAGGTGGCCGCCGATCCGGCGTCCGCGGAAGGCAGGGAGCAGCCCGAAGTACACGATCTCCACGACCCCGTCGTCCTGGGCCTCCAGCTCCACGTATCCCGCGGGCGTGCCCCGGTCGTACGCCACCCACGTCTCCACGCCGGGCCGGTCCAGGTGCTCCAGCCAGCGCGCGTGGCTCCAGCCGAGCCGGTCCGTCCAGCGGATGTCGCCGCCGACCGAGGCGTACAGGAAACGGCTGAACTCGGGTGAGGGCACCTCGGCGCGCACGATCCGCACGTCCCCCTCCGGCGCGGCGGCCGGCAGCAGGTCGGACGGGGACGTCTGCTCGAGGGACCAGGTGGTCACGGGGATGTTGGCCATGGGGGACAGGGAACCATCCCGTCCGTGGCCGTGTCGACGCCGGGCCCCGCCCGCTCGGGACGGCCCGCGCCCGCTCAGCCCAGCCCGGCGTCCAGCGAGGTCAGCGGCAGGGCGAAGAGCATGCCGCCGGACTGGGACCACACCTCGCCGGTGCCGGGGGCGTAGGACAGGGACTGCGGCGGGGCGCTCCAGCACACGTGGGTGTCGTCGGAGCCGCAGTGCGTGGTGCCGGCCCCGGTGGCGTCCTGGCGCCACAGCGTGCCCCGCCCGTCCGGGGTCTCGCCCGCGCGGGCCACGTACCACCGGGAGCCGTGCGGCAGGACGCCCCGCACCTCCGTCGCCTTCGTCGTGTACACCGCGTCCGGTACGGCCTCGCCCGAGGCGCCGGTCAGCGGCAGCCCGTCGGCGCCGAGCCGGTAGCGCCACAGCCGGGTCGGCCGGTGCTCGCCGGCCGGCACCCGCTCGGAGACGGCCAGCGCGTCCGGCCGCGCCGTGCGGTCCAGGCCGAGCCCGGCGGGGCGCGGTACGTCACCCACCGGGGCGTAGGAGGCGACGGCCGGCAGCACGAACCGTGCGCCGCCCGCCGACCAGCCGCCGGGCACCCGGCCCACGGCTCTGCTGTCGACGCCCGCCCGCAGCACCCGGCGCACGTCGAAGGCGTACAGCACCGCCCGGTCCCGCTCGCCGGCGGTGACCAGCAGGGTGTCCTGGTCCCAGGCCATCCCCAAGACCGGTGTGGCCAGCCCCCGGTAACCGTGGCCCTGGTCCACCGGGACGGCGAGCAGCGCCCAGGTGTACGCGAGGTGCCGCGGGTCGCTCGCGTCGACGAACGCCACCCGGGTGAGGTCGCCACGGGACCAGGCCGAGGCCAGCACCCGGCCGTCGCCGTCGCCGGACACGGCCACCGCGCCCGGCCGCCAGCCCGCGGTGTCGGCGCCCGCGAAGCAGTACGCGCGCGTGGCGGCGGGCGCGACGGGCAGCGCCCGTTTCTCGTCCTCCGTGCAGTCCGGCGCGGAACGCAGCGTGTGGTCGGCGCCGCGCAGCGCCCCGGCCACCCCGACCGGCCGTCCCATGGCCGCGGTGAGCCGGTCCAGCGCGGCGCGCGGCACCGGGGCGGCGGCCAGCCGCGGGGCGTCGGAGCCGGTGGGGGAGGACAGCGCCCGCAGCGCGCCGGGATCGTCGGCGACCGTGGCCTGGGAGGCGCTGATCATCGTCGCCGCGGCGGTCAGCGCCAGGGCGGTCCCGGCCAGGACCGCGCGCAGCGCCGCACCCCGCCTGCGCCGGCGGTGCCGTCCGCGATGCTTCATACCGTCCTCCAGAGGCGGGCCAACTGCGCCTGATGATCCCGAGGTTGACGCGAGGAGCAGGTGGGGTGACCCGTAGGGGATGCTACGGCAGCCACCCCCACCCCCGCGCCCGGACCGACCAGTTGCCCGAAAAAGCCCGACTTCCGGGGAGTCGGCACCGCGTTCACCCCCGGCTGCGGGGCGGGCCGGGGCGCCACACCCGGCTGCGGGGCGGGCCGGGGCGCCACACGCGGCTTCGGGGCGTGCCGGGGCGCCGGTCGCGGCCGCCTACGACCCCACCGGCGTGCCCCGCCCCTCCTCCACGGCCGGGGCCGTCGAGTGGGGGAGCAGGTCGCGGGGGTCGTCCGGGAGGAGCAGGTCGACCTCCGCGTCCTCGCAGAAGCGGTACGGGCGGTGGGCCAGGAACGTCCCGAGATAGCGCCGTACCCGGGACATTTCCGCCCGGACCGTCACCGTGCGCGCCGGATCCCCGAACATGTCCCGCGCCAGCTGCGCCGCGGTGCGTCCGGAGCGCCGCACCGCCAGCAGGTACAGCAGCTCGGCGTGGCGCGGACTCAGCTCGTGGCTCCAGCTGCCGGCGGCCGAGCTGACCGTCACCGACCAGCGGCGCGGCTGCGCGAGGTCCAGCACGATCCGGGTCGCGCCCGGCACCGGCGGCTCGTCGACGGCCCGCACCAGCCAGCCGCCGGCCAGCGGCTCCAGCGAGCACAGCCCCAGCGCGGGCAGCCACCGCCGCCCCGGGCCCGCCGCCCGCGGCAGCGCCACCCGCGCGGTGTACGGCATCCCCGTCACGGCCGCCGTCCAGCCGTCCCGGTCCACCACCAGCGCCCGGCCGCCGACCCGCGCCAGCACCGGTGCCGCCACCGCGCGCAGCCGCTCCAGCGCGTCCACGTGCAGCTCGCGCAGCCGCGCCTCGGCCAGCTTGGCCACCGAGTCCACCCAGGCCAGCGTGGCCGGATGCATCGTCTCCAGCGGCCCGCTGACGTCGACCACGCCGAGCAGCCTGCCGTCCCGCGGATCGGTGATCGGCGCGCCCGTGCACGTCCAGGAGGTCTGGCTGCGCACGAAGTGCTCGCCCGCGAAGACCTGCACCGGCCGCCGCACCACCGCCGGGGTGCCCACCCCGTTGGTGCCGACGACGTCCTCGCGCCAGTCCGCGCCGAGCTGGAAGCCCAGCCGGTCCGCCTTGCGCAGCACCGGCGCGCAGCCCTCCCGCCACAGCACCCGGCCCTCGGCGTCGGCGACCACCATGATGTGACGGGCGACGTCCGCCACCGACAGCAGCCCCTCCCGCAGCACCGGCAGCACCTGCCGCAGCGGCGACTCCTCGCGCCGGCGGCGCAGCTCCTCGTCGCTCAGCAGGTCGGAGCGGAAGTCGTGCTCCGGGTCCACCCCGCTGCGCAGCATGCGCCGCCAGGACTCCCCGATCACCGGGCGGGGCGCGGGACGGGCCCGCTGCCCCGCGAGCGCCGCCTCGCGCACCTCGCTGAGCACCCGCGCCGCGCGCGCCGCGTCGACGGCGGCGAGGTGCGTCACGTTGATCGGCGAGTTCGCCACTGGATCCTCCCGGGAAGGGCGTGCATACCGGATGTCAACCCCGAACGGGCGGCGTTTTCCGGTCTGTTCCGCTGGTTGCGCCATACCTGTCTCATACTGCCGACCGCCGGTGACGGAGGGACGCACTCCGGACACATTGCAACCCCCTGCAACCCTGGTGGATCGCCGACCGATTGGTTGAAACTTGAGCCACGCCGTCCCCGAGCGGCGTACCTGGCCTTGCATGGGGCCATTGCGGGGGTGGTGCCGTGTCGGCGCAGCACCACCCCCGTGTCCGCCGCCGCTCACCCGGCGTCCGCGACCGCTCAGGCCACCGGACGGGCCCGTTCCACGATCGACGCCAGGTCCAGGGTGTGCGGCAGCGTCCCGAACGCCGCCCCGCCGTCATGGCCCAGCCGCGCGGCACAGAACGCGTCCGCCACCTCCGCCGGCGCGAACCGCACCAGCAGCGACCCCTGCAGCACCAGCGCCAGCCGCTCGGTGAGCCGCCGGGCCCGCGCCTCGACGCCCTCCAGGTCCGCCAGCTCGGTCAGCAGGTCCTTGATCGCCGCGTCCAGCCGGTGATCGGCTCCGCGCGCCTGCCCGACCTCCCGCAGATACGCGTCCAGCGCGGCGGGCTCGCGCTGCAACGCGCGCAGCACGTCCAGCGCCTGCACATTGCCCGCGCCCTCCCAGATCGAGTTCAGCGGCGACTCGCGCACCAGCCGGGGCAACCCCGACTCCTCGACGTACCCGTTGCCGCCCAGGCACTCGGCGGCCTCCACCGCCAGCGGGGCGCACCGCTTGGTCACCCAGTACTTCGCCGCCGGCACCGCGATCCGCAGCAGCGCCCGCGCCTGCTCGGAGTCGTCGTCGCAGGCCGCCGCCAGCCGCAGCGCCAGCGTCGTCGCCGCCTCCGACTCCAGCGCGAGATCGGCCAGAACATTGCGCATCAGCGGCTTGTCGATCAGCTTCCCGCCGAACGCCTCCCGCCGTTCGCAGTGGTGGACCGCCTGCGCGACGGCCTGCCGCATCAGCCCGGCCGAGCCCAGCACGCAGTCCAGCCGGGTCGCCGCGACCATCCCGATGATGGTCCGCACCCCGCGCCCCTCCGCGCCGACCCGGCGCGCCCACGTCCCGGCGAACTCCACCTCCGCCGAGGCGTTCGACCGGTTGCCCAGCTTGTCCTTCAGCCGCTGGATCAGGAAGACGTTGCGCGAGCCGTCCTCCAGCACCCGCGGCACCAGGAAGCACGTCAGGCCCCCGGGTGCCTGCGCCAGCACCAGGAAGCCGTCCGACATCGGCGCCGAGCAGAACCACTTGTGCCCGGTCAGCTCGTACGTCCCGTCCTCGGCGAGCGGCCGCGCGGCCGTCGTGTTCGCCCGGACGTCGCTGCCGCCCTGCTTCTCGGTCATGCCCATCCCGAACAGCACGCCCGCCTTGTCCGCCGCCGGCCTGAGCCCCCGGTCGTAGACGCTGGACGTCAGCCGCGGCTCCCACACGGCGGCCAGCTCCGGGTCGGCGCGCAGTGCGGGCACCGCCGCGTGCGTCATCGACAGCGGGCAGGTGTTGCCCGCCTCGACCTGCGTCCACACCAGGAACGCGGCCGCCCGCCGCACATGCCCGCCGGGCCGCTGCCACGCCGCGGTCAGGCCCGCGCCGACGCCCTTGCCGAGCAGCCGGTGCCACGCCGGGTGGAAGTCGACCTCGTCGATCCGGTTGCCGTAGCGGTCGTGGCTGCGCAGCCGGGGCGGGTTGTCGTTGGCCTGCGCACCCCACTCCTGCACTTGCGCCGAGCCGGCCGAGCGGCCGAGCCCGGACAGTTCCTCGAACGCCGCGTCGTGCAGCGCGGGATCCAGGTGCCGTTCCACCGCGGCCACCAGCGCGCGGTCGGCGGAGAAGACGTCGTATCCGGCCAGCGGCTCCGGCTGGTTGGTCACGGTGTGCGTGCTGCCTGCCATGTACCGCAACCTACCCGCCGGTCGCCCCCTCATGACCCGCCCGACACGGAGCCGGGCGGCCACCGGCCGGGCCCCGCGGACGCCGGGACGACCTGCGATGTGAGCGAGGCCGCGCGCGGCGGATACCTTTAGGTCGTGCAGTCAGCAAGTCAGCCACCCGAGCCCCCGCCGAGCCCTTCCGGTCGCCTCCACCGGGCGCGTGCCCTCTACCGGAACGTCTCCAAGCGCCGCACGGCCTGGCTGCTGCTGAAGGACACGGTCAACTCCTGCATCGAGTACCGCATCCTGGGCCTGGCCGCCGAGGCGGCGTTCTTCTCCCTGCTGTCGGTGCCGCCGCTGCTGCTCAGCCTCATCGGCCTGCTCGGCTACGTCGACGCCTGGACCGGCACCGACACCATCACCAGCCTCAAGAACAACCTCCTGGAGGCCTCCCGGACCGTCCTGTCCGACCGGGGCGTGCGCGACATCGCCCAGCCGATCCTCGACGACGTCCTCAAGGGCGGCCGGCCCGACGTCATCTCCATCGGCTTCCTCTTCGCCCTGTGGTCGGGCTCGCGCGCGGTGAACGTCTTCATCGACACCATCACCGTCATGTACGGCCTCGACGGGGTGCGCGGCATCGTCAAGACCCGGTTGATGTCCTTCGCGCTGTTCATCGTGGCGCTGCTGATCGGCTCGGTGGCGCTGCCGCTGATGGTCGCGGGCCCGGACGCGGTGGTCGGGATCCTGCCCTGGTCGACGACGGTGGTCCAGGTCCTGTACTGGCCGGTGGTGATCGTGCTGTCGATCGCCTTCCTGACCACGCTGTACCACGTGTCCGTCCCCGTGCGCTCCCCGTGGATCGAGGACGTCCCCGGCGCGCTGGTCGCCCTCGCGATGTGGGTGCTCGGCAGCTTCCTGCTGCGGATCTACCTGCAGCACACCATCGAGGGTGCGACGATCTACGGCTCGCTGGCCGCCGCCGTCGCCGTCCTGCTGTGGATCGGTGTGTCCGCGTTCGCGGTGCTCGTCGGGGCCGCGGTCAACGCCGCGATCGACCGCGTGTGGCCGGCCGCCGCCACGGCCGCGGCGCGCGCCGCGCAGGAGCGGGTGCGCGAGGCCCAGGTCGCCGAGTACGTCGCCCGCCACGCCGCGAGCCGCGAGACCGACCCGGAGGACCCGGACATGCCGTCGGAGTTCCCCGAACGCTGGTCCCGCTTCCTGCCCCCCGAGGACGTGACGGGCCGCCTGCGCGCCCACGCCAAGAGCACCCACAAGAGCAACGGCGAGTCCGGCGACTCGCCCGAGAAGTGACACCCGAGCGCGCCCACGCGGCCGGCCCGCGGCGGTACCGGCAGGGTGCGGGGTGGAGCCGCCCGCGCGGACGCCGACGGTGGGCAGGGTGAGCCCGCGGCGCGTCGGGCCGGCCGCGTAGCCTGGCGCTGTGTACGCGGAGTGGGCGGCCCGGTTGCCCGGGGCCGTGGTGTGGACGAACCGTCCGCCGGTCGCCGGTGCGCCGGTGGTGCTGCCCGACGGCTGCATGGACCTGATGTGGAGCGAGGGGCGGCTGCTCGTCGCCGGCCCCGACACACGCGCGTACGTCCCGCCCGGCCCGCCCGCCCCGTTCGTCGGCGTGCGCTTCTTCCCCGGCACCGCCCCGGCCCTGCTCGGGGTCCCCGCGCACGAACTGCGCGACCGCCGCGTGGACCTGTCCGACCTGTGGCCCGCCGCCCGGGTGCGGCGGCTGCGCGCCCGGGTCGCCGCCGCCGCGGACCCCGCGCGGGCCCTGGAGGAGACGGCGCTCGACTGCGCGGCGGACGCCGGGCCGCCCGACCCGCTGCTGCGGCGCCTGGTCGGCGCCCTCGACGCGGGCCGCCCGGTCGGCGAAACCGCCGACGCCCTCGGTATCGGCGCCCGGCAGCTGCACCGCCGGTCGCTGGCCGCCTTCGGGTACGGCCCCAAGACCCTCGCCCGCGTCCTGCGGCTGCAGCGCGCGCTCGGCCTGGCCCGCTCCGGCCTGCCGTACGCCGACACCGCGGCCCGCGCGGGCTACGCCGACCAGGCCCACTTCGCCCGCGAGGTACGCGCCCTCGCGGGCATGCCCCTCGGCGAGCTGCTGCACGGCCCGCCCGCCGGCTGACCCGTCGCATCCCCGGTGTGTGCCGGCACACGCCGGGCGCCGGCACACACCGGGCCCGGGGCGGGTCAGCCCTGTTCCAGCGGGGCGAACAGGTCCACCCCGTTGCCGTCCGGGTCGTGCAGGACGGCGTAGCGCTGGCCCCAGAAGGCGTCCCACGGCTTGAGCTCGCCGTGGTGGCCGGCGGCCACCATCTCGTCGTACACCCTGTCGACCTCCTCGGGGTCCGCGCAGCGCAGCGCGAGGCCCGCCCGGGCGCTGCCGGTGGGGGGCCGCCAGGAGGGGTGGAAGGAGCGCACGGTGTCCTCGGTGTCCAGCAGCAGCCGCAGCCCGCCGGGCAGCCCGGCCTCGGTGTGCGGCTCGCGCTCGGCCCCGTCCGGGAACGCGAAGCCGAGCCGCCGGTAGAAGGCGACGGAGGCGGCCATGTCGGAGACCACCAGTCCGATGGCGTCGAATCGTGGAGTCATGCGGCCACCGTAGGAGCCGCCGCGGCCGGCCGTCTTGAACGAATCGGACAGCGCGCCGGACGCCCGTGCCTCACGCCCGCGCCTCACGTCCCGAAGGTCACCGGTCCGTGCGCCGCCTCCACCGTGAACGACATCCCCACCGGGCCCTCGGCCAGGTCCAGGTCCGTGCCGAGCGCGGCGAGCAGCGGGCGCAGCGCGTCCGGGTCCGGCGCCGTGGCCGTCACCCGCAGCAGCGGGACGACCGGCAGGCCGGAGTCGGTGGGGTGGACGGTCGTGCCCCAGTCGATGAGGAACGGCACCAGACCGGAGGGGTGGGCGTCGGGCCCGTCGGTCAGCCGCCAGCTCAGCAGCGTGCCGTCCGGCCGGCGCCGGCTCATCGGCCGCGGCGGGCCGGGGTCGTACCCGCGGCTGCGGGCGCTCGCCACGGCCGCGTCCAGGTCGGGCGGGGCGACGGCCCAGGTGACCGTCCGGGGCGCGGTGAGCCGGTCGACGCCGAAGGGGCGCGGGCCGGTGTACCCGGCCTGCTCCGGGTCCGGCCCGATGATCTCCAGATAGCGGCGGCCGCCCAGCCCCACCAGGTGGTTGCGGGTGCCGAGCCCCACGTGCGCCCCGCCCGGCGCCGGGGCCACGCCGGTGCGCCGGGTGAACTCGGCGACCGTGGCGTCCAGTTCGGGCGTGGCGAGGACGAGGTGGTCCAGGAATGCGGGAATCGCGCTCATCCCGGCCGAGCCTACGCGCCGCCCCCGGACCGGTCGACGCCCTTCCCGCGCCCCACCGGTGTTGCCGGGCAGCCGCGTGCTCAGGCGGCCGGGCGGCGGACGGTGCTCGCGTTGCGGGGGCGCCACGCTGTTGTTCCACTGGAGGACGGTGCGGTCCACCGAGAGGACGACGACCGGCCCGGCCGTGCGCGCCGGCGGACCCCGCCCACCCCGACGTGCGCAGTGCTTGGCCCCTGACCCTCCACGTTCCGGACGGCGATCATGACGATGTCCCCCCTCGGTTCCTCCTTCGGCGGCCAGGACCCGTTCTCGGAGATCCTCAACCGGTTCTTCGGCATGTCGCCGGGCGCCTCACCGCCGCAGGTTCAGCGCGTGCCGATCGGGCGGCTGCTGACCGAGTCCGCGCAGGACCTGCTCAACCGGGCCACCCGCAAGGCCGCCGAGGACGGCAGCGCCGACCTGGACACCGAGCACTTGCTGTGGGCCTGCACCCAGGTCGAACCGGCCCGCGGCCTGCTCGCCCAGGCCGGCATCGACCCCGACGGCCTGGCGAAGCAGGTCGCCGCCGCGCTGCCCGGCGAGAGCGGCACCCCGGCGGCGCGGCCCGGACTGACCCCGGCCGCCAAGCGGGTGCTGCTGCGCGCCCACGCCCGCTCCCAGGCGACCGGCGTGTCGTACATCGGCCCGGAGCACATCCTCGGTGCCCTGCTGGACACGCCCGACGCCGCGGCCACCCGGCTGCTCACCGGCTCGGGCGCCGAACTCGACGGGCTGCGCCGGGCCGCCGAGACCGCCGCACGCCCCGAACGGCCCGAGGGCCGCGAGCCGAGCGCGACGCCCACCCTCGACGAGTACGGCCGCGACCTCACCGAGGAGGCCAAGGCGGGCCGGCTCGACCCGGTCGTCGGCCGCGCCGAGGAGATCGAGCAGACCGTGGAGATCCTCTCCCGCCGCTCGAAGAACAACCCCGTGCTCATCGGCGAGCCCGGCGTCGGCAAGACCGCGATCGTGGAGGGCCTCGCGCAGCGCATCGTCGCAGGCGACGTGCCGCAGACGCTGAAGGACAAGCGGGTCGTCGCGCTCGACCTGACCGGGGTGGTCGCGGGTGCCCAGTACCGCGGGCAGTTCGAGGAGCGGCTGAAGAACGTCATCGACGAGGTCAAGGCCGCCTCCGAGTCGACGATCCTGTTCATCGACGAGATGCACACCGTCGTCGGCGCCGGCGCCACCGGCGAGGGCTCGATGGACGCGGGCAACATCCTCAAGCCCGCCCTCGCCCGCGGCGAGCTGCACGTCGTCGGTGCCACCACCCTCGACGAGTACCGGCGCCACGTGGAGAAGGACGCCGCGCTGGAGCGCCGCTTCCAGCCGGTGATGGTGCCCGAGCCGAGCGTCGAGGAGACCGTGCAGATCCTGGAGGGCCTGCGCGACTCCTACGAGGCCCACCACCAGGTCCGCTACACCGACGACGCCCTCGTCGCCGCCGCCGAGCTGTCCGACCGGTACGTCACCGACCGCTTCCTGCCGGACAAGGCCATCGACCTGCTCGACCAGGCCGGGGCGCGGGTGCGGCTGCGCTCGCTGGGCAAGTCCACCGAGGTCGTCGAGCGGGAGGACCGGCTGGCCAAGCTGAACCGGGAGAAGGACCAGGCCGTCGCTGCCGAGGACTTCGAGAAGGCGGCCGAGATCAAGGACCGCATCACCGAGGTGGAGACGGAGATCGCCGGGGTGGCCGAACGGCGTGAGGGCGTCATGGAGGTCACCGCCGGCGACATCGCCGAGGTCCTCTCCCGCCGCACCGGCATCCCGGTGGCCCAGCTGACCGAGACCGAGAAGGAGCGCCTGCTGAAACTGGAGGACGCCCTGCACTCCCGGGTCGTCGGCCAGGACGAGGCGGTCACCGCGATCGCGCAGGCGGTGCGCCGCAACCGGGCCGGCATGGGAGACCCGAACCGGCCCGTCGGCTCCTTCCTCTTCCTCGGCCCGACCGGCGTCGGCAAGACCGAACTGGCCAAGGCGCTCGCCGAGTTGCTCTTCGGCGACGAGAACCGGCTGGTGCGCTTCGACATGAGCGAGTTCCAGGAGAAGCACACCGTCTCCCGGCTGGTGGGCGCCCCGCCCGGATACGTCGGCCACGAGGAGGCCGGCCAGCTCACCGAGAAGGTGCGCCGCCAGCCGTACAGCGTGCTGCTCTTCGACGAGGTGGAGAAGGCCCACCCGGACGTCTTCAACACGCTGTTGCAGGTGCTCGACGACGGGCGGCTCACCGACGCCCAGGGCCGCACGGTCGACTTCCGCAACACGGTCGTCGTGATGACGTCCAACATCGGCGCCCAGCGCATCCTCGCCCACCACGGCGACGTCGGCGCCATCAAGGACGAGCTGATGCAGGACCTGCGCGGCCGGTTCCTGCCGGAGTTCCTCAACCGCATCGACGACATCGTCGTCTTCCACGCCCTCACCGAGGCCGACCTCGACCGGATCGTGGAACTCCTGCTGGACGCCAGCCGGCGCCGGGTGCGCGCCCAGGGGCTGGAGCTGGAGGTGACCGACGCGGCGAAGCAGCTGCTCGTCGCGCACGGCCACCAGCCGGAGTTCGGCGCCCGCCCGCTGCGCCGCACCATCCAGGCCGAACTCGACAACCGCATCGCCTCGTTGCTGCTGGCCGACGAGGCCGACCCCGGGGACACGATCGTCGCCGACGTCGTGAACGACGCCCTGGTGTGCCGGGTGGAGCGTCCCGCGCACGCGGCCTGAGCGGCGGGCGCCGGGGCGAGGCGCGGCTCCCGGGTCCGGCGGCCACCGCGGGTGAGCCGCCGGACCCGGTGGGTCAGACCAGTGCGTTCTTGTAGAACAGGTTGGACCGGCGGTCGCCCGAGACGCCCGAGGCGAAGCCGAGGAAGAGGCGCACCTCGCCGGCGACGGTCTGGTAGATGGCCAGGCCCTCCGGCTCACGGAAGTCCAGGGTGGAGCCGGCCTTCGTCAGCACCGGGCCCTGCGCGATCGCGCCGGTGTTCATGTCGATGCTGGTGACCTCGGAGTTGACGATCCAGTTGCCGCTCGCGTCCTTGCCGTTGACGTCGTAGCTGTCGCCGGTCAGGACGTACAGGTACTGGCCGTAGGCGGTGTAGCCCTGGAAGGTGGGCGACAGGGTGGGCAGCGCCGGCTGCTTGAAGTCGGCCAGCGGGGCGGAGAAGTCGCCCCGGGTGGCGGCGTCCAGGTCGTAGACGGCTATGTGCTTGCCGTCGGACAGCTGGTGACGGACGATCAGCCGGTTGTTCACCGGGTCGATGGAGCAGGTGTGCTGCGTGGCGGCGGCCACCGGCGTGAACTTGGTCAGCGCCGAGGACGTGTTCGACAGCGTGGTGCCGCTGGTGAACTTGAACCGGGCGAGCCGCTGGCCGTACCCGTTGACGGAGTCGACCTCGGTCCACAGGTAGGTGTCGCCGCCCACGCCCTGCGCGCCGAAGGCGACACCGTGCCCGAAGCCGGTCAGGTGCATGTAGCCGACGTAGTTGCCCGCGAAGTCGAGCTGGGTGATGCACAGGTCGCCGGCCGTGTCCGAGGTGCCGTTGCGCCGCTGCGCCACGAACAGCCGCCGGTTGACGTTGTCGAACGCGAAGCCCTGCTGCACGGTGTCGTCGTGCAGCGTCCTGTCGCGGAAGAGGTCGTACGACGGCTGCGTCAGGTCGAAGCGCTGCGTAGCGGGGACGGTGGCCGAGGCGGGGAAGGCGGCGGCGCCCAGGCCGAGGGCCGCGAGGCCCAGTCCGGATCCGGCGCGCAGCACGGAACGGCGGCTCCAGCCAGCGGTACGGGACATGTGTCTCCTTGTTCCGACGGGATGTCACAGAGATCCCCGGGTGACGCCTCCGGCCGGAGTGGCGGGGAGCCGTGACTGTATGCCACGAACGGCGGCCTCGCCCACTCGGGGGATCCCGCGGTCCCACCTGTCCGCGGATGGCCGTTCAGTGACGTTTCTCCGGTGAACACTTTGCTCCATTGGGGTGAGCAAAGCGCTCCCAACAAGACGGTCCACTGCGGGTATAGAGATCCTTTTGTCTTGGTAAAGGGCTTCCGTGGTCCCACGCGGCGGCCCTTCGGGCGCATGTGTTCAACCCCACTCAAGGAGCTGAACGTTGACTTACGGGAACAAGCTGCGCGAGCAGATCGCCGCACCCGGGACGACCCCGCTGATCGGCGTGTACGACATGTACTCGGCCTCGATCGCCGCCCGGCACTACGACGGGATGTTCGTCTCCGGGTTCGGCTTCGCCGCGTCCTACTACGGCCTGCCCGACATCGGCTTCATCGCCTGGCCGGACATGGTGGCCTTCGTCCAGCGGCTGCGGGGCGCCTTCCCGCACCACCACCTGCTCGTCGACATCGACGACGGCTACGTCGACCCCGAGGTCGCCTGCCACGTCGTCGAGGGGCTGGAGCGGATCGGCGCCTCCGGGGTCATCCTGGAGGACCAGAAGCGGCCCCGCCGCTGCGGGCACGCCGACGGCAAGCAGGTGCTGCCGCTGGAGGAGTACCTCGACAAGCTGGAGCAGGTGCTCAAGACGCGCCGCGACCTGGTCGTGGTGGCCCGCACCGACGCCACCGACGAGGACGACATCCTGCACCGCGCCGAGCGGCTCGCGGCCACCGACGCGGACGTGGTCCTCGTCGACGGGGTGCGCAGCGTGGAGTGGATCCGCCGGATCCGCGAGGTGGTCGGCGGCAAACCGCTGCTGTTCAACCAGATCGCGGGCGGCAAGTCGCCCCGGCTGTCGCTGAGCGAGCTGTCCGGCCTGGGTGTGGACGTCGCCATCTACTCCACGCCGTGCCTGTTCGCCGCGCACGAGGCGATGGACTCCGCGCTCGCCGGGCTCAAGGAGGCGGACGGCCGGCTCCCCGAGGTCGACGCCACCGGCGGCGTGGGCGTCGCCGCGGCGACCCGCCTGCTGGAACGCAACATCGCCCGTCTGCGCACGCCCGCCCCCGGCTCCGCCGGTGAGCGGGACGCGTCCGCGCAGGCGGGGGCGAGCGTCGGGGCCGGGGCCGAGGCCGAGGGCGTGCCGGCATGAGCGGAGCACGGTCGGCCGCCGCTGAACGGCACGCCGTGCCACGGCCGACCGCCGAACGGCACGCCGCGCCACGGCCGGCAGCACGCCCCGCCGCTGCACGGCCCGCCGCTGCACGGCTGCGTACGGCGGCGGCGCTCACCGCGGCTCTGCTGAGCGCCTCGGCGGCCCCCGCGGTGGCGAACGGGAGCCTGATCACCGTGATCGACAACTCCCGGGCGGACTCCGTCCTGGAGGTGGACCGCACCGCCAACCTCCAGACGGGCAGCGGCACGGCGGGCAGCGACCACGACGGCAGCGCCGTGGACCTGATGCACGCCCTGCTCGACGCGACCGGACCGGCCGGCGGGCGCTGACCGGCCGCGCGGGCGAGGCGAGGGGCGCGCCGTGACACGGCACGCCACCCCGACGGCCGGGCACCCGAGCGGTGCCCGGCCGTACCCGTGGCCGCTCACCCCGCCCCCGGTGGCGCCGTGCTCGCCCGCCGCACCAGGCGGGTCGACAGTTCCGTGCGGGTGCTCTCCGGGGGGTCGCCGTCCATCATCCGCAGCAGCAGGCCCAGGGCCGTCGCCGCCATCTCGGCCAGGGGCTGGCGCACCGTCGTCAGAGCCGGTGTGCTCCACCGGGCCTCGGGCAGGTCACCGAAGCCGACGACGCTGACGTCGTCCGGCACCCGCAGCCCCTGCTCGGCCAGCGCCTCGTACACCCCGAGCGCCAGCCGGTCGGAGCAGACGAACACGGCGGTCGGCGGTTCGGGCAGCGCCAGCAGTTCCCGCATACGGCGCCGGGCCGCCGTCGCGTCGAGACCGGCGTGGCGGACGTACTCCGGGCGCGGCCGCACCCCCGCCGCCGACAGCGCCGAGCGGTAGCCCGCCACCCGCGCGCTACCGCACACCGCGCGCCGCTGCCCGGCGAGGACGGCGATCCGTTCGTGGCCGAGGGCCAGCAGGTGCTCCGTCGCCGTGACCCCGCCCTGCCAGTTCGCCGCGCCCACCGACACCACGCCCGGCGGCGGTTCCGCCACCGGGTCGATCATCACGAACGGGACGCGGCGCCGGCGCAGCCACGCGTACTGCGGTTCCGTCAGCTCGGCCAGGCTGAACAGCACGCCGGCCGTCCCACGCGCGGCGAGCCGGTCCAGCCAGCCCCGGTGCGGCCGGCCGGGGTGGCCGCGGTCCGGGTCGGCGGAGACCACCACGTCCAGGCCGGCGTCGTGGGCGGCCTGCTCCACGCCGTGCAGGACGGCGCCCGACCAGGAGCTCTCCAGCGAGTGCAGGACGAGGTCGACCAGCCGCGGCGGCCGCAGCGCGTCGAACCGGGGCCGGCGGACATAGCCGAGCCGGTCCAGGGCCTCGGTGACCCGGCGGCGGGTCTCCGGCGCCACGTCCTCCCGCCCGTTGACCACCTTGGACGCGGTCGGCACCGAGACCCCGGCCTCGCGCGCGACCACCGCCAGGGTCGGCCCGGCCGCCACGCTCGCCCCTCCCGTACGGACCATCGGGAACCACCTCTCCGGCCCGCCCGAGGGCCATCGACCGTCCGACCAGCGCTGCCGGCGCCTCCGAAAAGCTTCGACAGGACACCGGCGATCAGAAAGCGCTTGCTATCCTAGGTCGGCCGCCCCGCCAGGTGAAGACACCGGTGCACGGCCGGCGCCGCCGGGGCCGGAAACTTTCGGCGACGCGCCCCCGGGCGCGGCCCTCCCCGTCGTACGCCGAACGGCCCAGTGCGACCCTCGAGCGACGGAATAGCGGGCGCTGCTGTGGTGCTCTGGTGATACCGGTGCAGCGCGGTGAAGGGCTGGTGGGCACATGACGGCAGGCCAGACGGACCCGGAGGTCGCGACCCCCCACGGGCGGATACGCGGCAGGTACGACGGCGGCATCGCGGTGTTCCGCGGCATCCCCTACGCGGCACCCCCCGTCGGGCCGCGCCGTTTCCGCCCTCCCGCCCCGCCCGAGCCGTGGGACGGGGTCCGCGACGCCGGTGCCTTCGGGCCGACGCCGCCGAAACCGCCGTACTCGGAGGCCTTCGAGAAGTACCTGTCGGACCCGGTGGTGCCCGGCGACGACTGCCTCAACCTCAACGTCTGGACGCCCGACCCGGACCCCGCGGCCCGGCTGCCCGTCCTGGTGTGGTTCCACGGCGGCGCCCTGACCCGCGGCTCCTCCGCCGTCCCCGTCTACGACGGCCGGTCCTTCGCCCGCGACGGCGTCGTCCTCGTCTCGGTGAACTACCGCCTCGGCGTCGAGGGCTACGGCCTCTTCCCGGACGCCCCCGCCAACCCCGGCCTGCGCGACCAGCTCGCCGCCCTGCGCTGGGTGCACGAGGCCATCGCGGCCTTCGGCGGCGACCCCGCCCGGATCACCCTGGCCGGCCAGTCCGCCGGGGCCATCAGCATCGGCGCGCTGATCGCCGCACCGCAGGCCCAGGGCCTGTTCCGGCGGGCCGTGCTGCAGAGCGGGCCGCCGGAGGCCTTCGACCGGGACAAGGTACGGCGCATGGTGCGCCGCATGGCGGCCCGGCTGAAGGTGCCCGCCACCGCCGACGCCTTCGCCGCCGTCGACCCGGAGCTGCTGCTGCGCACACAGGCCGAGGTCGGGCGGCTGAGCAGCCCGGTGCTGGGCGGGCCGTCGTTCGGCATCGTCGTCGACGGCGACCTGGTGCCCCGCGACCCGCTGCAGGCCCTCGTCGACGGCGACGCCGCCGCGGGCGCGGAGCTGCTGATGGGCTGGACCCGCGACGAGTACCGGCTGTGGCTGGTGCCCGGCGGCCTCGTCGAGCGCGTCGACCGGCTCGGCCCGGTCGCCCTCGCCGGGGCCATGGCCCGCTGCCACTGCGGACACGAGGTCGTGCGCGGCTACCGCGCCCTGCACCCCGACGCCGGAACCGCGGAGATCGTCGGCCAGCTCGTCACCGACCATCTGCTGCGCATCCCGCTGCACCGCCTGGCCGACGCCCGCCCCGGCACGTCCTACGTCTACGAGTTCGCCTGGCCGTCCCTGCTGCCCGGGCTCGGCGCCTGCCACGCCCTGGAACTGGGCTTCGTCTTCGACACCGGCGAGGTCCCGGAGTCCACCAAGCTGGCCGGCGAGGGCGGGCCGCAGCGGCTGGCCGACCAGATGCACCGCGCCTGGGTGCGCTTCGTCACCGACGGCGACCCGGGGTGGGAGCCGTGGGACATCGCGCACCCGGTGCGGGTCTTCGGCGAGTTGGCCGCCCCGCGCGAGGAGGGCCGCCCGGACACCGTGCGCGAGCCCTACACCGCTCTCGGGCCGCGCGACCGCGAACTGGGCCTGTGGCGCCTGGACGCCGCCGCCCGGGCCGTCGTCCCGGACACGGTGCCCGCAGCGGACGCCCCGGCCGCCACCCGCACCGTGGAACTCCGCTCCGCCGTCCGCCGCCTGCGCCGCTCGGCAGCCCTGCGCCGCCACTGACCCGGACACCGGGGCTAAGAGGCCCAGGCGGTGCCGTCCGGCCGGCACGTGGTCTTCCGCGTCCACCGGTCCGGCCGTGACCGGCGGAGGCCGAGGCGTCCGGCGTGGCCTCAGGCCGCCAGGGTCCGGGCGATCAAGCTGATCGCCTCGGGCCCCACCCGGCAGCAGCCGCCGATCAACCGGGCGCCCGCGTCGCGCCAGGCGAGGACCTGTTCGGGAGTGAAGGTGGACCGGCCTTGCCAGGCGCGGGCCCCGGCGTCCCAGGTCTCGCCGCTGTTGGGGTAGACCACGACCGGCTTGCCGGTGACGCGTGCCGCGATCCGGACGGCGGCGGACACGTCCTGCGGGGCGCAGCAGTTGACGCCGACCGCGACCACCTCGTCCGCGTCGGCGGCGAGCGCGAACGCCTCCTCCAGCGGCTGCCCGGCCCGGGTGCGCTCCCCGTCGATCGTGTACGACAGCCACGCTGGCACCCCGAGCCCCCGCACCGCCCGCACCAGCGCCGCCCCCTCGTCGGCGTCGGGCACCGTCTCCAGCGCGAACACGTCCGGCCGGGCGGCCGCCAGCGCCTCCATCCGGGGGCGGTGGAAGCGCTCCAGCTCCGCCGGCGTGAGCCCGTACCGGCCCCGGTACTCCGCGCCGTCGGCGAGCATCGCGCCGTACGGGCCGACCGACGCGGCCACCCACAGCGGCCGGGTGACGCCCTTCTCGCGGGCCTGTGCGCTCGCCTGCCGGGCCAGTTCCACGCTCAGCGCCAGCAGCCGGGCCGCCTCCGCCCGGCCGATGCCGCGCCTGGCGAAGCCCTCGAAGGTGGCCTGGTAGCTGGCGGTGATCGCCACGTCGGCACCCGCCTCGGCATACGCGAGGTGGGCCTCGGCGACGGCCTCGGGCCGTTCGGCGAGCAGCCGCGCCGACCACAGCTCGTCGCTCAGATCGTGCCCCGCGGCCTGCAACTGGTTGGACATGCCGCCGTCGAGGACGAGGGTCCCCGCCGTCAGGGCCTCGGCGAAGGGCACGGGGGAGGCGGGGGGCTGCGGGCTCTCGCTGGTCATGACTCGACGCTAGTCGAGGCGCCGGGGCGGGCGGAAACGCGGTCCACCGGGGCCCGGCACACCCGTTGACCTCCCTGCCGGTCACCCTTACCTTGTGTGCGTTCGAGATCACAGATGGCGTTCGACATATCGATCAGATCGGCGTTCCGATCAGAGGGGCCGTCCCATGAGCCGCGAGCACGACCTGCCCGACCACCCCCAGGCCGCCGGCCGCCGCCTCCTGCTGAAGGGCGCCGCCCTCGCCGCGGGCGCCGGCGCCCTCGCCGCCGTCCCCGGCACGGCGCAGGCCGCGCCCCGCCGTCCCGCGCCGTACGGCAATCCGCTCGTCCGTCGGCGCGCCGACCCGCACATCCACCGCCACACCGACGGCACCTACTACTTCACGGCCACCGTCCCCGAGTACGACCGGATCGTCCTGCGCCGCTCCCGCACCCTCGGCGGCCTGTCCACCGCCGCCGAGACCGTGATCTGGCGGGCCCACCCCACCGGTGACATGGCCGCCCACATCTGGGCGCCGGAACTGCACCGCATCGGCGGCAAGTGGTACGTCTACTTCGCCGCCGCGCCCGCCGAGGACGTGTGGCGCATCCGCATCTGGGTGCTGGAGAACGCGAGCCCCGACCCGCTGAAGGGCACCTGGGTGGAGAAGGGGCGGATCACGACCCGGTGGGAGACGTTCTCCCTGGACGCCACCACCTTCACCCACCGCGGCACCCGCTACCTGTGCTGGGCCCAGCACGAACCCGGCATGGACAACAACACGGCCCTGTGGCTGTCCGAGATGGACGACCCGTGGACCCTGAAAGGCCCTCAGGTGCGGTTGTCCACACCCGAGTTCGACTGGGAGTGCGTCGGCTACAAGGTCAACGAGGGGCCGTACGTCCTGCAACGCCACGGCCGGGTCTTCCTCACCTACTCGGCGTCCGCGACCGACCGGCACTACTGCGTCGGACTGCTCACCGCCGACGCCGGCAGCGACCTGATGGACCCCGCGAGCTGGACCAAGTCCCCGGTTCCGGTCTTCACCAGCAACGACAGCACCGGCCAGTACGGCCCCGGCCACAACTGCTTCACCGTCGCCGAGGACGGCCGCACCGACGTCCTCGTCTACCACGCCCGGCCGTACAAGGACATCACCGGCGACCCGCTGGACGACCCGAACCGGCACACGCGGATCCAGCGGCTGGGCTGGAGGCCGGACGGCACCCCGGACTTCGGGGTGCCGGTGGCGGACGGGCCCGCCTGAGGCTCACACCAGCAGGTCGATCGCGTCGACGGCCGTCCCCGCGCTGAGGAAGCCGGTCGTCCCCGAACCGCTCACCACGTCGATCCGCAGCACGTTGTACCGGCTCGGATCCGTCAGCCAGGCGCTCGCCGGGACGCTGTAGGTGAACGTGTGATTGTTGCCCCGGTAGGAGCCCACGGTCAGCGACCGCGTGCCCGGCTGGGCGGGCGGCGCCGGGACGGCCGAGGTCCAGACGTCGTTGACCGTGACCCGCGGCCGGCCGCCGGCGTAGGCCGTCGTCACGCCGATGCGCAGGGTGTGGGCGGCGGCGGCCTGGGCCGCGGTCAGCCGGAAGTACACCAGCAGACCGCTGTTGACGTCCTTCCACAGATAGCAGGGGAAGCCCGAGGTCTCCTCGCCGCCGCCGATCACCACATTGCCGGTCCAAGGGGCGGCCCGCACGTCCGACGGGTGCGCGTACGTCATCAGGTCCGCGTTCTTGAAGCCGCTCGGGGTGCCGGTCCACTCGCCGATCCGCCAGATCGCGCTCGCGCCGGACGGGTCGTTGCCCGCGGGGATCGTGAGGGTGTTCAGCGTGGTCGTCGCACCGGCGGACACGCTCACCTGCGAGGTGTGCACGGCGAGTTCGCTCTTGAAGACGGTGAGTGTGTACGTTCCCGGCAGCACCCCGCCGAGGGAGAACCAGCCGTCGGAGGCACGCGCCGAAGTCCAGTACTGGGCATCGGAGTTGGCGAGCCCCACCGTGTACGGGTACGCCGTGTCCCGGCCCGCGATGCCCACGCCCGCGACCCGGCCCCGCCCGCTCGCCGGGACGTAGCCGGAGATGCCCAGCGCGTCCGCCCACGGGGTGGTCAGCGTGCCCGGGAACAGGGCGGCCGGGGGCGTCCCGCCGTCCGTGAACGCGATGACGTAGGGCCCCTGCAGACCGTAGCGCTGCGGTTCGGTCTGGTTCTCGCCGTAGTACAGGATCTCGTACAGGCCGCCGCCGTCCGCGCTCTGATGGCGCAGCAGCGAGCGGTAGAACGGGCCGCCGGACGCCTTCTCGTGGTTGCTGCGCACCATCCACAGGCCGACGCTCCCGGTCGTCCAGCCCACGCAGTCGTAGTCGATCACGCGCCGCCTCGCGTAGTGCTTGGAGCGGGTCTGCCCGTCGGCCTTGCGGAACACGTCCGAGGCCTCGATCGTGGTCGGCGCGTAGGTGTAGGAGTCGGGCTCGTCGTTGAGGAACATCCCCGCCTTCACGCGCAGGATGTACCGGGTCGCGGTGACGGAGTCGTCGGCCTTGTGCGTCCACAGGTAGAGGTGGTTCTCGCCGCTGCGGGCCGCGTAGTAGTGCCGCAGCGTGCCGTACGCGACGGAGATGAGAATCGTCGGGCCCGACTGGCGCAGCGTCACCGTCGAGGCGCCGAGCCCGGACTCCACGTGGGAGTTCTTGCCGCCGTAGCCCTGGTACTCGGTGCCCCGGTAGACCAGGGAGGTCAGGTCGCCGTTGGTCTTGCTCACCTTGAAAACCAGCTGGGCGCCGGTGTCGACCACGTAGTGCGTGCCGTCGTCGCTCCAGCCGAAGCCCGCGGCCGACGCGGTACCGGCCAGGGGACCGGCGAGGGCCGCGCCTGCGGCGGCGGCCGCCGAGCCGAGGACGACGGTACGGCGGGGGACTGCTCCGCTCCCGGATCCGGGCATGGGGGTGCCTCCTTCGAAGGGGGGTGGGCGTGCGGGCGAGAGGCAGCGTGACAGTTGAATCGATTTCACGAAAGGGCTTGCGCAGGAAAGAAGTTGGCAAGGGCGAGATCCGTGATGAAGGGCTAGAAAGCGCTTGTCCGAAGCGGTACGGTCTCGGCTTGGTCAGGCCGCAATCGAGCAAGGAGCCGCGCATGAGACGTTTCAATGCCGCCGCGCTGGCGGCGGCCGCCCTGGGAGCCGCGCTGACCGGGACCCCCGCCCACGCGGCGGCGCCCGGCCAGGCGCCCGGCACCGCCCACTGCACCGCCACCGCCTGCCACGTCGACGTCCCGCCCGGCACCTACGACGTGCAGGTGCTCCTCGGCGGGGACACCGCCTCCCGCACCTCCCTCACCGGCGAGACACGCCGCACCCTGCTCCCGGAGACCGCCGTCCCGGCCGGCGAGCGCGTCGCCCGCAGCTTCACGGTCGACGTCCGCACCCCCGAGGGGGAGCCCACCGGACCCGACGGCAGCCCCGGCCTGGACCTGGCCGTCGGCGGCGCGGCCCCCGCCCTCGCGGGCATCCGGGTCACGCCCGCGCACCACGCGCGCCAGATCCTGCTCATCGGTGACTCCACGGTCTGCGACCAGCCCGGCGACCCCTACTCCGGATGGGGCCAGCAACTGCCGCAGTACCTGCGCAAGGGGCTGTCCGTCGCCAACCACGCCGACTCCGGCGAGAGCACCGTCAGCTATCTGCAGGACCCGCGGCTGTGGGCCACCGTCCGCCCGCTGATCCGCCCCGGCGACCTGGTCCTCGTCCAGCTCGCCCACAACGACAAGACCACCGACGCGGCCACCTACCGCGCCAACCTGGAGACCCTCGTCGCCGGAGTGCGCGAACGGGGCGGCGACCCGGTCCTCGTGACACCGATCGTGCGCCGCTGGTTCAACGCCGACGGCACCCTGAACAACGGCACCGCGCTGCTCGTCAACGGCCTCGGCGTCGACCACCCGGCCGTCATCCGCTCCGTCGCCGCCGCCGAGGACGTGCCGCTCGTCGACCTCACGGCTGCGACGAAGGCCCTGGTGGAGTCCCTCGGCGTGGAGGGCTCCAAGGCGCTGTACCTGTACGACGAGAAGCGGGACAACACCCACACCTCCGTGCGCGGCGCCACGGTGTACGCCGGCCTGGTCCGCGACGCGCTCGTCGCCCGGCACCTGATCCCGGCGGGGCTGGTGCGCACGGAAGGGGAGGCGGGGGAGGGGGCCACCGCGCCCGGGCTCGGCTGAGCGGGGCGGGTGCTACGTCGCGCGGAAGCGGTTCTCGTCCACGCGTTCGGCCAAGCCGGCGTTCAGGAGGCGGTCCAGGTGCCGCACCGCCGTCCGGCGTTCGACCGGCCTCACGTGCGGGGCCTCCACGTGGGGCCGGTAGACCAGCCGGTGTTCCACGATCTCCTCTACGGTGCGGGGCTCACGCAGCAGCGCGAGGAGGGCCGCGTCCCGGGCGCGCACCACGCCGGCGAAGGCGTCCAGCCGGCGCCGGAACTCCTCCGCGCCCTCGACGACCCCCTTCTGGTGGGACGTGCCGTACCAGCGGGCGTCGATCTCCCGGCAGCGGCGCATCGACGCCTCGAAGGCGGCGAGGCTGCTGCCGGGGTCGCCGTAGTACGGGCCGAACGAGGTCAGGTCGATGTCCGCGACGAACAGGAAGCCGTCGGGCTCCACCAGGAAACCGCAGTGACCCGCGGTGTGGCCGGGCAGGTGCACCACGGTCACCGTGCGCCCGCCGAGGTCGAACACGGTGCCGTCCTCGAAGCCGAGCGCGTCGGGCCGTCCGCGCACATGGAACCGGTCGCGGAACGCCGCGTCCACCTCCTTCGCCGCGTCCGGCGGCAGGCCGAGCCCGGCGACCATCGCCTCGCGGGAGCGCAGCGCGGCGAGGTCGCCCCGATGGACGTGGACCGGGACGTCGTAGCTTCCGAGTCCGGCGATGTGGTCCTCGTGCGCGTGGCTGACCAGGACCAGGTCTGCGGCGGGCGCGCCGTCGACGAGGGACAGCGACGGGTCGACGACGAGGGTCTCCGCGCTGCCCCGCACCAGCAGCGAGTTGCCGTACGGGTAGGCGCCCCGGCCGGCGCCGACGAGGACGGTGATCCCGCCGTACTCGGCCGTGGTGTATCCGGTGTCGCCCATGCTCCCAGCCGTCCCTCGTCCGCGGTCACGCCGTTGCCCCTGCAGGATCGGTCATCGCGTTGTCCGCGCGCTCCCTCTCGCCGACAATCCCGGTGTGACCTCTGCCATTCGCCACACCACGATCGATTGCGCCGACGCCTACCGGCTCGCCCTCTTCTGGTCCGAGGTGCTGGGCCTGCCCCTGCACGACGACGACAAGCCGGGAGACCCCGAGGCGCTCATCGAGGGCGCCGGCCTGCTGTTCGTCACCGTGCCGGAGACCAAGACCTCCAAGAACCGGGTCCACTTCGACCTCCAGCCGCAGGACCGCACCCGCGACGAGGAGGTGCGGCGGCTGCTCGGCCTCGGCGCCACCCTCGTCGGCGACCGCCGCAACCCGGACGGCACCGGATGGGCCGTCCTCGCCGATCCCGAGGGCAACGAGTTCTGCGTCGAGCGCGGCGCGGCGGAGCGTGCCGCCACCGGCTGAACGGCCCGCCGTGCGAGGACGCTTCGGTCCGCGCCGAAGCGTCCGGCGCCTAGCGTGCCCGCATGACCGCACACGCCGCAGACACGCCCGCCCGCACGCACGATGACACGCCTGCCCGGGCCGTCACCGCCATGGTCGACCACGTCCTCGCGCTCGCCGAGAGCTGGACCGCCTGGGACGGCACGCCCGTCCACGTCGACGACCGGGTGTACACCCCGCACAAGGCGATCCGCCGGGTCGCCGACCACCTCGTCGACCATCTCGCCGAGTTGGAGGCCCGGTCGGCCGGGGAGCCGCCGCTGCCCGACCACTGGCACGCCTCCGCCGTCACCACGCCCGCCGACCTCGCCCCCTTCACCCGCGAGGACCTCGACGAGGCCCGCAGCCGGCTCACCCGGCTCGCCCGCATCTGGGCCGTGCGCCTCGACGCGCTCGCCGACGCCGCGCTCGACGACTCTCCCGGCGAGGGCTGGAGCTTTCGCGAACTCGCCCGCCATGTGGCCGAGTCGGTGTACTACGCGGACGCGGTGGGGGACCTGTCGTGACCGCCTTCGCCGCGCTGCACCGCGCGGGCGAGCCGCTGCTGCTGCCGTGCGCCTGGGACCACGCCTCCGCGTACGCCCTGGCCGCGCGGGGCTTCCCGGCGATCGGCACCACCAGTCTCGGTGTCGCCGCGGCGGCGGGCCTGCCCGACGCGGCCGCCGCGACCCGCGAGGAGACCCTCCGTCTCGCCCTGCTGCTGGGCTCGGGTCCGTTCCTGCTGACGGTGGACGTGGAGAGCGGGTTCAGCGACGACCCCGAACACGTCGCCCTGCTGGCACAGGCGTTGTGGGCGGTGGGCGTGGCCGGGATCAACCTGGAGGACGGGCGGGGCTCCGCCGGCCGGCACGCCGCCAAGATCGCCGCGGTCAAGGCGGCGGTGCCCGGTCTGTTCGTCAACGCCCGTACCGACACGCACTGGCCCGGCGGGGGCAGCGGCGGCGATGCCGGCCCGCCGGAGACGCTGCGCCGCCTGGAGCGGTACCAGGAGGCGGGCGCCGACGGGGTGTTCGTGCCCGGCCTGGCCGACCCCGCCGAGATCGCCGCCCTGGTGCGGCAGCTGTCGGTGCCCCTGAACATCCTGTACACGCCCGGCGGCCCGAGCGTCGACCGGCTGACCGACCTCGGCGTACGCCGGATCAGCCTCGGCTCGCTGCTCTACCGGCAGGCGCTGGGCGCGGCCGTGGAGGCGGCGGTCCGGGTGCGCGCCGGGCGGACGCCCGAGGGCACGGCACTCTCGTACGACACGGTGCAGGCGCTCACCCGGCCGCCGTCCGGCTGACCGCGCGGGGGCGTCACGGCGTCACGGCGTCGCGGAACCCGCGGGAGCCGGGCCCGCGCCGGGCGTGACGCCCAGGGCTTCGGTGACGGCGTCCGCGAACGCCTCCGGGTGCTCGACCGCGCCCAGGTGCCCGCCCGGCAGTTCGGTGAACCGGCAGCCGTGCCGCTCGGCCAGCACGGCGGCCGTCCGGTACGGCACCTGCCCCCGGGAGGCGGTCCCGGCGGCGATCGTGAGCCGGCCGGACGGGAGCGAGGCCGGGGGCACGTACCCGGAGAAGGGGACCAGGACGCGGCTGAGGAAGATCCCCATGGGCGTCCCCTGCTCCTCCTGCGCGGACGGCGGTCGCCCCGGCGGCAGGTCCGGTGCCGGGCGCTCCTCCAGCTCCGCGGCGAGCCGGGCCCCGGCGGCGGCGAGCCCCGCGCGGCGGTAGGTGTCGTACACCGCGCGGAACCCTTCGTGCCGCGCCTCCCCGTCGGGCAGGGCGGCCACGCACGGCGGTTCGTGGGCGACGACGTGCCGCAGCCGCCGCGGGTGGCGGGCGAGCAGGTCGAGCGCGGCGATGGCGCCGGAGCTGGTGCCGAGGACGCGGGCGGACTCGCCGGCGGGAAGGACCGCGTCGAGCACGCGCCGGGCCGCCTCGCTCCAGTCCTCCACCCGCTGTCCGGCCACCGGCTGCCCCAGTCGGCCGTGGGCCAGCCCGAGCGGGTCCAGCACGACGACGGTGAAACGCGCGGCCAGCCGCCGGGTCAGCGGTTCCAGGCCCATGGGGTGCCCGGCGCCTCCGGGCAGCACCAGGAGCACCGGTCCGCTGCCGTGGACGTCGTAGGACGGGTCAGTCATCGGTGCTCTCCTCGCGGGGCCAGTTCTCCAGGGCCACGTGCAGGGCGTCGATCGCGCGTTCCCAGGAGCGCTGCACGTCCCGGGGGGCGCCGAAGCCGCCGCCCGCCTCCAGGGCGCAGTAGCCGTGGAAGGTGCTGCGCAGCAGGCGTACGGCGTCGGTCAGGTCGGGCTCGTGCAGGCCGTAGGCGCGCAGCATGCCGTAGGTGATCTCCGCGGTGCGGCGCAGCGCGGGGGAGTCGGTCACGAGGGCCTGGTCGAGGGGGATCTGGGTGGCGGCGTAGCGGCCCGGGTGCGCGAGGGCGTAGGCCCGGTAGGCGCCGGCGAACGCGGCCAGCGCGTCCTTGCCGGAGCGGCCGGCCACGGCGGTGGCGATCGCGTCGATCATCTCGCCGCCGGCCAGCAGGGCCAGCCGGGTGCGCAGGTCCCGCAGATTGCGCACATGCGAGTACAGGCTCGCGTCCTTCACGCCGAAGTGCCGCGCCAGCGCGGAGAGGGTGACGTTCTCGTAGCCCGCCTCGTCGGCGAGTTCGGCGGCGGCCGCGACGAGACGGTCGGCGGTGAGGCCGGCACGGGCCATTCGGCACCTTCCGTTCCTAGGGGGTCTAGGTTGCAGCCTAGTGCAGGAAGGGTACCGGCCGGAAGCGGTGCCGGCGCCCGCCGTCACGGTCCCGGCACGGCTGACGCGTACACCACCTGGTGGACCGACGGCCTGTGCCGGCCGCCGGAGCGCACGCGCGGACGCCGCCGCCCGGTTCGGCGGCGGCGCCTGCGGCGTGGGTCAGGCGGCCGGTGAGAGGACGAACGAGAACTCGGCCGGCTCGGCGTGCAGGAAGTACCGCGGCAGCGGGCCCGGGCCGCAGGACTGGGAGCCGATGCCGTGCTGGCCGTGGTCGAGCGTGACCCACACCCGGTCGCCCGGTGTGAGGTCGGTGCGGTGGCGGGCCGCGTCGAGCTGCTGTGTCGTCCAGCGCCGCGCGGTCAGCCAGAACTCCGGGTCACCCTCGATGCGCAGCCCGCCCAGTTCGGCCCAGCGCACGTCGGCGCGGGCGCCGTTCTCCTGCGGGCGCACGTACGGCGTCTGCAGCGCGTCCACCGTGGCGTGCCACAGGCCGATCGCCGAGGCCTCCCGGGTGTCCGGGTACGCCTCACCGGGCCCGCCGCCGAACCAGCGCACCTCGTCGGCCGCGGCCAGCGCGAAACGGATTCCGAGCCGGGGCAGCGGCACCGTCCAATCGCCCTCCGGCCCCACCGACACCGTCAGCCTCAGCCGGTCGCCGTCGGACGTCCACCGGTACACCGTGCGCAGGCCGATCTCCCGGCCGGCCGGCGCCACCCGGGTGCGCACGGTCAGCGCGTCGTCGGCGGTCAGCACCGCGTCGAGGCGGTGGCGCATGCGGTGCAGACCGAGCTTGCGCCACAACGGCCCGTACCGGACGTGGTCCTGCCAGGAGGCGCCGTCGTCGTTGTCGGTCGTCGCTCGCCACACGTCCAGCCGCAGCCCCTCGACGGCCACCCCGCCGACCGCGAGCAGGGCACCCGTGCGGGCGTCGAAGACGCCGGGACCGAGGGTGATCCGGTCGCCGGCCCGCTCCGGGCGGGCGCTCGCGGCCACGCGCGGAACGGGCCGGCGGGACACCGTCCACTGGCCCCAGGCCACCTCGTGCCCCCGGGGCGCCCACGCCGTGTCCGCAGCCAGCAGCGCGCGCACCGTCCACTGGGTCTCGGCGCCGGGGCGGTCCGCCTCGGGCGGCTCGGGGAGCTTGACGTCGGCGGACGCGCCGGGCGCCAGGGCCGGGACGGCGAGCGGGCCTTGGGCGACGCTCTCGCCGTCGACCTCGTAGGACCAGGTGAACTCCAGCGCGGACAGGCCGGCGAAGTCCTGCTTGTTCGTCACCCGCACCGTGGCGCCGCCGGCGTCGCCCTCGATGCCGACCGGGGCGATCACCTTCTTGTACTCGACCAGGCCCGGCGAGGGCCGCCGGTCGGGGAAGAGCAGCCCGTCGCAGACGAAGTTCCCGTCGTGCAGCTCCTCGCCGAAGTCGCCGCCGTAGGCGTATCCCAGCTCCGGGTGGGCGATGCCGTGGTCGATCCACTCCCAGACGAAGCCGCCCTGGAGCCGCTCGTGCGTCTCGAACAGCCGCTGGTAGTCGGCGAGTCCGCCCGGCCCGTTGCCCATGGCGTGCGCGTACTCGCACTGGATGAAGGGCAGGGAACGCCGCTTCTGCGGGCCGCCGTCCAGGCCGCGGCCGATCCGCTCGACCTCCTCGTGCGCGGCGTACATCCGCGAGTACACGTCCGTGTCGCGGCAGGTGCGGTCGCCCTCGTAGTGCAGCAGCCGGGAGGTGTCGCGGCCGCGGATCCACTCCGCCATCGCGGTCAGGCCGCGCCCGGTGCCCGCCTCGTTGCCCAGTGACCACAGCACGACGGACGGATGGTTCTTGTCCCGTTCGACCATGCGGGCCGCGCGGTCCAGCAGGGCCGGGGTCCAGCGGTCGTCGTCGACGGGGTTGCCCCGCCACTCCTGCTCGGTGAAGCCGTGGGTCTCCAGGTCGCACTCGTCGATCACCCACAGCCCCAGCTCGTCGCACAGGTCGAGGAAGGCGGGGTGAGGCGGGTAGTGGGAGGTGCGCACCGCGTTGATGTTGTGACGCTTCATCAGCAGCACATCCTCGCGCAGGGTCCGCGGATCCAGCGCGCGGCCCTTCTCCGGGTGCCACTCGTGCCGGTTCACGCCCTTGAAAAGGACCGGTGTGCCGTTGACCCGGATCAGTCCGTCGCGCAGTTCGACGGTGCGGAACCCGATGCGCAGCGCCACCCGCTCGCCCTCGGTGGCGAGCACCCCGTCGTACAGCCGCGGCGTCTCCGCCGACCAGGGCTCGACCGCTACGGTGACCGGCTCGCCGGTGGCGACGTCCACGCCCAGTTCGGGCACCGTGACCCGGCCGTCGACGTCGGAGTCGACGAGCAGGGTGCCCTCGCCGGTGACGTGGTCGTAGGAGGCGTGCACGAAGAAGTCGGCGGCGCAGCCGGGCGGCCGGTGCAGCAGGGTGACGTCCCGGAAGATGCCCGGCAGCCACCACTGGTCCTGGTCCTCCAGGTAGGAGCCCGCCGACCACTGGTGGACGCGGACGGCGAGGACGTTGCCTGCGGGCCGCAGCAGGTGCCCGACGGCGAACTCGTGCGGCAGCCGGGAGCCCTGGAAGACGCCGAGGTCGGTGCCGTTGAGCCAGACCCGGGCGCAGGACTCCACGCCGTCGAAGCGCAGCACGGCGCCGCCGTCGGCCGGCCAGTCCTCCGGCAGGTCGAAGACGCGCAGGTGGTCGCCGGTCGGGTTCTCGGTGGGCACCCGGGGCGGGTCGACCGGGAAGGGGTAGAGGTGGTTGGTGTAGATCGGGGCGCCGTGGCCCTGCAGGACCCAGTGCCCGGGGACGGTGACCTCGGCCCAGTCCCCGGCGTCGTACCCGGGCTCGGCGAAGGAGTCGTCGTGCGCGTCCGCCGTCGGCGCCAGGCGCAGGCGCCAGCTGCCGTTCAGCGACAGCCGGGCGGCGTCGGAGGAGGCGTACCAGGCCCGCGGTGGCAGGGCCCCGTCGCCGGGGGAGACGCTCTCGACGTACGCGATGGTGGTCGTGGGCACGGTCATCGGTCTCCAGACGGTGAGAAGTGACGGCTCCCGCCCCTGTCAGGACGGGGGCGCGGTGCGGATCCTCGTGGGGGCGGCGCGCCGCGCCCGGCCGGCTCCGGCGTCCTGGAGCGCGCCTTCCAGGGCGAACGTGGCCGCGCCCAGGCACACCGGGTCGGTGGGCAGGGGGGACAGGACGATCGCGGTGGCCGCGAGCGGACGTCTCAGCGCGCGCCCGGCGACGGCCTCGCGCACGGCCCGCAGCAGCGGCTCGCCCAGGCGCGCGGCGACCCAGCTGCCGAGGACGACCACCTCCGGGTTGAGGACGTTCACCAGGTCGGCGATCGCGGCGCCGAGGTAGCGGGCCGTCTCCCGGACGACCCGGGTGGCCACCGGGTCGCCCGCGGCCACGGCCCGAGCCAGCGCGTCGATGGTCGCGGTCTGGTCCCCGGGGTGCGACAGCGGACTGTGCGGCGCGAGGTCGGCCAGGTGGCGCATGATGCCGGGCGCGCCGACGTACGTCTCCACGCAGCCGCGGCTGCCGCAGTGGCAGGGCCGCCCGTCCAGGACGAGCGTGGTGTGCCCCCACTCGCCCGCGCTGTTGCTGACCCCGCGGTGCACCGCGCCGCCCAGCACCAGGCCGGCGCCCACCCCGGTGCCCAGGGTGACCACCACCGCGTCGTCGTGGCCCCGGGCGGCGCCGAACCACAGCTCGGCCACCGCGCCGGCGCGCAGCGGGTTGTCCAGGTGCAGCGGGTACGGGATGTGCTCGGCGAGCAGGTCGCGCAGCGGGACGTCGTGCCAGTCCCAGTTGGGCGCGTACTCGGCGACGCCCGAGTCCCGGTCCACCTGCCCCGGCACGCTCACCCCCACGCCGAGCACCCGGTCCCCGGCGGCGCCGGCGCGGGCGATCACCGCGCCGACGGCGGCGGCCACGCGGGCGGCCAGCCGTTCGGGGCGGCTCTCGCCGGGCGGCACCTGCTCCTCGGCGCGGGCCAGGACGTTCAGCCCCGGGTCGAACAGCTCGGCGTGGACGTAGGTCTCGGCGAGGTCCACGCCGACCAGGAAGCCGCCGGTGGTGTCGACGGCGACCAGCCCCCGGGGTCGGCCACCCGCGGAGTCCGCGAAGCCGACCTCCGTGACCAGTCCCAGGTCGAGCAGCTCGCCGACGAGCGTGGCGACCGTCGCGAGGGACAGGCCGGTGGCGGCCGCGAGCTCCTGCCGGGAGGTGGGCGAGGAGGCGATGATCCGGCGCAGGACCTCGTAGCGGTTCGCCGTGCGGATGTCGCGGGAGGTGCGCTTCACCGGATCGCCTCCTTCGCCCTCGGGCTCCTGCCGGCTTCCTCAGGCTAGGGGCGCCCGGGACTTTTCACAACGGTTGGCGAAAGGGTTCGTGGAAGTCTCCGGGGCCATTGCGGGGGGACGTTCAGCCGTCCAGCAGCTCGGCCACGAAGGCGTTGGTGAACTTCCCCGACGCGTCCAGTTCCCGGGCCAGCGCGCGGAAGTCGGCGAGCCGGGGGTAACGCCCGCGCAGCGCCGCCGCCGGGGTGGTGAACACCTTCCCCCAGTGCGGCCGGGGCGCGAAGGGCTCCAGGACCTCCTCCAGCCGGCGCACCACCGGCAGCACGGCCGCAGTGTCCTCCACCCACGTGAAGTGCACGGCGACCGTGTCCCGCCCGTAGGAGGGGCTGAGCCACTGCGCGTCGCCGGCGACGGTGCGCACCTCGCAGGTCTGCAGCACGCCGGCGACCGTGTCCCCCAGGGAGCCGATCGCGTGCAGCGCGCCGACGGCGTGCTCGCGCGGCAGCAGGTACTCGCTCTGCAGTTCCGCCCCGCTGCTCGGCGTGAACTCCGCCCGGAAGTGCGGCAGCCGCTCGTGCCACGGCCCGGGCACACCGAACTGCTCGGTGCAGTTCTCCGCCGGCATCCCCGGCACGGGGTGCAGCGCCACCTTGGCCGGCACCGCCCACGGGAAGTCCGGCAGCGGCTGGTCGGTGCGCCGCTTGCGCCACACCTGGCGGAACCCCGGCGCGCGCCAGTCCGTGAACAGGCTCACGCTGTACGCCGACGCCATGACCGTCTCGAAGTCCGTTCCCTCCAGCGGCAGTTCGGTGTACAGATGCTGCTCGACCTCGTAGGCCGGCTCCAGGTCGAGGGTGAGCGCGGTGACGACGCCCAGCGCGCCGAGCGAGGTGACCGCGCCGCCGAAACGCTCGTCGCCCCGAGCCAGGACGACGGTGGAGCCGTCCGCGGTGACGATCTCCACCTCCCGTACCGCGTCGGCCAGCGGCCCGTTGCCGACGCCCGAGCCGTGCGTGCCGGTCGCCACCGAACCGGCCACCGAGATGTGCGGCAGGGAGGCCATCGCGGCCAGCGCCAGCCCGTGCGCGTGCACCCGGCGGGCCAGCTCGGCGTAGCGCACCCCGCCGCCCACCCGCACGGTGCGCGCCGCCGTGTCGACGTCGGCCTCGGCGGGCAGCTCCTGCAGGGACAGCAGGACGCCCTCGGCACCCGGGTCGGCGATCGCGTTGAAGGAGTGCCCGCTGCCCAGCACCCGCACCCGGTCGCTGCCGGCGACGATCCCGCGCAGCTCGTCCAGCGAGCGCGGCCGGTGCAGCTCCTTGGCCGTGTAGGTGATGTTGCCCGCCCAGTTCGTCACGCGCTCCCTCATCGAGGCGCCCCTCCCGATCAACCGATTCCGTTGTCTCCATCAAGCGGACCCACTGTTTCCGAAACCACCTGGCTCCCAGGATGCGGTTTCGGTACATTCCGCGCCATGACGTCACTCCCGCCCGCCACCGCGCCGCAGCCGCTGCCCGCCATCCTTCCGCAGACCGACCGCACCCGGCACCGCCGCCTGCGCGAGCAGGGCAGCCTGTCCCGGGCGGACCTCGACGCGATCCTGGACGCCGGGTTCGTCTGCCACCTGGGCGTGGTGATCGACGGCCGGCCCCTGGTCCTCCCGACGGTCTACGGACGGGACGAGCACCGGCTCTACGTCCACGGCTCCGTCGCCAGCCGCAGCCTCGCCGGGTCCGCGCCCGTCTGCGTCACCGTCACCCACGTGGACGGCCTGGTCCTCGCCCGCTCCGTCTTCGAACACGGCGTCAACTACCGCAGCGCCGTCATCCACGGCGACGCCCGCACCGTGACCGACCCCGACGAGAAGCTGGAGGGCCTGCGCCGGCTCACCGAGCACGCGACGCCGGGGCAGTGGGCGTACGCGCGCCGCCCCAGCCGCAAGGAGCTGGCCGCCACCACCCTGCTCGCCGTCTCCCTCGAAGAGGCCTCCGTCAAGATCCGCACCGGCGCGCCCGACGACGGCGACGGACCCGACGCCGCCCTCGGCCTGTGGGCCGGCACCCTGCCGCTCACCCAGGTCTGGGGCGCGCCCGTCCCCGACCCGGCGCTGCCCGCCGGCACCCCCGTCCCGGGGCACATCGCGGCGCGTGAGGGGACCCGGCACGGCTGACGCGGGAGGCAGGGCATACCGTGAGGAGTCGTACGCCTGAACCGGGAGGAGAGTCGGATGGGCAGCCGTACCGCGCTGGTCGAGGATCTGATGGAGCGGTTTCCGCAGGTGCCGCGGGAAGCCGTCTTCAAGGAGGACCTGCTGCGCGGCGGAGTCGCCTTCGACCCGTCGGCGCTCAGCGACAACGAGAGCGGTGAGGTGAAGCCGAAGTCGTACTTCATCTTCTCCTTCGACCACGGCACCCTGCCCGAGCTCGGCGAGGCCGCGCTGCGCCGCCCGCCCGAGGAGATCATCCTCACCGGCGGCCCCTACGACCTGCGCCGCACGGTCGTCTCCGTCCGGGTGAACCCCGCCTCGCCCTACCGGGTCGCCGCCGACGAGCACGGCATGCTCGGCCTCTACCTCGACGGCAAGCGCATCGCCGACGTCGGCGTGCCGCCGATGCCGGAGTACTACCGGCACAAGCTCTCCAACGGCAAGTCCGTGATGGAGGTGGCCCCCACCATCCAGTGGGGCTACCTGATCTACCTCACCGTCTTCCGGGTCTGCCAGTACTTCGGCGCCAAGGAGGAGTGCCAGTACTGCGACATCAACCACAACTGGCGCCAGCACAAGGCCGCCGGGCGTCCCTACACCGGGGTGAAGGACGTCGAGGAGGTCCTGGAGGCCCTGGAGATCATCGACCGGTACGACACCCAGAAGGCCTCCACCGCCTACACCCTGACCGGCGGCGCCATCACCAAGACCGTCTCCGGCCGCGACGAGGCCGACTTCTACGGCCACTACGCCAAGGCCATCGAGGAGCGCTTCCCCGGCCGCTGGATCGGCAAGGTCGTCGCCCAGGCGCTGCCCAAGGCGGACGTGCAGCGCTTCAAGGACTACGGCGTGCAGATCTACCACCCCAACTACGAGGTGTGGGACGAGTACCTGTTCAAGATGTACTGCCCCGGCAAGGAGCGGTACGTCGGCCGCGACGAGTGGCACCGGCGCATCCTCGACTCCGCCGATGTCTTCGGCGCGCGCAACGTCATCCCCAACTTCGTCGCGGGCGTCGAGATGGCCGAGCCCTTCGGCTTCAAGACGGTCGACGAGGCCATCGCCTCCACCACCGAGGGCCTGCGCTTCTTCATGTCGCACGGCATCACGCCCCGGTTCACCACCTGGTGCCCCGAGCCCACCACCCCGCTCGGCAAGGCCAACCCGCAGGGCGCGCCGCTGGAGTACCACATCCGGCTGCTGCAGGCCTACCGGCAGACCATGGAGGACTTCGGGCTCTCCTCGCCCCCCGGGTACGGCCCGCCCGGACCCGGCCGTGCCGTGTTCTCCGTCAGCTCCTTCATGGACAGCCTCCCGGCGGCGGACCCGGCCCCCGCGCACTGAGCGCCCCCTCCGTCAAGCGCAGTACACCTCCACCGTGTTGGGGTGCGGCGCCGGGGCGTACCGGGCCGCCGGGCCCCGCGCGAAGGCGCGCAGCACGTTCTCGGTGGTGCGGGTGACGAAGGCACGGGTGCGCCGGTCCATGCCGTGGTCGTGGCCGAGCGCACCGGTGCCGGCCAGCAGGGCTTCCGCCCAGCGCATCGTGCCCGTGGCGAAGACCCCGGCCCCGCTCGCCGTCGTGCCGTATGCCGAGTCGCTGTGGCTCGCCCGGCCCAGGCACACCAGCGGCGAGTGCGCGGTGATCTCCAGCGGGGCCGGCGTCGGGAACCCCGGGGTGACCCGGTCGTACTCCACGCCGACGAGGTGGGGGAACGCCTCGCCGGGCCGCACCCCCGTGCCCGCGTACAGCCACTGCCCGGCGGCGAGGACGACGTACGGCGCGTCGACCGGATACCCCTCGTAGAGCACCCCCGTCAGCGAGGACTCCGGGTCGGCGGCCGGGGGCTGCCGGAAGTCGGTGGTGACCAGGTCCGGGTGCGAGGGGTACAAGGGGTCTTCGCGGAAGGCGCTCTTGTAGCACACCACCGTGCGCGGCTCCGCCTCCGCGCCCGGCGCGGGCGCCCCGGCACGCGCGTGGAACAGCGCCGTGCGCGCCTGCGTCCCCGTGCGGGGCTCCAGCCGGATCCGGCGGAAGCAGGTGTTCGCGCCGAGGAAGACCAGGTTGGTGCCCGCGTCCCGGGCGGCGGTGACTTGGGCGCGCTGCTCGGGCGTCCAGTACTCGTCGTGCCCCAGGCACACCACGGCACGCGCCCCGCGCAGCACCCCCGGATCCCGGTGCACGTCCACGCCGGTCGTGTAGGCCGTCGCGATCCCGAGCCGCTCGGCCAGCACCACCGGCGCCCGCTCGTACACCAGGAACTTCTCCGCGCCGTTGCCGTCGTAGGGACGGTCGAAACTCACCGCCAGGGAACGGCTCGCGTAGTCGCCCAGCGGACCGGAGTACAGGCTGCTGCCACCCCACTTGTTGTACGCCTGCCACGTGGCCGGCGCGTGCAGCAGCACCGTGCGGCCCGCGCCCACCGTCGAGCGCACGATGAGCGGGACGTAGCGCTGGTGGCCGCTGTCCGCCTCCAGCCGCAGCAGATAGGCGCCCTCCGGCCAGCCGGTGGTGTCCACGGTGAGGGAGACCGGCCAGTCGGCGCGCACGGTACGGGTCATCGGCAGCAGCCGCGGCGCGGCCCCGGCCCGGCCCGGCACCCGGCCCGAGACCCAGACCAGCCGGGCTTCCCGCCCGCCGTACCAGCCGACCCGGAACGCGGCGACCCGGAAGGACGCGGCCGTCGTCGACACGTGCAGCCCGAACGGCTCGCCCGGTGCGACGCTCACGCGGTCCGTGTAGCCGGCGACGGCCTCCGGCGGTCCGGTGGCGGCCAAGTGCCAGTCGTCGGTGCCCGAGGCGCCCCGCTCGCCCTCCGGCCGGGGCCGCGCGGTGGGGCCGGCGGTGGTGGGCCGTGGCGGCTGCGGCCGCTCGCGACGGGCAGTGCACGCGCCGACGGCACCGAGGCCCGCCCCGGCGCACAGGCCGAGGAAACGCCGGCGATCCATCCCGCCCGTTCCGTGTGCCGCGCTCACGTCACCTCCCTGGGGGTGCGGGGCCGCGATTTGGAGAACGCCCTCGGCCGTGCGTCCGTTCGCCTGTCCGGCGTCCGGCGTCCGGCGTCGGGCAGTCCGGGCGGCCGACGGAGGCGCCGCGCCCGGCCCTCGGAACCGGTCGTCCGGCTGACGCCGGGTGTCCCGGCCCTTCAACCGGTCGTCCGGCCGACGCCGGGTGTCCCGGCCCTTCGGAACCGGTCGTCGGAAAACCGGTGGCGCTCCGGGTGCCCCTCTCTCTAGTGTGAGGGCGACCCGCGCGGTGGCCCTCCCGGCCGCCGTCACCCGCGAGCGAGAGACCGAGGAGGTGTCGACCGATGGCTGTCACTGCGATGGGCGCTGCCCGCATCCAGGAATCCCTCACGTCCACCTCCGTGGCCGCCGGCTGACCGAATCCGCCGCGCCGTATGCGCGCGCCTGCCGGGGCCGCCCCTCGCGAAGGGTCACCCCTTGAACCCGCAGAACCACCACGGCTCCACCTCCACCTCCACCTCCGCCTTCTCCGCTCTCGCCGCCTACGGCTGGGACGCGGACTGGGCCGACGCGTTCGCCCCGTACGCCGCCGAAGGGCTGCTGCCCGGCCGGGTCGTCCGCGTGGACCGCGGACAGTGCGACATCGTCACCGCCGACGGCACGATCCGCGCCGACACCGCGTTCGTCACCCCCCACGACCCGATGCGCGTGCTGTGCACCGGCGACTGGGCCGCCGTCGAACCCGCCGGCAACCCCCGCTACGTCCGCGCCTATCTCCCGCGGCGCACCGCCTTCGTGCGGTCCACCTCCTCCAAGCGGTCCGAGGGGCAGATCCTCGCCGCCAACGTCGACCACGCCGTCGTCGCCGTCTCCTGCGGCGCCGACCTCGACCTCGGCCGCATCGAGCGCTTCCTCGCCCTCGCCTGGGAGTCCGGGGCGCAGCCCGTCGTCGTGCTGACCAAAGCCGACCTCGTGCCCGACCCGGTGACGCGGTCGTACCTCGTCCAGGACGTCGAGACGGCCGCGCCGGGCGTGCCGGTGCTGACCGTCAGCGCCGAGCAGGGCGACGGGCTCGACACGCTCGCCGCCGTCCTCGGCGGCGGCACCTCCGTGCTGCTCGGGCAGTCCGGCGCCGGCAAGTCCACCCTCGCCAATGCCCTCCTCGGCACGGACGTGATGGACGTCCAGGCCGTCCGCGACGTCGACGGCAAGGGCCGGCACACCACCACCACCCGCAATCTGCTCGCCCTGCCCGGCGGCGGGGTCCTCATCGACACCCCCGGCCTGCGTGGCGTCGGGCTGTGGGACGCCGGGAGCGGCGTCGGGCAGGTCTTCGCCGAGATCGAGGAACTGGCCGAGCGGTGCCGGTTCCACGACTGCGCCCACGAGAGCGAGCCCGGGTGCGCGGTGCGGGCCGCCCTGGAGGCCGGCGAGCTGCCGGAGCGGCGGCTGGAGAGCTATCGCAAGCTCCAGCGGGAGAACCAGTACATCGTCGCCAAGACCGACGCCCGGCTGCGCGCGGAGATCCGCAAGGAATGGAAGCGCAAGGGCGCGGCGGGGAAGGCGGCGATGGAGGCCAAACGCGGACGCCTGCGCTAGCGCACGCCGCGCGGTGAGGGGACGCCGGGGTCGGACCGGCGTCTCCTGGCATGCGGCCGGGCCGGGCGCCTGGTCCGGCTCCGGCGCCCCGGCGCCCCGGCGCTCCGGCGCCCCGGCGGCAGGGCGGCAGGGCGGCAGGGCCGGGTCCGGGTGCGGGGCGCGTTTCCGCCCCCCAGTGGCGGACGGTCCGGCGGCTCGGCGCCGGGGGCGGCACCTGTGTCCGGCGGGGTCCGGCGTTCGGGGTGGCACCTGGTGTCCGGCCGGGGCCGGCGTTCGGGGCGGCAGCCGTCGTCCCGTGCGCCCTGGGCCTTCGGGGTGCGTGGTCCGGAGGCCGGGGGCGCTACGGGATGTCCGGTGGGGTTCCGGCCTGGTGCGCCGGGCGTTGACCGGCACCGGCGGTGAGGCAGCCGTTGTCCGGGCTGCCGGAACCTGGGGCCCGTCGCTCGGAGCGGTAGCCCGACCGATGTCCGGGTGCGGCTTCCGAATGCCGTCGGGTGCCGCCCCGCCCCCCCCGGCGCCGCAGCCGTCGCCCGGTGGCCCGGGGCGGGCCCATCTCCGTGTCCGATTTCCGCCAGCCGGGGTGGGCCGCGTGGCGGAGACTGGAGGGCGTGAGGGACGACGACAGCAGGTACGAGGCCGTGCGGAGCCGGGACGCCCGGTTCGACGGGGAGTTCTTCTTCGCCGTCGAGACCACCGGGATCTACTGCCGCCCCAGCTGCCCGGCCGTGACGCCCAAGCGCCGCAATGTGCGCTTCTTCGCGACGGCCGCCGCCGCGCAGGGCTCGGGGTTCCGGGCCTGCCGGCGGTGCCGTCCCGACGCCGTGCCCGGCTCGGCCGACCACAACGTGCGCGCCGACGTCGTGGGCCGCGCCATGCGGCTGATCGGCGACGGCGTGGTCGACCGGGAGGGCGTCGCCGGGCTCGCCGCACGCCTCGGCTACAGCGCCCGGCAGGTGCAGCGGCAGCTCACCGCCGAACTGGGCGCCGGACCGGTCGCGCTGGCCCGGGCCCAGCGGTCGCACACCGCGCGGGTGCTGCTGCAGACGACCGAGCTGCCGATCACCGAGATCGCCTTCGCCTCCGGCTTCGCCAGCGTCCGTCAGTTCAACGACACGATCAAGGCCGTCTACGCGTCCACCCCGAGCGAGCTGAGGGCCGCCGCGCCCGGCGCCCGCCGGGGCGAGACGCCCGGCGCGGGTATCCCGCTGCGGCTGGCCCACCGCGGGCCGTACCAGGCGGGCCCGGTGTTCGACCTGCTGGCCCGCGAGGCGGGGCCCGGCGTCGAGGAGGTCGCCGGCCCGCCCGGCGCCCGCGTCTACCGGCGCACCCTGCGCCTGCCGTACGGCACAGGGATCGCCGCCGTGGAGGAGCGCACCGGCGTCGAGACCCGGGCGTCGGCGGCGCACCCCGGCGGCTGGCTGAGCGCCCGTCTGCACCTGACCGACCCGCGCGACCTCACCACGGCCGTGCAGCGGCTGCGGCGCCTGTTCGACCTGGACGCCGACCCGTACGCCGTCGACGAACGGCTCGGCGCCGACCCGGGGCTCGCCCCGCTGGTGGCCGCCCGCCCCGGACTGCGCTCACCGGGCGCCGCCGATCCCGACGAGGTCGCGCTGCGCGCCCTGGCCGGGCCGGCCGGGTCCGCGCACCTGGTCGCCCGGTACGGCAAGCGGCTCGACGCGCCCTGCGGCAGCCTCAGCCACCTCTTCCCCGAGCCGGCCGTCCTCGCCCAGGCCGAGCCCGGCGGGCCGCTCGGCGCGCTCGCCGCCGCCCTGGCCGACGGCGGCCTGCGGCTCGACCCCGGCGCCGACCGCGACGACGCCGAGCAGGCCCTGCGCGCCCTGCCCGGCATGGACGCCGCCACCCTCGCCGTGATCCGGGCCCGCGCGCTCGGCGACCCGGACGTCGCCCCTCCCGGCCTCACCGTCCCCGGCACCTGGCGCCCCTGGCGCTCCTACGCCGTACAGCACCTGCTCGCCGCAGGGGAGTTGGAGAACCGATGACCACCCCGACGTACTTCACCCGCCTCGGCAGCCCGCTCGGCCCGCTGCTGCTCACCGCCGACGCCGACGGGGCCCTGACCTCGCTGTCCGTGCCAGAGCAGAAGGGCGGGCGGAGCGTGCTGGACGGCTGGCGGCAGGACGACGGACCCTTCCGCGCGGCCGCGGAACAGCTCGCCGCGTACTTCGCGGGCGACCTGAAGGAGTTCGACCTGCCGCTGCGCGCCCACGGCACCGCCTTCCGGGTACGGGTCTGGGAGGCGCTGGACTCGGTGCCCTACGGCGCGACCACGACGTACGGCGAGATCGCCGCGCGGATCGGTGCCCCGCGGGCCGCCGTACGGGCCGTCGGCGGCGCGATCGGCGCCAACCCGCTGCTTGTGCTGCGCCCCTGCCACCGGGTGATCGGCGCGAACGGCTCGCTCACCGGCTACGCGGGCGGCCTGGAGCGCAAGACCCGGCTGCTGACACTGGAGGGCGTGCTGCGGACGCTCTAGGAGCCTGGTGCGCACCGGGCTCCTAGGAGCCCTCCAGGCCCCAGCTGTGGATGCGCTTCGGGCGGATGCGGATGACCTCCTCGCTGAAGTGCGGGCCCAGCTCGTGCGGCCCGACGAGGAGGTCGGCCTCGCCGCGGATCTCGACACCGCGCACCCGCCACGGGCGCACGCTCACCACGTCGTCGACGACCAGGGCGACCTTGGGGTTGTGGCGCAGGTTGCGCCACTTCTTCGTGGTGCCCATGGCGAGTCCGCCGATCAGGACGGTGCCGTCGTCCTGGAGGAAGTAGCCGACCGGGTTGGCCTGCGGCTGCCCCGCCGGATCGACCGTGGCCATCCGGCCCAGCCGCTGGGACCGCAGGTACGCGCGCTCGGCCTCGCTGAATTCCGTCATGGCCCCAGCCAAGCACCGCCCGCCGCCCGGCACATCGGAACCTCGCCCTAGGGGGTGTCTCGTCGATCACGCCGGGCTCGCGGCGTCTGGCACCGCACCTCGCCGCGTTGTCGTCACTCGCCGATGCTCCGCATCGACTCCCTCCTCCGCCTTGCGATGCACGGCACCAGACGCCGCTCCCTGATCCGGCCTGATCGACGAGACACCCCCTAGGCCCCCGGCCCTACGGCCGCTCGGCCCGAGTCGCTCCGCCCGAGCCTCGGATGACGCCGGGCTGCTCCGCCCGA
This sequence comes from Streptomyces sp. NPDC014801, assembly GCF_043082085.1. NCBI lineage: Bacteria > Bacillati > Actinomycetota > Actinomycetes > Kitasatosporales > Streptomycetaceae > Streptomyces > Streptomyces sp. NPDC014801. The sequence goes on along the minus strand of NZ_JBIBXG010000006.1, from coordinate 121,824 downwards.
GCCCCGGATGACGGCGGGCCGCTCAGCCCCAGATGACCGCGCCCAGCCAGGCCGCCGTGATCAGCAGGCAGGTGAACAGCTCCGCCAGCACGCTCCAGCCACCCGAACGCATCGCCGTGCGCAGGGCCGCCCGGGCCTCGCCGTGCCGCCCGAGGCGCAGCCGCTCACACAGGTAGATCCCGCCCAGGAAGCCCGGGATCGCGCCCAGCACCGGGATCAGCACGAAGCCCACCAGGGCGCCCAGCCCGGCGTACACCGCCATGCGCGGGGTGGCGCCGGACTCGCGCAGCCGGCGCGGCGGCAGCGCCCACCGGACCACCTGGGACAGCAGCAGGGCCGCGGTGGCGCCCACCAGGACGCCCCAGGCGACCGGCTGCGGGTCCTTCAGCGCCCACCACAGCACGGCGGCCCACACCAGCCACGACCCCGGCACACCGGGCAGCAGCACTCCGCACAGGCCGAGTAGCAGCACCACCCCGACCAGCAGGAGTTCCCACACTCCCATCTGCCCAGAGTGCCGGACCGAGCGAGAACCCGCAGATGGGGCGGTACGGCGGCGGGGCGCCGGGGCGGGCGCGTGGCCGGGCGGTGCGACCGGTGGGCGAGCCCGCGGACGTCGGCGGTGCGACCGGTGGGCGAGGCCGCGGGCGTCGGCGGTGCGCGCGGCAGGGGAGCGGCGGGGCCGGGCCGTCAGCCCTCCCGGCTCACCCAGCCGCGCTCATACGCGTGCCAGCCCAGTTGCAGTCGCGTGGTCACCCGGGCCAGCTCCATCAGCCGCTTCACCCGGCGCTGCACGGTACGCAGGCCCAGATCGAGCTGTTTGGCGACGCTCGCGTCCGTCAGCCCCGCGAGCAGCAGCGACAGGATCTCCAGATCGGTGCCGTCGGGGCCGTCCGGGCCCTCCTCCGTCACACCCCGCGGGCCGAGCCGCAGCGGCAGCGCGCCGTGCCACACCGACTCGAACAGACCCGACAGCAGCTCCAGCAGCCCGCTGGCGTGCACCACGAGCGCGGCGGGCTCCGCGCTGCGGGAGGTGAGCGGCACGAGCGCGAGGGCACGGTCGGCGATCACCAGCTTGGTCGGCACCTCGTCGACGACCCGGACCTGCTCGTCGCGGGAGAGCGCCGCCGTCAGCTCCGTGAGGCCGTGCGGCAGGTCCAGCACCGATCGCTCGACGACCACGCGGTAGCGCACGCCCCGGCCGGCCGCCTGCTCCTCGGCGTCGTTCTCCATGCCGGAGACCACCATCGGCCTGCCGGTGACCAGTGCGCACACCTCCTCGGTTGCACCGAGCTGCAGCTGCAGGAAACGCTGGGAGACGGCGGCGGCGCCGGTGACCACCTCCACCAGGTCGTGCACGGCCGGCTCGGTGGCGCTCGCCCGGTACTCCTGAGCCAGCAGCGCGGCGGTCAGCTCGGCCTTCTCCAGCTCGTGCCGCCGCTGGGTGAGCAGCGCGCCGAGCGCCACGCCGGGCGGGGCGGCCACCCAGCGGCCCGGCCGCCCGGAGGACTGCGCGGCCAGGCCCTGCCGCTCCAGCCGGCGCAGCGCGCGCTCGGTGTCGCGCTCGGCGAGCGTGAGGCGGCGGGACAGGTCGGGTACGTCGGCCGCGCCCAGCGCCACGAGGGCGCGGTACGCCGACTCGTCGGTCTCGTCCAGCCCGATCGCCACCAGCATCAGTGCGTGCCCTCCCGCGAAGTTCCGCTGCCGCCGCGCGCCCGGGCCGTGGCGGAAAACAGCCACGGCGCAAACCCGCCGCCGAACATCATCGCCGGAGCACCGCTCGCTCTGCCAAGGTGTGGCCACGGCCGCTCCGTGTGATCGCCCGGCGGTTCGCCGTGCGGCCGATTCCCGACGTGGCCGGGGCCCGAGACGCGCGCGTCGCGCGTGAAGGGGATCCGGGGCCCGGTCACCACGCTGTCGCCGGGCGGTCCTCCCGTGGGGGGTGGGACCGCCCGGCGGCCACCAAGTCCCTGGAGCCGCACGGGGGTTCGTCCCGGTGTTCGACGACTCACCCGACACGCCGTCGGACACGCCGTCCAAAGCGCCCCGGGGGGCCGGATTTTCCCGATGCCCCGTTTTCATCCGGGCCGTGCGGTGGACAATTGGGGGCATGAGCCAGCAGGGGGGAAGGCCCACCGGCCGGGAGGACGACTGGTGGGGGCAGCTGTACGACGACGCCACGGCGGACACGGGTCCCACGGACGCGCCCGACTCACTGGACGACCGCTTCGCCTCGGCGAGCGACACGCTCGGCCGCCGCTCGGCCACCGCGCCCGTCGCCCCACGCGAGCATCGCCCCGACGCCCCGTCCGACGCCCGGCCCGGCCCGCCACCCCGGGACGCGCCCCCCGCGCCCCCCACCTGGCCACCTCCGCCCGCAGCGGTACCACCCCAACGCGACCGCCCCCCGGCCTCGCTGCAGCCGGCGTACGGCAACACCGAGCCGACACCGACGACACCGACGCCGCCGACGCCGCCGACGACACCGCACGGCGATGCCGCCCCGCCGCCACCCGAACCGTCGGCCGACGCCACAATGCGGGCCCCGAGGACCGGCACGACGGACGACGCCCCCGGTGACCCACCGGTCGGCCCACGCCCCGACGCCCCCCGGACCGCACCAGCCCCCGGCGGCGAGGCCCCGGGCAGTCGGATCCCGGGCGACGGGACGCCGGCCGGTGCGGCTCGTGGCGGGCAGATCCCCGGTGCACGGGCCACCGCCGCATCCGGCGATCCGGCTACCGGCGCCGCCCCGGCCGCCGCCGCATCCGGTGGTCCGGCTCCCGACGGCTGGACTTCGGCCGGTCCCGCCTTCGGCGGTGGGACCCCGACGGGTCTGGTTCCCGGCAGTGAGACACCGGCCGGTCCGGCTCGCGGCGGGGAGGCTCCCGTGGGTCCGACGCCAGGCGGCGGGGCCCCGGCCGACCCCGGTACCGGGCGCGCGGCCGGTCGGATCTGGCGTCCCCGTGCGCCCTGGGAACCCCCGCCCGCGACCCCGTCCGAGCCCCAGAGCTTCCCGCCGGGGTCGACACCGGCCGGCTTCGAGGACCGTCAGGCACAGCTCCCGGGACAGCCCGGCCCGTACGGCCGGGGCGACGGCCCCCGGGCCGCCACCCGCTCCGTCGAGGGAACCGCCGCCGCACCGACCGGCACGGGCCCCGAGGGAACCGCCCCCGCCTCACTCCCGACGGGCCCCGAAGGAACCGCCCCCGCCTCACTCCCGACGGCCCCCGAGGCGACGGGCCCCGAGGGGACCGCCCCCGCCCCACCCCGGGCAGGGGAGCCCCAGCCGTCCTACCCCGCGCCGCCCGCCTACGCCTCACCGGGCGGCGCCGGGCCGGAGCCGGCGTCCGCCGCCGCTCCGGCCGCACCTCCCCAGCCCCCCGTCGCCGTTCCCCCGCGGGCCTACGTCGGTTCCGGGCCGCCCACCTACGACGCCGAGCCGACCGCGCTGCCCGGCGCGGATCCGGACGCGTTGGACGATCTCGTGCCGGACACCGTGCTGGACGGGGCCCGGTACGGGGCGTGCACGGTGCGGGCCGTGTCGGTGCGCGGGGACTCCGCCCGCTACCGCGGGGAGCCGCGGCGGGACGCGCTGCTCACCGCCCGGTTCGGCAGCGGAGAGCACGCCCTCGTGCTCGTCGCGATGGCGACCGGCGCCCGCGCCACACCCGGCGCGCACCGGGCCGCGGCCGAGGTGTGCCGGTGGATCGGCCGGGCCGTCGGCCGCAGTCACGCCCGGCTCGTGGAGGACCTGCGGGCGGCCCGCCGCGGCGACCTGAAGTCCGGGCTGCACCGGCTCACCGACCGCAGCCTGGGCAAGCTGCGCGCCACCGCCGCCGAACAGGGCCTGGCGCCGCAGGAGTACTCCGCCACCCTGCGCTGTCTGCTGCTGCCCGCCGACCCGGCCTGCCGCACCCGCGTCTTCTTCGGCGCGGGCGACGGCGGACTGTTCCGGCTGCGCGGCGGGGAGTGGCAGGACCTGGAGCCACGGGTGACCGAGGTGCCGAAGGGGGAGGCCGTCGTCGGGTTCGGGTCGCCGCCGGCCGAGACCCCGGAGGGCGACCGGCTCACCATGGACCTCGGGATCCCGACGCCGCCCAGCCCGTACGAACCCGCGCCCGAGCCGCCCCGCGAGCCCTTCCGCTTCCGTGCCTCGCTCGGCCGTCCGGGTGATGTGCTGCTGATGTGCACCGAGGGCCTCGCCGAACCCCTGCGCGGCGAACCGGAACTCGCCGCCCACCTCGCGGACCGGTGGTCCGCCCCCGGACCGCCGGGTCTGGCCGCGTTCCTCGCCGACGCCCAGGTGCGGGTCAAGGGGTACGCCGACGACCGTACGGCCGCGGCCGTGTGGGAGGCGTAACCGCGGCCGCTGTGTCTCCATGGAAGCATCCGCCGGACACCGAAGGGGCTGACGAGTAGCCATGGCCAAGCAGAACGTCGCCGAACAGTTCGTCGACATCCTCGCCCGCGCCGGCGTCAAACGCCTCTACGGCGTGGTCGGCGACAGCCTCAACCCGATCGTCGACGCCGTCCGCCGCAACGCCGCCATCGACTGGATCCACGTCCGCCACGAGGAGACCGCCGCCTTCGCCGCCGGCGCGGAGGCGCAGATCACCGGCCGGCTCGCCGCCTGCGCCGGCTCCTGCGGCCCCGGCAACCTGCACCTCATCAACGGCCTCTACGACGCCCACCGCTCCATGGCCCCGGTGCTCGCCCTCGCTTCGCACATCCCCTCCAGCGAGATCGGCCTCGGCTACTTCCAGGAGACCCACCCCGACCAGCTGTTCCGCGAGTGCAGCCACTACAGCGAGCTGATCTCCAACCCCCGGCAGATGCCGCGGCTGCTGCAGACCGCCATCCAGAACGCCGTCGGCCGCAGCGGCGTCAGCGTGGTCACCCTGCCCGGCGACATCGCCGGCGAGCCCGCGCCCGAACGGGCCGCCGAGACCGCCCTGGTCACCGCCCGGCCCACGGTCCGCCCCGGCGACGCCGAGATCGACCGGCTGGTCGACCTGATCGACGGGGCCGAACGCGTCACCCTGTTCTGCGGCAGCGGCACCGCGGGCGCGCACGCCGAGGTCATGGAGTTCGCCCAGAAGATCAAGTCCCCGGTGGGCCACGCCCTGCGCGGCAAGGAGTTCATCCAGTACGACAACCCGTTCGACGTCGGGATGAGCGGACTGCTGGGCTACGGCGCCGCCTACGAGGCCACCCACGAGTGCGACCTGCTGATCCTGCTCGGCACCGACTTCCCGTACAACGCCTTCCTGCCCGACGACGTGAAGATCGCCCAGATCGACGTGCGGCCCGAACACCTCGGCCGCCGCTCCAAGCTGGACCTCGCCGTGTGGGGGGACGTCCGCGAGACGCTGCGCTGCCTCATCCCGCGGGTGCGGGCCAAGGAGAACCGGCGCTTCCTCGACAAGATGCTGAAGAAGCACGCCGACGCCCTGGAAGGCGTGGTGAAGGCCTACACCCGCAAGGTGGACAAGCACGTCCCGGTGCACCCCGAGTACGTGGCCGCCGTCCTCGACGAACTCGCCGACGACGACGCCGTGTTCACGGTGGACACCGGGATGTGCAACGTGTGGGCCGCCCGCTACCTCTCGCCCAACGGCCGCCGCCGCATCATCGGCTCCTTCTCGCACGGCTCGATGGCCAACGCCCTGCCGATGGCGATCGGCGCGCAGTTCACCGACCGGGGCCGGCAGGTGGTGTCGATGTCGGGCGACGGCGGCTTCACCATGCTGATGGGCGACTTCCTCACGCTCGTCCAGTACGACCTGCCGGTGAAGGTCGTGCTGTTCAACAACTCCTCCCTGTCCATGGTCGAGTTGGAGATGATGGTCGCCGGACTGCCCTCCTACGGCACCGCCAACAAGAACCCCGACTTCGCCGCCGTCGCCCGCGCCTGCGGGGCGTACGGCATCCGGGTGGAGAAGCCCAAGCAGCTCGCCGGCGCGCTCAAGGACGCCTTCCGGCACAAGGGACCGGCCCTCGTCGACGTCGTCACCGACCCCAACGCGCTGTCCATCCCGCCGCGGATCAGCGCCGAGATGGTCAGCGGTTTCGCCCTGTCCGCCTCGAAGATGGTGCTGGACGGCGGAGTCGGCCGCATGGTCCAGATGGCCCGCTCCAACCTGCGCAACGTGCCGCGCCCCTGAGGCCCTCCCACCCCGGCCGGCCGCGGCCATAGAGGGGTGACGCCCCGGCCGTAACGGCGGATTCTGGCCAAGTTCCCGGGCCGCGCCGGGGGTGCGGTGTGTCCCCTGTGGCCACTCGCCCCGCGGACGCGCCGCCGACGGGGCCGTCAAAGCCCCCGTGGGCACCCCCACCGCGCCCGCGCGGACGGGCACGCGCGTGCCCCGCCGTCCCGGCCGGTGGCCGAACTCCCGGTCGTCGCCGATCCCGTAGGACTGCCGTCCGGCCGGTCGGGCAAGGATCCCCGTGAACGTGTTCGAGCAGGAGGGATACGGCCATCGGCACGCGGGCGGGGGACATGACCGGACAGGCACGAAGGAGCGTACCGGTGACGACGGGGGCCTTCTCGACGGAGGCGGTGGAGGACAGGACGGACGGTGACGGGGACCGGATACCGGCGCCGCAGCTGCGGCGCCGGCTCGCCCGGCGCGACCTGCGGGCCGTGTCGGAGGCGCGCAGGGCCCTGCGGGAGCTGCTCGGGCAGTGGGGGAGGACCGCGGGATCCGACGTGGCGGAGCTGCTGACCAGCGAACTGGTGACCAACGCGCTGGTGCACACCGACCGGGAGGCCGTGCTGACGGCCACGATCTGGCCGCGGGGCCTGAGGGTGGAGGTGCGGGACTTCACCGGCCGCAGACCACGGCTGTGCGTACCGGACGCCGACGACGGTACGCACGGCAGGGGGCTGATGCTGGTGCAGTCGCTCGCGGACGCCTGGGGCGTGCGGGCGCACGGCGTGGGCAAGTCCGTGTGGTTCGAGTTGCGCGCCGCCTGACCACGGCGGGCAACGGGGCGGGGCCGCGACCCTGCCGGTCGCGGCCCCGCCCCGTCACGTTCCTCCCGGCTACCGGCCGGACTCCCGGCTCCTAGCCGAACTGCTGCTCGAGGTCCTTGAGCTTGCGCTCCAGGGAGTCGAGCCGCGGCAGGGCCTGGGTGTCGTCCTCGGCGGTGAGGTCCACCGTGATCGGGTCAGCGCCGGTGCGGACCGGCTGCAGGGAGGGACGCGCGCGCACGGGCAGCTGCTCCGGCGTCGATATGGCAGGCTCCGCGGAGAGCTCGTTGCCGCCGCGCTCCACCGCCTGCACCTCCACCTCGCGGCCCGCGCCACGGCCGGGGAAGCCGCCGTGCCCGCGGCTGATGGCCTTCAGCTGCGCCCGCTCCACGCGGTCCTTCTCGCGCTGCAGCCGGCGGGCCTCCTCCTTGCGCCGCTTGTCGTCGCGCACCTCGTCCACGGCCTCGTCCAGGCTGCGCACGCCCTCCAGGAGCATCAGCGACCAGGCCTTGTACGTCTCACGCGGGGCCCGCAGCCAGCGCACTATGCGGATCTGCGGCAGCGGCCGCGGGATCAGGCCCTGCTCGCGCAGCGCCGCCCGGCGGGTCTGCTTCAGCGCCCGGTCGAACAGCACGGCCGCCGACAGGGACATGCCCGCGAAGAAGTGCGGGGCGCCGGCGTGGTTGACGCCGCGCGGGGCGTGCACCCAGTTGAACCAGGCGGCCGCGGCCGCGAACATCCACACCAGCAGCCGGGAACCGAGGGCCGCGTCACCGTGGCTGGCCTCACGGACGGCGAGCACGGAGCAGAACATGGCCGCCCCGTCCAGGCCGAACGGGACCAGGTACTGCCAGCCGTCGGACAGGTTCAGGTTCTGCTCGCCGAAGCCCACCAGTCCGTGGAAGGAGAGCGCGGCCGCGACCGCCGCACAGCAGAAGAGCAGCACATAGGAGACCGTGCCGTAGAGGGCCTCCTTGCGCCTGCGGCGCTCCTCGGCGCGCTCCCACGAGTCGTCCGCGCTCGCGTTCTCCCCGGAGGAGCGCTTTCCGCGCGCGAGCACCGCCACCGCCGCCAGCATGCCCAGGAGCAGTACGGCGCCCGGAAGCAGCCAGTTCAGCGATATGTCGGTCAGTCTCATCTGGGGTCCCTTGCCTTGGGATAGGGCGTAACGCCCGCCATAGTGGCCCAATCCCGCCGGCCCTCAGGGGGTTTCGGGGCAAGAGGCCGCCAAGGAGGTGCAAGGGGATGCCCAGGACGGCGTTCTGCTCGAACTGCCGCTTGAGGGGCGGGAGTTGAGTTCGAATAAGACTACCCGCACGGGTGGTTCCACGGAAACTTCCTGCGCGTGGTGAGGAAGGTGTGAAACGGCTGTGCCCGTGCGCGTGTCCCACTCGTGGCCGATCTTAGAGGACGTACGGGACCGGGCGCGCCCGAGGGTCCGTCAACTCGCGGCGCGTGCGGAGACCTTGGGCAGCCGGTCGGCGTCGCAGGTGCGCGGGCAGGTGGCGCAGGTGTCCTGCGGGCGCACGGTGTAGAACATGCAGCAGCTCGCCCGGTCCCGGGTCGGCACGCCGGCGCCGTCCGGGCCGGTCAGCTCGCGGAAGGCCGCGGTGCCGACGTACGGCGCCGTGGCGCCCGGCAGCAGCAGCGCCAGCTCGCGGCGGGCCCGCTCCTCCTCGCCGAGCAGCCGGGCCACGTACCACAGGCTCTCCACCAGCTCGTCGGTCACCATGCCCCACAGGGCCCGGCCGCGGCGCCGCATGCGCGGCCCGAACGCGGCGAGGAGGGGCTCGGCGTGCTCGGCGACGGCCGCGCGGACCTCGGCCCGCAGCGCCTCCTCGCCGGGCACCACCCGGGCGCCGGGCAGGGCGGCGGCCGGGTCGCCGGGCAGGCAGGCGAAGGAGGCGGGACGCAGTGCCATGCGCCCGGCCGTGCGGTCGTACGACAGGTGGGTCACCGGGATGCGCGGCACACGGCGGTGCAGGAACCAGGGGACGGTGACCAGGAGGCAGGCCGGCCAGGCGTAGCGGTGCAGTGCGAAGCTCGCGACGACGTCGGGGCGGGCACGGGTGCCGTAGTCGCGCTGTACCTGGGCGTCGTCCCACGCCAGGAAGGCGTCCAGGGCGGCGGGGTCGTGGGCCAGCGCGGCGGCCGAGGTCCAGGTCCCGCCGTGCGGCGGCGCGGTGTGCGGGGGCAGCTCGGTGACGGTCAGCCCGGGGTGGACCTCGGCGAGGCGGGCGTAGGCGGCCGCGGTGGGGGAGGTGGGGACGGGCATGGGGGATCACCGTTCCGAAGGGCTGCTGTAGGTAAGCCTTACCTTAGTGGATCGTCGTCGGATTTGAACTGCCGGGATCTGGCCCTAAGGTGCTTGACGGACGAGTAACAACCCGTCGTAATGACCCCAAGTACCGACAAGCCCGGAGGAGGACCCGTGACGCAGGGTGCGCAGGACTCCCCCGGGAGCGGGGTCCCCGCCGCGCGGGCGCGGACCCTGCACGTGCCGCAGCAGCCGACGGCCGCGGACGTCGACCGGCACGAGACCGGCCGGCACGAGGGGGTGCGCGGCGAGCACACCCACGGGGAGCGGCCCGTCGAGCAGCGGCCCGCCGAGCGGCGCCCCGTCGTCCAGCGGGCCTCGGTGCGCGGGCAGATCCTCGACGCCCTGCGCACGGCGCTGGTCGCGGGGGAGCTGACCCCGGGCGAGGTGTACTCCGCGCCCGCGCTCGGCGAGCGGTTCGGGGTGTCGGCCACGCCGGTGCGGGAGGCCATGCAGCAGCTGGCGCTCGAAGGCGCGGTGGAGGTCGTGCCCAACCGGGGCTTCCGGGTCGTGGTCCGCGACGCGCGCGAACTGGCCGAGCTGGCCGAGGTGCGGGCGCTGATCGAGGTGCCCGTCGTCCTGCGGCTCGCGCGCGTGGTGCCGGTGGAGCGGTGGGCACAGCTGCGTCCGCTGGCCGAGGCGACGGTACGGGCCGCGGCCACCGGGTGCCGGGCGACGTACGCGGAGTCGGACCGGGCCTTCCACCGGGCGGTGCTGGCGCTGTCCGGCAACGCGCAGCTGGTGCGGATCGCGGACGACCTGCACCGGCGGGCGCAGTGGCCGCTGGCCGGCGGCCGGCTGGGACGCCTGGGCCACGCCGACCTGCTCGCGGACGCCTCGGAGCACACGACGCTGCTGGACGCCCTGGTCGCGGGGGACCTGGACGTGGTGCGCGCACTGGTCGAGGAACACTTCACGGGCGCGTGAGGCCGGCGCCGCCCTGCGCGGGGGCCCGACGGCGGTGGGCCTGGTGGGTGCCTGACGGAGGTGCGCCCGGCGGTGCGGCGCCCGGCGGTGCCTGACGGCGGTGCGCTCGGCGGGTGTCTTCACGGCGGCACGCTCGGCGGGCGGGTGCCTTGACGGCGGCGCCACCGGCGGGCGCTGACGGCGGTGCGCCCCGCGGGTCCCGACGGCGGCGCCCCCGACGGGTCCCTGACGTCGGCGCCCCCGGCGGGCGCCTGACGGCGGTGCGCCCCGCGGGGCCCGACGGCGGCGCCCCCGGCGGGTCCCTGACAGCGGTGCGCCCGGCGGGTGCCCGACAGCGGTGCGTCGCACGGGCGTCGGCGTGCCGCGTTCCCCCCGGCGGCGGATACTGGTCCTGGCTCCGCGCCTGCCCGCGCCGGCGGAAGGAGAGTCCCCGTGTGCCGCTGGATCGCCTACTCGGGTTCGCCCGTCCTGCTCAGCCGGATCCTGTTCGAGCCCGCGCACAATCTGATCGACCAGTCCCTGCACTCCCGCATGGGTGTGGAGACCACCAACGGCGACGGGTTCGGCATCGGCTGGTACGTGCCGCACGCCCGGACCCCCGCGGTGCTGCGGGACACCGGCCCTGCGTGGAGCAACCGCAACCTCCGGGAGGTCGCCACCCACGTCACCTCGGGCCTGTTCTTCGCCCACATCAGGGCCACCACCGGCACCGCCGTGCAGCAGACCAACTGCCACCCCTTCCGCTGGGGCCGCTGGCTGTGGATGCACAACGGGGCGATCGCGGAACACCCCCGCCTGCGGCGCGACCTCGCGCTGGCCGTCGACCCCGCCCTGTACCCGGACATCGAGGGCTCCACCGACTCCGAGCTGATGTTCTTCCTCGCGCTCACCCTCGGTCTGGAGCACGACCCGCCGGACGCCGTGGCCCGCATGGCGGGCCTGATCGAGGAGACCGGGGAGCGGCACGGCGTCGCGCACCCGCTCCAGATGACCGTCGCGGTGGCCGACGGCACGCGCCTGTGGGCCTTCCGCTACTCCAGCCAGAGGGCGTCGCGGTCGCTGTACTACAGCACCGAGGTGGACGCGCTGCGCGCCCTGCACCCGGACGTCACCTTCCTCAGGGACCTCTCCGACGACACCCGCCTGGTGGTCTCCGAACCCCTGGGTGACCTGCCCGGGGCCTGGAACGAGGTGCCGGAGAGCACCTACGGCGTCGTCGAGCCCGGCCACGACGCCCTCCACGACTTCCAGCCCCTCCGCCCCGCCCGCACGGGGTGAGGCCGGCGCCCCGCCGCCCGCGGGTGAGGCCGGCGCCCCACCCGCGGTTGCTCAGGCCGTCGCCGCGCCCGCCGAGGGCGGGGCGAGCTGCGCCGCCAGCCAGGTGGGGACGCCGCCCAGCAGCCGGAACAGCCGTCGCGCCTCCTCCCGCAGGCGCGAGGCCTCCGGTTCCGGTTCCGTGTCCGCGAGCGACAGCAGCGCCGGCGCCGTACCGACGAGGTAGCCCAGTTCCTCCCGCAGCCGCAGGGACTCGGCGAAGCCGTGCCGGGCCTCGGCCAGCTCGCCCTCGCGCAGGGCGAGCCCCGCGAGGTGGCGCCAGGTGAACGACAGCAGCAGCGCGTCGGCGTTCGCCGTCGCGGCCGCGTGCGCCCGGCGGAACGCGGCCCGAGCGGCCTGCGGCGCGTCCCCCAGGTTCTGCGCGACCAGACCCCGCCGGAAGTCCAGCAGCGCCCGGCCCCGGGACTCGCGGGGGATCAGCGCCGCCGCCCGGCCGAGCGCGGCCCGTGCCTCGTCGGCCCGGTCGCGCACGCCGTGCAGGGTCGCCGCGTAGGCCACGTACCCGCGTTCACAAGCGGCCGCCCCGCGCTCGTCGTCGGTGTGGGCCAGCGCCTCCGCGGTGCGCAGCGCGTCCTCGGCCTCCTCCCAGCCCTGCTCGGTGTACAGGCAGCCCTCGGCGAGCAGCGCGGCCCGTTGCAGGGCGGCCGCCGGGGTGTCCGGCTTCAGCAGTTCCGCCGCGTCGGCCCAGCATGCGCGCGAGCGCAGCCGCCACACCGCGGTCTGGAGGGGATCGTCAGCTGCGGTCGTTCCGGTACCAGACATGGCGGTATGCGCCACGTTGCCCTCCCCGAGCACGCCATCGAGCTATGAGTGGTGGCGGCATTCCAGCACCAATCGCGGCGCCGGGCCAAGGGGGTGGGTGAAGGAATTCACAAAGTCGGGTCGGTCTTCGGTCAGCTCATGCGCAGCGCCAGGAAGAAGTCCAGCTTGTCCTCGAGCCGCGACAGGTCCCGGCTCGTCAACTGCTCGATTCGCCCGACCCGGTAGCGCAGCGTGTTGACGTGCAGGTGGAGACGGGTCGCGCAGCGCGTCCAGGAGCCGTCGCAGTCGAGGAACGCCTCCAGCGTCGGGATGAGCTCGGCGCGGTGGCGGCGGTCGTAGTCGCGCAGCGGGTCCAGCAGGCGCGCGGTGAAGGCGCGGCGGACGTCGTCGGGGACGAACGGCAGCAGCAGCACGTGCGAGGCCAGCTCCTGGTGGCCGGCCGCGCAGACCTGGCCGGGGCGGGCCGCGGCCACCCGGCGGGCGTGCCGGGCCTCCTCCAGCGCACCGCGCAGGCCCTCCGCCGAGTGCACGGCCGCGCTCACGCCGAGCGTGACCCGGCCGTCGCCGTCCAGCCCGGCGGCCAGCGGCTCGCGGATCGCCTGCAGCAGGGCGTCGGCGAGGATGCCGGTCTCGCTGCCGTCGGCTTCCGTGGACATCGCCGGCAGCGGCACCAGGGCGATCGCCTCGTCGCCGGTGTGGGCGACCGCGATCCGGTCCGAGGGCTCGGGGCCGGTGGCCTGCGGGTCGACCAGGATCTCCTCCAGCAGGGACTGGGCGACCGGGCCGCCCTCGACGTCCCCGCCGTCCCACTCCGCGCGGGCCACGACCACCTGCCAGTGCGGCGCCGCCCCCAGACCGGGCAGCAGCACGGGGGCCGCGACGCGCAGGCGCGCGGCGATCTCGGCGGGCGCGGCGCCCGTCTGCACCAGCTCCAGGACCTCCTGGGCGAGGCGGCGGCGGACCGTGCGGGCCGCGTCGCGCCGGTCGCGTTCCACCGCGATCAGCTGGGTGACGCCCTGCAGCAGGTCCAGGCGCTCCTCCGCCCAGTCCGAGGCGTCCGCCTCGACCGCGAGCAGCCAGTCCGACAGCACGGTCTCGCGCACGTCCCGGGCCGCCTGCGGGGAGCGGCCGCTGCTGCGGACCGGGAAGAGGGAGTACGTCGTCGAGCCGACCGTGACCCGGTGCGGGCCGCGCCGGCCGGTGCGGGTGGCCGCCAGGTGCTGTGCGGCCAGCCGGCTGCACACCTCCGCGGGCAGCGCGGGACCGCCGACCTTGGAGCCGGCGATCAGCCGGCCGGTGGGGGAGAGCACCCAGGCCCGCAGGTCGAGGTCGGAGCCGAGCAGGTCCAGCACCACGTCGGGGCCGCCGCCCGCGGGGCCGGAGGTCATCATGCGCCGGTGCCGGTCCACCACGGCCGCGAGGTCCCCGGCCCGCTCGCCGGACACCTGCCGTACGACGTGCTCGGTGATCGTCGCGAAGGCCACGGACTCGTGCACCGCGAACAGCGGCAGGCGGTGGCGGGCGCAGGCCTCGACGAGGTCCTCCGGGACATCGCCCAGCTCCGCCTCGCCGGCCGCCAGCGCGGCCACGCCGGCCTGCACCAGGATGCGCACGAAGGGTTCGGAGTCGTCGGCGTCCCGGCGCCAGGCCAGGCCGGTGAGCACCAGCTCACCGCCGGAGAGGTAGCGGCTGGGGTCGCGCAGGTCGGTCGTCATCACACCGCGCACGCCGCGGTCGAGTTCGTCCTCGCCGCCGAGGAGCCTCAGGCCCAGCGCGTCGGTGTCCAGCAGTGCGCGCAGCCGCATTCTCGTCGCCGCCGTTCTTTGTCTCGAATACTACGGATGGATCTGGTGCCGAGGGCCTGGCGAACTGGCCGGGCGGACGCGCCGCGGGCTCCTGGGCTGTGTCCCCTGTGTCCAGAGGAAGGCGCGGAGGTTACCGATGCCCTCCGTTCATACGAATCTACAAGATGCCTCTCGTGGCCAGCCAACTCCTTCATGGTTTCCGTGACTGACCCCCATGGAGCAGTGGGCGGTGTACTGAGTCCACTGCGCGTTAACAGCACATGAACGAGCCGCGCCCGCCGCACACGGATTGGCTCAATCTGTACGACCCACGAGACGAAGAAGAGAGCCGGTCATGGACTTCCTTCGCCCCGCCAGCTGGGAGGAGGCGCTCGTCGCGAAAGCCGAGCACCCCACCGCTGTGCCGATTGCGGGTGGCACCGATGTGATGGTCGAGATCAACTTCGACCACCGCCGGCCCGAGTACCTCCTCGACCTCAACCGCATCGGCGAGCTCACCGAGTGGGAGGTCGGCGAGGACAGCGTGCGGCTGGGGGCCTCCGTCCCGTACACCCAGATCATGGAAAATCTCCGTGCCGAGCTGCCCGGCCTCGCGCTCGCCTCGCACACGGTCGCCTCCCCGCAGATCCGCAACCGCGGCGGCGTCGGCGGCAACCTCGGCACGGCCTCTCCCGCCGGTGACGCCCACCCCGCCCTCCTCGCCGCCGGCGCCGAGGTCGAGGTCGAGTCGGCCGCGCGCGGCACCCGCCTGATCCCGATCGACGCCTTCTACACCGGCGTCAAGCGCAACGCCCTGCAGCCCGACGAGCTGATCCGCGCCGTGCACATCAAGAAGGCGGACGGCCCCCAGCAGTACTCCAAGGTCGGCACCCGCAACGCCATGGTGATCGCGGTGTGCGCCTTCGGGCTCGCGCTGCACCCCCAGACCCGGACCGTGCGCACCGGTATCGGCTCCGCCGCGCCGACCCCGGTCCGCGCCAAGGCCGCCGAGGAGTTCCTGAACGCCGCGCTCGAAGAGGGCGGCTTCTGGGACAACGGAAAGATCATCACCCCGTCGGTCGCCAAGCAGTTCGCCGAGCTGTGCTCCGCCGCCTGCAACCCGATCGACGACGTCCGGGGCACCGCGAGCTACCGCCGCCACGCGGTCGGCGTCATGGCCCGCCGCACGCTGACCTGGACCTGGGAGTCCTACCGCGGCGCCCGCCGCACCACCGAGGGAGCTGCGTAATGCGCGTCAACTTCACCGTCAACGGACGCCCGCAGGAGGCCGACGACGTCTGGGAGGGCGAGTCCCTGCTCTACGTCCTGCGCGAGCGCCTCGGCCTGCCCGGCTCGAAGAACGCCTGCGAGCAGGGCGAGTGCGGCTCGTGCACCGTGCGCCTGGACGGCGTGCCGGTCTGCTCCTGCCTCGTCGCCGCCGGCCAGGTCGAGGGCCGCGACGTCGTGACCGTCGAGGGCCTCGCCGACTACGCCAAGCAGCGCGCCGAGGGCGGCTGCGCCTCCGGCGCCTGCGGCACGCCCCTGCAGGACGCCCAGCTGGGGGTCCCCCCGGGCGAAGCCTGGGGGAGGCAGGCCAAGGGCACCGACTCGCAGACCGGCGAGGGCGGCGAGCTCTCCCCGATCCAGCAGGCGTTCATCGACGCCGGCGCCGTGCAGTGCGGCTTCTGCACCCCGGGCCTGCTCGTCGCTTCCGACGAACTGCTGGAGCGCAACCCGAACCCGACCGACGCCGACATCCGCGAGGCGCTCTCGGGCAACCTGTGCCGCTGCACCGGCTACGAGAAGATCATGGACGCGGTCCGCCTGGCGGCCGCCCGCCAGTCCGAGGGGGTCTGAGCATGCCGACCAACGGTGCACCCACCAAAATCACCCAGGGTTCCCAGACCAAGGGCGGCATCGGCGAGTCGACGCTGCGCCCGGACGGCACCCTGAAGGTCACCGGCGAGTTCGCGTACTCGTCCGACATGTGGCACGAGGACATGCTGTGGGGTCAGATCCTGCGCTCCCCGGTCGCCCACGCCGAGATCGTCTCGATCGACACCGGCGAGGCCCTGGCCACGCCCGGCGTGTACGCCGTCCTCACCTACGACGACCTGCCCACCGAGGTGAAGAACTACGGCCTGGAGATCCAGGACACCCCGGTCCTCGCGCACGGCAAGGTACGCCACCACGGCGAGCCGGTCGCGCTGGTCGCCGCCGACCACCCGGAGACCGCCCGCCGCGCCGCCGCCAAGATCAAGGTCGAGTACCGCGAGCTGCCGGTGATCACGGACGAGAAGTCGGCCCTCGCGCCGGACGCGATCCTCGTCCACGAGGGCCGCGACGACCACCACTCCGGCCACGTGCCGCACCCCAACATCGTGCACCGCCAGCCGATCGTCCGCGGCAACGTGGAGGAGGCCCGCAAGCGGGCCGATGTGATCGTCGAGGGCGAGTACACCTTCGGCATGCAGGACCAGGCCTTCCTCGGCCCCGAGTCCGGCCTCGCCGTGCCCGAGGAGGACGGCGGCGTCCACCTGTACATCGCCACCCAGTGGCTCCACTCCGACCTGCGCCAGATCGCGCCCGTCCTCGGTCTGCCCGAGGAGAAGGTGCGCATGACCCTGGCCGGCGTCGGCGGCGCGTTCGGCGGCCGCGAGGACCTGTCGATGCAGATCCACGCCTGCCTGCTCGCGCTGCGCACCGGCAAGCCGGTGAAGATCGTCTACAACCGCTTCGAGTCCTTCTTCGGGCACGTCCACCGCCACCCGGCGAAGCTCTACTACGAGCACGGCGCCACCAAGGACGGCAAGCTCACGCACATGAAGTGCCGGATCGTCCTGGACGGCGGCGCCTACGCCTCCGCCTCCCCGGCGGTCGTCGGCAACGCCTCCTCGCTGAGCGTCGGCCCGTACGTGATCGACGACGTCGACATCGAGGCCATCGCCCTCTACACCAACAACCCGCCCTGCGGCGCCATGCGCGGCTTCGGCGCGGTCCAGGCCTGCTTCGCCTACGAGGCGCAGATGGACAAGCTGGCCAAGAAGCTCGGCATGGACCCGGTGGAGTTCCGGCAGCTCAATGCCATGGAGCAGGGCACGATCATGCCGACCGGGCAGCCGGTCGACTCCCCGGCCCCGGTCGCCGAACTGCTGCGCCGCGTCAAGGCGATGCCGCTGCCGCCCGAGCGCCAGTGGGAGTCCAGCGAGGGCTCCGACGTCCGGCAGCTGCCCGGCGGCCTGTCCAACACCACGCACGGCGAGGGCGTCGTCCGCGGCATCGGCTACGCCGTCGGCATCAAGAACGTCGGCTTCTCCGAGGGCTTCGACGACTACTCCACCGCCAAGGTGCGCATGGAGGTCGTCGGCGGCGAGCCGGTCGCGACCGTGCACACCGCGATGGCCGAGGTCGGTCAGGGCGGTGTCACCGTCCACGCCCAGATCGCCCGCACGGAACTGGGCGTCACCCAGGTGACCATCCACCCCGCCGACACCCAGGTCGGCTCCGCCGGCTCCACCTCGGCCTCCCGGCAGACGTACGTCACCGGCGGCGCCGTGAAGAACGCCTGCGAGATCGTCCGGGAGAAGGTCCTGGAGATCGGTCGGCGCAAGTTCGGCACCTACCACCCGGCGTGGGCGACCGCCGAACTCCTGCTGGAGGGCGGCAAGGTCGTCACCGACGGCGGCGAGGTCCTCGCGGACCTGGCCGACGTGCTGGAGGACGAGGCCGTGGAGGTCGAGGAGGAGTGGCGGCACCGGCCGACCGAGCCCTTCGACCTGCGCACCGGCCAGGGCAACGGCCACGTCCAGTACTCCTTCGCCGCGCACCGCGCGGTCGTCGAGGTGGACACCGAGCTGGGCCTGGTGAAGGTGGTCGAGCTGGCCTGCGCCCAGGACGTCGGCAAGGCGCTCAACCCGCTCTCCGTCGTCGGCCAGATCCAGGGCGGCACCACCCAGGGCCTGGGCGTGGCGGTGATGGAGGAGATCATCGTCGACCCCAAGACCGCGAAGGTGAAGAACCCCTCCTTCACGGACTACCTGATCCCCACCATCCTCGACACGCCGACCATCCCGGTCGACGTGCTCGAACTCGCCGACGAGCACGCCCCGTACGGCCTGCGCGGCATCGGTGAGGCGCCGACCCTGTCGTCGACGCCGGCCGTGCTCGCGGCGATCCGCAACGCCACCGGCCTGGAGCTCGACCGCACCCCGGTGCGGCCCGAGCACCTGACCGGCACGGCGTAGCACGCGCAGACTCTCCGGGCGGCGCAGGGAACGTCACACCCTCCACGCGCCGCCCGGAGGAAACCCCTTTGAGTTCCGCACCGCTCGCGGTCCTTGAAGTACCCGCAGTTCGTTCGTCTCGGGCCGTCCCCCGGGTCGTCCATTCCCCAAATCCCGCAGCCACGGCCCGTTCGGGTGCCGCCGGTTCCCATGCGGGTGCCCCTTTGAACCTTGGGAGATGGCACCATGACCCAGCAGTCAGTGGAGCCGAGGACCGCCGCCGAAGACGCGGGCGCGGGCAGCCGCGTCCCGGCGGGACGGTCCTGGCTCGACCGGTACTTCCACATATCCCAGCGGGGATCGACCATTCCGCGTGAGGTGCGCGGCGGCATCACCACCTTCATGGCGATGGCGTACATCCTGCTGCTCAACCCCGTGATCCTCTCCGGCAAGGACGTCGCCGGGGACACCCTGGGCCAGAAGGCCCTGATCACCGCGACCGCGCTGTGCGCGGCCTTCACCACCCTGCTCATGGGCTTCGT
This sequence comes from Streptomyces sp. NPDC014801, assembly GCF_043082085.1. Taxonomy (NCBI): domain Bacteria; kingdom Bacillati; phylum Actinomycetota; class Actinomycetes; order Kitasatosporales; family Streptomycetaceae; genus Streptomyces; species Streptomyces sp. NPDC014801. Next base: position 102,958 of record NZ_JBIBXG010000006.1, on the reverse strand, counting down.
CGGCAAGGTGCCGCTGGCCCTCGCCGCGGGCCTGTCCGTCTCGGGCGTCATCTCCAGCCAGGTCGCCCCCCACATGACGTGGCCGCAGGCCATGGGCATGTGCGTGGCCTACGGCGTGGTGATCATGCTGCTGGTCGCCACCGGCCTGCGCGAGATGATCATGAACGCGATCCCGCTGCCGATCAAGCACGGCATCACCATGGGCATCGGCCTGTTCATCGCCTTCATCGGCCTGGTCAAGGCCGGCTTCGTGGGCCGCAACCCGTCCCCCGGCGGCGGCCCCGTCATCCTGGGTCCCGGCGGTGAGCTCTCCGGCTGGCCGGTCCTGCTCTTCGCCGCCACCCTGCTGCTGATCTTCGCCCTCCAGGCCCGCAACATCCCCGGCGCCATCCTCATCGGCATCGTCGGCGGCACCTTCGTCGCGGCCGTGCTGAACTCCGCCGGCGTCATCGACGCCAAGCAGTGGGTCAACGGCGCGCCCGAACTGCACGGCAGCCCCGTGTCCATGCCCGACTTCTCGCTCTTCGGCAACGTGTCCTTCAGCGGGTGGGGCGACGTCGGCGTCATGTCGGTCAGCGTGATCGTCTTCACCCTCGTCCTCGCCGGGTTCTTCGACGCCATGGCCACGATCATCGGCGTCGGCACCGAGGCCAACCTCGCCGACGACAAGGGCCGGATGCCCGGCCTGTCCAAGGCCCTGTTCATCGACGGCGCCGGCGGTGTCGTCGGCGGTGTCGCGGGCGGCTCCGGGCAGACCGTCTTCGTCGAGTCCGCCACCGGCGTCGGCGAGGGGGCCCGTACCGGCTTCTCCTCCGTCATCACCGGCCTGTTCTTCGCGGCCTGCCTGTTCTTCACCCCGATCACCGCGATCGTCCCGCAGGAGGTCGCCGCGGCGGCCCTGGTGGTCATCGGCGCGATGATGATGATGAACGCCCGGCACGTCGACTGGGCCGACCGCGCCACGGCCATCCCGGTCTTCCTGACCGTGGTGATCATGCCGTTCACGTACTCCATCACGGCCGGTGTCGCCGCCGGCGTGATCTCGTACACGGTCATCAAGATCGCCCAGGGCAAGGTCAGGGAGATCGGCGCCTTCATGTGGGGCCTGTCGGCGATCTTCCTCGTGTACTTCGCACTGCATCCCATCGAGGGCTGGCTCGGCGTGCACTAGCCGCCTTGCGGGCACCCTCCACACCACCGCTGTTTGAAGGAGACCAGGACAGATGCTGGACATCGCCGAGGAGCTGAACCGGTGGGTCGGGCAGGGCCGTGACTTCGCCGTGGCCACCGTGGTGGCCGTCGGCGGCAGCGCGCCCCGCCAGCCCGGCGCCGCACTCGCGGTCGACGCCGACGGCACGGCGATCGGCTCGGTCTCCGGCGGCTGTGTGGAGGGCGCCGTGTACGAGCTGTGCCGGCAGGCGCTCCAGGACGGCGAGACCGTCATGGAGCGCTTCGGGTACAGCGACGAGGACGCCTTCGCCGTCGGCCTGACCTGCGGCGGCGTCATCGACATCCTCGTCACACCGGTGCGGGCCGGCGATCCGGTCCGCCCGGTGGTGGCGGCCGCGCTGGCCGCCGCCGCCCGTGGGGAGGCGGCGGCGGTCGCGCGGATCGTCACCGGCCCCGCCGAACTGACCGGCCGCGCCCTGCTGGTCCGCCCCGACGGCTCCGTCGAGGGCGGCTTCGGCGCCCACCCCGAACTGGACCGCACGGTCGCCGCCGAGGCGGGCGCCTTCCTCGACGCCGGCCGCACCGGCACCCTGGAGATCGGCGAGCAGGGCTCGCGCTGCGGCGCACCGCTCACGCTCCTGGTCGAGTCCTCCGTGCCGCCGCCCCGGATGATCGTCTTCGGGGCGATCGACTTCGCGTCGGCGCTGGTCCGGATCGGCAAGTTCCTCGGCTACCGCGTCACCGTGTGCGACGCGCGGCCCGTCTTCGCGACGAAGACCCGTTTCCCGGAGGCCGACGAGATCGTCGTCGAGTGGCCCCACAGGTACCTGGAGAGCACCGAGGTCGACGGCCGGACCGTGCTGTGCGTCCTCACCCACGACGCCAAGTTCGACGTCCCCCTGCTCCAGCTCGCGCTGCGGCTGCCGGTGGCGTACGTCGGCGCGATGGGCTCGCGCCGCACCCACCTGGACCGCAACGAGCGGCTGCGCGAGGTGGGCGTCACCGAGCTCGAACTCGCCCGGCTGCGCTCCCCGATCGGCCTCGACCTCGGCGCCCGTACGCCCGAGGAGACCGCCCTGTCCATCGCCGCGGAGATCGTCGCGTCCCGGCGCGGCGGCAGCGGCGTGTCCCTCACCGGCGCGCACACCCCGATCCACCACGACCCCGCGACGGTCCCGGCGCGCCGGATCGGATCGGTGGCCTGACCCCGCCGGGCGAACTTGCGTACGACGCCCGTCGACCTGCAAGGTGAGCAGCCGGTCGGGGAGAGGGGCGGGGTGAGCGGGGTGCCGAAGACACCGGGCGTGGCCGGACCACGGACGGAACAGGAGCCGGAGCCGGAACCGGGGAAGTCCGCGGACGGGCCGGTCGGCCGGGGGCCGGGGGAGTCCGGGAACGAGCCGGGCGGCCGGGGTTCCAAGGAGTCGGATGACCTGCCGGGCGGCCCGGAGCAGGAAGAGCCGGGCGGTCAGGAGCCGAAGGAGTCGGGCGGTCAGCAGCCGGACGAGCCGGGCGGCCCGGAGCCGGCGGCGGGACCGCTGCGGCGGATGCCCCCTTGGGCGACGACCGTGCTGGGGGTCTTCCTGCTGGCCGACCTCGTCGTGGTGTGCGGGGCGCTGCTGAGCCTGTGGCCCGTGCTGCTGGACGTCGTCCGGGCCGACGCGGCGCCGGGCGCGACCTCGCGGTGGGCGCCGTTCGGGCTCGGCGGCTGGGCACTGACCGCCGACACCGCGATGCTGCTCGTCGTCGTGTGCTCCAGCGCGCTGGGCAGCTTCGTGCACGCGGCCACGTCCTTCGCCACCTACGTCGGCAACCGGCGGCTGTACGCGAGCTGGCTGTGGTGGTACCTGCTGCGGGCCGGCATCGGGGTCGCGCTGGCGCTGCTGGTCTACTTCCTGCTGCGCGGCGGCCTGTTCGCCGGCAGTTCGGGTCCCGGTGCCACCAACCCGTACGGCTTCGCCGGCATCGCGGGCCTGTGCGGCCTGTTCTCCAAGCAGGCCACGGACAAGCTCCGCGAGGTCTGCGACACCCTCCTGAGCACCCGCACCGACGGCGACCGCGACCGCGAGGACAAACTGGCCCGTCCTCCGGCGGACGGCGCCTGACGATCTGTCAGCTGGGATCGGGTGCTGACGGCCACTCAGACCGGCGTGCGCAGCAGGCTGTTCAGCGCCCTGCCGAAGACCGTGCGGGCCGACGCGGCGAGGAGGGGGCCGGCGGCGCGGGGGAGGAACCTCACGCCGATCTCCTCGTGCCACACCACCTTGGTGCGGCCGCCGGGACCCGGACGGGTCTCCAGCTCGGCCCAGCCGAGGACGACCCGGCCGCGCTTCTCCAGGCGGCACCGGCCCGGTTCCTCCTCGGTCGGCGGCTGCCAGAGCGTGACCTCCATGGGGTCGTCGAAGCCGAGCGGACCGATCCCGGTGCGGGCCACGATCACCGTGCCCTCGCGGGTCGGCGGCGGCGTGAGCGCTCTGACGCGGGTCAGCGGGACCACCGCACCGTGCCCGGGCCAGTGCGTGATCCGGCGCCAGGCCTCCGGCTGGGAGAGCGGCACGGTGCGTTCGAGGCGGAAGTCGACCACGTCGTGATCATAGGGACTCCGGCCGGTGTGCCGCGCCGGACACGGCCCGTCCTCAGGGCCGGTACACCTTCCCCGGCTCGGCCTTGCCCGGCGCGAGCAGCTGCGGCACGGTCACGAAGACGTAGCCGCGTTCCTTCAGCGCGTCGATGATGCCGGGGACCGCCGGGACGGTGCCCGGGTAGATGTCGTGCAGCAGGATGATGCCGTCCCGGGACGCCTGGTCGAGCACGCGCTTCTCGATCAGCGCGGAGTCGTTCGTGGTGTAGTCCTTGGCGGTGACGCTCCACAGGACCTCCGCCAGGCCCATCTCCTTGGAGATCTCGTTCACCGTGTCGTTCGTGCGGCCCTGCGGCGGGCGCATCAGCGTGGGCTTGCGCCCGGTCAGGCGCTCTATCGCGTCGTTGGGACGCTTGAGCTCGTCGCGTATCTCGTCCGGCTTGATCTGCGTCAGGATCTTGTGGTCCCAGGTGTGGCTGGCCACCTCGTGGCCCTCGGCCGCCATCCGCTTGACCAGCTCCGGGTACTTCTCGATGTGCCGCTTGCCGAGCAGGAAGAACGTCGCCGGGACCCGCTTCTGCTTCAGGATGTCGAGCAGCCGCGCGGAGTTCTCGCTGGGGCCGGCGTCGAAGGTGAGCGCGATGCACTTGGCGGAGCGGCAGTCGACCGTGCCGTAGCCGGCCGCCTGGACGGTGGTCGCCGGGTGGGCGCGGGCGTCGCTCGGCGCGGTGGTGTCCAGGCGCGTGCAGCCGCTGAGGGCGAGGGTCAGTCCGGCGGCGGCCGAGAAGACCGCCGCGGCCCGGAACGCGTTCCCCGTTCTTGTCGTCTTCCTGGTCAGTGAAGGCATGGAGCGACTATACATAGCGTGTATACACGGAATGCATAGTCCATTGTCGCTGCCTGATTCATGAATGTGACGGTGCTCACCGGTTACTCGCGCGGACACGCAAGTGAAGGCGAGAGGAAGGAGAGCACCGTGAGCGCACACCCCTGGCGCCGGGTGCTGGTCACCGGCGGAGCCGGATTCGTCGGGTCGCACCTGTGCGGCCGGCTGCTCGACGACGGCTGCGACGTCGTCTGCCTGGACAACCTCGCCACCGGCTCCCGCGCCAACGTGGCCGAGCTGAACACCCGCCCCGGCTTCCGCTTCGTCCGCGGCGACGCCACCGACCCCGCCGCCTGGCGGGCCCTGCCCGGCCGGTTCGACCTGGTGCTGCACTTCGCCTGCCCGGCCTCCCCGGCCGACTACCTGCGGCTGCCCCTGGAGACCCTCGACGTCGGCTCCACCGGCACCCGCCTCGCCCTGGAGCGCGCGCAAGCCGACGGCGCCCGCTTCCTGCTCGCCTCCACCTCCGAGGTCTACGGCGACCCCCTGGAGCACCCGCAGCGCGAGAGCTACTGGGGCAACGTCAACCCCAACGGCCCGCGCAGCGTCTACGACGAGTCCAAGCGCTTCGCGGAAGCCCTGGTCACCGCCCACCGCTCGGTCCACGGCACCGACACCGCCATCGTGCGCATCTTCAACACCTACGGCCCCCGTATGCGCACCGGGGACGGCCGTGCCGTGCCCACCTTCATCGCGCAGGCCCTGGACGGCATGCCCCTCACCGTGGCCGGCGACGGCGGCCAGACCCGCTCGCTGTGCTACGTCGACGACACCGTGGACGGCATCCTCGCCCTGGCCGCCTCCGGCGAGAGCGGCCCCGTCAACATCGGCGGCGCCGAGGAGATCACCATGCTGGAGCTGGCCCGCCGGATCATCGACCTCACCGGCTCCGCCTCCCGCGTCCGCTTCGTCGAACGCCCCGTGGACGACCCCTGCCGCCGCCGCCCCGACACCTCGCTCGCCCGTGAGCTGCTCGGCTGGCAGCCCCGCGTCGACTGGACCGAGGGCCTGAAGCGGACCATCGGCTGGTTCTCCCGGTCCGTGGCCGCCTGAGCCGCACCACTGGCCGAATCTCGCCGTCCCGGTGCCTCGCCTTACGGCCGCACGGGGGCTTCCGGCGCCCTCGCAGCCTCACACTGCGGTCCCATTTCCTTACGTAACGTGACAAATCACCCCTTCGTGGCCGCAGTTGTCTTCACGTGTTTGAGACAGCTGCAGTGCGGCACCCGCACAGCCCAGAGCCCCCGACCGCCTCCCGGGACGGAGCAAGCCCCATGCGCATCCTTGGAATCAACGCCCTGTTCCATGACCCGGCAGCCGCTCTGGTCGTGGACGGACGCACCGTCGCCGCCGCCGAGGAGGAGCGGTTCAGCCGGCGCAAGCACGGCAAGCGGCCGGTGCCCTTCTCCGCCTGGGAACTGCCCGAGCTGTCGGCGCGCTGGTGCCTGGAACACGCCGGGCTGCGGCCGCAGGACCTGGACGCCGTCACGTACTCCTTCGACCCCGGGCTCGCCCGGCCCGCCGCCGACATGGGTCTGAACGACCCCTGGGACCCTCTGCGCCTGGAGTACGCCCGCCGCGCCCCCGAATTCCTCGCCGAGGCGCTGCCCGGACTCGACCCCGAACGGGTCGTCTTCGTCCCCCACCACGTGGCGCACGCCGCCTCCGCCGGACCGGCCTCACCGCACCCCGACAGCGCCGTCCTGGTCCTCGACGGGCGCGGCGAATCCGCCTCCCACCTGGCCGGACGCTTCGACGACGGCAAACTCGACACCCTGCGCACACAGGCCCTGCCCGACTCCCTCGGCCTGGTCTACGAGGAGCTGACCGAGCACCTGGGCTTCCTGCGGTCCAGCGACGAGTTCAAGGTCATGGCGCTCGCCTCCTACGGCAAGCCGCGCTTCCTCGACCGGCTGCGCGCGCACGTCCACGCCACCGGCGACGGCGGCTTTCGCGCCCGCGGCGTCGACTGGGCGTCCTTCGCCCCGGCCCGCGGCAAGGACGAGCCGTGGACCCAGGACCACGCCGACCTCGCCGCCAGCGCCCAGGCCGTCCTGGAGGAGACCCTGCTGGAGCTCGTCGGCTGGCTGCACCGCGAGGCCGGCGGCGAGGCCCTCACCATGGCCGGCGGCGTCGCCCTCAACTGCGTCGCCAACTCCAAGATCGCCCAGCGGGGCCCGTTCGAGCACGTGTGGGTGCAGCCCGCCGCCGGCGACGCCGGCACCGCCCTCGGCGGCGCCCTCTTCCTCGCCGCGCAGGCCGAGGACACCGAGCCCATGCCCGGCGCCGACCTGGGCCGCGGCTGGAGCGACGAAGAACTGCGCACCTGGCTGGAGACCGCCTGTGTGCCCTACGAGCGCCCCGACGACATCGCCGAGGCGGTCGCCGAGGAACTCGCCCGCGACGGCATCGTCGCCTGGTTCCAGGGCCGCAGCGAATACGGCCCGCGCGCCCTCGGCCACCGCTCGCTGATGGCCCACCCCGGCCGCGCCGAGAACCTCGAACGGCTCAACCACGTCAAGGGCCGCGAGGAGTTCCGCCCGGTCGCGCCGATGGTGCGCGCCGAACGCGCCGCCGAACTCTTCGACGGGCCGCTGCCGAGCCCCTACATGCTGTTCGTGCACGACGTCCACCCCGCCTGGCGCGACCGCATCCCCGCCGTCGTCCACGTCGACGGCACCGCCCGCATCCAGACCGTCGAGGAGCGGCGCGAACCGCTCGTCGCCCGCATGCTGGCTGCGTTCGAGCGCCGAACCGGACTTCCCGTCGTCGTCAACACCAGCCTCAACACGGCGGGCCGCCCCATGGTCGACGACCCGCGCGACGCACTGGAGTGCTTCGGCTCCGCCCCCGTGGACCTGCTGGCGATCGGTCCGTACGTGGTGCGCCGCGGCCGGGCCTACGCGAAGGGGTCCCCCGCATGACCGCCTACGCCGTGGTGATCCCCACGCTCGTGCGCGACACGCTCGCCGACTGCCTGGCCGCGCTCGCCGCCGCGACCGGACCGCGCCCCGACGAGATCGTCCTCGTCGACGACCGGCCCGGCCCCGACCCCGACCCGCAGGCGCTGGACCACCCGCTCAGCGTCCTCGGCGACCTGCGCGAGCGCACCCTCGTGGTGACCGGCGGCGGACGCGGCCCGGCCGCCGCCCGCAACACCGGCACCCAGGCCGTCACCGCCCCCTGGGTGGCCTTCCTCGACGACGACGTGCAGGTCGGCCCGCACTGGTGCGACCAGCTCGTCCAGGACCTCGAGGAGGCCACCTTGGACACCGGCGCCGTCCAGGGCGTCATCGCCGTCCCCCTGCCGGGGCACCGGCGGCCCACCGACTGGGAACGCGCCACCGCCGGCCTCGCCCAGGCCCGCTGGATCACCGCCGACATGGCCTACCGCACCGAGACGCTCAAACAGGTCGGCGGCTTCGACGAACGCTTCCGGCGCGCCTTCCGCGAGGACGCCGACCTCGCCCTGCGCGTCCTCGACGCGGGCTGGCGCATCCGGCAGGGCCGGCGCACCACCCGGCACCCCGTGCGGCCCGCCGACCGCTGGGTGTCCCTGCGGGCCCAGCGCGGCAACGCCGACGACGCGCTCATGCGCCACCTGCACGGCCCCGACTGGTGGCAGCGGGCCCTCGCCCCGCGCGGCCGCATCCGCGGCCACATGGCCACCACCGCCGCCGGGCTGACCGCGCTCGGCTGCGCGCTCACCGGACGCCGGCGGGCCGCCCTGCTTGCCGCGCTCGGCTGGGCGGCCGGCACCGCCGAGTTCGCCTGGGCGCGCATCGCGCCCGGCCCGCGCACCCGGCACGAGGTGGACACCATGCTCGCCACCAGCGTGCTCATCCCGCCCGCCGCCACCTGGCACTGGCTCAGCGGCCTGGTACGGCACCGCGGGGCCGCCCCCTGGCGGGAGGTGGCGCTGTGACGGCGATCCGGGCGGTGCTCTTCGACCGCGACGGCACCCTCGTCGAGGACGTCCCCTACAACGGCGACCCCGACCGGGTGCGCCCCATGCCCGGCGCCCGCGAGGCCGTCGCGCTGCTGCGCGCCCACGGTGTCCGCACCGGCGTCGTCACCAACCAGTCCGGCGTCGCCCGCGGCCTGATCACCGAGGCCGACGTGCGCCGCGTCAACGAGCGCGTCGACGAACTCCTCGGCCCCTTCGACGTGTTCGCGTACTGCCCGCACGGCCCCGACGACGGCTGCCCCTGCCGCAAGCCGCAGCCCGGGATGGTCCTGTGGGCCGCGCGGCAGCTGTCCACGCCCCCCGGCCGGCTCGCCGTCGTCGGCGACATCGGCGCCGACGTCGAGGCCGCCCGCCGGGCCGGCGCCCACGGCGTCCTCGTCCCGACCCCGGTGACCCGCCCGGAGGAGACCGCGAGCGCCGACCACGTCGCCAAGGACCTCGTGACCGCCGTACGCGCCCTGCTCGACGGGCCGCCCCGCGGGCACGTCCTGGCCGACGAGCGCCCGCTCGCCGAGGCCTGGCGGGAGACGCGATGAAGGCCCTCGTCACCCGGCTCGACAGCTTCGGCGACGTCCTGCTCGCCGGGCCCGCGATCCGTGCCGTCGCCGCCCGCGCCGACCACGTCACCCTGCTGTGCGGGCCCCTCGGCGAGCCCGCCGCCCGCATGCTGCCCGGCGTCGACGAGGTCGTCGTCTGGGACGCCCCCTGGGCCGGCTTCGACCCGCCGCCCGTGCGGCGCGCCGAGATCGAGCGGCTGACCGGCGCCCTCGACGCCGACACCGCGCTCATCCTGACCTCCTTCCACCAGTCCCCGCTGCCCACCGCGCTCCTGCTGCGCCTGGCCGGCGTCCGGCACCTCGCCGCCGACAGCGTCGACTACCCCGGCTCCCTGCTCGACGTACGCCACCAGCGCGCCCCCCACGCCCACGAGGCCGAGGCCGCCCTCGACCTCGCCGAGGCCGCCGGCTTCCCGCGCGTCGACGACGGCCGGCTCGCGATCCTGCCGCCGCCCGACACCCGCGACCTGACCGGCGAGGAGCCCTACGTCGTCCTGCACCCCGGCGCCAGCGTCCCCGCCCGCGCCTGGAGCCCCGGCCGCTGCGCCGACGCCGTCCGCGAACTGACCGCCGCCGGACACCGCGTCGCCGTCACCGGCGGGCGCGGCGAGCGGGAGCTCACCGCGCGCGTCGCCGGCGACACCGGGCTGGACCTCGGCGGCCGCACCGACGCCCCGGCCCTCGCCGGCGTCCTCGCCCGCGCCGCCGCCGTCGTCACCGGCAACACCGGGCCCGCGCACCTCGCCGCCGCCGTCGGCACCCCCGTCGTCTCCCTGTTCGCCCCCGTCGTCCCGGCCGAGCGCTGGCGCCCCTACGGCGTCGCCTACGTCCTGCTCGGCGACCAGAGCGCGCCCTGCGCCGGCAGCCGGGCCCGCACCTGTCCCGTCCCGGGCCACCCGTGCCTCGAGTCCGTGACCGCCCACGACGTGGTCGCCGCAGTGGAGAAGGTGATGCAGGCATGAGGATCCTCATCTGGCACGTGCACGGCTCCTGGACCACGTCCTTCGTCCAGGGCCCGCACACCTACCTCGTCCCCGTCACCCCCGACCGCGGACCCGACGGCCTCGGCCGCGCCCGCACCTTCGACTGGCCCGGCACCGTGATCGAGGTGCCGCCCGAGCGGCTGCGGGACGAGGAGATCGACCTCGTCGTCCTGCAACGCCCGCACGAACTCGCCCTCGTGGACGACTGGCTGGGCCGCCGCCCGCCCCTGGTGTACCTGGAGCACAACGCCCCGCACGGCGACGTCCCCGACACCCGCCACCCGATGGCGGACCAGAGCGACGTCCCGATCGTGCACGTCACCCACTTCAACCGGCTGATGTGGGACAACGGCCGCGCCCCCACCGCCGTCGTCGAACACGGCATCGTCGACCCCGGCCCGCTGTGGACCGGCGAGCTGCCGCACGCCGCCGTCGTCGTCAACGAGCCCGTCCGGCGCGGCCGGACCACCGGCACCGACCTGCTGCCGTACTTCGCCGAGGCCGCCTCGCTGGACGTGTTCGGCATGAAGACCGACCTGCTGGACCTGCCCGGCGTGCGCACCCACGACCTGCCGCAGCGCGAACTGCACGCGCAGATGGCCCGCCGTCGGCTCTACCTCCACCCGGTCCGCTGGACCTCCCTCGGCCTGTCCCTGCTGGAGGCGATGCACCTGGGGATGCCGGTCGTGGCGCTCGCCACCACCGAGGTGACCGAGGCGGTGCCCGAGGGCGCCGGAGTGGTCTCCAACCGCATCGACGTACTGAAAGACGCCGTACGGGACTTCGTCGCCGACCCGCTGCACGCGCGCGCGGTCGGCGAGGGCGCACGCGCCGCGGCGCTCGCCCGCTACGGGCTCACCCGCTTCCTGGACGACTGGGAGCGGCTGCTGAAGGAGGTGACCCGATGAGGATCGCCATGGTGTCCGAGCACGCGAGCCCCCTCGCGGTGCTCGGCGGGGTGGACGCCGGTGGCCAGAACGTGTACGTCGCCCGCCTGAGCGAGGAGCTGGCGGCCCGCGGACACGACGTCACCGTCTATACCCGGCGTGACTCCACCGACCTGCCCGAGCGGGTGACCATGCCCGGCGGCACCGTCGTCGAGCACGTGACGGCCGGACCGCCGCGGCCCGTCCCCAAGGACGAGCTGTTCCCGTACATGCCCGGCTTCGGCGCGCACCTGGCGCGGGCCTGGCAGCGCGAACGGCCCGACGCCGTGCACGCCCACTTCTGGATGTCCGGCATGGCCGCGCGGATCGGCGCCCACCCCCACGGCGTCCCCGTCGTGCAGACCTTCCACGCCCTCGGCACCGTCAAGCGGCGCCACCAGGGCCGCCGCGACACCAGCCCCTTCGAACGCATCGGCATCGAGCGTCAGTTGGGCCGCGGCTGCAGCCGCGTGCTCGCCACCTGCACCGACGAGGTGTACGAGCTGGCCGAGATGGGCGTCTCGCCGCAGCAGGTGTCCGTGGTGCCGTGCGGCGTGGACGCCGACCACTTCCACCCCGGCGCCCGCGACCGCCGCCACGTGCCGCCGCGCGAACAGCGCCACCGCATCCTGTCCTGCGGGCGGCTCGTGCGCCGCAAGGGCTACGACAAGGCGATCCGCGCCCTGACCCGCATCCCCGACACCGAACTGATCGTCGCCGGCGGCCCGCCGCCCGGACTGCTGGAGACCGACCCGGAGGCCGAGCGGCTGCTGAAGTTCGCCGAACGCGCCGGTGTCGCCGACCGGGTCCGGCTGATCGGCGCCGTCGACCCCGCGCACATGCCCGCCGTCATGGGCAGCGCCGACCTGGTGCTGTGCACGCCCGTCTACGAGCCGTTCGGCATCGTGCCGCTGGAGGCCATGGCCTGCGGCGTGCCGGTCGTCGCCACCGACGTCGGCGGCCACAAGGACACCGTCGCCGACGGCGTCACCGGACGCCGGGTCCCGGCCGGGGACGCCTGGGCGGTCGCCGCGGCCGTACGGGAACTCCTCGGCGACGACGGCCTGCGCCGCCGGATGGGCGAGGCCGGCCGCGAACGCGTCCTGGCCCGCTACACCTGGCACCGGGTCGCCGACGGCGTCGAACAGGTCTACCGCAAGGTCGCCGTCGGGCGCGGCCTGCGCACGGAGGTGGCGTGATGAGCGCTCCCGCACACACGAAAGGTGCCGGCATGAGCACCCACGCACCGTCGCCGGTGGCGGCGCACTGCGACGAACTCCTCGACGCGCTGGGACGGTTCAGGGAGCGCTCCGCCCTCACCGAGCGGTGGGGCGAGCAGCTCGCCAAGGTGCTCGGCGGCGGCGGACGCCTCCTCGCCGCGGGCAACGGCGGCAGCGCCGCCCAGGCCCAGCACCTGACCGCCGAGCTGGTCGGCCGCTACCGCGACGACCGGCCGCCGTTCTCCGCGATCGCCCTGCACGCGGACACCTCCTCCACGACCGCCATCGCCAACGACTACGGCGTCGACGAGGTGTTCGCCCGGCAGGTCCGCGCGCACGGCCGCCCCGGCGACGTGCTGATGCTGCTGTCCACGTCCGGCGCCAGCGCCAACCTGCTGTCCGCCGCCGACGCGGCCCGGGGGGCCGGCCTGAGCGTGTGGGCGCTGACCGGCGCCGCCCCCAACCCGCTGATGGCGGGCAGCGACGAGGCGCTGTGCGTGCCCGCCGCCTCCACGGCGACCGTGCAGGAACTCCATCTGGTCGCGGTGCACATGATCTGCCAGGCGTTCGACGCGGCAGTGGAGCGGATGAACGGGAGGTGACCGGATGACGGCGCACGGCACGCACGGCTCTGCCAAGGCCCCCCTCGTCGTGGTCGGCGACGCGCTGCTCGACCGCGACCTGACCGGCCACGCCGACCGGCTCGCCCCGGACGCGCCGGTGCCGGTCGTCGACGACTGCGAGGAACGGGTCCGGCCCGGCGGCGCGGCCCTCGCCGCGTACCTCGCGGCCGCCGACGGCCGGCCGGTCACCCTGATCACCGGCCTCGGCGACGACCCGGCGAGCGGGCGGCTGCGCGAACTGCTCGACGGGCGCGTGGAGGTGATCGCGCTGCCGCTGACCGGGCCGCTGTCGGAGAAGACCCGGGTCCTGGCCCGCGGCCGCCCCGTCGTCCGGCTGGACCGCGGCGACGGACGGGTCCGCGCGGCCACCGACGCCGCCCGCGCGGCGCTGCGGGCGGCCCCGGCCGTCCTGGTCTCCGACTACGGCCGCGGCGCGGCGGACGCCCTGCGCGACGAACTGACCGCCCGCCCGCCCCTGGTCTGGGACCCCCACCCCCGCGGCGGCCCCCCGGTCCCGGGCACCCGCCTCGTCACCCCGGCCCGCTCGGAGGCACAGGCGTTCGCACACCGAGCCGAGGCAGACGAAGCGTCCCGGGCGCGGTCCGGCGCGGATGCGTCATCGCCGGGCTCCGACGTGGACGCGGTCTCGCCGGGCTCCGACGCGGACGCGACCCCTGGCACGGGCAAGCCCTCGGTGGGGGCCGCGAGGGAGCCTGCGGCCGGGGCGGTTGCGCCGCGCGGTGGGCGCGTGGCCGCCGGAGATGCCGGCGAGCCGGCGGCGCACGGGTCCCGTGGGCACGAGCTGTACGCCGCCGCCGGGCAGGCCGCCGCGCTCGTGCGGCACTGGCGGGTCGGTGCCGTCTCCGTGACCCTGGGCGTGCGCGGGGCGCTGCTGTCGTACGGCGACCACCCGCTGCTCGTCCCCGCGCCCGCCGCCCACGACGGCGACCCGTGCGGCGCAGGTGACCGCTTCGCCGCCACCGCGGCCGGACTGCTCGCCGACGGCGCGCTGGTGGGGGAGGCGCTGCAGGGCGCCGTCGCCGCCGCGACGGCCTTCGTCGGCGCGGGCGGGGCCGCCGCGATCACCGCGACGGCACCCGGCGGCACCCGCCCGGCACCCGGCGGGACGGGCACCCCGCCCGCCCCCGCGGACGCCGGCCGGGACGCACCCGACGACGACCCCTTCGCCGTAGCCGCCCGCGTCCGCGCCGCCGGCGGGACCGTCGTCGCCGCGGGAGGCTGCTTCGACCTGCTGCACGCCGGGCACGTCGGCCTGCTCCAGGCCGCCCGGCGGATCGGCGACTGCCTCGTCGTGTGCGTCAACTCCGACGCCTCCGTACGCCGCCGCAAGGGCGAGGGCCGCCCCGTCAACCCGCTCGCCGACCGGGTCCGCGTGCTGCGCGCCCTCGGCTGCGTCGACGCGGTCGCCGTCTTCGACGAGGACACCCCCGAGCGGCTGCTCGCCGAGCTGCGCCCCGACGTGTGGGTCAAGGGCGGCGACTACACCGGCGCCGACCTGCCCGAGGCCGCGCAGCTGCGCCAGTGGGGCGGCCAGGCCGTCCTGCTGCCCTACCTGGACGGCCGCTCCTCCACCGCGCTGATCGCCCGCGCCGCGGAGGGCGCCCGGTGACCCGGCCCCGGCTGCTCGTCCTGCGCGCCCTCGGCCTCGGCGACCTGCTGGCCGGGGTGCCCGCGCTGCGCGCCCTGCGCCGCGCCTTCCCCGGCCACGAGCTGATCCTCGCCGCGCCCGCCGCCCTGGCCCCGGTCGCCGAGGCCACGGAAGCCGTCGACCGGCTGCTGCCCGCGTCCGCGCCCGGCCGTGCCGTACCGGAGCGGATCGAGTGGACCGGGCCGCCGCCCGACCTCGCCGTCGACCTGCACGGCAACGGGCCGCCCAGCCACCGGCTGCTCCAGACGCTCGGCCCGCGCCGGCTGTGGGCGTTCGCGCACCCCGGCACCCCGGAGATCGACGGCCCGCCGTGGTGGGCGGAGGAACACGAACGGGACCGCTGGTGCCGCTTCCTGAGGTACTACGGCGTACCCGCGGACCCCTCCGACCTGCGGCTGCCCGTGCCGCCCGGACCGTCCCCGGCCCCGGACGCCGTCGTCCTGCACCCCGGCGCGGGGGCGCCGTCGCGCTGCTGGCCCGTCGAGCGGTACGCGGCCGTGGCGCGCGCCCTGCGCGAGCGTGGCCGGCGGGTCGTGGTCACCGGGGGAGAGGGCGAGGAGGACCTGGTGGCCCGGCTCGCCAAGGCGGCCGACCTGCCCGACACGGACACCTTCGGCGGCGGTCTGCCCTTCGGCTGGCTCTCCGCGCTGGTCGCCGGCGCGCACACCGTGATCAGCGGCGACACCGGCATCGCGCACCTCGCCGTCGCCCACGGCACGCCCTCGGTGACCCTGTTCGGGCCCGTCCCGCCGAGCCGCTGGGGTCCCCCCGACGACCCGCGCCACCGGGCGCTGTGGCGGCCCGGCCCCGAGGAGGGCGACCCGCACGGCCGCCGCCCCGACCCGGCCCTGCTGCGGATCACCCCCGACGACGTCCTGCACGCCTGCGAGGACCTTCCGTCATGACCGAACTCGGCATCGTCATCGCCACCCGCGACCGCGCGGACCGCCTGGCCGGCACCCTGCGCCGGCTCACCGCCCTGCCGGAGCGCCCGGAGATCCTCGTCGTGGACAACGCCTCCACCGACGGCACCCGCGCCCTGCTGGCCCGCGACTTCCCGCACGTGCGCGTGCTGGCCCTGCCGCACAACCGCGGCGCGCTCGCCCGCACCGCCGGCGTCCGCGCGCTGACCACCCCGTACGTCGCCTTCAGCGACGACGACTCGTGGTGGGAACCGGGCGCCCTGGAACTCGCCGCCAAGCTGTTCGACGCCCATCCCCGGCTCGGACTGATCTCCGCGCGCACCCTCGTCGGCCCCGCCGAGGACGAGGACCCGCTCAACGACGTCCTCGCCCGCTCGCCGCTCGGCCCCGCCACCGATCTGCCCGGCGTCCAGGTCCTCGGCTTCCTGGCCTGCGCGAGCGTGGTGCGCCGCGCCGCCTACCTGGACGCCGGCGGCTTCCACCCGGTGCTGTTCTTCGGCGGCGAGGAGACCCTGCTCGCCTACGACCTCGCCGCCCGCGGCTGGGGCGTCACCCACTGCCCCGACGTCGTCGCCCACCACCACCCCGACCCGGCGTCGCCGCGCCCCGGCCGCCCCGCCGCCCAGCGCCGCAACGACGTCCTCACCGCCTGGCTGCGCCGCCCCCTCCCGCAGGCCCTGGCCCGCACCGGGGCGCTCGCCGCGGGCGCCCGCCGCGACCCCGTCGCCCGGCAGGCGCTGCGCGAGACCCTCACCCGGCTGCCCGCCGCCCTGCGCGCCCGCCACCGCCTGCCCCCGCACCTGGAACGTGCCGCCCGCACGCTGGACGGAGCCCGCCCATGACCGACCCGCGCACCACCGTCGTCGTCATCACCCACAACCGGCGCGCCGAACTGCTGCGCACCCTCGACCGCCTGGCCGAACTCCCGGAGCGCCCGCCGGTGATCGTCGTCGACAACGGCTCCTCGGACGGCACCGCCGGCGCCGTCGCCGAGCGCCATCCCCGGGTACGGCTGCTGCGGCCCGGCCGCAATCTCGGCGCCGTCGGCCGCAACCTCGCCGTGCGCGAGGTCCGCACCCCCTACGTGGCGTTCTGCGACGACGACTCCTGGTGGTCGCCCGGCGCCCTGTCCGGCGCCGCCGACCTGCTCGACCGGCATCCCGCCCTCGCCACCGTCACCGCGCGCATCCTCGTCGAACCCGGCGCCGGCGAGGACCCGATCACCGAGGAACTGCGCAACTCGCCCGTCCGCGGCCCGCGGTGGCTGCCCGGCCCGGCGCTCGGCTCCTTCCTGGCCGCCGCGACCGTGCTGCGCACCGACGCCTTCCGCGCGGCCGGCGGCTTCCACCCGCGGCTGTGGCTGGGCGGCGAGGAGGAGCTGCTCGCCGCCGACCTCGCCGCGAACGGCTGGTGGCTGACGTACGCCGACCATCTGACGATCCATCACCAACCCTCCCGGGCCCGGGACTCCACGCTGCGCCGGGCGCACGGCATCCGCAACACGCTGTGGTTCACCTGGCTGCGCCGCCCGGCCCGCCCCGCGCTGCGCCGCACCGTGCACCTCGCGCGCACGGTCCCGCGCGACACGGTGTCGCTGCGCGCCTTCGCCGAGGCCGCGGCCGCGCTGCCGTGGGTGCTTCGGGAGCGGCGGGTGCTGCCGGCGGAGGTCGAGGCACGGATGCGGCTGCTGGAGGACACCCAGCGCGGCTCGAAGGCGCGCAAGTACGTGGGCTGAGCGGGGGCGTGGACGCGTGTGAGGGGGCCGCCGTGGCGTACGGCGGCCCCCTCACACACGTCCGGGTGGCTCGGTCGGCGTTCTCCGGCCGCGCTCAGGGTTCCGTCCACCGGCACAGCAGCCGGAACACCGCGAACAGCGTCACCGGCCACATGACGGCGAAGGCCCAGATGACGCCGGGGTGCGAGGTGGTGATGCCGGCGACCATCAGCCCGACCGCCACCGCGAGCAGCACGGCGACGGTCAGCGGATGCGGCCGGTAGGAGGCGAGGGAGGACAGCCAGGACCTGCGTCGCCGCTGCAGGGTGCGCAGCCGGCGGGACAGCCGCCGGTCGCGGCGCAGGTCCCGCTCCAGCTCGTCGAGGATCCGCTGTTCGTGGTCGGGGAGTCGGCCGGTCGACACGGTGCCTCCAGGGGGACGTACGGGGAGGGGCGCCCTGTGCGGGTGCCCCTCCCCCCGGACGGGCTAACCGGCGACGGCGGTCCACCGGCGCCGAACAGCCGGCCCGGACGCACCGACCGGCAGCAGGGGTCCGCCGGTGTCGAGCAGCAGGCCCGGACGCACCAGACCGGCAGCAGGGGTTCACCGGGTGCCGGGGCAGCAGGCCCGGGCGGGCTAACCGGGCACGGGGGTCCGCAGGGCGTCGAGCAGGAGGTCCGCGCCGTCCTCGACCGCGTCCCCGCGCAGGCGGGCCGCGGTCCGCCGGGCCCGCTCGCGGCCCTCGCCCAGGCACCAGTCCCACCACCGTGCGAGCCCGGCCTCGTCCACCTCGTCGGCCGGCAGCAGCGCGGGCCAGCCGCAGGCCCGCGCCTGCGCCCTCACCTTGGCGCCGCCCGCGACGGGGCCGACGGCCAGCGCGGGCGTCCCGGCCCGCAGCGCCAGCACCAGGCCGTGCAGCCGGTCGGTGACGACGAGGTCCAGCCGGGAGAGCACCGCCTCGAACTGGGCGGCCGTGCCGCACAGCCGCCAGTCGTGCGCGTCCAGCCGGGTCTCCAGCTCCAGCCGCGCGCAGTCGCGCCCGGCGAGCCAGGAGGTGACCCGCTCGGCGACCTCGGCGTGCCGCCGCTGCCCGCCGTACTCGTGCTGCCCGTGCGTGAGCACCACCCCGACCACGGGCGGGGCGGGCGCGGCCGGTGCGCGGGCCGCCAGGTCAAGGGCCGGTGCGGCGCCGGGCGCGTCCCGGGCGAGCACCCGGTGGAACCCGGTCACGGCCGGGCTCGCCGGGTCGATCACCGAGGTGCCGACGGCGATCCGCGCACAGTGCGGGAACCGCCGGTGCAGCTCCTCGACCTGCCGGCCGTGCAGCGGCCCGCACACGAACACCAGGTGCGTGTAGGCCTCGGGGCGCACCTCGTCCAGGTGCAGGGCGCGGGCCCGGAAGCCGGGGCTCCATACGACGTCGTACGGCAGCCCCTCCCGGTCCAGCACCGCCCGCACCCGGTCCAGCGCCAGCACGTCCCCGGCGGTCGCCTCCCCGTCGCGGAAGGTGAACCACCCCGTCAGCAGAATCCGTCCTCGCACAGTGCCCCCGAGTGCCCCCGGGCGGCCCGGGGCATGCCGGGCATGCCGTCAGGCGTCGTCCGTCCCGACGTCCAGCCCGGCGTCCAGCACGCCGTCCACCTCGAACAGCTCCGACGTCAGCCGCCCGGCGTCGCCCCGGCCCTCCAGCCGCAGCAGCACCCGCGCCGTACGGTCCGCGCCCTCCTCCGGCACGTCCTGCGCCCGCACGTGCACGATCCGGAACCCGCGGCGCGTGCACGTCTCCAGCAGCCGCGGCAGCAGCGCCCGCCCCGTCCGGTACGTCAGCCGCACCTCCACCTCGGCGACCGCCGCCCCGCGCCGCAGCCGCGCGGACAGCGGGGGGTAGCCGCGCACCACGAGGAAGTGCAGTGCCGTCACCGCCAGCGCCAGGACCGGCAGCCCGCCCCCGCAGGCCATGCCGACCGCGCAGGTCAGCCAGATCGTGGCCGCCGTGGTCAGCCCGCGCACCGCGTCCCGCCGTACGAAGATCAGCCCGCCGCCGATGAAGCCGATGCCGGAGACGATCTGGGCCGCCACCCGGGACGGGTCGAAGGAGACGTGGTCCAGGCCCAGCACGTTGGTGAAACCGTGCGCAGCCCGGCGCTCTTCGCCTGCGCCTCCCGCTCCCAGCCGATCAAACTCGACAGCAGCAGCGCGAGCCCCAGCTCGGCCAGCTGCCGCAGTCCCTGGCCGTTGGACACGTCCCACAGCGGCACCGCCAGCGCGGACATCCCACCTCCCGAGCACGTCGAACGTAACGCGGACGGGGTACCCGTGGCCCGCCCGCACCCGTCCGCGACCGGCCCCCACTGTCGCGCACACCACGTCCTCCCCCTTCTCGGACACGGTGAGCCTTGCGGACAGTGGTTGTCCGCGACGGCCGCTAGCGTCGGACCATGGTGAAGACGACGACGGCTCCCGTGCTCGGCACCCGTGCCCTCAACCGCGCGACCCTCGCCCGGCAGCTGCTGCTGGCCCGGTCGCCGCTGAGCGCCGAGGAGGCGGTGGGCCACCTGCTCGGCCTGCAGGCGCAGAACGTCACACCGCCCTACTACGCGCTCGCCGCCCGCCTCGACGGCTTCGCGCCCGAGCAGCTGTCCCGGCTGATGGCCGACCGTGCCGTCGCCCGGATCGTCACTCTGCGCTCCACGATCCACACCCACACCGCCGACGACTGCCTCACCCTGCGCCCCCTGGTGCAGCCGGCCCGCGAGCGGGAGCTGACCGCCTTCCGCACGGGCCTGACCGGCGTCGACCTCGGCCGGCTGGCCGCGCTCGCCCGGGAGCTGGTGGAGGAGGAGCCGCGCACCATGAAGCAACTGCGCGAGGCCCTGCGGCCGCACTGGCCGGACGCCGACCCGCAGGCCCTCGGCGTCGCCGCCCGCTGCACGCTGCCGCTGGTCCAGGTGACCCCGCGCGGACTGTGGGGCGCGAGCGGCCAGGTCGCGCTCACCACCGCCGAGAACTGGCTGGGCCGTCCCACCGAGCCGCCCGCCGGCCCGGACGCGACCGTGCTGCGCTACCTCGCCGCCTTCGGCCCGGCCTCCGTCAAGGACATGCAGACCTGGGCGGGCCTGACGCGGCTGCGCGACGCCTTCGAACGGCTCCGGCCCCGGCTGGTCACCTTCCGCGACGAGCACGGCGTCGAGCTGTTCGACCTGCCCGACGCTCCCCGCCCCGACCCGGACACCCCGGCCCCGCCCCGTTTCCTGCCGGAGTTCGACAACCTGCTGCTCTCCCACGCCGACCGCGGCCGGGTCGTCCCGCCCGAGTACTGGGGCCGCAACTGGCAGGGCAACCAGGCCTACCGCACCCTCCTCGTCGACGGCTTCCTGGCAGGACTGTGGACCCTGGAGGCGGACGCCCTCGTCATCGAACCGTTCGCCCCGCTGGACCGCACCCGCCGCGCGGAGGTCACGGCCGAGGCGGAGCGGCTGCTGACGACCCTGCACCCGCAGGCGTCGCACACCGTCCGCTTCGGCACGGTACGCCGCTGACGGCCCGCGCCGGCCGCTGACGGCCCGCGCGCCGCGTACGCCCCCGACGCGCCTCGCCCCGGCGCGGGGGCCGGAACGGCGAAGGGGCCGCGGCGCGTTCCGCCACGGCCCCTCCTTCCCGGCATCGACCGGCCGTCAGGACAGGTAGTAGTACCCGGCGACGTCGGCGACGAGGTCGACGGTGCCGTACCGGTTGTAGAAGTCGACCTTGCCGTTCACGACGGGGACGACGACCAGGTTGGAAATGGTCTGCCCGGCGGTGAAGTTGAGGTTCGAGGCGCTGGTGCGGGGGGTGCCGTTCGGGTGGACGGAGACGAAGCTCGACGCGCTGGGGGCGGTCGCCGTCACGTTCAGGACGACCGCCGTCACCTCCGCCGGCACGCCGAGCGTGACCGTCTGGTCCGGGCCGACCTTGCCCTGCCGGACACCGATGCCGGAGCGGGTGTCCATCAGCCGGGTCGGCGTGATGGGCTTGTACGCCGAGCCGGTCCCGTCGGTGGTGAAGTACCCGGCGACGTCGGCGACGAGGTCCACGGTGCCGTAGCGGTTGTAGAAGTCGACCTTGCCGTTGACGACGGGGACGACGACGAGGTTCGGGATGGTCTGGCCGGCGGTGAAGTTGAGGTTGGAGGCGCTGGTGCGGGGGGTGCCGTTCGGGTGGACGGAGACGAAGCTCGACGCGCTGGGGCCGGTCGCCGTCACATTCAGGACGACCGCCGTCACACCGGTGGCCGGGATGCCGGAGACGCCCGTGACCGGAAGGGTCACGGTCTGCCCCGCGCCGACCTTTCCGGCCCGCACCCCGATGCCCGACCGGGTGTCCATCAGCCGGGTCGGCGTGAGCGGCTTGTACGTCGCCCCCGTCCCGTCCGTGACGTAGTACCCGGCGACGTCGGCGACGAGGTCGACGGTGCCGTAGCGGTTGTAGAAGTCGACCTTGCCGTTGACGACGGGGACGACGACGAGGTTCGGGATGGTCCGGCCGGCGGTGAAGTTGAGGTTGGAGGCGCTGGTGCGGGGGGTGCCGTTCGGATGGACGGAGACGAAGCTCGACGCCGTCGGGCCGGTCGCCGTCACATTCAGGACGACGGCGCTCACCCCGGTGGCGGGGATGCCCTCCCGGCCGGTGACCTGCAGCGTCACCGTGCCGCCCGGGCCGACCTTGCCCGCGGCCACGCCGATCCCCGACCGGGTGTCCATCAGCCGGGTCGGGGTGACCGGGACGTAGCTGCCGAGACCGGACACCGCCGGGGTCACCGTGACGGTGCCCGGCACGTGATCCGCGCCCAGCGCGTAGACGTGCGCCCGCCACTCGCCGACGGCCGCGGTGCTCAGATCGACCGTCACCGTCAGGGTCCTGGCGTCCGGCGACACCGCGACGGGCGTGGCCCGCAGCGTCGTCCCGTTCCTGGTCAGCACGACCGGGTCCTTGGGGCTCAGCGAGGTGCCGTGCACGGTGAGCGTCACCCGCGCGCCGCGCGGGGCGGACGGCGGAGAGACGGACGTGGCCGACACCGGCTCGCCACCGCACAGCGGCCGGACGGCCGTGTTGCACGTGACGTCGGCGGCGTAGGCCGTCTGCGACGCCCAGTCGGGCAGGCCGAGGACGAGGGTGCTCGGGGAGGGCTTCGACACGTCGGGCTGGTCGCCGAGGGCGCAGCGATAGGAGCCGCGCTCGAAGCGGCACCGGTCGACGAGCCCGGCGTCCCACAGGGAGGCCTTGGCCGTGGTCGACGTTCCCCCGGCCGTGTCCCTGACCGGCACCAGCAGGTCGTCGGCGGACATGGTGGGCAGGACGGCGCAGACGGCCGGGTGGTCCTCGTCGAGCGTGCCGGTGATCGGCCCGTAGGGGTTGCGGAGGTTGGGCACGCGCACACACTCGGGTGCCGGACCGGCCGCGGTGGCGATGCGCAGGGCGTCGATCCGGTAGGACGGCGCGGGCCGGTACGGCGTGCTGAACACCGCTTGATAGCGCGTCGAGCCGGTCAGGGCGCAGGCATGCCTCAGCAGGGGGCACGAGGCAGGCCGGCCCTCGGCGTCGTACACGAAGGCCCTCGCCTCGTCCTTGGCGTCCCGCAGGTCGACGTGGAGCACGTCCCGGGCGTCGTCGGTGGTCACCTGGTGGCAGACGAGGGTGCCCGGCTTGCCGAGGGGGCCGCCCCGGGAGACGCCGCCCGCCGCCGTCGCCGGTTGCGCGACGCATCCGCGGGCGGTGCCGGTCACGTCCCGGCGGACGAGGGACAAGTACGCGTACAGGTGGGCGCGTACGAGCACGGTGTAGCCCGTGCCGGGCGTGAGCGAGCAGACGGCGGAGCGGGTGCCGCACACCTGCGCGCCCGTCGGGTCCATCACCGTGTACTCGGCGGTGGCCGGGGTGCCGTCGGCGTACTCGGCGTGGATGCTTTCGGTCGTGGTGTGGTCGCCGGCCGGGATCGAGAAGCACTGCGAGAAGACCTCGGCGGAACCCTTCACGGTGCCCTTGGGGCCGTCTGCCGTGAAGTCACCGGCCGGCAGCACGGGGCAGCCCTCCGGGACGTCCGTGCGGTACAGAGCCAGCCGGTAGGTTCCGGTGGGGGCCGCGCCGGCGGCGGCGGACAGCAGCACACGGTAGGGGGCCGGCCCGGTCAGCTCGCAGGAGTGGTCGCCCATGCCCGCGCTGGGGCAGACCGTCTCGCCCGCCCGGTTCACCACCTCCGCGGGGAGGTAAGGCGGGGGAGCGTCGAGCTGCGTGAGGTACTGCAGCTGCGCACCCTCGGGCAGCGACAGCGACAGGCAGTCCGTCTCGCCGGGCGCGTCGAAGGAGCCGGCCGCGGTGCCGGGGACCGCGGCCGCCGTGCAGCCACGCGCGGAGGAACGGTCGAGGACCAGCGTCGGCCGGTCGGAGGCGACACGGTAGGTGCCGCCCGCGGTCAGCCGGCAGTCGCCCGACGGCTCGCACACCGTCGCACCCGTCTCGTCGTACACCGCGAGACGCGTGCGCGTGCCGTCGGACTCGGCGATCCCGAGGACGTCGTACGGCCCCGTGGTGGGCGCCGTGAAGGAACGGCAGGCGCCCGGCGGCGTCACCGCCGTGGGAGCGGTGCCGCAGTCGTTCACGGGTGTGCTCACACAGTCGGTGAGGTCCACGCCGTCCGCGGCCCGAGCCGGTGCCGCCGGACCGGTCACCAGGACCGGGAGCAGCAGCGACAGCACGAGCGCGAACAGGGCGGGCCAAGCGGTGAACGGCGCGCGTCTTCGCGCCCTGGGTCGAGGCATTCCCGGTCCCCCCGGAAGTGATGATCACTGATTCGCCGTGATGATCGCACAGGGGTCCGACAACGCCCGCTGGGCGGTGTTGGAAGGGGGGCGCTGCGGGCTGCTCGTGGAAGCTCGCAACGCCCCCCTGGTATTCACCTGAGGGATACTCAGGAGTCCTCGGGGCTAGGACGTGACCTGCGCGGTCACGAGGGCGGAGAAGGTGGTCAGCCGGGTGTACACACCCGGGTAACCGGCCTCCGCGCATCCCTCACCCCAGGAAGTGATCCCTGCCAGGACGCCCCCGATGAGCAGGGGACCGCCGCTGTCGCCCTGGCAGGTGTCCACGCCACCGGACGGGTATCCGGCGCACACCATGTCGCTCTGCACGAAGTCAGAGCCGTAGGAAGTCTTGCAGCTCGCGTCGGACACGATCGGGACCGTGGCGGTGCGCAGCTGGTTGGAGGAGCCGCCGTTCTCCGCGGTCGTGCCCCAGCCGAGGATGCGGGCCGTGGTGCCCGCCGCGTACACCGGGGTGTCCGTCGGGGCGACGTACTTCGCCGTCGCGTACGGCATCGACGTGGCCAGCGTCAGCACGGCGACGTCGTCGCCGCGGGTGGCGTCGGTGTAGTCCGGGTCGATCCAGATCCTGCTGACCCGGCTGACCGTGCCGTTGGTCCCGTCGAGGTAGGTGCGGCCGCCGACCACGCGGACGCTGGAGGTGGTCTCGCCGGCCATGCAGTGCGCGGCCGTGACCACCTTGGTGGGGGCCACGAGGGTGCCGCCGCAGAACTGGTTCTGCCCGGCGTCCGTGATCTGCATCATGAACGGGTACGCCGCCGTCGTGGTGGTCGTACCGCCCACGATCGGCTGCGGGGCGGCGACGGCGGAGGGAGTTCCGAGGACCGCCGTGGCGGCGGCCGCGGCGGACGCGACGGCCACGGCCGCGGTCCTCCTCGCCGTCGCTCTCGCACGGGTGAGCCCGGACATCAGTCTCCTCGGTGGGGTTGCCGGTGGGGGTTCGCACGGGTGTGGGGGTGGTGCACGGGGGTCGCGGGACCGACCCCCGTGTGCCCGGGCGAGCGGCACGTCCCTCACGCTAGGACCGCGGCCGCCCCGCTCCCAATGAGGGAACCCCCTAACCGAGTCGGGCAGGGAAAACCCTCGGTCGCGGGGCCTCGCCCCCACGAGGGCAGTAAACCCGCGCCGGGCTCACTTCGCGTGACGCCCCGCCGCCAGGCGGACGATGTCCACCCGGGAGCGGATCCCCAGCTTCCGGTAGACCCGGGTCAGCGTCGCCTCGACCGTCTTGACGCTGATGAACAGCCGGGCCGCGATCTCCCGGTTGGTGGCGCCCTCCATGACCAGACCGGCGACCTGACGCTCCATCGAGGCCAGCGAGTCCAGCGCGGTGTGCAGCCCGGCCGGCGCCGGGGCGGGCCGCTGCACGGCCGCCGCCGTCGCGGCCTCGGCGCTCGCCTCCACCTGCCGCAGCCACGGCAGCGCGCGGCAGCGGCGGAACAGCCGCGCCGCCTCGTCGTACGACGCCGGGCCCGGGCGTCCCGCACGCAGCCGGGCCAGCGCGTACGCCGCCCGCGCCTCCTCCAGCCCGTACCCCAGCTTCGCCAGCCGGTCCTGAGCCGACGTCAGCTGCGCCAGCGCACCCTCCGTGTCGCCCCGCGCCGCCCGCACCAGCGCCTCGGCGCGGTCCAGCACCGCGAGCACGCTCTCCCGCCGCAGCCGCAGCGCGTGCTCCCGCGCGGTGTCCACGACCTCCTGCGCCTCGCCCACCTCACCGATCCGCACCAGCGCCTCCGCGAGGTCGCCGTGCCAGCGGCCCCGGGCCGGGTCGGTGATGCCGAGGCCCGCCTCCAGCTCCCGCACCCGGCGCAGCGACACCACGGCCCCGCGCGCGTCCCCGGCGACCAACTGGGCGTGGCCCAGGGCGGCCAGCGCCCGCGACAGGTACATCTGGTCGCCGTCCTCCTCGGCGTGCGCCGCGGCCTCCCGGGCCAGCGCCTCCGCGCGCTCCACGTCCCCGGCGGAGGCCTCCGCCAGTGAGGCCAGCATCGCCGAGGCGCTCTCCCCGATGCCGGAGTCACGGGCCAGCCGGAGGCTCTCCCGGGCCAGGTCCAGGGCCCGCCCGCAGTGCCCGGACAGCAACTCCGTCTCGGCGAGCGCGCGCAGGAAGTGCACCTCGCTCTCGACCATGCCGCGCCGGCGCACCTCGCGCAGCAGCGCGCTGATCGTCGTCCGCGCCTCCGGCAGCTGATCGCTCATCACCAGCCAGCGGAACCGGGCCGCGGCGGCGCCGTTGTGATGACACGCCACATGCGGGTCCTGCGGCTCCTGCAGTGCCCGCTTGACCGTGACCGGCGCGTTCGGATGACCCATCAGGGTCTCGGTGGACGCCTGGAAGGACAGCGCCATCAGCTCGGTGCGCCGGTCGCCGGCCCGCGCGGCCAGTTCCGCCGCGTGCGCGGCCTCCTCCCGGGCCTCGGCGAAGTCGCCCTCCACGACCAGCGCGCGCCAGGCCAGCTGGTAGTGGACCAGGGCCAGCAGCCGCGGATCGTCGCCCGCGTCGGCGAGCGCCTGCGGGAAGACGGCGTCCACGTCCCCGAGGGCCTGCCCGGCCGCCTCGATCACCACCATCCACGCCCGCACCCGCTCCGCCGGCACGGTGGCCCGGGTCAGCACCTCCCGCGCGATGTCCCGGGCCAGGTCCACCTCACCGGCCGTGATCGCGTCCTCCGCGGCCTGCAGCCGCCGCTCGTCCGGCGCGGGCGTCCCGTCCGCCGGGGTGTGCCGGGCGGCCAGCAGCCCCAGCGAGGCCGCCACCGAGGGTGCCCCGCGGTCCCGGGCGAGCGCGGCGGCCTCCGCCAGCGAGGCGGCGACGTCCGGGTCGGTGCCGGTCGTGGCCAGCGCCAGGTGCCGGGCCCGCTCGATCGGGTCGGACGCCGCCGTGGACAGCGCGGCGTGCGCGGCGCGCCGCTCGTGCGCGGGGGCCTCCGCGTACAGCGCGGCCGAGATGAGCGGGTGCGCGAACCGCACCGCCGGCGCCTCCGGCTCGGTCGTCAGCAGCCCCAGCTCGGCGGCTTGCGCGCACTCGGCCTCGGCGTTGTCCCGGCCGGCCGCGTGCAGCAGCGCCGCCGTGGGGCGGGCACCGGCGCTGGCCACCAGCAGCGTGCGGCGCGCCTCGGCGGACAGCAGGTCCAGCCGGCTGAGCACGAGGGCCCGCAGCGAGGTCGGCACCGGCAGCGGCTCGCCCGGTCGCGGCGGCGTCGGGTTCTCGGCCAGCGCCCGCCCCAGTTCCAGCGCGAAGAGCGGATTGCCGCCGCTCGTACGGTGGATCTCCCGCACCGTGGAGCGCGGCAGCCCGCCGTACCCCCGGTGGTCGAGCAGCGCGGACACCTGCGCCCGGGTCAGCGGGCCGAGCCGCACCGCCAGCGTGTCGGGCGGGCAGGCCCGCAGGTACCGGTCGTACTCCTGCGCCTCGGTGCGCACCGCGCACAGCATGCGCACCGGTGTGTCGCCGAGCCGCCGGGCGGCGAAGCCGAGCAGTTCGGCGCTGGCCGGGTCCAGCCACTGGAAGTCGTCGGCCACGACCAGCACGGGGCCGTCCTCGGCCAGCGCCCGCAGCGCGGACAGCACGGCCAGTCGCAGCGCGAGGCCGTCCCGCTGCAGCGTGGACTCGCCCCGTCCGGTCAGCGCGGACTCCAGCGCGGTGCGCTGCGCGCCGGGCAGCCGGTCGGCGATCCGGTCCAGGACCAGCCCGAACAGGTCGGCCAGCGCGAGGAACGGCAGATGCGATTCGGACTCGGTCGCCGAGCAGCGAAGGACGGTGCCCGCTTGGAAGGAGTTTTCCGCGGCCAATGCCCGCAGCACGGTCGATTTTCCTATTCCGGCCGGTCCGTGCAGCAGGACGCTGCCCCCGGACGCGAGCCGCTCACGCGCCGCGGTGAACAGCTCCTCCCGGCCGATGACCAGGTCGGGGCGGCATCGGGCAGGCTCCTGGAAGTCCCGTCGCACGGTTACCGCTCCCCTCCGTGTGTCGTGTCCGGGCCAAATTCTAGGCAACCGCGCAGGAAATTCGGACGGACGAGGTCGTGAGGGATATAACAACACCCTCACTCGACGAAAAATTCACGCCCCACCTCCCCCCGAAAGCGTAGGGCGTGCCGCCCGGCTGCGCGGTGACATCAGGGGCGGCGGTGAACTCCGTGGGTCAGGTGCCGTGGGGTGCGATGCACCGGGGGCGCGGTGGCCGCCGTGGGCGCGGTGCCCTGGGGTGCGATGCCCGCCGTGGGGCGCGGTGCCCCGGAGTGCGTGGCGCCCGGCGCCGGGGTCACCGCCGGGGTTGCGCGGCCCGGCGTTGCGGGGTGCCGCTGCGCCCACCCGTGCCGCCCCAGCGGCACGACTGCCCGCAGCTACGTAGGCGGATAGCCGCCGACGGCGAGAAGGGGGCGTGGTGGGGGGTGTCCGCCCGCAGCGGACGGCATTGCCTTTCGTCAGCCTCTCGGAGAAACGTAGGGCCGTACCGAGGACGGACACCCCCCACCGCGGCCCCGACTCACTCACCGGCAGAAGGCGCTACCGCAACCGGTCACCGGACCCGCGCGGGCCGCCGCAGGCATTTCAGGGGCGCGGGGAACTGCGCGACCAGCCACGACGAGACCAGCACCCGGCAAGACACCGCACCCGGCAAGACACCGCACCCGGCAAGACACCGCACCCGGCAAGACACCGCACCCGGCAACACACCGCACCCACCCGCACAACCGCCGGAGGCTACGGCAGGGCGCCCGCCCGCCGAGCAGCCGCCACCGCCTCCCCCCTCGTGTGCGCCCCCAGCTTCCGCATGGCCGACCGCAGGTACGACTTCACCGTCTCCACCCCCAGCCCCAGCCGCTCCCCGGCCCCCGCGTTCGTAGCCCCGGCGGCCACACACGCCAGCACATCCACCTCCCGAGGAGTGAGAGCCGCCCCCACCCCGCCGGAGGCCCCGGCCCCCGCCGCCCCGGGCGTCAGCAGCCCGCACACCGCCAGCAGCTCCGCCCGCAACGCGGGGTCACCGATCCGGGGTGCCAGTGCCCGCAGCGCCGCATGCGCCTCCCGCACCTGCTCCCACCCGGCCCCGGCCGCCGCCGCCCCGCCCGCCCGCGCGGCGTCCGCGGCCGCGGCGCCCGCCGCCGCGCCCACCGCCAGCAGTTCCCCCACCTCGTCCCGCACGACCAGCGCCTGCTCCACGTCCCGCGCCGCGGCCACCGCCGCCCCCAGCACCCGGTCGCCCAGCGGCTGAGCGCTCCGCAGGGCGCCGTAGAGCACCCCCCGCACCCGCCGCCGTACCACCACCGGCACCGCGAGCACCGAGCGCAGTCCCTCCTCGGCGACGGCGGCGTCGTACTCGTGGCTGATCTGCTGCGACGAGGAGTAGTCCACCACCGCGCACGGCCGGGCCAGGGCGATCGCCTTGCCGCCCAGCCCGTTGCCGGCGGTCACCGCGAGCGAGCGCAGCGCCGCCGTGTCGTTGCCGTTCAGCTCGCTGATCCGGATCCACCGGTGCCCGGCGTCCACGAGCCCGCCGAAGGCCACCGGCAGTCCGGTGCCCCGGCGCAGCCGCGCCAGCGCACCGCGAATCTCCATCACTCCGGGCGCGTCCGCTGTCACCTGCTCGACCCCTCACTGCGGTGGTTCCGCGGCCTCCACCCCCGTTCGGGGGTAGTGAGACCTGCATCACGGATTACACGATGTACCCGAGCCGCCCGGCAATGGTCCGGCACAACAGGAGGACAGATGACGGCGACGGACGACTTCCGCAGGGCACGGGACTTCCTGCTGGAGCACCGCGAGGACTACGCAGCCGCCTACGAGGGTTTCCGCTGGCCGCGCCCCGAGTACTTCAACTGGGCGCTCGACTGGTTCGACGTCGTCGCTGACGGCAACGACCGCACCGCGCTGCACATCGTCGAGGAGGACGGCACCGAGACCAAGCTGTCCTTCGCGGAGCTGTCCGACCGCTCGGACCGGGTCGCGAACTGGCTGCGCGACCGCGGCGTGGCCCCCGAGGACCGCGTCCTGGTCATGCTCGGCAACCAGGCGGAGCTGTGGGAGACCGCGCTGGCCGCGATGAAGCTGCGCGCGGTGGTCATCCCGGCGACCCCGCTGCTCGGCCCCGCCGACCTGCGCGACCGCGTGGAGCGGGGCCGGGTCAAGCACGTGATCGTGCGCGCGGCCGACACGGAGAAGTTCGACGAGGTCCCCGGCACCTACACCCGGATCAGCGTCGGCGGCCTGCCCACGGAGGGCTGGGAACCGTACGAGGACGGCCACGCGGCGCCCGCCGGGTTCGTCCCGGACGGCAAGACCCGCGCCGACGACCCGCTGATGCTGTACTTCACCTCGGGCACCACCGCCCGCCCCAAGCTGGTCGAGCACACCCACACCTCGTACCCGATCGGGCACCTGGCGACGATGTACTGGGTGGGCCTGAAGCCGGGCGACGTGCATCTGAACATCTCCTCGCCGGGCTGGGCCAAGCACGCCTGGTCGAATCTCTTCGCCCCGTGGAACGCCGAGGCGACCGTCTTCATCCACAACTACACGCGCTTCGACGCGGCCCGTCTGATGTCGGAGATGGACCGGGCCGGGGTCACCACCTTCTGCGCCCCGCCGACCGTGTGGCGCATGCTGATCCAGGCCGACCTGTCCCAGCTCGCCACCCCGCCCCGCGAGGTCGTCGCGGCCGGCGAGCCGCTCAACCCGGAGGTCATCGAGCAGGTGCGGCGCGCCTGGGGCCGCACCATCCGGGACGGCTTCGGGCAGACCGAGACCGCCGTGCAGGTCGCCAACACCCCCGGCCAGGTCCTCAAGACCGGCTCCATGGGACGCCCCAGCCCCGGCTACCGCGTCGAGCTGCTCGACCCGGTCTCCGGCGCGCCCGGCGCCACCGAGGGCGAGATCGCGCTCGACCTCGCGGAGCGCCCGGTGGGCCTGATGACCGGCTACCACGGCGACGCCGACCGTACGGCGGAGGCGATGGCCGGCGGCTACTACCGCACCGGCGACATCGCCTCCCGCGACGAGGAGGGCTACCTCACCTACGTCGGCCGCGCCGACGACGTCTTCAAGGCCAGCGACTACAAGATCAGCCCGTTCGAGCTGGAGAGCGCCCTGCTGGAGCACGAGGCGGTCGCCGAGGCGGCGGTCGTGCCCGCGCCGGACGAGCTGCGCCTGGCGGTGCCGAAGGCGTACGTCGTGCTCGCCGAGGGCTACGAGCCCGGCCCGGACACCGCCAAGGTCATCTTCGAGCACTCGCGTCAGGTGCTGGCGCCGTACAAGCGGATCCGGCGGCTGGAGTTCGGCGCGCTGCCGAAGACGGTGTCCGGCAAGATCCGCCGGATCGAGCTGCGCGAGGCCACGGCCGCGGGGTCGGACGACGAGTACCGCGAGGAGGACTTCCGGTGAGCGCGCTGTCGTACACGCACGGCACGAGCGAAACCGTCCTGCTCGGCGACACCATCGGCGCCAACCTCGACCGGGCCGTCGCCGCCTGGCCTGAGCGCGAGGCCCTCGTCGACGTGCCGTCGGGGCGGCGCTGGACGTACGCGCAGTTCGGCGCCGACGTCGACACGTTGGCGCGGGCGCTGGCCGCGAGCGGGATCGCCAAGGGCGACCGGGTCGGCATCTGGGCCGTCAACTGCCCGGAGTGGGTGCTGGTGCAGTACGCCACCGCCCGCATCGGCGCCGTCATGGTGAACATCAACCCGGCCTACCGCACCCACGAGGTCGAGTACGTCCTCAACCAGTCCGGTGTGCGGCTGCTCGTCGCCTCCGTGAGCCACAAGACGAGCGACTACCGGGCGATGGTCGAGCAAGTGCGCGGCAGATGCCCCGCGTTGCGCGAGGTCGTCCACATCGGCGACCCGAGCTGGGACGCGCTGCTCGCCCGCGCCACCCCGGACGTGACCTTCGAGGCGCTGTCCTGCGACGACCCCATCAACATCCAGTACACCTCGGGCACGACGGGCTTCCCCAAGGGGGCGACCCTCTCCCACCACAACATCCTCAACAACGGGTACTTCGTGGGCGAGTTGATCGCCTACACCGAGCAGGACCGGATCTGCATCCCGGTGCCCTTCTACCACTGCTTCGGCATGGTCATGGGCAACCTGGCGGCCACCTCGCACGGTGCGTGCATGGTGATCCCGGCCCCGTCCTTCGACCCGGCCGCCACGCTGGAGGCGGTGCAGCAGGAGCGCTGCACCTCGCTGTACGGCGTGCCGACCATGTTCATCGCCGAGCTCAACCTGCCCGGCTTCGCCTCCTACGACCTCACCTCGCTGCGCACCGGGATCATGGCGGGTTCGCCGTGCCCGGTGGAGGTGATGAAGCGGGTGGTCGCCGAGATGCACATGGAGCAGGTCTCCATCTGCTACGGCATGACCGAGACCTCCCCGGTGTCGCTGCAGACGCGGATGGAGGACGACCTGGAGCACCGCACCGGGACCGTGGGCCGGGTGCTGCCGCACCTGGAGGTGAAGATCGTCGACCCGGCGACCGGGATCACCCAACCCCGCGGCGGGGCGGGGGAGTTGTGCACCCGCGGGTACAGCGTGATGCTCGGCTACTGGCAGGAGCCGGACAAGACCGCCGAGGCGATCGACGCCGGGCGCTGGATGCACACCGGCGACCTCGCGATGATGCGCGAGGACGGGTACGTCGAGATCGTCGGCCGCATCAAGGACATGATCATCCGGGGCGGGGAGAACATCTACCCGCGCGAGATCGAGGAGTTCCTCTACGGCCACCCCAAGATCCGCGACGTGCAGGTGGTCGGCGTCCCGCACGAGAAGTACGGCGAGGAGGTGCTGGCCTGCGTCATCCCGCACGACCCGGCCGACCCGCCCACCCTCGAGGACGTCCGCGCCTTCTGCGAGGGGCAGTTGGCCCACTACAAGATCCCCAGCCGGCTGCAGCTGCTGGACACCTTCCCGATGACGGTGTCCGGCAAGGTCCGCAAGGTGGAGCTCCGGCAGCGGTACGCCGGCTGAGGCCGCCTCCACCGCGCGGGGGGAGGCGGGTTCGCCCCGCGGCCGGACGCGGGCGCGGGGCCGTGGCCGACAGCATCGGGTGCGACGCAGTAAGCACCCGATGCGAGGAGCCCCCGATGACCGTCGCCGCCGCCCCCGCCGCCCCTGTGACGCCCGGCACCGCCGCGCCCGTGCCCGGGTGGGCGCGGCGTGCGGCGGCCGCCGTCGTCTGGGTGAACCTGCCTTCCGGGCTGTGGCGTCTCGCCGTGGTGCTCGGCGTGCCGCTCGGCCTCGGCGACACCGAGTACGAGGCGATGCTGCTCCCCGGCTGGGGCTACCTGGCGCTGCCGCTGCTGTCCCTCGCGCAGGAGGCGCCGACCGCGCTGACGCTGGGGCTGGTCCGCCCGTGGGGCGAGCGGTGGCCCCGGTGGCTGCCGGTCCTGCGCGGCCGCCCCGTCCCCGTGCTCGCGGCCGTCGTCCCGGCCGGGCTGGGCGCGCCGGCCTGCACCGTCTACGGCGCGCTGTTCGTGTGGACGACGCTGCACGCGCAGATGGACATCACCCGCCGGGGCCTGTGGCTGATGAACGCCTGCTACCTCCCCCTGCCGGCCTGGGGCCCGCTCCTGGCCGCGGTCACCACCCACTACTGGCGCCGCCGTAGGTCCCGGGCCTGAGCGCCGGCGCGTGGCGCGGGAGGCCCCGTCCCCGCCCGCGCCGCCGCGCGATGCGGGCGCCGCGGGCTCAGTCCGCCGCCGGCCCGAGGAAGGCGCGGGCGGCGTCGTTGAGCGGGCGGGGCGTGGTGGCCGCGGTGAGCGCGAACAGGGGGACGGCCAGGCCGTCCGCGCGGGCGCGGGCGTCGGCGGTGTAGCCGGCCCCGGAGAAGTGGACGCACCGCGCCGAGCGGGCCATCGCCGCCAGCCACAGGATCTCCACGTCCCGCAGGGCGGCCGGGCGTCCGCCCGCGGTGACATGCGCGAGCAGGCCGGTGGACATCAGGGCGACACCGCCGGACGGACGCCGTCCGGCGCGGCGGACGTCCCGGTGCCCGAGCCGGTGCAGCAGCCGCGCGGCCGCCACGACCTCGTCCCACGGTCCCGTCCCGTCCCGCGCCACCGGTATCCGCACCAGCGTCCCGCACGGGCAGCCCAGTTCCGGCTGCGGCCACTGGCCCGCGCGCCCGCAGGCCGTGCAGCGCAGCGACACCCACTGCTCGTCCCACACCCGGTGCGTGACGGCCGTCGGCACCGCCGCCGGATCCAGCGGCGGTACGACGGCGGCCCCGCACGCACACGCGTACGCGGGCGCGGTGTAGCGCCGCTCGCGACGGCAGGACGGGCAGCGCACCGGCACGCTCTCGGGCATGGCCCCTCCCCGGCATGGCTCGGCTCGGCGCTCCCATGGTGCTCCACCGGTCCACCCCTTGTCCGTCTCTTGACGGTCTTCGTCCCGCCCCCTACATTGCTTCCAGATAGTAGAAGTAAGTTTCCGCTATACGGAAGTTCACCGGATCGCACGGGGACGACCGGCCGGCGGATGGACTGGACGCGGACACGAGCTCACCGCAGGGCGCGACGGGGAGAGCGAATCCGACAGCCGAAGCAGGAGTACTCCATGGCTCGTATGACCGCTGCCCGCGCGGCAGTCGAGATCCTCAAGCGCGAGGGCGTCACCCAGGCGTTCGGTGTGCCGGGCGCGGCGATCAACCCGTTCTACAAGGCGCTGAAGGAGGGCGGCGGGATCGACCACACCCTCGCCCGCCACGTCGAGGGCGCCTCCCACATGGCCGAGGGCTACACCCGGACCCAGCCGGGCAACATCGGTGTCTGCATCGGTACCTCCGGCCCGGCCGGCACCGACATGATCACCGGTCTGTACTCCGCGATCGGCGACTCGATCCCAATCCTGTGCATCACGGGCCAGGCGCCCACCCATGTGATCCACAAGGAGGACTTCCAGGCCGTCGACATCGCCTCGATCGCCAAGCCGGTCACCAAGATGGCGGTGACCGTCCTGGAGGCCGCGCAGGTCCCCGGCGTCTTCCAGCAGGCCTTCCACCTGATGCGCTCCGGCCGCCCAGGCCCGGTCCTCATCGACCTGCCGATCGACGTGCAGCTCACCGAGATCGAGTTCGACCCCGAGACCTACGAGCCGCTGCCGGTCTACAAGCCGGCCGCGACCCGCGCGCAGATCGAGAAGGCGATCTCCTTCCTGCTCGCCTCAGAGCGCCCGGTCATCGTCGCCGGCGGCGGCGTCATCGGCGCCGACGCCTCCGACCTGCTGGTCGAGTTCGCCGAGCTGACCAGCACCCCGATCATCCCCACCCTGATGGGCTGGGGCACCCTGCCCGACGACCACGAGCTGAACGCCGGCATGGTCGGCGTGCAGACCTCGCACCGCTACGGCAACGCCAACTTCCTGGAGTCGGACTTCGTCCTCGGCATCGGCAACCGCTGGGCCAACCGCCACACCGGCTACAAGCTCGACACCTACCGCGGCGACCGCAAGTTCGTCCACGTCGACATCGAGCCCACCCAGATCGGCAAGATCTTCCCGCCGGACTACGGTGTCGTCTCCGACGCCAAGGCCGCCCTGGAGCTGTTCGTCCAGGTCGCCAAGGAGCTGAAGGCCGAGGGCAAGCTGCCCGACCGCAGCGCGTGGGTCGCCTCCACGCAGGAGCGCAAGGCCACGCTGCTGCGCCGTACGCACTTCGACAACGTGCCGATGAAGCCGCAGCGCGTGTACGAGGAGATGAACAAGGCCTTCGGCCCGGAGACGCGCTACGTCACCACCATCGGCCTCTCCCAGATCGCCGGCGCGCAGATGCTGCACGTCTTCAAGCCGCGCCACTGGATCAACTGCGGCCAGGCCGGCCCGCTCGGCTGGACCATCCCGGCCGCGATCGGCGTCGCCAAGGCCGACCCGGAGTCCCCGGTCGTCGCGCTCTCCGGCGACTACGACTTCCAGTTCATGATCGAGGAGCTGGCGGTCGCCGCCCAGCACAAGGTCCCCTACGTCCACGTGCTGGTGAACAACTCCTACCTGGGCCTGATCCGCCAGGCGCAGATCGGCCTGGACATCAACTTCCAGGTCAACCTGGAGTTCGAGAACATCAACTCGCCCGAGATCGGCGTCTATGGCGTGGACCACGTCAAGGTCGCCGAGGGCCTGGGCTGCAAGGCGATCCGGGTCACCGAGCCGGACCAGCTGGGCGCGGCGTTCGAGCAGGCGAAGAAGCTGGCCGCCGAGTACCAGGTGCCGGTCGTCGTCGAGGCGATCCTGGAGCGGATCACCAACATCTCGATGAGCCGCACCATGGACATCAGCGACATCAGCGAGTTCGAGGACCTGGCCACCGAGCCGGGCCACGCCCCGACCGCCATCAAGCCGCTGAAGGTCTGACACCGGTCCGTCCGAGGGCGGCCCTTCCCCACCGGGGGAGGGGCCGCCCTTCGGCATGCCCGGCGCGGCATCCGGGCCACGGGGTCAGTCGCCGCCGCCCCCGCCCCCGCATCCGAAGCCACCGGAGTCGTGGTGGCCGTAGCCGCCGTGATGGCCGCTGTCGTGGCCGCCGTGATGGCCGTCCGTCCCGTCCCCGCCCCCGTCGCGGTCGTCGTCCCCGTCCAGGAAGGCCTCGCCGCCGAGAATGCCGCGTATGCCGGCGCCCGCGCCGAAGGGGAAGAGACCCTCGTCCGCGAGCGCGCCGCGGCCGGTCAGCCGCGAGGCGCGGGCGAAGCCGGGGAGCAGCACGGTCAGCGCCGCCTCGCCGTGCAGGGCGACGGCGTAGAGGACGTCCTCCTCCGCCGTCCCACCCGGCCCTTCGGGCAGCGGGTGGCGCTCGCGCAGGTCCGCCAAGTGCCGGCGGGCGGCGCGGGTGCGGCGCGGCGGCAGCGGGCGCAGCAGACCGGCCGCCACCAGGTCGGCCCGCATCCTGGCCAGGGCGCGGCGCACCACGGCCCGTTCGAGCAACTCCCGGGGCCCCGCGGGCCGGTACAGCGCGGTGCGCACGGCCTTCTCCAGTGGATGCCGGAAGGCCGGCGCCTCGCCGCCCGCCGTCCTGCGCAGGGTGCCCGGCCGCCCGGCCGCGACCGCGCCGCGCAGGTGCAGCGCGGTGACCGCGACGGTGACGGCGGCGCGCG
Source organism: Streptomyces sp. NPDC014801 (assembly GCF_043082085.1). Lineage (NCBI taxonomy): Bacteria > Bacillati > Actinomycetota > Actinomycetes > Kitasatosporales > Streptomycetaceae > Streptomyces > Streptomyces sp. NPDC014801. Next base: position 65,800 of record NZ_JBIBXG010000006.1, on the reverse strand, counting down.
GGCCGGCCCGCAGCAGGGCGGTCTCGTGGGGCCCCGGCGGGGCCGTCGTCGCCTGCGCGCTCATGTCCCTCACCCCCGTGCGGGGCCCGCCGCCCCCGTGCCGGCGGGCCCCGTGTGAGGGGGATGTGCCCGGGCCCGGGGGGCGTCGAAGCCTTCCCGGGCCGGGTTCAGAGCTTGATTTGAGGGTTGCGTACGGCCGCTACGTCGCCTTGTGTACGCCTTCTTGGGCGGCGGGGGACGTGCCGCCGGCGGGGGCCTCGTGGTGCTCGGAGAGACCCGGCCAGTCGTCGGGGCCGCCGCCCTGCCATTCGATGAAGTCGCTCTCGGCCACGTCCGTCACATACAGGTCCGCCAGCCGCAGGAACTCGGCGACGTCGTCGATGTGCGTGGCGACGCCCAGGGTCTCGTCGCCCGCGGTGACCCGCCGGGAACCGTCCAGCGCGGGCGGGTGCACCACCACATGGGGATGCTCGGTTGCGTGCGTCATGACTCCAGGCTGATGCCGCGCGGGCGGGGCCGCACCCGGGCGGGAAACGCCGAGCGGCGCCGGATGCGGGACCGTCCGCATCCGGCGCCGTCCGGCCGGTGGGTCTTGTTCGGTTGTGGCCGTCCGACGGCGCGAGACTGGGCGCGACAGGACGTTCGCGCCGCCGGACGGAGTCTGTGGGCCCCCGGTGACCGGGGGAATGGCTGGGACCGCGGTGGGTGCGACGGAGCCGGACGGTCCTGCCTCACGTCGGCAGTCCTGTCACGTTCCTTGACCACCGCACTGGCTCGCAGGCCACCGCGGTCCTCGCCCTGCCCGCCATGCCGCGTGATCACCCCTCATCCGGATCACGCGGCGGCGGGTCGTACGCGTCCGGATCCCGGCCTCCCCGCCGGGTTCCGGACGCAGCCTGACGGCCGCCCGGAGGGTCAGTCCTCGCGCAGGGCGCGGACCGCCTCCTCCACGCGCTTGCCGTACTCGGGGTCGGCGGCGTGGAAGTGGGCCAGGTTCTTCTCGATCACGTCGTTGCGGGAGACCTGGGACAGGCCGCCGGCGATGTTCGCGACCAGACGGGCCTTCTCGTCCTCGGACATCAGCCGGAACAGCTCGCCGGCCTGCACGAAGTCGTCGTCCTTGGTGTGCAGCGGGGCCTCGTGGTTGCCGGTGTACCCGGACACCGCGAGCGGCGCCGACAGCGGGCGGCCGGTCTCGACGGGGCCGTCGTAGGAGTTCGGCTCGTAGTTCTTGGCGTGCCGGCCCTGCGGGTTGAGCGCCATGAAGCCGTCGCGGCCGTAGTTGTTCGCGCCGCCGGGGACGGCCTTCGGCGCGTTCACCGGCAGCAGGGTGTGGTTCACGCCCAGGCGGTAGCGGTGCGCGTCGGCGTAGGCGAACAGGCGGCCCTGGAGCATCTTGTCCGGCGACGGGCCGATGCCCGGGACGAAGTTGTTCGGGGAGAACGCGGCCTGCTCGACCTCGGCGAAGACGTTGTCCGGGTTGCGGTTCAGCACGAGGCGGCCCACGCGCTGCAGCGGGTAGTCCCGGTGCGGCCACACCTTGGTCAGGTCGAACGGGTTGAAGCGGTAGTTGGCCGCCTCGGCCGCCGGCATGATCTGGACGTAGAGCGTCCAGGACGGGTGCACGCCGCGCTCGATGGCCTGCAGCAGGTCCGTCTGGTGGGAGTTGGGGTCCTTGCCCGCGATCTCGGCGGCCTGCTCGCTGGTCAGGCAGCGGATGCCCTGGTCGGTCTTGAAGTGGTACTTGACGAAGAAGCCCTCGCCCTTGTCGTTCGTCCACTGGTAGGTGTGCGAGCCGAAGCCGTCCATGTGGCGGTAGGACGCCGGGATGCCGCGGTCACCCATCAGCCAGGTCACCTGGTGCGTGGCCTCGGGGGAGTGGGCCCAGAAGTCCCAGACGTTGTCCGGCTCCTGCTTGCCGGTGAACGGGTCGCGCTTCTGCGAGTGGATGAAGTCGGGGAACTTGATCGGGTCCTTGATGAAGAACACCGGGGTGTTGTTGCCGACGAGGTCGTAGTTGCCCTCCTCGGTGTAGAACTTCACCGCGAAGCCGCGCGGGTCACGGACGGCGTCCGCGCCGCCGAGCGAGTCGGCCACGGTGGAGAAGCGCACGAACACCTCGGTGCGCTTGCCGATCTCGCCGAGGAAGTCGGCGTGGGTGTAGCCGGTGACGTCGTCGGTCACCTCGAAGTGGCCGTAGGCGCCGGAACCACGGGCGTGCACCACGCGCTCCGGGATGCGCTCGCGGTTGAAGCGCGCGAGCTTCTCCAGGAGCTGCTGGTCCTGGATCAGGAGCGGGCCGCCGACGCCGGCGGAGGCGGAATTCTGGTTGTCGGCGACGGGGGCGCCGGACTCGGTCGTGAGCACGCGCTTCGACATGGGGACCTTCCGAACGGGACTGCTGAAGCCTGGCGGTGGAGTGAGCGTAGGGACGCCTGACCAGGCACGTCAACAGTTTGTTGAAGTCTATTTCAACGTTTTGTTGAACGGGTGGGCATGCGTGGGTTCCGGGCCGTGGCGGCGCGTGGGCGCGACGGGACAGGTGTCGGCGCCGCCACGGCCCGGAAGTTCCGGGAGGGTCGGACCTGGTCCGGCGGAGGTCAGACCTGGGCGCCGGAGAGGCGCTCGACGGCCCGCAGCAGGGCCGAGTGGTCCAGGCCGCCGTCGCCCTGGGCGCGCAGCGAGGCGACCAGCTGGGCGACCACGGCGCCGACCGGCAGGGCCGCGCCGACGTTGCGGGCGGCGTCGGTGACGATGCCCATGTCCTTGTGGTGCAGGTCGATGCGGAAGCCCGGCTTGAAGTCGCGGTTGAGGAAGTTGTCCTTCTTGCGCGTCAGCACGGTGGAGCCGGCCAGACCGCCGTTGAGGACGTCGAGCGCGGCCTGCAGGTCCACGCCGGACTTCTCCAGGAAGACCACGGCCTCCGCGCACGCCTGGATGTTCACGGCGACGATCAGCTGGTTGGCGGCCTTCACGGTCTGGCCCGAGCCGTGCGGACCGCACAGCACGATGGTCTTGCCGAGGGCGTCGAAGATCGGCTTGGCCTCGTCGAAGTCGGCCTGCTCGCCGCCGACCATGATCGACAGTACGGCCTCGATGGCGCCGGCCTCGCCGCCGGAGACCGGGGCGTCCAGGACGCGGATGCCCTTGTCCTTGGCGGCCTTGGCCAGGTCGACGGAGGTCTGCGGGGTGATCGAGGACATGTCGATCAGCAGGGCGCCGGACTTCGCGTTCTCCAGGATGCCGTCCGGGCCGTAGGCGATGGCCTCGACCTGCGGGGAGGCGGGCACCATCGTGATGACCACGTCGGCGTCGCGCACGGCCTCGGCGATGGAGGAGGCCGCGGTGCCGCCCGCGGCGGCCAGGCGGTCGAGCTTCTCCTGCTCGAGGGTGAAGCCGGTGACCTGGTAACCCGCCTTGATCAGGTTCTCGGACATGGGGGAGCCCATGATGCCGAGGCCGATCCAGGCGATCGCAGGGCGGGTCGGGCGGGAGGAATCTGCAAGGTTGCTCATGACGGGGTGCCTCTCTTACTGCTGTGCTACGTCGGTGAGGTGGCGCCGGCTGACGGGCGCCCCGGGTGTCAGCGGGCGGCGCGGGCCTCGCGGGGCAGCCAGTCGAAGGCCTCGGCGCTGGGCCGGTCGCCCGGCTTGTACTCCAGGCCGACCCAGCCGTCGTAACCGGCCTTCTTCAGCTGGTCGAGGAGGTCCTCCAGCGGCAGTGAGCCGGTGCCGGGGGCGCCGCGGCCCGGGTTGTCGGCGATCTGCACATGGCCGGTCTTCGCCGCGTACTGCTCGATGACCGACGGCAGGTCCTCGCCGTTCATGGACAGGTGGTACAGGTCCATGAGGAACTTGGCGTTGCCGAGGCCGGTCGCCTCGTTGACCTGGTCGACGATCTCGATCGCCTTGGGCGCGCTCACGACGGGGCACTTCGGCGACTCGGGCTGGTTGAGGGCCTCGATCAGGATCGTGCCGCCGACCCGGCCGACGGCCTGCGCCGCCAGCGTCAGGTTCTCCAGGGCGAGCGCGTCCTGCTCGGCCGGGTCCACGCCGTCGACGCGGTTGCCGTACAGGGCGTTGAACGTGGTGCAGCCGAGCGACTGCGCGAAGGCGATCGCCACGTCGATGTTGGCGCGGAACTTCTCCGACTCCGCGCCCGGGATCGACAGGGCGCCCCGGTCCGGGCCGGGCAGTTGCCCGGCGTAGAAGTTCAGGCCCGTGAGCTGCACGCCCGCGTCCTCGATCGCCTTCTTCAGGGCGTCGAGCTCGGACTGCTCGGGGGTGGGGGTCTCGATCCAGGGCCACCACAGCTCGACCGCGGTGAAGCCGGCCGCGGCGGCGGCCGCGGGTCGCTCCAGGAGCGGGAGTTCCGTGAAGAGGATCGACAGGTTGACGTTGAAGCGCTGGTCTGCGAATCCCATCGGGGGCCGCGCTCCCTTCCGTGGTCGAGTTTCCGTATGGCGGAAGTTCGTTTCTGCGTAATGGAAGATTGCCGTCGGGTGTCGGTGCTTGTCAAGAGGGGCCCGTTCCGTGGACGTCCGAAACCGCGTGCCGGGCGTTAGGTTGTGCGCGTGCGATTGAGAGTGGAGTTCACGACCGAGCCCTTCGATCTCGACGAGGCGCCGCCGCACGCCGTGGTCGCCCGCGAGGTCATCGAGGCCGCCGAACTGGACGCCGTGGACGTCGGACCGTTCGGCAACACCGCGGAGGGCGGTGCCGACGCCGTGCTCACCGCGGTGGACGCGCTGCTGCGCAAGAGCCTCGCCGCCGGCGCCACCCGTATCTCGCTGCAGGTCAACGTGATCGACGGGAACGGGGAGGGCGAGTGACCGGCACCGGGGACGAGCCGTTCATCGCGGCCGTGAAGCCGCTGATCGACGCGATCGGTGGCGAGATGGTGCCGCCGGACGAGGCCCGTCCCGACGACGTGGTCCTGGCCTGGGAGGGCGCGGACGTCGTCGCCGTACGGCTGCCGCAGCTCGCCGACTCCCTCGATCACATCCTGGCCGCGATGGAGCGCCGCAAGGGCATGCCGCTGGCCGACCTGGACCGCAAGGCCAAGCAGGAGATCGTCCGCATACTGGAGGCCCGCGGCGCCTTCTCGGTCCGCCATGGTGTCGAAACGGTGGCCGGCGCGCTCGGCGTCAGCCGCTTCACGGTCTACAACTACCTGAACCGGCAGAAGGACGCCTGATCCCGCCTGGGTCACGGTCCGGGTGAGATCCTGGTCCGGAGCCCGGTCGGTGCCCGGCCGCCCCCTTGGAGAGCCGCCGCCCGGCACGTCCGGACGGCGGCTCCCGGCGTTCTCGGGTACCCCCGCGGACCCCGTTCGTCAAGCGCTCGTATTTGTTACCCCGAATTTTCAACAAACTGTTGACGCAGTGTTTCCGGAGGGCGTTAGCTATCGGCAGCCCGAACAGCACAAGGCCACGGAGGCACCCGTGACTTCGACTTCCACGCCGCCGGGCCTGGCCCGCTTCAACGCCTTGGAGGAGGACGCGGCGCTCGCCGCGCTCCACGAGGCGTGCAGCTCCACGGCATGGGCGCGGCGGCTGCTGGCCGCCCGCCCCTACGCCGGCCCCGAGGACCTCTACGCAGCCAGCGACGCCGCCATGGCCGAGCTGACCGAGAAGGACCTCGAGGAGGCCATGGCCGGGCACCCGCCGATCGGCCGCCCCAAGCCGGGGGACCCCACCTCGGCGCGGGAACAGCGCGGCATGGCCGGCGCATCCGAGGAGCTCAAGGCGGAGATGCTCGAACTCAACCTGGCCTACCAGGAGAAGTTCGGTCATGTCTTTCTGATCTGCGCCACCGGCCGTACCGGTGAGCAGATGCGGGACGCCGTCAAGGAGCGGATCGGTAACGCGCCGGAGCAGGAGCGGGAGATCGTCCGCACCGAGCTGGGCAAGATCAACCGCATCCGACTGGCACGACTCGTCGAAGAGGACTGACAGCAGCCATGAGCACCAGCACCACCGCCTCGGTGTCGACGCACATCCTGGACACCTCCGTAGGCCGGCCCGCCGAGGCCGTAGCCGTCCGCCTCTCCGCCCGCTCCGGGCCGGACGCGGACTGGCAGGCACTCGGCGGTTCGGCCACCGACGCGGACGGGCGGTGCAAGGACCTCCCGGCCCTGCCGGAGGGGACCACCCACGTACGGCTCGACTTCGACACCGAGACGTACTTCGCCAAGAAACAAGCCGCGGCCCAGCAGGACGCCCCCGCGCTCCGGGACAGCGAGAACGGCCGGCCCGTGTTCTTCCCCGAGGTCACCATCGCCTTCGCGGTGGTGCCCGGCGAGCACTACCACGTTCCGCTGCTGCTCAACCCGTTCGGCTACTCCGTTTACCGAGGGAGCTGACCGACACCATGACCCGTTTCGTCCTGGGACAGAACCAGTACGGCAAGGCAGAGAACCGCGTCGTAAAGATCACGCGTGACGGCGACACGCACCACATCAAGGACCTCAACGTCTCCGTCGCCCTGTCCGGCGACATGGAGGAGGTCCACCGCAGCGGTTCCAACGCGAACGTCCTGCCCACCGACACCACCAAGAACACGGTGTACGCCTTCGCCAAGGAGCACGGGATCGAGAGCGCCGAGGACTTCGGCGTCAAGCTCGCCCGCCACTTCGTGGACAACACCTCGTCCATCCACCGGGCCCGCATCCGCATCGAGGAGTACGGCTGGGAGCGGATCGAGACCTCCAAGGGCGGCGCCCGCTTCGTCGGCGCCGACGAGATCGCCCACTCCTTCGTCCGCAAGGGCCAGGAGACCCGCGTCGCGCAGATCACCTACGACGGCCACGGCATCCAGGTGCTGTCCGGGTTCAAGGACCTGACCGTCCTGAACACGACGAACTCCGAGTTCTGGGGCTTCCTGAAGGACAAGTACACCACCCTCCAGGAGGACTACGACCGCATCCTCGCCACCACCGTCTCCACCTGGTGGCGGCACAACTGGGACGGCATCGACTCGCACGCCCCGGACTGGGACCGCTCGTACAACGGGGTGCGCAAGCACGCGCTGCAGGCGTTCGCCGAGACCTACTCGTACTCGCTCCAGCAGACCCTCTTCGAGATGGGTGTGCGGGTGCTGAACTCGCGTGACGAGGTCGAGGAGATCCGCTTCTCGATGCCGAACAAGCACCACTTCCGCTCGGACCTGTCGCCCTTCGGGATCGACAACGAGGCCAAGGACGGCGCCGTGTACTACGCCGCCGACCGCCCCTACGGCCTGATCGAGGCGACCATCCTGCGGGACGGCGCCGAGCAGCTCATCCCGGTCGACATGACCAACCTCTGACGCGGGACGCGTGTCCCCGGCCCCGCACGCCGGGGCCGGGGATGCGCCACACCGGAGGGAACACCATGGCACAGCCTGCAAGGGAGCCGGTGAAAGGCTCCTGTTCCACCCCGCCGGTGCACACCGAGGACGCCGTCACGTCCGTGCACCCGGTGGACGAGAAGCTCCACCTCTCGCGGCTCGTCCCCGCCGCGCTCCAGCACATCGCCGCCATGTACGCAGGCGTTGTCACTCCTCCGCTCATCATCGGCCAGGCCTGCGGACTCGACATCGCGGCCCGCACCCGGCTGATCGCCGCGTCCCTGCTCATCGCGGGCGTCGCGACCATCCTGCAGACCATCGGCGTCAAGGGCTTCGTCGGCAACCGGCTGCCCTTCGTCAACGCCGCCTCCTCCGCGGGCATCGCGCCGATCCTCGCGATCGCCGAGACCAACGACCAGGGCCACCAACTCCCCGCGATCTACGGCGCGGTGATGGTCGCCGGGGTCTTCTGCCTGGCCGTCGGCCCCTTCTTCGGGCGGCTGCTGCGCTTCTTCCCGCCGCTGGTCACCGGCGTCGTCATCACGCTCATCGGCGTCACCCTGATGCCCGTGCCCGTCAGCTGGGCCCAGGGCGGCGACAAGACCGCCCCCGACTTCGGCGCCATGAAGTACCTGGCGCTGGCCGGCTTCACCCTCGCCGTCATCCTGCTGATCCAGCGCTTCGGCAAGGGCTTCGTCAAGCAGGTCGCCCTGCTCTTCGGCCTGCTCGTCGGCACGCTGGTCGCCATCCCCTTCGGCATGGCCGACTTCAGCTCCTTCACCTCGGCGCCGGTCGCCGCGCTGCCCACGCCGTTCGCCTTCGGCGCCCCCGAGTTCCAGCCCGCGGCCATCCTGTCGCTGTGCATCGTGATGCTGGTGCTGATGACCGAGTCCAGCGCCGGCATGCTCGCCCTCGGCGAGATCTGCGACCGCCGCGCGAACGCGAAGACGATCACCCGGGGCCTGCGCACCGACGGCCTCGCCACCCTGATCGGCCCCGTCTTCGGCGGCTTCCCCACCTCCGCCTTCGCCCAGAACGTCGGCGTCGTCTCGCTGACCCGGGTGCGCAGCCGCTACGTCGTGGCCGTCGCCGGCGGCACCCTGCTCGTCCTCGGCGCCTTCCCGGTCCTCGGCGCGGTCGTCTCCCTGGTCCCCATGCCGGTCCTCGGCGGCGCGGGCATCGTGCTGTTCGGCTCGATCGCCGTCAGCGGCATCCGCACCCTGTCCGAGGCGGGCCTGGACGACAGCTCCAACATCATCCTGGTGGCCGTGGCGCTCGGCGCGGGCATCATCCCGCTGGCCGCCCCCACCTTCTACGCCGACTTCCCGGCCTGGGCGCAGACCGTGCTCGGCTCCGGCATCAGCGCCGGCGCGCTCGTCGCGGTCGCACTCAATCTGTTCTTCCACCATCTCGGCACCCGGAGCGGCCGGACCGCCCCGGCACTCAAATCCTCCTAGGGTCCTGCCGTGCCCTCCCCGTGGACACTCTCCCGTTCACGGGCCGCCACTGAAAGACAAGGAAGCACGATGGCACCATCGGCAGCCCAGCGCATCGTCATCGAGAACTGTGCGATCGCGACCGTGGACGCGGGCGACACCGAGTACGCGTCGGGACACCTCGTCCTCGCCGGCAACAGGATCGAGTCGGTCGGCGCGGGCAAGGCCCCCGAGGGCCTGGAGAACGTGGTGCGCCGGATCGACGCGAGCGGCCATCTGGCCACTCCCGGTCTGGTCAACACCCATCACCACTTCTACCAGTGGATCACCCGGGGCCTGGCCACCGACCACAACCTGTTCAACTGGCTGGTCGCGCTGTACCCGACGTGGGCGCGGATCGACGAGCAGATGTGCTACTCGGCCGCGCAGGGTTCGCTCGCCATGATGGCCCGCGGCGGTGTCACCACCGCCATGGACCACCACTACGTGTTCCCGCAGGGCTCCGGCGACCTGTCCGGCGCGATCATCAAGGCCGCCGCCGAGATGGGCGTGCGCTTCACGCTGGCCCGCGGCTCGATGGACCGCAGCGTCAAGGACGGCGGCCTGCCGCCGGACTTCGCGGTGGAGACGCTGGAGGGTGCCCTCTCGGCGACCGAGGACACCGTCAAGAAGCACCACGACGCCTCCTTCGACGCCATGACCCAGGTCGCGGTCGCGCCCTGCTCGCCGTTCTCCGTGTCGACCGAGCTGATGCGCGACGGCGCCGAGCTGGCCCGCCGCCTCGGCGTACGGCTGCACACCCACGGTTCGGAGACCGTGGAGGAGGAGAAGTTCTGCCACGAGCTGTTCGGCATGGGCCCGACCGACTACTTCGAGTCGACGGGCTGGCTCGGCGAGGACGTGTGGATGGCGCACTGCGTCCACATGACCGACTCCGACATCGCCGCGTTCGCCCGCACCAGGACGGGCGTGGCCCACTGCCCGTCGTCCAACGCCCGCCTCGCCGCCGGCATCGCCCGCGTCCCCGACATGCTCAAGGCCGGCGTCCCGGTCGGCCTCGGCGTCGACGGTACGGCGTCCAACGAGTCCGGTGAGCTGCACACCGAGCTGCGCAACGCCCTGCTGATCAACCGCCTCGGCGCGCACCGCGAGGCCGCGCTGAACGCCCGCCAGGCGCTGCGGCTCGGTACCCACGGCGGTGCGCAGGTGCTCGGCCGCGCCGACCAGATCGGCTCGCTGGAGGCGGGCAAGCTGGCCGACGTGGTGCTGTGGAGGATGGACACGCTCGCCCACGCCTCCATCGCCGACCCGGTGACCGCGCTGGTGTTCGGCGCGGCCGCCCCGGTCACCGCCTCCTTCGTCAACGGCCGGCAGATCGTCGAGGACGGCCGCCTGCTGACCGTCGACGAGGACGCCGTCGCCCGCTCCACCCGCGAGGAGGCCCAGCGCCTCGCCCGGATCAGCGCGCAGGGCTGATCCCCTCGCAGGGTCCTCAAGTACTCCGGCCGGGAGGGACGGCTCCCGGCCGGGACCGTGGATCCGAGCGGGATCCACGGAAGCCGTCTCCGGGGCGCGCGCGAACGCGCGCCCCGGAACGGTCACACCGTTCACCGCTCACCAGTGCCACCCCCCGTCAGGTCCCGCACGACCTCGCACCACCTCCTAGAAACCCACGTCGCCCCACGACGTGTTACCCGCCCGGAGGAGCAGCCGTGGCCGCCCAATCCGTAGACGAAAAGCTCGCCACCCACCCGGTGGACGAGAAGCTCCCCGCCCTGAAAATGGCGACCAGCGGCCTGCAGCACGTGGCCGCCATGTATGCCGGAGTCGTCGCCCCGCCCCTGATCGTCGGCGCGGCCGTAGGCCTGTCCGGCACCGACCTGACGTTCCTCACCGGCGCCTGCCTGTTCACCGCGGGCCTCGCGACCTTTCTGCAGACCCTCGGCATCTGGAAGATCGGTGCCCGCCTGCCGTTCGTCAACGGCGTCACCTTCGCCGGCGTCGCCCCGATGACCGCGGTGGTCGCCTCCACCCACGACAAGTCCGACGCCCTGCCGATCATCTTCGGCGCGGTCATCGTCGCCGGTCTGCTCGGCTTCCTCGCCGCCCCCATCTTCTGCAAGGCGATTCGCTTCTTCCCGCCGGTCGTCACCGGCTCCGTGATCACCTTGATCGGCGTCTCCCTGCTGCCCGTCGCCTTCGGCTGGGCCCAGGGGCCCAACCCCAAGGCCGACGACTACGGGTCGACGACCTATCTCACCCTCGCCGGCATCACCCTGCTGATCGTGCTGCTGCTGCGCCGGTTCACCACCGGCTTCGTCAAGCAGATCGCGGTCCTGCTCGGCCTGGTCGCGGGCACGCTCATCGCGATACCGTTCGGCGTCACCGACTTCAGCCCCGTCGGCGAGGCGGACATCGTCGGCTTCCCCACCCCGTTCCACTTCGGCGCCCCGCAGTTCCAGCTCGCCGCGATCCTGTCCCTGTGCGTGGTGATGGTGGTGTCGATGACCGAGTCGACCGCCGACATGCTGGCGCTCGGTGAGATCGTCGAGCGGCCCGCCGACGAGAAGACCATCGCGGCCGGCCTGCGCGCCGACACCCTCGGCTCGGCGATCAGCCCCCTGTTCAACGGCTTCATGTGCAGCGCCTTCGCGCAGAACATCGGCCTGGTGGCGATGACGAGGATCCGCAGCCGCTACGTCGTCGCGACCGGCGGCGGCTTCCTGGTCCTGATGGGCCTGTGCCCGATGGCCGCCTCGCTCATCGCGGTCGTGCCCCGCCCGGTCCTCGGCGGCGCCGGCGTGGTGCTGTTCGGCTCGGTCGCGGCGAGCGGCATCCAGACCCTGGTCCGGGCCGGCCTGGACAAGGACAACAACGTCCTGATCGTGGCCGTCTCCCTGGCCGTCGGCATCATCCCGATCACCGCGCCGGAGTTCTACCACTCCTTCCCCGAGACCGCGAAGATCGTCCTGGACTCGGGCATCTCCACGGGCTGTGTGACGGCCGTGCTGCTCAACCTGATCTTCAACCACATCGGCAAGGGCCGCGAGGCCCAGGACGTCACCCACCCCATGGAGGCCGGGGAGGAGATCGCCGCTGCGCACTGAGAGGGACGCTCAGGACTTAACCGGCCGGGGGAGACGGGTTGTTCACCGTCACCCCCGGCCATTCCATGAGCCGGGCCAGCAACTCCGCCTGCTCGACGGCGTCGTCCAGCGCGTGATGGGTGTGCCGCCGGCGGGGGAGCAGCTCGGGCGGCATCGTCCGCTTGGCGACGGCCCGCAGCGGCACCCGCGCCTTGGCCGCGTACAGCGTCTTCATGTCCAGGCAGCCCGAGTGCCCGAAGGGGCTGCCGCCGGTGAACCGGACCAGATACCAGTACAGGAACGTCCAGTCGTACGGCGCCGGATAGCCGCACATCACCGGCTGCGCGCCCTCGCTCACCTCCCGCACCCAGGCGGCGAACTCGGCGAGCGCGACGGCCGGTTCGGCGCCCTCGGCCGCCAGCCGCTCCCGGTCGAGCCCGCTCACCGCGAGCGCCTCGGGCACGAACTCCGTGCTGATCGGCTTCAGTTCCCGGTAGAAGGTCCGCTCCTCGGGATCGGCGGCCCGGAACCCGTCCGCGTCCTGCACCCCGGCGACCGCCGCGCCCAGGCTGAGCATCGAGTACGGCCCCGGAATCGGCCCGTCGGCCTCGATGTCGACGGAGAGGTACAGGCTGGGTCTGACACGGCGTGCGGACATGGCACCGGAGCATGCCAGCCCCTTGCGGACCCGCGCATCCCGGTTTCGGCCCGGCAGGGCGGGACGGTGGGCGGGGCGGCGCGCTCTGTGCGGACCGGCCGGTTCAGTGCCGTGCGAGCGGGGTGGCGCGTCCTGCCGGGAGCGCGGGATCACCGGGAGGCGTCCGGTGCGGGCCGGCCGCCTCGGTGCGGGCGCAGCACCGCCGCCGCCAGCAGCAGCGCCGTGACCGCGATGCCCGTCGCCACCCGGAAGGCCAGCCGGTACCCCTCCGCGGTGGCCGGGACCAGCTCGGCACCCCGCTGCAGCAGGCCGCCGGTGCGGCTCGCGGCCAGGGTGGACAGGGCGGCGAGCCCCAGCGAACCACCCACCACCTGCGTGGTGCTGAACAGTCCCGACGCGAGTCCCGCGTCCTCCTCGCGCGCCCCGGACATCGCGAGCCCGGTCAGTGCGGGCATGGCCGCGGCGAACCCCACGGACAGCAGCAGCATCGCCGGCAGCACGTCCCGGGCGTACACCCCGTCGGCCGGCGCCCGGCCCAGCAGCGCCGTCCCCGCGGTGATGAGGACGAGCCCGGCCAGCAGCACCCGGTACGGGCCGAACCGTCCCACGACCCGGGCCGACAGCCCCAGCATCAGCAGTCCGATCACCACCGGCGCCGGGAGGAACGCCGTGCCCGTGGCCAGCTCGCCGTAGCCGAGGACCCGCTGCAGGTACAGCGCGCCGATGAACTGGAAGCCGTACATCGTGGCGATCATCAGCACCTGGACGGCGTTCGCCCCGCTCAGCACGCGGGACCGGAACAGGCGCAGCCGCAGCAGCGGACGCGCGGCCCGCGCCTGACGTACAGCGAACCCGGTGAAGAGGGCGACGGCGAGCACCGCCGACGCCACGGTCGCGGTGACGCCGCGGTCCGCGGCGCCGACGATGACGTACACGGTGAGCATGAGCGCGGCCGTGATCAGCGCGGCGCCCGGGTAGTCGGCGCCTGAGCCCAGGCCGGCGCCGCGCTCGGGGGCGAGGACGCGGACGGCGGCCCACCACGCGACCACCCCGATGGGCAGGTTGATCAGGAAGATCCAGTGCCAGCCGGCCGACTGGGTCAGCGCGCCGCCGAGGAACGTGCCGAGCGCCCCGCCGGCCGCCCCGACCGCGCTGAACACCGCGATGGCGCGGGCCTGTTCACGCGGCTCGGGGAAGAGGGACACGAGCATGCCGAGCACCACCGCCGAGGCCATCGCCCCGCCGACGCCCTGCGCGGCCCGCGCCGCGATCAGCATCCCCTGACCGGTGGCGACGCCGCAGACCACGGAGGCGGTGGTGAACACGGCGAGCCCCGTGGTGAACATCCGCTTGCGGCCCACCAGGTCACCCAGCCGCCCGGCCAGCAACAGCAGCCCGCCGAAGGCGATCAGATAGGCGTTGACCACCCAGGCGAGCCCCGGGCCGCTGAAGCCGAGGTCGCGCTGGATGGCGGGCATCGCCACGGTGACGATGTTGCCGTCCAGGATCGTCATGAGGGTGCCCGCGCACAGCACGGCCAGGGACGCCCAGCGCGGGTGCGTCCGCCGCCCGGCCGCGCCGCGCGCCGGTGACTCGGTCAGGGTCGACATGGGAAACGGCCTCCGGGATCCTTCGTTGCCAGGGCATCGGTCGTGCCCTTGGTGCACGACTTGTAACGGAGGTCATCGTGAGTGACCCTGAAGGCCGGCGTAAGGAGGCAGTTCGATGTCCCAGAGGAACACCGGTGTTACCCCGCAGGTCGTGAACGCGCACGCCTGCCCCGTTCGGGAAGTCCTTGACAGGGTCGCCGGGAAGTGGAGCGTGCAGATCCTTGTCGCGGCCGCCCACGGTCCGATCCGGTTCACCGAACTGGAGCGCGGGATCGAGGGCATCAGCCGCCGGATGCTCACGCTCACCCTGCGCCAGCTGGAGCGCGACGGCCTGGTCACCCGGACCGTGCACCCGACGGTGCCGCCGAGGGTGGAGTACGCGCTCACCCCGGTCGCCCGCGAGCTCCACGAGACCCTCCAGCGCCTCACGGACTGGGCCGAGCGCAACCGGCAGTACATCGCCGAGGCCCGCGCCGCATATGACACCGAGCACAACCCGGACCTGGTCGACGCCTAGGGAGCGGGTGCTGCTACAACGGCGCGTTCAGGCCGCCCCCGTCGGGGGTCAGGGCGCTGGCCGGGCCGTCCGTTTCCGTTTCGGTGTCGCCGTCGAAGGCCAGGATGCCGTGCACCACGACCAGGCGGCCGGTGACGTGCTCGCGCCTGTCGAGGGCGTCCAGAAGGGCGTGGCCCGTGCACAGGACCGCCTCGTTGCCCTGGTACGACTGCAGGTTGAGCACGGCCGCCTCGAGGAGGCCGGCTTCCGGGGCGAGCAGGGGGATGCTGCCGTGTCCGCGCAGGGCGGCGATGCCGGCCCGCGCGCACAGCACCGGGATCAGGGCGGATCCGCTCGCGGCCGCGACGGTGTCCGCGTCGGCTTTGCTCAGCTCGGTGATCTGCTCCCGCGCGTGGTCCAGCACCTGGAGCAGGTCGGCCAGTTCGGCGGCGGTGAGGGCGAGGGCGCCGGTGTCGGCGGGTGCGGCTTGTGCGGTCACGTCGGACGACGGTCCGGAACGCGTCGGGGTGCGTCTACGCGGGCCCCGAGCACCCTGGAGGAACGAGGAGAACTTCAGCACGTGGGTGAATCCGGTCTTCCGAACCGACAGTCAGGAGCGGACACCTCGCGTCACGGTGCCGGTACACAGCGTACCGCGCACACTTCGTTCACTTTACAACTACAGCGTCCCCGGGCCCTCGATTTTGCCTTCCCTTGAATCACAGGCCGAACAGGGCGGGGTCCTCGGCCAGTTCCTTGAAGTGGGCCTGCGGGCTCGCCACCAGGCGCCGGGCCTTGAGGTCCAGCAGGCCGCCGACCGCCGTGATCTCGGCGGCGACCGTGCCGTCGGTCTTGCGGATCGTCTGGTGCATGCGGAAGGTCTTGCCGTCGCCCCACTCGAAGGCACACGTCACGTCGACCTCGTCACCGGCGAGCAGCTCGCGCCGGTAGCGGATGGTGGTCTCCAGGGCGACCGGGCCGACGCCGGTCGAGATCAGCCGGGACTGGGTGATCCCGGCCGCCTGCAGCAGCGACCAGCGCGCGTGCTCGGCGTAGTTGAGGTACACGCTCTGGTTCAGGTGCCCCTGCACGTCGGTCTCGTAGCCGCGGACGGTGATCCGCACGGAGAACGGCTCGCTCATCACTTCCCCCTTCGTCTTCGGTGCACTGCCCATCGATCTTGGCACGCCCGTCCGCCGGTGCGAAGCGACTTCCGCACGCCCGGCACGCCCGCCCGTGCGCGGCGACGTCCTCACACCCTGCGCGGGGAGGCGAGCACATAGCGGGCCCTGGTGCGGGGCTCGGTGTACTCGCCGGTCTGCCAGCCCGCCCGTTCCAGCGCGGTCGCGCAGGCGCTCAGGGACCGCGGGTCGTCCGCGTGGACGGCGACGGCCTCCGGCTGGGGTGTGGCCCGGACGCGGTAGCCCTCCCGGCCTCCGCCGGCCGGCCGTATCCCCGCCGCCTCCAGGGCGAGCGCCGCGGCCCGCACCAGGTGCGTGCGCTCCCAGCCGCACGGCCGGTCCACCGACCCGTCCGGGTTGGTCATGCGGCGCAGCTCCAGCAGTCCCTGCCAGGCGCTGTGCACCTCGCGCACCCGCGCCGGTCCGGTGTCCGGCGGCTCCTCCTCGCCGCCCACCCGCGCGGTGAAGACGCCCGTGGCCGGCTCCGCGGGCGCCGGCTCGGGCGGCGCGGTCACCGGGGTCTCGCGTATCCGGTGCCCGGCCGGCGTCAGGAAGTGGTCGTGCGGTGGCCGCGGATGGCGGAAGGCCAGTCCGTGCCGCACCAGTGCCGCGAGCTGCGCCGGCGTGCCGCGCAGCCGTCCGGTGACGGGATCGGCGGCGTCGATGACACGCCGCTGGGCGGCGGTGGGCGGTCGGGTCACGGCGTGTTCCTTCCTGCGCGCGGGCGCCCGCCGCAGGACGCGGACGGCGGCGGGATCTCACCCGCTTCGCAGGCTACGCCGGGGGTCTGACATTCCAGCCCGCGATCACCGGCCGCCCGTGCTCGGTGCCCAGCCGGCACAGCGAACCGGTCGCCAGCTGGAACAGCGCCCCCTGCTCCGCCGGCAGCCCGAGCCGCCGGGCGGTCAGCACCCGCAGGAAGTGCCCGTGGGCGACCAGCAGGACGACACCCTCGGTGTTCGCGAGCGCGGCGTCCACCTTGCCGAGCATGCGGTCGGCGCGCTCGCCGACCTCTTCCGGGCTCTCCCCGGGGCGTTCCGGCGGCCCGGGCGCGACCCCGTCGGTGAACAGGAACCAGCCGGGCCGCTCCCGCTGGATCTGCACGGTGGTGACGCCCTCGTACCCGCCGTAGTCCCACTCCCGCAGGTCGGCGTCCACCCGCGCGTCGTGCACCCCGATCAGCTCGGCCGTCTCCCGGGCCCGCTGCAGCGGGCTGACGAAGGCGGCGCCGATCCGGTGCGACCGGACGAGGGGCGCCAGCCGGCGCGCCTCCTCCCGTCCGTGCTCGGTCAGCGGGACGTCCGTCCACCCGGTGTGCCGGCCGGACCGCGACCACTCGGTCTCACCGTGCCGCACGAGAAAGAGATCACCCACGCCTCACAGGCTACGGGCCCGGCCCTCCCGCCGCGCGAGGTCCGACGCGCCCGGGGCCCCGGGCCGGTCATCCGTTCGGCCCCGCACGCCCCCCGGATGCCCGCCCGTCAGGCCGCCTACTGCCGGTATCCGTCGTCTCCTGCCGGTATCCGTCTACTGCCGGTATCCGCTCAGGAACCGGCCGATCCGCCCGATGGCCGCCTCCAGGTCCTCCGCGTGCGGCAGGGTCAGCACGCGGAAGTGGTCCGGGCGCGGCCAGTTGAAGCCGGTGCCCTGCACCACCTGGATCTTCTCCCGCAGCAGCAGGTCCAGGACGAACTTCTCGTCGTCGTGGATCGGGTGCACCTTCGGGTCAAGGCGCGGGAACGCGTACAGCGCCCCCTTCGGCTTCACGCACGAGACTCCGGGGATCTCGTTCAGTTTCTCCCAGGCCACGTCCCGCTGCTCCCGCAGCCGTCCGCCGGGCGCGGTCAGCTCGTGGATGGACTGCCGGCCGCCGAGCGCGGCCTGGATGGCGTACTGGGCGGGCGCGTTGGCGCACAGGCGCATGGAGGCCAGCATGGTCAGGCCCTCCAGGTAGTCCTTGGCGTGCTGCCGCGGCCCGGTCACGACGAGCCAGCCGGAGCGGAAGCCCGCCACCCGGTACGTCTTGGACAGGCCGCAGAAGGTGAGGACCACCAGGTCGGGGGCGAGCGCGGCGGCCGAGTGGTGCACGGCGTCGTCGTACAGGATCTGGTCGTAGATCTCGTCGGCGAAGACCATCAGGTGGTGCCGGCGCGCGAGGTCGAGGATGCCCTCGACGATCTCCTTGGGGTAGACCGCGCCGGTGGGGTTGTTGGGGTTGATCAGGACGACCGCCTTGGTGCGGTCGGTGATCTTCGCCTCCATGTCGGCCAGGTCCGGGTACCACTCGGCCTGCTCGTCGCACAGGTAGTGGACCGCCTTGCCGCCCGCGAGGGTGGTCACGGCCGTCCACAGCGGGAAGTCCGGGGCGGGGATGAGGATCTCGTCACCGTCCTCGACCAGCGCCTGGACGGCCATGGAGACCAGTTCGCTGACGCCGTTGCCGAGGAACACGTCGTCGACGCCGACCTCCACACCGAGCGTCTGGTAGCGCTGGGCGACCGCGCGGCGGGCGGAGAGGATGCCGCGCGAGTCGGTGTAGCCGTGCGCCTGCGGCAGCATCCGGATCATGTCCTGGAGGATCTCCTCCGGCGCCTCGAAGCCGAAGAGGGCCGGGTTGCCGGTGTTCAGCCGCAGCACGCTGTGCCCGGCCTCCTCCAGCGCGTTGGCGTGCTCGATCACCGGCCCGCGGATCTCGTAACAGACCTCGCTGAGCTTGTTCGACTGCCGGAACTCCATGGGCCCCTCCCGGAACTCGTGATGCTTGGTTTTACCAAGCGGGAGCTTGGAAAGTCCAACAAGACGTCTAGACTGCGTCGCATGTCACCCCGCTCGCGCCGTAGTTACGACCAGTACTGCTCCACCGCCCGCGCCCTCGACCTCGTCGGCGACCGCTGGACCCTGCTGATCGTCCGGGAGCTGCTCGCCGGACCGCGCCGCTACACCGACCTGCACGCCGACCTGCCGGGCGTCAGCACGGACGTGCTCGCCTCACGGCTGAAGGACATGGAGCAGGGCGGCCTCGCCACCCGTCGCCGGCTGCCGCCCCCGGGAGCGGTCTTCGTGTACGAACTGACGGCGCGGGGACGGGACTTGCTGCCCGTGCTGCAGGCCCTCGGCGCGTGGGGCGAGGCCGAGCTCGGGGAGCGGCGGCCCACCGACGCGGTCCGCGCGCACTGGTTCGCGCTGCCGCTGCTGCGCGCGATCGAGGGGCCGGGGCTGCTCGAAGTACGGCTGGAGGAAGGCGTGTTCCATCTGCACGCCGGGGCGGCTCAGGGGCCGGTCTACGGCGACGGTCCCGCACCCGGCGAGCCCGACGCCCGGCTCGTCCTGGACTCCGCGACCGCCACGGCCATCGCCGGCGGACGGCTGCGCCTCGCCGACGCCGTCCGCACCGGCCACGCCGACCTGTCCGGCGACGGCCCCCTCGCCAAGGAACTCCGGGACGGCCCCACCGCGTAGACCACAGGCGCGCCCCTCGCCCGGAACACCGGACACCCCTGACGCGGCCCCGACGGCTCGCCGCGCCGGGGCACCCGAGGCGGCCCGCCGCCCGAGCGCCCAGGGCCGCCCGCTGCGTGGCGTACGCGCCGAGCGCCGAGGGCCCGCTGCGTGGCGTACGCGCCGAGCGCCGAGGGCCCGCTGCGTGGCGTACGCGCCGAACCCCGAGGGCCCGCTGCGTGGCGTACGCACCGAACGCCGAGGGCCCGCCGCCTGGCGTACGCGCCGAACCCCGAGGGCCCGCCGCCTGGCGTACGCGCCGAACCCCGAGAGCCCGCCGCCTGGCGCACGCGCCGAACCCCGAGAGCCCGCCGCCTGGCGCACGCGCCGAACCCCGAGGGCCCGCCGCATGGCCTACGCCCCGAACGCCGAAGGCCCGCCGCGCGGCGTGTGCGGCGGGCCTTCGGTGAGCTGTCAGGCGTTGGGCGGCACGTACGGCGGGCGGCCCCGGCCGCGTGTCAGCGCGTACCCGCCGATGCCCGCGAGCGCGGCCAGCACGCCGCCGATCGCGGTCCACACCCAGCGGTCCGACCACCAGCCGGACGACCAGCCGCCGTCCGGCTCGACACTGGCCAGCACGGCCGCAGCCTTGGAGTCGTCCTTGTCCCGCTGTGCCTTGACGGCGGCACCCGGCACCAGCGGCTCGGCCAGCCGGCCGTCCACGGCCGCCGCGCCGCCGATGTCCTTGGAATCGACGCGCAGTTCGGCGTCCACCGGCTGCCCGAGGTCGGCCGTCTGCACGTCCACCGCCGTCAGCCGGACGTAGTACGTCCCCGGCAGCGGGTCGTCCGCCCACGGCTCCGACCAGGCGCGCACGGTGCGCATCACGCACGCCAGCTCCAGCGAGGCGGTGCCCGCGTCCGCGGTGCGGGTCTGGGCGCCGTACTGGCACGCCTGCCGGCGCCGCAGGCCGTCGTACACGTCGACCTGCCAGGTCTGCCGCAGGTGCGTCTGCGGCAGCTTCACCGTCGCCCTGACGGTGGGCCGCTGCTTCGCGTCCGCGGGGAACGACCAGTACAGGTAGTCACCGGTGGAGGCGCTCGCGGTGGCCGTCTGCCCCTGCTCGACCTCCGTCGCCGTACGGAACGACGTGCCCGCCGAGGCCGGCGCCGAGGTGCCGCCCGACGGGCTCGCGGACGGGGAGGAGTCGGCCGCCGCGGGGGCGGCGGCGAGGCCGAGCGTCAACAGGGCCGCGCCCAGCGCGTGAGTGATCCTCATCAGTTGGTCCTCCACACCGCGACACGCCAGCGCGACAGCCAGCCCCACACCACACCCGCGAGGAAGCCGATCAGCACCAGCAGACCGAGCAGCCACCAGCCGCGGCCGAGCCCGAAGGACGCCACGTCGTCGGCCTGCGAGGGTCCGTCGACCACGTCCACGGTCAGCTCCACCGGCATGCCGGGCGTGGTCTTCACGCCGGGCGCCGCCGAGAAGGAGTTCGTCACCGCCAGGCACACGGTCTCCGCCGGGGCGTTGTCGTCGTCGCTGTCCGCCTTCGGGTAGCGCAGACCCGTCGAGATCACGTCGGTGCGGCCGGTGCCGGCCGCCTCACCGCGCACGATCTCCCGCCCGTGCACCGTGACGGCGCGCAGCAGCACGCCGTAGTCCGGGTGCATCGAGCGGTCCGCGGCCACGCTCACCGAGGCGCGCAGCTCCTGGCCGGGCTTCACGTCCACCCGGTACCAGCGCTGCTGCCCGAACTCCTCGCGGTCGGTGTACAGACCGGAGTTCAGCGTGGGCGCCTTGGCGCAGGAGGCCGCGCCTTCGGTCGCGACCGGCGTGACCACCGGGTCGGCCGCACGGTCCACCAACTGATTGACCTTGTCGGCGAGTTCGTCCGTGTGCTGCACCGAGGTGTAGGTGCCGCCGGTGGCCTCCGCGATGCAGCTGAGCTGCCGCCGCATCTTCACGTTCGGCACCAGGCCGAGCGTGTCGATGGTCAGGCCGATGCCCTTGGCGGCTATCTCGCGGGCCACCTCGCACGGGTCGAGCGGGGCGCAGGTGTCCTCGCCGTCGCTGATCAGCACGATCCGCTTGGAACCGGTGCCGCCGTCGAGGTCGCCGGCCGCCTTGAGCAGGGCCGGCCCGATCGGCGTCCAGCCGGTCGGGTTGAGCGTGGCCACCGCGGTCTTGGCCTCGGTGCGGTCGAGCGGGCCGACCTTGTACAGCTGCGCGGTGTCCTTGCAGCCGGTCTGCCGGTCGTCGCCCGGGTACGTGGCGCCCAGGGTGCGGATGCCGAGCTGGACCTCCTCGGGCGTGGCGTCCAGCACCTCGTTGAACGCCTGCTTGGCCGCCGACATCCGCGACTGGCCGTCGATGTCCCGCGTCCGCATCGACCCGCTGACGTCGATCACGAGGTCGACCTTCGGTGCGCTTGCGGTGGTCTCGTCGGCGACCGCCCCGGCCGGGAACGCGAGCCCGGCCGCGAGCGCGGCGAGCAGGGCGCCGAGGCCCGCCGCCAGCCGTTGTCTTCTGATCATCGGCGGATCTTATTGATCAGCGGGCCCCGGCTTCAAAACGGGTCTCACCGCAACGGGTTGGGCAGCACCGTCCACTGGTCCCCCGGCACGTCCGGCGACAGCCGCATCAGCGTCAACGCCTTGACGGGCAAGGGTTCCTGACGCAGCGCCACCAGGTCGGGTGTGCTAGGTAGTTGAGGCACCGCCGCCTCCAGTGCCGCCCGCAGCGCGGCCGTGCCGCCCGCGGTGGCCGCCAGCGCCCCCGCCACCAGGGAGCCGAACAGCTTGCGCCGCAGCGCCGTCACGTCGTCGGTGAGGATCCGCCCCGCGAGATCGCCGGGGAGCGCGATGCCGTGCCGGGCCAGCCGGGCCGGGCTGACCCGGATGTCGGCCAGGTCCCGGTAGACCAGCCGCCGCGGCTCGCCCGCCGGGCCCAGCACCACCAGCAGGTTCTGCCCGTGCGCCTCCAGAGCCGCGCCCAGCTCCAGCAGCCGCAGCCCCACGGTCAGGGCCAGCCGGGCGAACGCGGCGAGCCAGGCCGGGGAGTGCGGGCCGGTGAGCGCCGCCACCGGCACGACACTCTCCCCGGGCCCCGCGTACACCTCCGGCGCCTCGCGCAGCAGGGCCGCCAGGTCGGGGGAGTGGGCCGTGGCCGCGCCCAGCGTGCGCGTGATGTGCAGCAGCCCGTCCGTGCGCTCCGCCAGCGTCTCGCCGAACGCCGACAGCGACGCCGCCATGCGTACCGAGCCCACCGAGATGTCCCGCACCGACGACGTCAGCCGGGCGCTCAGCGCGGTCTTCACATGCGGCCCGCCGGGCAGCGCGAGCGTGCGCAACGCCATCAGCGGATGAGCGGCGAGCGTCCCCTCACCCGACCGCTTGAGCACATGCGCCGCCTGCCACGGATGCACCGGCAGCATCACCCGCCCCTCCTCCCGCAGCCACCCCGGCCAGTCACCGGCCACCAGGCAGTCCTCCGCCGCCACCGGCAGCAGCCCCAGCTCCACCACCGGCCGGTGCTCCGGCGCGTACGCCAGCTGCTCCGCCACCGAGAAACCGGGCCGGGCACGGCAGCACGGGTGGTAGGGGTGCCCGTCCACGACCCGCTGCTCCCACTCCCAGCCGTGCACGGGCGGTCCCGGCGGCCACCCGTCCTCCTGCCCGGCCCGGGACAGCGCGAGCGAGGCGACGCTGTGGCCGAGCTCGGCCGCGAACCCCGCCGCGTGCGGTACCGCCAGGTCCGTCATCAGCCGCTCGGGCCGCTCGTACGCCACCCCGTCGAGGTGTACGGCGGTGACGTAGCCGCCGGTGGCGTACGCGTCCGGCACGGGGCCGTGCAGCCGGCGGCCGTCGGCCAGGCGCAGGGTGAGCCCGTCGCCGTACTCCTCGCGGCGGGTGATCCACGGCAGCGGCTCATGGCCGAAGGCCCGCCACAAGCGGGTGAGGACGGCGGCACGCGCGCCGGGCAGCGCCGCCCGGTACCCCGGCAGCAGTCCGGGACGCTCGGCGGCGAGTTCTGCGGCGACCTCCGCCTCGGCGGTGGGGGGTCGGTGCACGGGCGGGCTCCTCGGGTACGCGGACGGCGTCACGGCGGGCCGTGACGGCAGGGATACTGATCGTCTCCGAACGACAGGACCGTAGGGAACGAGTGGATCGCGTGGACCTCCTGACTCCCACCATCGGCGATCCCGCGCCGCGCGACGACCTCGCCGCCCGGGCCGACGCCCACGCGGCCGCGCCGCTGCTGAACTGCCTGCTGCGCGAGGCCGCCCACCCGGCGGGCACCCGTGACGGCCGGCCCGTGCACCGGCTGGCCGCCTCCGGCCGGCTGCTGCGGGCGCGCGGCGCTCGCCGCCCCACCCACCCCGAGGTCCAGGACGACGGCGGCGCCTGGCGGCCGCTGGACCACGCCGGGCTGGTCGCCCTCGTCGCCGACGAGCTGCGCCGGCACACCGGGCTCGCCAACCCCGGGCTGGTCGCCGAGATGACCGACAGCCGGGACGTGGTCGCCGCCCTGCTCGCCGCCCGCGCCCACGCCAGCGCGCCCGCCGACCCGTACCTGCGCTCCGAACAGTCCCTGATCACCGGCCACCCCCACCACCCGGCCCCCAAGGCGCGCGGCGGCGGCCCGCCGGCCGGCTGGCTGCCGTACGCCCCCGAGGCGCACGCCCGCTTCCCGCTGGCGCTGCTCGGGGTGCGCGCCGACACCGTCGTGGAGGAGGGGGACACCAGCGCCCTCGACGCGCTCGGCGAGGCCCCGCCCGGCTACCGGCTGCTGCCCGCCCACCCCTGGCAGCTGCGGCTGGCCGCGCCCGCCCTCGCGGACGCCTTCGCCGACGGACGGCTGATCCGGCTCGGCGCCACCGCCTTCCAGGCGTGGCCGACGGCGGCGATCCGCACCCTGTACGCGCCCGGGGAGGACCTGTTCCTCAAGTTCAGCCTCGACGTGCGGATCACCAACGACATCCGCCGGCTGTGGGAGCACGACCTGCGCCGGCTGCGCCGTACCGACAAGGCCGCCGGGCACGCCTTCGCCGCGCTCCGCGGACCCGCGGCCTGGCTGAGCGACCGCGGCTACCGCACCACCTCGTTCGCCTTCGAGGAGCTGGCCGTCGTGGTCCGCGACGGTCTGCGCGGCGCCCTGCTGCCCGGCGCGACCCCGCTGCTCGCCGCCGCCCTGGTGGAGGGCTTCGACGGCAGTCCGCTCGCCGCCGCGGCCGATCCGGCGGCCTGGTGGGAGGCGTATCTGCGCGCCGTCGTCCCGCCCGCCCTCGCCGCCTACGCCGACCACGGGGTCGTCCTGGAGGCACACCTGCAGAACACCCTGGTCGCGGTCGACGCCGCCGGAATGCCCGTGCAGGCCCTCTTCCGGGACGCCGAGGGCGTCAAGCTGCTGCCGGACGTGACCCCGCGGGCCGGCTGGGAGCGGCTGGTGTACTGCCTGGTCGTCAACCACCTCGGCGAGGTCGCCGCCGCCCTGGCCGAGCGCCACCCCGGGCTCGACCCCTGGCCGGCGGCCCGCCGCGAGCTGGGCCGTCACGGGCTGCCCGAGGCGGCCGCGCTGCTCGCCTCGCCGACCCTGCCCGGCAAGACCAACCTGCTGCTGCGCTGGACCGGCGCCGACGGTGCCGCCGCCCGCTACCTGCCGCTGCCCAACCCGCTGGCCGCCGGCTGAGATCACCTTCGCCGGAGCGACGTCGCAATCCGGCCACCGGCGGTATCCGGCCACCACCGCGCCCGGACCGGACGCCGTGCCGTCGGCCCCGTCGGCGCGGGCGGGTGCCAGTCCTGCGTCCGGGGAGCCGGGACGGCGGCCGCAGGGGCGCGCGGCATCACCAACTCCCTCTCATGGCAGGGGATTCCACCGGTTCACCACCCGTGCGGGAGGGCCCTGCGTGCGCCCGGGGGCGGCGCGCGGGGTGGGCAGAGGGGGCGCAGACCGTCGCGCGGGGGGTGGTCAACTTCGCTTGACTCCATCCCTGGTTCGGGCTCATGGCAGATGCCTCTGGCTTAAGGCGCTGTGCTGGAGCAAACAATCATCTCGACAGCCCCCCACCGACAAGGAGGCGGCCCCATGCGCCGTACTCGTACCGTCCTGCTGGCCGCGGCGGGCGCGCTGCTCGCGGCGAGCGCGGGCACCGTCACCGCCCGCGCGGCGGAGCCCGGAGACGTCGTGGTGTTCTCCACCGAACTCGCGCCGCTGACCGTCTACCACGACCCGAGCGGCTGCCAGAAGCTTCCGCCCGACGCGCATGTACTGACCAACCAGACCGACCGGCCGGTCGTCATCTACGGGGACCCGTTCTGCCTGACCCCCGGCCTCACCGTGCAGCCCGGATACGGCTCGCACGTGGCGCCCGGCAGCGGCAGCTTCTCCGCTTGACCACCCTCCGCGGTCCGTTGCCCCAATTCGGCAGCGGGCGGTGCGCGGGAGAGTAATTCCACGGAATTCATGAGCGGTTGCCGCGCGCCCCACGAGACGGAAAAGTCGAAATCCCGGAAGCCACACGCCTTCAGGTGTGAGGTCCATTTCGTCTTGCCGCCGGAATGCGCGCTGTTTCCGCACGGCCGTGGCAAGGCCGTGGGCCGCGCGGCCGCCGTCCTCTGATTCCTTTTCCCCGCCGGCCTTTCCACCGGCCCCTCGAACTCCGCGCAGCGGCACCGCCCTGCGTGGTCGCGGCCCTGCCCAGGTGCCGCAGTCCGTCACACGATCCGGGACGACCCCGGGGCAAGGAGACACACATGAGCACCGCTGTCGCCAACGACCGTCTGGTGAAGCGATTCGAGAAGTGGGACACCGACGGCAACGGTGTCCTGGAGGCGAGCGACTTCCAGGGTGAGGCCGCCCGCATCGCCCAGAACCTGGGCAAGAGCGCCGACTCGCCGGAGGTGCAGCAGCTCCACCGGGCCTTCCAGGGGCTGTTCGACTACCTGGCGGACAAGGCGGGCGTCGGCTCCGGGGGCGCCATCACCCGGGACCAGTTCCTCGACGCCACCGGGAACATGCTGTTCGGCGAGGGCGAGGCGAGCTTCGACCAGGCCCTCGGCCCCGTCGTGAAGGCGCTCATCCAGCTGTGCGACGACAACCACGACGGGGAGATCGACGCCCGCGAGTTCCAGGCCTGGCTGACCGCCGTCGGCGTCCCCGCCTCCCAGGCCGGGCAGATGTTCGGCAAGGTGGACCTCAACGGCGACGGGCGGCTGTCCGAGGACGAACTGCTCCAGGTCGTCCGCGACTTCCACTTCGGCCGGCTGGAGGTCGAGCTGCTCGGCTGACCCGGCGGCCCCGGCCGACCCGGCGGACCGGCACGCGTGACCCGGGCGCTCGGCCGCCCGGGTCACCGGGGCCGTTTGCCCGGGACCCACGGCCACCGGATGGCGCGGCCCGCGAGGGCGGCACCATCCGGGGCGCGGTGTCTCAGGAGCCGCCGGGTGCGGGGGTTCCGGGCGTGGCGGGGCCGGTGACCGGCTCGCCGGGCCGCCCCTGGACGAAGACCACCGGGGTTTCCGGCTGCAGGCCGAGGTCCCGGCCGCTGACCGGGCCCGGCGTGTGGATCAGGATGTTGTAGTGGTTCGGCAGATGGCAGGCGTCGAAGCCGAGCACCGTGCCCACCGTCGTCTGCCCGATCCGCACCAGGTCCCCCCGGTCGATCACCCCGCCGCACGCCAGCTCGGCGAAGCCCAGGAAGCCCACCCGGTCGATCCGGGCGCCGGGGCGCGGGTCCCATTGGTCGGTGGTGACCAGCTCGTGCACCTCGCCCCGGCGGACACAGCGCGCCGCGTGCTCCTCCAGCCGCATGCCCCGGTCGGTCCGGCGATGCACCAGGACCTTGACCAGCGCCCCGCGCACCTCGCGCTTCGAGCCGTCCTCCGACGGGTTCACCGGTCCACCTCCGCCGCACTCGGCTGGGCCGCCGGACGGGCGATCGCCTCGGCCGCCGGACGGGCGATCGTCCCGGACGCGGGCCGGGCACAGCGGTAGGCCGCCTCCACCAGCTCCAGCGCGGCCAGACCCCCATGGGCCCCCGGGCCGGCCGGGACGCGGCCCCGCACCAGCGCGGCGAACTCGGTGAGCACGGCCTCGTACTCGTGCCACAGCGACGCCTTGAAGCCGCTGTGCCCGGCGAGCATGTCCGCGCGCAGCACCTCCCCGCCTGCCAGCTCCACCTCCAGGTCCTTGCACTCGCCCGGATACGACCAGTCCAGCTCCACCGACGCGGTCGCCGCGCCGCCGCGCAGCCCGATCACGGCCTGGCGGTCCACGCCGTGGCCGTCGCGCCGGATCGCGCAGCCGGTGACGGTGAGGTCGCCGAGCAGCAGCCGCACCAGGTCCAGCGCGTTGGGCCCGTTGTCGGCCACGCAGCCGCCGCCGCAGCGGGCCGGGTCCAGGTACCAGTCCTCGCCGCCCAGGTGCTCCTCGATGCGCTCCAGGTACCGCACCCGCACGGACACGATCTCCCGGCCCGCCGTACGGCGGGCCAGGGTCCGGACGGCGGCGTTGTAGCGGCGGTGGAACGCCGTCATCAGCGGGACGTCCGCGCGCCGCGCCAGGTCCACCAGGACCCGGCCCTCGGCCGCGGTCAGGGCCAGGGGCTTCTCCACGCACACCGGGACGCCGGCGGCCAGCGCGTCCCGGCACAGCGGCAGATGCACGTCGTTGGGCACGGACACCACCAGGGCGTCCGGCCGCGCCCGGTACAGCAGCGCGCGGTGGTCGCGGAAGCGCGCGACGGGGCCGGGAACCCGCTCCAGCGCCTCGGCGCGGGCGTCGCACACGGCGGTCAGCTCCCACCCGGGCAGCCGCCGCGCCGCGGCCAGGTAGTACGGCGAGATCGCGCCGAGCCCGACGACGGCGAGCCGCAGCGGCCGGGTCACCGGTCGCCGCCCAGCAGGCCCAGCGCGGTCAGCTCCGCGTGCAGGTGGGGCGGCAGCGGGATGCCGTGAAGCCGGCGTTCGGCGGCGCGCTCCGCCTCCCACCAGCCCGGATAGCGCACCGGTTCCCCGCCGGGCACCGGCGGGCAGGCCACGAGCGTGCCGAACAGGGACCGGGTGGTGGCGGCCAGGTCGGCGCCGGGACGCAGCACCTCGGGGGCGATCGCGAGGAGGAGGAAGCCGATGTCGTCGTCGCTGCCGTGCGGCCGGCCGTCCCCGTCCAGGGCGTCCGGCGCCGGTCCCACGGCCGCGCCGGACACCACGGCCGCCAGCAGTTCCACGGCGATGCCGAGCCCGTACCCCTTGTGCACACCGGTCTCGGCGGTGCCGCCCAGCCAGCGCAGGAAGGCCTCACCGCGGTCGAAGGCGTGCGGATCGGTCACCGGGGCGCCCGCCGCGTCCTCCAGCCAGCCGGCCGGCACCGGAAGGCCCCGCCGGGCGGCGACGCGGACCCGTCCGGTCGGGGCGACGGTGGTGCTCATGTCGAGCAGGAACGGGTGCGCGTCGAGCGCGGGCGCGGCGACGCTGAGCGGGTTGGTGCCGAGCATCGCCACCGCGCCGCCCGGCGGCCGGGCGATGCGCTGCCCGCCGCAGTTGCTCGCGACCACGCCGATCATCCCGGCCCGCGCGGCGCGCAGGGCGTGGAAGCCGGCGCACCCGAAGTGGGTGGCCCCGCGCACCGACACCAGGCCGATGCCGTGCCGGGCCGCCCGGGCCACGGCGTCGTCCATGGCCTCGGCCGCGGCCCACAGGCCCAGGGCGCGGCGGGCGTCGACGACCGCGCAGGCCCCCAGGTCGGTCAGGGTGCGCGGCTCGGCGCGCGGATCGCAGCGCCCCGACTCCAGCAGCGGCAGGTAGAGCCGGGTCAGGTTGAACACGCCGTGCGAGTCCTGGCCGGTCAGGTCGCCGTGGCAGAGCGCCTCGGCGGCGAGCCGGGCCCGCGCGGCCGGGATGCCGTGTCCGGCGAACAGGCCGGTCAGCGCGTCGCGCAGCTCCTCGTGGCCGACGAGGACGGGGGTGTGGTCGGGTGCGACGGGGCGGGCGGGGGGTGCGGTCATCCGGGGTTCCTCACGGGAGAGAGGGTCGGTGCTCTTCGGCGAAGAGGGTGACGAGCCGGTGGATCACGCCGGCGAAGTCCTCCAGGTCGGCCAGGTCGACGAACTCGCCCGGCGCGTGGGCGCGGTTGGCGGCGAGATCGCCGGGGCCGAGCACGGCGGTGAACGCGTCGTCCAGGCCGGCGGCCCAGACGGCGTCGCAGGTGAAGCCAGGGTCGCCGGCCGCCGGCCGGGCGCCCGCGCGGGCCAGCAGCTTCTCGGCCCACGGGTCGTGGTCGTCCAGCGCGGGCAGCCCCCGCTTGTCCCAGCCGAGCCGGGTGATGTGCCGTGCGTCGCGGGCCGTGCGGGCGAACTCCCGGGTGCCGGCGAAGCGTTCGGCGAAGTCGTCCAGCCCCTCGGCGAGGTGCCGGGTCACCGCGGCTTCGAGGCGGTCGCCGTCGGCGGTGGACCGGTAGGACAGGTTCAGCAGCAGGGTGCCGGTGCCGTGGACCCGGTTGTGCGTGCGCCCCGTGGACAGTCCCGCGACGCACACCCGCCCGCCGGGCACACAGCCGTCCAGGCGGGCGGCGAGGTGCTGGGCGAGGAAACCGAGCAGCACGGTGGCGTTGTGCCCGGCGTCCGGCTGGTCGTCCACGGCGTCCTCGCCGGCGACCGTGATCCGGGCGGTCAGGGCGGCGGTGGCCCGCGGCAGGGCCCGCAGCCCGGTGGGCTCGCAGAACACGTTGAGGCGGCCGTGGTGACCGGCCTCCAGCAGCGGGCGGGTGCCGTACGTGCCGAGGGCGCCGCCCTCCTCCCCGGCGACGGCCTGGACCAGGACGGCGACCTCCCGTCCGACGGCCGGGTGGGCGGCGGCGGCCTCCAGCCCCGCGAGCAGGGCGACCGCGGGACCCTTGGCGTCGACCGCGCCCCGGCCGGTGAACCGGGCACCGTCGAAGGCAGGCGGGGCGTACCCGGCGACGGTGTCCAGATGGACGTTGAACATCACCGTGCGCGCCCGGGGCAGCCGTGGGCCGAGCCGCAGCAGCGCGCTGGGCTGCCCGGCCAGGAACCGCGGATCGCGGGCGGCGGCCAGGACCGTGGCCGGTACGCCGGGCCGGTCCAGGCAGGCGGGGGGCGGGGGAGCGAGGCGCACGGTGCGGAACCCGGACGCGGCGGCGGCCGTGGCGTACCGGCGCAGGAGGTCGGGCAGCCGGGACGGCGGATCGTCGGGCCCGGCCTCCAGCGGGTTGACGCTGGGCAGCCGCAGCAGCTCCAGCAGCAGCTCACGGTGCCGGCCGGTGAAGAGTGCGCTCACGCCGCGCCGCCCGCGGGGGCGGCGCCCAGCCGTTCGGCGCCCGTCGGCCCGGTGTCCGAAGGCGCGGGGCCCGAAAGCCCGGTGTCCGACGGCTCGGCGTGCGGCTGTGGGGTGTCCGCCGGCCCGGCGTGCGGCTGACGAGGCTGCGGCCGATCGGCGGGCGGCAGCCGGGTGTCCGAAGGGTCGGTATCCGGTCGTCCGGCTGGTGGCCGCCCGCCGTCCAGCAGCGCGGTGAGCGCCTGCCCCGCCCGTACGAACAGGTCGGCCGCGTCCTCGCCGGCCCGGGTCAGGCCCTCGTGCGGGCGTACGGCCAGATGCGGTTCGAGCGAGAGCGCGCCCGTGTACCCCTGGGCGGCCAGGATCCGCAGGCATTCCGCCACCCCGGCCTCGCCCGCGCCGGGCAGGGTGTAGGCGGCGCCGCCGTCCGGGGTGCGCACGGCGTCCTTGACGTGGACGTGGACGACGTACGGGGCGAGCGGGCGCAGCAGGTCCGGGGCGTGGTAGCCGTACGGGACGCCGTTGCCGATGTCGAACAGCAGGCGCAGTGCCGGGCTGTCGACGGCGTGCAGCAGGCGCAGCGCACGGTCGGCCCGGTCCCCGGCCCAGCCCGCGCAGTTCTCGTGCGCCAGCACCAGGCCCGCGCGCGCGGCGCGGTCCGCGAGGACGGCGGTGCGGGCGATGACGCGGTCGGCCCACTCCTCCTGCGGCAGGCCGTCGTTGGGGTACGACATGATCCGCACCAGACGGCAGCCGAGCGTGGCGCAGCGCTCGGCGAGGACGTCGAGTTCGGCGAGGTCCACGCCGAAGTCGCCGGTGACGGGGCGGGACCAGTTGCCGATCCGGGAGGCGACGGCCACGACGGTGACGCCGGCGTCCCCGAGCCGTCGCGCCAGCGCGGCGAAGGCGGCCCGGGAGAGATCGGCGAGCGCGACGCCGTCGACCGAGCGCAGCTCGATGGTGTTCCAGCCCAGGCGCCGCAGCGCGGCCAGCTGGCCGTCGGTGTCGGGCGCGGCCTCGTCGCCGATGCCGGCCGGCGGGCCGAACCCTCCGAGGCCCGGCCCGCTCGCGTGCTGTCCGGTCATCTCAGCGGCTCCCGGCGCGGACGGGCGGCACGGCGGCACTGCGCTCGCGGGCCGCGCACAGCAGGCGGGTGGCGGCGCAGGCGAGGGGGAATCCGGCGGCGCCCGCTCCTTGGGCGGCCCCCGCCCCTCCGGCGGTGCCCGCTCCTTGGGCGGCGCCCGTTCCTCCGGCGGCGCCTGCCCCTCCGGCGGCGAAGCCGCGGTAGGTGTCTTCGAGGAAGGCGGTCAGGGCGTCGTCGCGGAAGACGTGGTGCCCGGCCCCGGCCACCGCTCCCGGCCCGCCGGGGAGGCCGTCCCCCGGCGGCTGCGGGCCGCGGTCGAAGGGGACGACGAGGAGCTGGGCGTGGTCGTCGTCCTCGCTGAGCGGGAAGTGGGCCGTGACGGTCCCGCCCTCGAAGGCGCAGACGACGCTGCGCTGCCGGACGGGCGCGCCGAGGTCGGAGCGCAGCAGCGTCACCACGCCGGACCGGTGCTCCAGTTCGACGTGCGCGCCGCCGAGCCCGGGCAGCCGGCGGTCCTCGCACAGCAGGTCCCAGCAGCGCGCGGTGCGCAGCTCGGCCGGACCGGCCAGGTCCAGCGCGAGGGCCAGGGAGTGCGGGATCTCCACGTCCAGCGCGGACGTGTGCCCGTCGGAGGTCAGCGACCGCTGGAAGCGGGGTTTGTGCTGGTCCACGGTGATGCGCCGCAGCGCGCCGAGGTGCCGGCCGCGGATCAGCCGGCGCAGCCGGGCGGCGAGCCGGGAGGAGGTCCAGTGCGCCACGACCACCAGATCGAGGCCGGCCTCCTGACGGAGCCGGACGAGGGCGTCGAGTTCGTCCGGGGACGTGGCGAGCGGCTTCTCCACGATCAGCCGGCGGACGCCGTGACCGGCGAGCTCTGCGATCAGCTCGTGCCGCAGCCGGGGCGGGGTGCACACATGGGCGACCGTCCTCGCGGGGTCCACGTGCGCCAGGGCCTCTTCGAGCGTGGCGACGACGGTGACCTCGCCGGGCGCGCCCAGGGGCCGTAACGCGCGGGCGCGCGGGTCGCAGCCGACGGTGGGCAGGGCGACGAGCGGGTCCCCCGCGGCCGCCGACCGCCGGGCCAGGCGCACGAGGGTCCGCAAGTGAAGTCCGGATCCGGACCGGCCGAGCCCGACCACGAGGGGCTGCAGCACAAGGCCTCCTGGAGAAAGTCAGGGTGAATGGGAGCGCGCGGGAGGGAAATTCGGCCAGGCAAAGGCGCAACTCCATTACGCGGCAGGACTATTGCTGCCCGGCGCGGAATGGGTCAAGCGTGCCCGAGCGCTTTTCCCCACAACGTGTGAAGATGATTCCCTTCCTTTCTCCGTCCGTTCCGTCGCCCCTTAGCGTGGGCATTCCGAAGGAAGACGGACCACGGACGAGACGGGTGAGAGATTGCCTTCCGACGGACAGCTCGCGGCGCGGGACGGACACGCGTTACCGGCCGGACCGGAAACAGCCCGGCCGATTCCCTTCTTCTCCCAGGCGGCGACTTTCGAACAGCTGTGGCCGTCCATCGAAAAGGCGGTGGGCGAGGTCTTCGACAGCGGCAAGTTCTCCCACGGACAGCAGGTCGGTCAGCTGGAGGCGGCCCTCGCGGACTACACCGGCGCACGGCACGTCATCGGTGTGAACAGCGGCACCGACGCGCTCGTGCTGCTGCTGCGGGCCTGCGGACTGGCCCCCGGGGACGGCGTGCTGGTCCCGGCGTACTCGTTCTTCGCGACCGCGTCGGCCGTCGTCCTGGCCGGCGGGCAGCCGCAGTTCGTCGACATCGACCCGCACACCTACGCCATGGACCCGGCGGCGCTGGAGGCCGCCGTCACCCCGCGCAGCCGGTTCGTGATGCCGGTCCACCTCTTCCACACCATGGCCGACACGGCCGCCGTCGGCGAGGTCGCCCGGCGGCACGGGCTGACGGTCGTGGAGGACAGCGCCGAGGCGATCGGCATGCGCCGGCGCGGTGTGCACGCCGGCCTGCACGGCGCCGGCGGGGTGCTGTCCTTCTTTCCCTCCAAGACGCTCGGCGCGCTCGGCGACGCGGGCGCCGTGCTCACCGACGACCCGGACGTGGCGGCCACCGTCGCGGCCCTGCGTCACCACGGCAGGGCGGGCCGCACCCTGAACGACTTCCCGGCCATCTCCACCGAGAGCGCCCTGCCGGGCGTCAACAGCAAGATGGACGACCTCCAGGCGGCCGTCCTGCTCGCCAAACTGCCCCTGCTGGAGGAGCACATCGCCCGCCGCGCCGCACTCGCCGACGCCTACACCGCACGCCTGCGGGACGTACCCGGCATCGTGCGGCTGCCGCGCACCACCGCCCGGACACCGGACGACCGCGACGTGTTCTACGTCTACCTGATCGAGACCGAGCACCGCGACGCCCTGGTCGCCCACCTCGACCGGCACGGCATCGGCACCGAGGTCTACTACCCGGTGCCGCTGCCCCACCAGCCCGCCTTCGCCCGTCTCGGCCACCGCCGGGACGACTTCCCGCACGCCGAGGCCGCGGCCGAGCACGCCGTGGCCCTGCCCTTCCACCCCGATCTCACCCTCGCGGACGTGGACCGCGTCTGCGCCACCCTCCGCTCCTTCCTCGCCGGAACGAGGACGACCGCATGACCGCACCGCCCGCTCCCGCCGTCCCCTTCTTCCCTCCCGCCCTCTTCGAAGCCGACCGTACGGCCCTGCTCGCCCTGCTCCGCGAGGTGGGGCTCGACCCGGAGCAGCGCTTCATCCTCGGCCGGCGCACCGCCGCCTTCGAGGACCTGCTGCGCGAGGACCTGGGGGCCGCCGACGTCGTCGCCTGCTCCAGCGGCACGTCCGCGCTCTCCCTGGTGCTGCGGGCCATGGACATCGGCCCCGGCGACGAGGTGATCGTGCCCGCGTTCGGCTGCGCGCCGCTGGCCGCCTCGGTGACCGGCACCGGCGCCACACCGGTCTTCGCCGACATCCGCCCCGACACCATGACCATGGACCCCGACGAGGCGGACCGGCTGGTCACCGGGCGGACCAAGGCGGTGATGCCCGCCCACATGTTCTCCGTGATGGCCGACATGCCCCGCTTCACCGAGCTGGCCCGGCGGCGCGGGCTGCGCCTGCCGGAGGACTCGGCGGTCGCCCAGGGAGGCGTGCTGCGGGGCGTCCCCGCCGGACTGTGGGGCGAGGCCGGCGTCTACTCCTTTGTCCAGGTCAAGACCTGCGGCATGCCCGGCGAGGGCGGTGTGGTCGTCACCCGGGACGGTGCGCTCGGCGAGAGGGTCCGGATGCTGCGCAACCACGGCCAGTACGCGGGGCGGCGTTTCGTCCACCACGCCGTCGGACTCAACAGCCGCTTCGACGAGATCCAGGCCGCCTTCCAGACCCACCGCTACGCCGGCTTCCCGGCACGCCTCGCCCGGCGCGCACGGATCGCCGCCTACTACACCGAGCGCTTCACCCCGCTGGCCGGCCACGGCGTCGTACCGCCACCGCCCGGACAGGACGGCCGGTGCTTCTACGTCTACACGGTCCTCGCCGACGACCGGGAGGCACTCGGCGCCCACCTCGCCGCGCACGGGGTGGCCACGCACGTCTACTATCCGCGCCCGCTGCCCGCCCATCCCGCCTTCGCCCCCTACGCACCGCCCGGTGCCCACTGGCCGCACGCCGAACAGGCCGCGCGCCGCCATCTCGCCCTGCCCGTGCACCACTTGCTGACCGACGCACAGGTCGAGCACGTCGCGGACCTCGTGTGCGCCTTCGCCACCGGACACCGCTGACGGGCCGTCTCGGACGACCCGGGTTGACCGACTGTCTCGGACGACCCGGGCTGACCGGCCGTTTCGTACGACCCCGGCTGACCGGCCGTCTCGGACGCCCCGGCCGCCCACCCGAGGAGGGGCGCCCGGCCACCGCGCCTCGCCGCACCCCCTCGGACGCAGACACCCCCCACCCCCCAAGAGGTACCCATGACGGACAGCATCGCGGCCGGCCGTCCGGCCGCCACCGCCCACGGCGCCGGCCGCCTGCGCGTCTACGCGCGGCTCGGCAAACTCGACGTCTACGACTACTACCTCGGCATCTTCCTCGCCCTCACCGCGGCGCTGTTCCCCGCCGGCGCCCTCACCGCCCGGCAGGCGGCGGTACTGGCGTTGTTCCTGGCCGGGGAGGTCGCGGTCCTCATGGCGATGGTCGCCCTCGACGACGTCACCGGCTACCGGGACGGCAGCGACCTGGCCAACTACGGCCCCGACAACCCGCTGCGCAGCAAGGCGCGCAAGCCCCTGGTCGCCGGGACCCTGACGGTGCCTCAGGCGTTGCGCTTCGCGTGGGTCTGCGCGGCGGCCGGCGCGGTGCTGTGGGCGGCGGCGGCCGGCATCGCACCGCACCGTCCGCTGTGGGCGCTGGTCGCGGCCGGCGCGCTGTTCGTGGTGTCGCTGCAGTACTCCTACGGCCTGAAGATCAGTTACCACGGCTTCCAGGAGGTGTTCCTGGTGGCCCTCGGCGCGGTGCTGGTGATCGTGCCCTACGGCCTGGTGACGGGGGGCTTCTCCGGCTTCCTCATGGTGCAGGCGGTGCTGTTCGGCTTCGGGCCGCTGATGTTCGGCGTCTACTCCAACACCAACGACGTGGCCGGCGACCGTGCCGTGGGCCGCCCGACGGTGGCGGCCCTGGTCTCGGAACGCGGCAACGCCGTCTTCATCGGGGCGCTGTCGGCCGCGGAGTTCCTCATCGGCGCGCTCGCCTCGGCGACCGGGGCGGCCCCCTGGTGGTTCGTGCTGCTGATGCTGCCGGCGAGCGCGCTGCGGGCCCGCCAGTACCTCACCGGGTTCGTCCGCGGCGACATCATGACCGCCCGCCGCACCGGCTTCGCGGTGCACCGGCTGAGCGTCGTGCTGATGGCCGTGGCCAACGTGCTGGCCGGGACGGTGGCCGCCGTATGAC
The DNA here is from genome assembly GCF_043082085.1 of Streptomyces sp. NPDC014801. Classification (NCBI taxonomy): domain Bacteria; kingdom Bacillati; phylum Actinomycetota; class Actinomycetes; order Kitasatosporales; family Streptomycetaceae; genus Streptomyces; species Streptomyces sp. NPDC014801. The sequence continues at coordinate 29,260 of NZ_JBIBXG010000006.1, read as the reverse complement.
ACCGGAACTGGACGTCGCCGTCGTCGGCGCGGGCATCGCCGGCCTGACCGCCGCGCACGAACTGCGCCGCGCCGGGCTGACGGTCCGGGTGTACGAGCAACTGCCGCAGGTGGGCGGCAGGATGCGGTCCGTGCGCCGGCAGGGCTGGACCGTGGACACCGGCGCCGAGCAGGTCGCGCCCCGCGGGTACCGCGCGACGTGGGAGCTGCTGCGCCGCGTCGGCGCCACCCCCGCGGACGTACCGCGGGTCGGCGGCGGCGTGGCCGTCTGGCGCGACGGCCGGGTCCACTCGGGGGTGGGCGAGCCCTCGGCCGTGGTCACCGGAGCGGGGCTGTCCGCCCGGGCGCGACTCGACCTGGCGGCCTTCACCGCCCGCACCGGCCGCCGCCGGGCCCGGTTCGACGGCGACCGCCCCGAGGACAGCCCGCTGGGCGCCGCCACCGTACGGGAGACGACCGCCCGCTACCACCGCGACCTGCACGACTACCTCTTCCAGCCGGTCGCGGGCTGCTTCTTCGGCTGGGACACCGCCCGCTCCGCGGCCGCACCCCTGGTCAGCCTGCTGCTGGAGGCCGGTTCCCCGGCCGGCTGGCACACCTACCGCGACGGCATGGACTTCCTGGCCCGCCGGCTCGCCGCGGACACCGACGTCGTCACCGGCCACCCGGTGCGCGAGGTCACCGACGCGGGCGACCACGCCGTCCTGCGGTGCGACGACGGCGAGGTCCGGGCGCGGGCCGCCGTGCTCGCCGTACCGGCACCCGTCGCCGCGGCCCTGCGCCCCGACGCCCCCGCCGACGAAAGGCCGTTCCTCACCGCCTGCACCTTCACCCCCATGCTGAAGGTCAGCTGCCTGCTGGAGCGGCCGCTCGCCCCCGCCGCCCGCCGCCCCGTGCACGTCCTGCTCACCCCGGCCGTCGAGGAGGACGTGCTCTCCGGCGTCGTCGTCGACCACGCCAAGGACCCCGGCCGCGCCCCCGCCGGCCGGGGCCTGGTCACCCTCGTGGCCGGCCCGCGCCGCGTCCCCGAACTGCTGGACGCCGCCCCCGACGACGTCGCCCGCCTCCTCACGGACGCGGCCGAACGCTATGTCCCCGGCATCGGCGGCGCCTGCCGCGACCACCTCGTGCACGCCTTCCGTCACGGCCTGCCCGAAGCCACCCCCGAGGCCCTGCGGGAACGCGGCGCCTTCCTGGCCCGCCCCGTGCGCGCCGTGGAGTACGCCGGCGACTGGGTCATGCTGCGGCCCGCCTCCGAGGGCGCCGTCCGGGCGGGCGCGCTGGCCGCCTCCCGTGTCCTGAGCCGGCTCGGCGGACACCGTCCGGCCGGCACCGAGCGAGCGGAGGCGATCCGTGCGACCGCGTGACATGGGCACCTTGTTCGACGACGCGGCCGCGGCCGGCGCCCGCACCGTCGTCCGGCTGGACCGCCCCTTCGACATCGCCCCGCACTCCGGCACCCGCTGGACCGTCCCGGAACTCGCCGCCCTCGTCCGCGCCACCGCCGCCCGCCTCGCCGACGCCGGGGTCCGCGCCGGGGACCGCGTGGCGATCCTCAAGGACAACCACTGGGACTGCGACCTGCTCGCCTGCGCCGCGGTCCGGCTCGGCGCCGTCCCCGCACAGCTGTCCGCGCGGTTGGACACCACCGGCCTGCGCACCCTGCTGGAACGGCTGCGCCCGGCCGCGCTCGTCACCACCTCCGCGCTGCTCGCCCGGTGCCGGGACACGGTCACCGGCCCGCTCGCGCCCGTCTGCGTCACCCTCGACGCCGCCGCGCCCGGCGCGGTCCACTTCGCCGCACTGGACGCCTCCCGCCCCCGGCCACCCGTGCGGCGGCACGCCGACGAACCCCTGACCGTCCACCACACCTCCGGGACCACCGGCGTGCCCAAGCTGGTCGTCCACTCCACCCGCACCCTCGTGCACAAGCTGGCCCGCTTCGAGGCGGTGCGCCTGCCCGGTATCGGCATCGGCCCCGACGACGTCCTCGCCCACGCCGGGGCGTACGGACACGGGCGCACGTTCTGCTGGACGGCCGTGGTGCTGTCGCTCGCGCCCGCCGGGATCGTCATCCTGACCGGCGACGACCCGGACCGCGCCGACCCGCTGCTGCGCGCCCACCCGCCGACCGTCGTCGAGGCCCTGCCCGCCGCCTACGTCCGGCTGCGGCCCCTGACCGCCCGGCTGGACAACCCCTTCCGCCACGTCCGCCTCTACATCAGCACCTACGACGCCGTGCACCCGCCCACCCTGCGCGCGTACCTGGCCGCCAGCCGCCGCCCCCGGCCGCTGTGGATGCAGGGCTGGGGCCAGACCGAGACCGGACCGCTGACCTTTCGCTTCCACACCCGGCGCAGCGCGCTCGCCCCCGACGCGGAGACCACCACGCGCCGACTGGGCCGCCCGGTGCCGGGCCGCACCCGGCTGCGCGTGGTGGACCCGCACACCCTGCGCCCGGTGCCGCGCGGCCGGCCCGGTCTGCTCCTCGTCCGCACCCCCGCCCTCGCCCTCGGCTATCTCGGCGAACCGGCGCGCTGGGACGCCCAACGCGCCGGTGACTGGTGGTCCACCGGCGACCTGGGCGTGCACCACCGGGACGGCAGCGTCAGCCTCCTGGACCGCGCGGTCGACCGCCTGCCCGGCCTGAGCTGCCTGCGGACCGAGGACATGCTGGAGCAGCGGCTGCCGCAGGCCCTCGAATGCGTGGTCCTCGGCGCCCCGCAGGGCGCTCCGCTGCCCGTGGTGGTCACCGCCGACGGCCGGCTGGACCCCGACGCGTGGAAACAGGCCGTCCAGGGCCTGCCGCCGCTGCGCGATCCCGCCGTCCTCACCTGGGACGAGGTCCCCCGCACCGGCACGGGCAAAGTCCGCCGCGCCGTCCTGGCCCACCGCCTCACCGGCGCCCCGGTCACGACCTGAAGAGGTGGCGGTACGTCCGATGCCCGCGTGAACACCGAGCCTCCGATGCCCGCGTGAACACCGAGCCCTGTTGTGAGGAGAGGAGTCCTACCGTGTCCCAGCACGCTCCCGCCCGGGACGGCACCCGCGCGGTCTTCGCCAACGGCACCGCGCACAGCCGGGACCAGCACCGCTGCCTCGCCGCCGCCTACGACCCGGTGACCCTGCCGCGCCTGGCCGCCGCGGGGGTCGGCCCCGGCTGGCGCTGTCTGGAGATCGGCGCGGGCGGCGGCAGCATCGCGCGCTGGCTGGCCGACCGGGTCGCACCGGGCGGCTCGGTGCTCGCCACCGACCTCGACCCCCGCGACCTGACGCCCGGCCCGGGCCTGGAGGTCGCCGCCCTCGACGTGGCCCGCGACCCGCTACCGGAGGCCGCCTACGACCTGGTCGTGGCCCGCCTGGTGCTGCAGCACCTGCCCTCCCGCGACACCGTCCTGCGCAAGCTGGTGCGCGCGCTCAGACCCGGCGGCCTGCTGCAGATCGACGAGATCGACGCCTCCTACGAGCCGCCGCTGCTCACCCCGGATCCGCGGGCCGAGGCGCTGTACACCCGTTTCCTGCGGGCCAAGCAGGCGGCCATGCGGGCCGCGGGCGGCGACCCGCACTGGGGCCGCAAGGTGCCGGCGGCGATGCGGGCCGCGGGGCTGACCGCCCTCGACGTCCACCTGCACATCGGCGTACGGCACGCCGGGGACCCCGGCCTCGGGCTCCAGCTCAACCACACCCGCAACCTCCGCGACCGGCTGACGGAGCAGGGCATGACCGCCGGCGAACTGGACCGGGTGGGCGAGCTGATGCGGGACCCCGCCTTCCGCGCCGCCTCCAGCGTCCTGTACTCGGTGCAGGGCCGCAGGCCCGGCCGGGCGGCGCCGTGACCGCCCGCACGCGCACCGCCACCCGGCCGGCCGTCGCCGCCGTGGTCGCCGACCGGCTGCTGCGGCACGCCGCGCCCGAGCGGGCCGGCCGCGCGGGGGACGACGTGCCGTACACCCTCGACTGGGTGGGCCCGGTGGACGCGGACCTGCCGGACGAACGCGCCGTGCAGGCCGCCTGCGGGCTCATGCATGTCCACGGCCGGGCGACCGGCGGCCCGCTCCCGCTGGCCGTCGACTACGCCTCCACGGTGGCCGGGGTGCTCGCCGCGCAGGGGGTCACCGCCGTGCGCGTGGCGCGGGCACGCGGCCTGGACCTGCGCGAGGTGCGCACCTCGGTGGCGCAGGGAGCCCTGCTCGCGATCGGCCAGTACCTCGCCGCGGCGACGGCCGACGACGGCGGCTCGGAGCCGGCGGACCCCCAGGTGTCGCGGACACCACCGCCCGCTGAGGGCCTGGCCACCCTGGAGACGTCCGACGGTGTCCGCGTGGAGATCGAGACGCTCGACCCGTCGGCGTGGCGGGAGTTCTGGGCGCGGCTCGGGGTGGCCCCGGCGCTCGCCGGCCGTGGCTGGCAGCCGTTCCAGCAGCGGTTCGCCACCGCCGTGTGCCCGCTGCCCGAGGCGCTGCGGCAGGCCGCCCGCCGCCGCTGCCTCGCGGACCTGCGGGACGCCGCGCGGGACACCGGCGTCAGTCTCCTCGCCGTCGGCGCCGACCCGGCCCCCGCCGTCCGCCCCGCCCCCTGGCGGCTCACCCCGGCACCGGCTGCGGTGCCCCCGCCCCGCGCGCAACCGGCCCCCGGCGCGTCCCCCGCCCGCGGAGCCGCCCTGCCGCTGACCGGCCTGCGGGTGGTGGAGTCCACCCGCAGGGTGCAGGGACCGCTCGCCAGCCACGTCCTGCGGCTGCTCGGCGCCGAGGTGATCCGCGTCGAACCGCCCGGCGGCGACCCGATGCGCTGGCTCGCCCCGCTGGCGGGGGACTGCTCGGCCCGCTTCGGCGCCCTCAACGCGGGCAAGCCGGTGGTCGAGGCCGACCTGACCACCGCGCACGGCCGCGCCGCCGTCCGCGCGCTCGTCGCCGGGGCCGACGTCTTCCTGCACAACTGGGCCCCCGGGAAGGCCGCCCGGCTCGGCCTGGACGCCGCCGACCTGCTGCCCGCGCACCCGGCCCTGGTGTACGCGTGGGCCTCCGGCTTCGGGGACGCCTTCGGCGACCGGCCGCCGCCCCTGGGCACCGACTACCTGGCGCAGGTGCACGGCGGCCTCGCCGCGGCGGTACGGCCGGCCGACCAGCCCCCGGCCCCCTCCCTGATGACCCTCACCGACGTCCTCGGCGGCCTGGTCTGCGCCCAAGGAGTGCTCGCCGCACTCGCGGCCCGGGAGACGACCGGCCGGGGCTGCCGCGTGGACTCCTCCCTGCTCTCCGCGGCCGCCGTCGTCCCGCGCCCCGCGCACCGGGTCCGCTTCACGCCGCTGGACCGGCCGCTGCGCACCGCGAACGGCCACCTCCACCTCGGGCCCGAGGCACGCGCGCACCCCGACGCGGTGCTGCGCCTGCTGGACCGCGCCGGCGCCCCCGGCGACCTCACCTCCCGCTTCGCCCGCCGGACCAGCGAGGAGTGGACGGCACGGCTGGCGGAGGCCGGCCTGTCCGCGACACCCGTCCTCACCGATCTGACCGCGCTCGCCCGCGATCCCGCCTTCCGGGCGGCCGTCGTCCCCGCCGGCCCGGCCGGTGGCCACGCCCGCCCCTGCCCGCCCTGGGAGTTCGCATGACCGCCACCCCCGCGACCCGTCCTCGCACCACCGCCCCGCCCGCGCGCCCGGAAGGGCCGCCGGTGTGGACTTCGCGCGCCGGCGTGCCGTTCCCCGATCTGGTGCCCCGCGCGCGCCGGCGTGCCTGGGTGGCGGCGGGACTGTGCCCGGACGCCGACCTGTACACGCTCTTCGCCGCCCGGGTCCGCGCCCATCCGCGGCGCGAGGCGCTGGTGGACGACGCGGGGGCGCTGACCTACGCGGAGCTGGACGCGCACGTGCGCCAAATCGCCGGTCTGTTCGCCGGGGCCGGTCTGGGGGAGGGGCACGTGGTGGCGATCGCGCTGCCCGACGGGCGCGACGCCGTGGCCGCGGAGCTCGCCGTCTACGCGATCGGCTCGGTGGCCCTGCCGATCCCGCCGGGCGGCGACGACCGGGACCTGCGGGCACTGCTCGGCCGGTCACGGGCCGCCGGCGCCGTCCTCGCCTCGCCCTCCCGCGCCGACGCCGTCGCGGACCTGCCCCATCTGGGGGCGGTGTACGTGTCCGGCGGGGGCGGGCCGGGCCTGCACCTGCTCTCCGGCCGGGACGGCGTCCGCACGTCCGGCCCGAACCCCCTGGCCGGCGCGGACCGCGTGCACCCCCCGGGCCCCTGGCCGCCCCGCCCGGCCGACTCGTACGGACCCGCCCGCATCGACCCGTACGGACCCGCCCGCATCCTGGTGTCGTCCGGTTCCGAGGCCGAACCGAAGATGGTCGCCTACAGCCATCACACCCTGGCCGGGGGCCGCGCCCGGTACGTGCGCGGCCTCGACCCGGACGCCACGCGGCCGCCCCGCCACCTGGTCCTCGTCCCGCTGGCCTCCTCCTTCGGCTCGCTGGGCACACCGGTCACCCTGGCCGCTCTGGGCGGCACCCTGATCGTGCGGTCGGCGTTCGACCCGCGGGAGGCGCTGCGGCTGGTCGCCGAGCACCGCCCCACCCTGCTCTTCGCGGTGCCCACCATGCTCCGGCGGATCGCCGACCTGCCGCAGCGGCCGGGCGAGGACACCTCGTCGCTGTCGGCGGTCGTCTCCAGCGGCGCCCCTCTCCCGGAGGCCACCGCCCGCGCGTGCCGCCGCCGCCTCGGACGGCCGGTGGTCACCGTCTACGGCTCCTCGGACGGCGTGAACTGCCACACGGCCGGGGAGAAGGAGCCGCCCGGCACCAGCGCGGGCACCCCGGACCCGGCCGTCGCCCGGATCCGGATCACCGGCCCCGACGGCACGCCCGTGCCCGCCGGAAGCGCCGGGCAGATCGAGGCGCTGGGCCCCATGACGCCCCTGTGCTACGTCAACGCGACCGAGCTGGACGCCCGTTACCGCACCCCCGACGGCTGGGTGCGCACGGGCGACCTCGGCCTGCTGGACGAGCGGGGGAGGCTGCACGTGCTGGGCCGGCTCAAGCGGATCGCCGTGCGCGGCGGCCTCAACATCAGCCTCGCCGAGGTCGAACACGCCCTGGGCACCCATCCCGCGGTGGCCGAGGCGGTCTGTGTGCCGGTGCCGGACGCGGACCTGGGGGAGCGGCTGTGCGCGTGCGTCCGCCCGGTCCCCGGCGGGCCCGCGCCGGCGCTGGCCGACCTGACCGGCCACCTGGCGGCGCGGGGCCTGGCCCGCCGCAAGCACCCCGAACGGCTGCTGCTGGTGGACGAGATGCCGCTCGGCCCCACCGGCAAGATCTGCCACCGCACCCTGGCCGCCCGGGCGGCGGCCGAGGTCGAGAGCCCGCACTGAGCGCCATGGCGGGGCGGGCGGGCCGCCGGGCCGGCGCGCCGTCGGCGATGATGGGCGGGAGCCCGTTCGCCTGACGCCGGAGCTGGACATGGAATGCAAGGCATACGACCGGTGGGGTCGTGGGAGCCGATGAGAGAGGTCGTCGCGACGCGATACATCGAACCCCTGCGCTCCGGCGGGTCCGTCCCCGGAGTGGTCGAGGCCGACGACCTCGGCACCTACGTGGTCAAGTTCACCGGCTCCGCGCAGGGCAGCAAGGCGCTGGTCGCCGAGGTGATCGTGGGCGAGCTGGCCCGCGCGCTGGGCCTGCGCTTCCCCGAGCTGGTGCTGGTGCACTTCGACCCGGGGATCGCCGCGCACGAGCCGCACCAGGAGGTGCGGGACCTGCACGACGCCAGCCACGGCCTCAACCTCGGCATGGACTACCTGCCGGGCGCGGTCGACCTCACTCCCGAGGTCGCCGGGATGTTCCCGGTGGACCCGCTGGAGGCCGGCCGTATCGTCTGGCTCGACGCGCTCACCGCGAACGTCGACCGCACGGTGCACAGCTCCAACCTCATGGTGTGGCCCACCCTCGGCGTCGCCCCGCCGCGGCTGTGGCTCATCGACCACGGCGCCGCCCTCGTCTTCCACCACCGCTGGGACGGCGCCGACCCCGCCAAGGCCTACGACTTCCGCCACCACGCCCTCGGCCACTACGGCCCCGACGTGCGCGCCGCCGACGCCGAACTGGCGCCCAGGGTCACCGAGGAGCTGCTGCGCGCGATCGTCGCCGAGGTGCCCGACGCGTGGCTGACGGACTTCGCGAGCCCCGAGGAGATGCGCGAGGCCTACGTGGCGTATCTGCACGCGCGGGTGCGGGCCTCCGGGGCGTGGCTGCCGACCGACTTCCCGAGCCGCGAGGAGCTGGCCGCGGAGGAGGCCCGGCGGGCGGAGCGCACCCAGGCGGGCCGCCCGGACTGGCTGAAGCGCGTCCCCGACCTGCACGGCAAGCCGGCCGCGCGGCAGGACTGGTCGGTGCACCTGGGCTGAACGGCCCGAGGGGGCCCGGGTGATCCCGGGCCCCCTCGGCGCGTGCCCGGCTCAGCCCTTGAGCTGCTCGTACGCCGGCAGGGTGAGGAAGTCGGCGTAGTCCTCGTCGAGGGAGACCTGCAGCAGCAGGTCGTGCGCCTGCTGCCAGTTGCCGGCGGCGAACGCCTCCTCGCCGATCTCCTCGCGGATGTGCGCCAGTTCCTCGGCGGCGACCTTGCGGGCGAGGTCGGCGGTGACCTTCTCGCCGTTGTCGAGGACGACACCGGCGTTGATCCACTGCCAGATCTGGGAGCGGGAGATCTCGGCGGTGGCCGCGTCCTCCATCAGGTTGAAGATGGCGACGGCGCCGAGGCCGCGCAGCCAGGCCTCGATGTAGCGGATGCCGACCTGGACGGCGTTGACCAGGCCGCCGTAGGTGGGCTTGGCGTCCAGGGAGTCGATGGCGATGAGGTCGGCCGCCTTGACGTCGACGTCCTCGCGCAGCCGGTCCTTCTGGTTCGGCTGGTCGCCGAGGACCTTGTCGAAGGACTCCATGGCGATCGGCACCAGGTCGGGGTGGGCGACCCAGGAGCCGTCGAAGCCGTCGTTCGCCTCGCGGTCCTTGTCGGCGCGGACCTTCTCGAAGGCGACCTTGTTGACCTCGGCGTCCTTGCGGGAGGGGATGAACGCCGCCATGCCGCCGATCGCGTGGGCACCGCGCTTGTGGCAGGTGCGCACGAGGAGTTCGGTGTAGGCGCGCATGAACGGGGCCGTCATGGTGACCGCGTTGCGGTCCGGCAGGACGAACTTCTCGCCGCCGTCACGGAAGTTCTTGACGATGGAGAACAGGTAGTCCCAGCGGCCGGCGTTCAGACCGGAGGCGTGGTCGCGCAGCTCGTAGAGGATCTCCTCCATCTCGTACGCCGCGGTGATCGTCTCGATCAGGACGGTGGCGCGGATGGTGCCCTGCGGGATGCCGACGTAGTCCTGGGCGAAGACGAACACGTCGTTCCAGAGGCGGGCCTCCAGGTGCGACTCCGTCTTCGGGAGGTAGAAGTACGGGCCCTTGCCGAGGTCGAGCAGGCACTGGGCGTTGTGGAAGAAGTACAGGCCGAAGTCGACGAAGGCGCCCGGGACCGGGGTGCCGTCGGCGTCGACGAGGTGCCGCTCGTTCAGGTGCCAGCCGCGGGGCCGCATGACGACCGTGGCGAGCTCCTCGTTCGGGCGCAGGGCGTACGTCTTGCCCGACCTCGGGTCGGTGAAGTCGATGGAGCGCGTGTAGGCGTCGATCAGGTTGAGCTGGCCGAGGACGACGTTCTCCCAGGTGGGAGCGGAGGCGTCCTCGAAGTCCGCGAGCCAGACCTTCGCGCCCGAGTTCAGGGCGTTGATGGTCATCTTGCGGTCCGTCGGGCCGGTGATCTCGACACGGCGGTCCTGCAGCGCGGCCGGGGCCGGGGCGACCTTCCAGGAGTCGTCCGCGCGGATGGCGGCCGTCTCGGGCAGGAAGTCGAGGGTGGAGGTGCGGGCGATCTCGGCGCGGCGCTCGGCACGGCGGGCGAGGAGTTCGGCGCGGCGCGGCGTGAACCGCCGGTGCAGCTCGGCCACGAAGGCGAGCGCCGCGTCGGTGAGGACCTCTTCCTGCCGCGGCAGGGGCTCGGCGTCGACGATGGCCAGCGTGGACGGCGCTGGTGCGGACATGAGCGGTCACTTCCTTACGGGGAGCTGTTTCAGCGAACCACGTGCATCGCCACCCTGCCCTGGCACGGGGTGCCTGGAGGCAGAAATGGGGCAGTTCGCACCCGCTGTGCGGTCGGGTGCTTCTGAACAGTGGATAGTAGTTATCGCATGGTGGAAGTTCAATGGTTTGTTGATGTCGAGATTCTCTGGGTCGAGGAAAGGTGGCGCTCGGTGCCACCCCGTTCACTCAAGGTGGCCCAGGTCGGCCTCGGTGTCGATGTCGTACGGCTGTGCCACGTCCGCGCACTCCACGAGCCGCACCGCGTCCGCGTGCTCCTTCAGGTAGGCGCGTGCCCCGCGGTCCCCGGAGGCAGTCGCCGCGATGCCCGCCCAGTGCGCGGCGCCGAACAGCACCGGATGGCCGCGCACCCCGTCGTAGGCGGCCGAGACGAGGGTGCGCTCGTCCTCGTAGGCGCCCAGCACGCGCGCGACCGCCTCCGGCCCGATCCCCGGCTGGTCGACGAGCGAGACGAGCGCGGCCCGCGCCCCGGACCCGGCCAGCGAGGCCAGCCCGGCCCGCAGCGAGGAGCCCATCCCCTCCTCCCACCGCGGGTTGTCGACCAGCACACAGCCCTCCAGTCGCGCCCGCTGCCGTACGGCGTCGGCGGCCGCGCCCAGCACGACGTGCACGCGCGTGCAGCCCGCCGCGCGCAGCACCCCGACGGCGTGCTCGACCAAGGGCCGCCCCCGGTGCTCCAGCAGCGCCTTGGGCCGCCCGCCGAGCCGCCGGCCGCCCCCGGCGGCGAGCAGCAGCCCCGCGACAGGGCTCTCAGGTGTCTCGGAAGTCGTCATGCGCCCTGCATACCGCACCCCGCGGCCTGCGCGGCTCACGCAGCGCAGCAACTCGATGACGCAGCGGACTGGCGCTCGCCGGGCGGGGTGGCGTTTACTGGCTCCCCCGCCCGGCTCACCGCACCCGGCGCGGGCGACGGCACAGGGAGATTCGCACGACGGAGTGCGAGGGGGAGGGCCGTGTTGCACAGTGTCCAGCACAAACCGGTCACCGGCGGCGACGGGGACCTGCGCGCGAGCCGGCTGCGCGCGGCGGCGTCCCGGCTGCACCGCGAACTGGCCGCGTACCCGGCCGAGTTACGGGACCGGGACATAGCGGAGGAAGAGCTGGCCGCGCTGACGGCCATGGCCGCCCGGGGCGCACCCGAGCCGGCCCTTCTGCGCCGCTCCCTGCTGCTGATAGCGGGGGCGATCGGCTCGGTGAGCGCCCTGTCGGAGGCGCTGAGAGAGGTCCGCACGGCGGTGGAGTCGTTCAGCGGACCGGGCTGACGCGCCACCCCCGACCGGCAGGACGATCCGGCGGGCGAGAAGGCGGCCGCCCGGCCCCGAGGCACCGGGCGGGCCGCCGAACCGGCGGAGGCTACCCGCCGACGTACGCGGCGAGATGCTCACCTGTCAGGGTCGAGCGCGCGGCGACCAGCTGGGCCGGCGTCCCCTCGAACACGACCCGCCCGCCGTCGTGGCCCGCCCCGGGACCCAGGTCGATGATCCAGTCCGCATGGGCCATGACGGCCTGGTGGTGCTCCACCACGATCACCGACTTCCCGGCGTCGACCAGCCGGTCCAGCAGCCCGAGCAGCTGCTCCACGTCCGCCAGGTGCAGGCCGGTCGTCGGCTCGTCCAGGACGTAGACACCGCCCTTGTCGCCCATCTGCGTGGCCAGCTTCAGTCGCTGCCGCTCGCCGCCGGACAGCGTGGTGAGCGGCTGGCCCAGCGTGAGGTAGCCGAGGCCCACGTCGGCCAGCCGGTCCAGGATCCGGTGCGCGGCCGGCGTCTTCGCCTCGCCCGCGGAGAAGAACTCCTCCGCCTCGCTGACCGGCATCGCCAGCACCTCGCTGATGTCGCGGCTGCCGAGCTTGTACTCCAGGACCGACGCGTCGAACCGCTTGCCCTCGCACTCCTCGCAGGTCGTGGCGACCCCGGCCATCATCGCCAGGTCCGTGTAGACGACGCCGACGCCGTTGCAGGTCGGGCAGGCGCCCTCCGAGTTCGCGCTGAACAGGGCCGGCTTCACGCCGTTGGCCTTGGCGAACGCCTTGCGGATCGGGTCGAGCAGCCCGGTGTAGGTCGCCGGGTTGCTGCGCCGTGAGCCGCGGATCGGGCTCTGGTCGATGGACACCACACCCGCGTCGGCGGGCATCGACCCGTGCACCAGCGAGCTCTTGCCGGAACCGGCGACACCGGTGACCACGACCAGCACGCCGAGCGGGATGTCGACGTCGACGGACCGCAGGTTGTGCGTGGTCGCGTCACGGATCGCCAGCTTCCCGGTGGGCGTGCGGACCGTGTCCTTCACCCGGGCCCGGTCGTCCAGATGGCGCCCGGTCAGCGTGCCGCTCGCCCGCAGCTCCTCCACGGTGCCCTCGAAGCAGACCGTCCCGCCGTCCGTGCCGGCGCCCGGGCCGAGGTCGACGACGTGGTCCGCGATCGCGATCATCTCCGGCTTGTGCTCGACCACGAGCACCGTGTTGCCCTTGTCGCGCAGCCGCAGCAGCAGGTCGTTCATCCGCTGGATGTCGTGCGGGTGCAGCCCGATGCTCGGCTCGTCGAAGACGTAGGTCACGTCGGTGAGCGAGGAGCCGAGGTGCCGGATCATCTTCACCCGCTGCGCCTCGCCCCCGGACAGCGTGCCCGCCGGCCGGTCCAGCGAGAGATAGCCGAGGCCGATCTCCACGAAGCCGTCGAGGGTGTCGCGCAGCGAGGCCAGCAGCGGCGCCACCGACGGCTCGTCCAGGCCGCGCACCCACGCGGCCAGGTCACTGATCTGCATCGCGCTCACGTCGGCGATGCTCAGGCCCTTGATCTTCGACGACCGGGCGCCCTCGTTCAGCCGGGTGCCCTCGCACTCGGGACAGACCGTGAAGGTGACCGCCCGCTCCACGAACTCCCGGATGTGCGGCTGCATCGCCTCCTTGTCCTTGGCGAGCATCGACTTCTGGATCCGCGGGACCAGACCCTCGTAGGTCATGTTGATGCCCGCGATCTTCATCCGGGTCGGCTCCCGGTACAGGAAGTCCTGCAGCTCCCGCTTGGTGAACTTGCGGATCGGCTTGTCCGGGTCGTAGAGGCCGGACTCGGTGTAGAGGCGGTGGTTCCAGCCGCCCGACTTGTAGCCCGGGACGGTCAGCGCGCCCTCGTTGAGGGACTTGGAGTCGTCGAAGAGCTGGGTGAGGTCCATGTCGGTGACCGAGCCGCGGCCCTCGCAGCGCGGGCACATGCCGCCCGTGATGCTGAAGCTGCGCCGCTCCTTCACCGTCTGCCCGCCGCGCTGCACGGTGACCGCGCCCGCGCCGCTGATGGAGGCGACGTTGAAGGAGAACGCCTTGGGGGAGCCGATGTGCGGGGTGCCGAGCCGGCTGAAGAGGATGCGCAGCATCGTGTTGGCGTCGGTGGCGGTGCCGACCGTGGAGCGCGGGTCGGCGCCCATGCGCTGCTGGTCGACGCTGATGGCGGTGGTCAGGCCGTCCAGGACGTCGACGTCGGGGCGCGCCAGGGTCGGCATGAAGCCCTGCACGAACGCGCTGTAGGTCTCGTTGATCATCCGCTGCGACTCGGCGGCGATGGTGTCGAACACCAGCGAGCTCTTGCCCGAACCGGAGACACCGGTGAAGACCGTCAGCCGGCGCTTGGGCAGCTCGACGCTGACGTCCTTGAGGTTGTTCTCGCGCGCCCCGTGCACGCGGATCAGGTCGTGGCGGTCGGCGGCGTGCCGCGCGGGCGTCGCGGAACCCCTCCCCGTGGCCTTGGTCATCGTGTCTCCATCCGGTCAGACCCTCGATCACGGACACCGCCCGCCCGGCGCGGCTCCCCGCGGCCACGGGTGCGCGCTGCCCGTGCCGCTCACGCTACGGCGAGCGGCACGGTTCGCGCTTCTCGAATCCTGATCCTCGCCAGGGGCCGGGCCGGGCCGGGCCGGACCTCACCTCGGCGGACGGGGACGGGCCGGTGCGCACGCCGTGCGCGGGGTACGGGGACGACCCGGCCGGTGGGCACGCCGTGCGCGGGGTACGGGGACGACCCGGCCGGTGGGCACGCCGTGCGCGGGTGCGGCAATAGCCCGGCCGGTCCGAGGGCCGGCCGGGGCGACGCGCACGCCGCGCGCGGTGCGCTCAGCCTCCGTTGGCGCCCGAGCTGGTCAGGGCCTCGGAGAGTTCCTCGGCGACCTGCTGGAGGACCGGCACGATCTTGTCCGTCGCCGCCTCGGTGACCCGGCCCGCGGGACCGGAGATGGAGATGGCCGCGGCGGTGGGGGAGTTGGGCACGGACACCGCGAGGCAGCGCACGCCGATCTCCTGCTCGTTGTCGTCGACCGCGTAGCCGAGCCGGCGGACCTCCTCCAGGGAGGCCAGGAAGTCGTCCGGCGTGGTGATCGTCTTGTCCGTGGCGGCCGGCATGCCGGTGCGGTGCAGCAGCGCGCGCACCTCCTCCGGCGGGTAGTCGGCGAGCAGCGCCTTGCCCACCCCCGTGGAGTGCGGCAGCACGCGCCGGCCGACCTCGGTGAACATGCGCATCGAGTGCTTGGACGGCACCTGCGCCACGTACACGATCTCGTCGCCGTCGAGCAGGGCCATGTTGGCGGTCTCGCCGGTCTCCTCCACCAGGCGGGCGAGGTACGGGCGCGCCCAGGTGCCCAGCAGCCGGGACGCGGACTCGCCGAGCCGGATCAGCCGTGGACCGAGGGCGTAGCGCCGGTTGGTCTGCTGGCGGACGTAGCCGCACGCCACCAGGGTGCGCATGAGGCGGTGGATGGTCGGCAGCGGCAGCCCGCTGCTCGCGGACAGCTCACTCAGCCCGACCTCGCCGCCGGCGTCCGCCATGCGCTCCAGCAGGTCGAAGGCGCGCTCCAGGGACTGGACACCCCCCGTGGCGGCGGGTTTGGCGGAGTCGGTGGTGCTGGCGCTGGACGTCGGCACGGCGCGTTCCTTTCGGGACTGACTGAAGAGGCAGCAGCCTACCCGGCAGGCGGTTGACTCCCCGCTTGTGCGTAGCTACGTTCTAACTGACGGAATTCTAATTCCGCTTTGTGGAAACGTCCAGGGTGGACGGATCGGGTGCACTGTGGATGAGTGTGCCCTTGACGACGCGAAGGCGGGAGTGAAGACTCCCGAGATAGCTTCAACAGTTCGTTGAAATTCCGCTGTGTGGAAGACGCGCGGAGGCCGCTGACGCCTCCGAGGCGTGCCCCGGCGGCTTCAGAGAGGGGTCCGGGTGTCCGACGCTGAACTGGTCCTGCGTTCGAGGCGCGTCATCACTCCCGAGGGGACGCGGCCCGCGTCCGTCGTGGTCGCCGACGGCACGATCACCGCCGTACTGCCCCATGACGCGGAGGTACCGGCCACGGCCCGCCTGGAGGACCTCGGCGACGACGTCCTGCTGCCCGGCCTGGTCGACACGCACGTGCACGTCAACGACCCCGGCCGCACCGAGTGGGAGGGGTTCTGGACCGCCACCCGCGCGGCCGCGGCCGGCGGCATCACCACGCTGATCGACATGCCGCTCAACTCCCTGCCGCCCACCACCACGGTCGACCACCTGCGCGTCAAGCAGGACGTGGCCCGCGACAAGGCCCACATCGACGTCGGCTTCTGGGGCGGCGCCCTGCCGGACAACGTCAAGGACCTGCGCCCGCTGCACGACGCCGGCGTCTTCGGCTTCAAGTGCTTCCTGTCGCCCTCCGGCGTGGACGAGTTCCCGCACCTCGACCAGGAACAGCTCGCCCAGTCCATGGCCGAGATCGCCGGCTTCGACGGCCTGCTGATCGTGCACGCCGAGGACCCGCACCACCTCGACGCCGCCCCGCAGCACGGCGGCCCCCGCTACACGGACTTCCTCGCCTCCCGCCCGCGCGACGCCGAGGACACCGCGATCGCGAACCTCATCGCGCAGGCCAGGCGCCTGAACGCGCGCGTGCACGTGCTGCACCTGTCCTCCAGCGACGCGCTGCCGCTCATCCGGCAGGCCAAGGCGGAGGGCGTGGCGATCACCGTCGAGACCTGCCCGCACTACCTGACCCTCACCGCCGAGGAGGTCCCCGACGGCGCGAGCGAGTTCAAGTGCTGCCCGCCCATCCGCGAGGCCGCCAACCAGGACCTGCTGTGGGAGGCGCTCGCCGACGGCACCATCGACTGCGTCGTCACCGACCACTCGCCGTCCACCGCCGATCTGAAGACCGACGACTTCGCCACCGCCTGGGGCGGCATCTCGGGCCTCCAGCTCAGCCTGTCCGCCGTGTGGACCGCCGCCCGCGAGCGGGGCCACGGCCTGGAGGACGTCGTGCGCTGGATGTCCGCCCGCACGGCCGCCCTGGTCGGCCTCGGCTCCAAGGGCGCCATCGAGGTGGGCCGCGACGCCGACTTCGCCGTCCTCGCCCCCGACGCCACCTTCACCGTCGACCCGGCCGCCCTCCAGCACCGCAACCGCGTCACCGCCTACGCCGGGCGGACCCTGTACGGCGTGGTCAGGTCCACCTGGCTGCGCGGCGAGCGGATCGTCGCGGACGGCGAGTTCACCGAGCCCAGGGGCCGTCTGCTGAACCGGCCCGCGTGACGCCGCGAGGCGAAGGGACACCACCGACCACTCCCACCCCGTAGCGACCCGAAGACCTGAAAGGCAGGACCTGATCACCGTGACGGCGATACCCAGCTTCACCGGCGACGCCAACCCCTACGGAGGCGGCGACCCGTACGCGGACTACCGCACCGCCGACTTCCCCTTCACCCACCACGCCAACCTCGCCGACCGGCAGCTCGGCGCCGGTGTCATCGCCGCCAACGACGAGTTCTTCGCCCAGCGGGAGAACCTGCTGGTCCCCGAGGCCGCCGAGTTCGACCCCGAGCACTTCGGCCACAAGGGCAAGGTCATGGACGGCTGGGAGACCCGCCGCCGGCGCGGCGCCTCCGCCGAGCATCCCTGGCCGACCGAGGACGACCACGACTGGGCGCTGATCCGCCTCGGCGCCCCCGGCGTGATCCGCGGGGTCGTCGTCGACACCGCCCACTTCCGCGGCAACTACCCGCAGGCCGTCTCCGTCGAGGCCACCTCCGTACCGGGCTCCCCGTCGCCCGAGGAGCTGCTCGGCGACGACGTGAAGTGGACGACGATCGTCCCGCGCACGCCCGTCGGCGGCCACGCCGCCAACGGCTTCGAGGTGACCGCCGAGCAGCGCTTCACGCACCTGCGGCTCAAGCAGCACCCCGACGGCGGCATCGCCCGCCTGCGCGTCTACGGCGAGGTCGTACCCGACCCGAAGTGGCTGGAGGTGCTCGGCACCTTCGACGTGGTCGCGCTGGAGAACGGCGGCCGCGTCGAGGACGCCTCCAACCTCTTCTACTCGCCGGCCAGCAACACCATCCAGCCGGGCCGCTCGCGCAAGATGGACGACGGCTGGGAGACCCGCCGCCGCCGCGACCAGGGCAACGACTGGATCCGCTACCAGCTGGTCGCCCAGTCCGAGATCCGCGCCCTCGAGATCGACACCGCCTACCTCAAGGGCAACAGCGCCGGCTGGGCGTCGGTGTCCGTCAAGGACGGTGAGGACGGCGAGTGGGTGGAGATCCTCCCGCGCACCCGGATGCAGCCCGACACCAACCACCGCTTCGTCCTGCCGGCCCCGGCCGTCGGCACGCACGCGCGGATCGACATCTTCCCCGACGGCGGCATCTCCCGCCTGCGCCTGTTCGGCTCCCTGACCGAGGCCGGCGCCACCCGCCTGGCGGCCCGCCACCAGGAACTGGGCGGCTGATCCACGGCCTCCCGCAGGACCCGTGGGGCGCACCGGCCCGACAGCACCGGTGCGCCCCACGCGCGCGTGCGTTCCGTACACGGGCAGGCGCCGACACGGGCACGCGCGCGTGCCCGCGTGCCGCACGCGCCGCAGGGGGACCCGCGGCGCGTGGCCTCGTCGGCGTCATGGTCGGCGTCGGCGTTGGCGTCCGCGTCCGCGTCGGCGTCGGCGGCTCAGGCCGCGTGGCCGCCGTCCACCGCGAACTCGGCGCCCGTGATGTACGCGGCGCCCGCCAGGTGCGCGACCGTGTCGGCGACCTCCTCGGCCCGGCCGAAGCGGCCCAGGGCCGTCATCGCCGCCTGACCGGCGGCAAAGGGACCGTCCGCGGGGTTCATGTCGGTGTCGATCGGGCCCGGGTGCACGATGTTCGCGGTGATCCCGCGCGGCCCGAGCTCACGGGCGAGCGCCCTGGTCAGCCCGACCAGCGCCGACTTGCTCATCGCGTACAGCGTGCCGCCGGGACCGGGCACCCGCTGCACCATGCAGGTGCCGATCGTGATGATCCGCCCGCCGTCGCCCATCCGCGCCGCGGCCGCCCGCGCCGCCAGGAAGACCGCCCGCACGTTCACCGCGAGCACCCGGTCCACGTCGGCGAGCGACAGGTCCTGCAGCGGGCCCAGCACCCCGACGCCCGCGTTGTTCACCAGGACGTCGAGCCCGCCCAGCGCATCGACGGCCCGCTCCACGGCACCCGCCGCCTCGTCGGCGTCCGCCGCGTCCGCGCGGAGCGCCACCGCGCGCCGTCCGAGGGCCTCTACGGCCCGTACGACGTCCTCGGCCGACTCCTTCGCGTCGACATAGGTCAGTGCCACGTCGGCGCCCCCGCGCGCCAGCCGCAGGGCCGTCGCGGCACCGATGCCCCGGCTGCCACCGGTGACCAGGGCCGCCTTGCCGTCGAGAGCCGTGTTCGTCGCGTTCATCGTGTTGGTCGTGTTGATCGTGTTCATTAGGTTCGTCGCGTTCGTCGTGTTCTCGGCCATGTCCTCATCCCACCGCCCCGCGCCGGCCCACGCTGGCGGCGAACGGACATCGAGATCACGGCCCCGCGGCCGGGGGGCAGGCGTCGCGCGCCCCCGGGTCGCCCGTCCGGCGCAGGCCACCGGAACTTCCCCGCTGCCCTCCCGCGTTGTCACAGGCGTGACACTTCAGCAAGAGATCGTCGGCAACGCCATGCAGATGGCGGTCGTCAACCTGCACCCCGGCCAGACCGTGTACTGCGAGGCCGGGAAGTTCCTGTTCAAGACGACGAACGTGACCATGGAGACCCGCCTGTCCGGCCCGTCGGGCAACGGCGGGCAGCAGTCGGGCGCCGGGGGCGGCGGCATGGGCGGCATGCTGCGCCAGGCCATGGGCACCGCCATGCAGGTCGGCCAGCGCATGCTCGCGGGCGAGTCCATCGCCTTCCAGTACTTCACCGCGCAGGGCGGCGGGGGCACCGTCGGCTTCGCCGGCGTGCTGCCCGGCGAGATGCGCGCCCTGGAGCTGGACGGCACGCGCGCGTGGTTCGCCGAGAAGGACGCCTTCGTGGCCGCCGAGTCCACCGTCGACTTCGGCATCGCCTTCCAGGGCGGCCGCACCGGCATGAGCGGCGGCGAGGGCTTCGTCCTGGAGAAGTTCACCGGCCAGGGCACGGTGATCATCGCGGGCGCGGGCAACTTCATCGACCTGAACCCGGCCGACTTCGGCGGCCGCATCGAGGTCGACACCGGCTGCGTCGTCGCCTTCGAGGAGGGCATCCAGTACGGCGTCCAGCGCGTCGGCGGCCTGAACCGCCAGGGCATCATGAACGCCGTCTTCGGCGGCGAGGGGCTGTCCCTGGCCACCCTGGAGGGCCACGGCCGCGTCATCCTGCAGTCGCTGACCATCGAGTCCCTCGCCAACGCGCTGAAGAAGGCCCAGGGCGGCGACAAGCAGGGCCCGACCGGAGGACTGTTCTCCACCCACGCCGGGTGAGCGTCACCGAGCGGGCGCTGACGGGTTAACGGCCCGAGAACACACGGGAGGAGAAGGGGGAGACCCTGTGATTGTCATTGACATGCCATCATCTACGCGCGTCATCATGACGCCATGAGATTCCCCCCACGTATCTCGCGCCTCGGCGCCACCGCCGCCGTCCTGTCCGCCCTCCTCGTCGGCGGCACCGTCTCCGCCGGCCCGGCCGGTGCCGCCACCGCGTCCGTCGGCAGCATCTGCGCCGGCGACCTGCCCTCCCAGGCGCACGACACCCTGAACCTCATCGAGCAAGGCGGCCCGTTCCCCTACGACCAGGACGGCAGCGTCTTCCAGAACCGCGAAGGCGTCCTGCCGGCCCGGGCCGGCGGCTACTACCACGAGTACACGGTGATCACGCCTGGTTCCCCCACCCGCGGCGCGCGCCGCATCGTCACCGGTGAGCGGTACCAGGAGGACTACTACACCGCCGACCACTACGCCACGTTCGACCTGATCGACTTCGGCTGCTGAGCCACGCCCCGTCCTGAGCTTCCCGTCGGTACTAGTCCGCCTTGCGGCTCTCGGCGGCCGCGAACAGCGCGATCGCCAGCCCGATCAGCGCGACGCTCGCGTACACCTCGTGGCCGTCGAGAAAGCCGATCCGCTGCACCAGACCCGCGTCCCAGCCGGTGAACTCGTGCAGCAGACCGAGGGCACCCTGCACCAGGGCGACGAATCCCAGACACTCCAGCAACGCCTTCATGGGCACGAGCCTCGTGCCGTGGCCCCGTCACCCGCGTCGGCCGCCGGGCGAGCCGTCCGCGCCCTCGGTAGCCGCCCGCGGAGGGGCCGTACGACCAAAGTCTGCACCCGGGCGACTTCGGTCGACGACGGCCCGCACAGGCGGGTGCGGGCGCCGCGCCCTGCGTAGATTTGTCGACCGTGAAGCCGACGACGAACGACGCGGGACCGGTGCAGCCGCCCGTGCTCCCCGGCCGGCGGTGGTGGCTGCCGTCCGCGCTCACCCATGAACCGGACCCGGTCACCGGGCGCTCCGGGCGGCCCCGCCGCACCGCGCGCGACTGGGTCGTCGACTTCTCCTGCTTCGCGCTGGCCGTCCTCATCGGCTTCACCGCCGCCCAGACGGTCCGCGACAACCCCGACCTCCCGCACGCCCTCGCCGTCGCCGACCAGACGCTCGGCGGTCTCGCCTGCGCGGCGGTGTGGCTGCGCCGCCGCTGGCCGGTCGGACTCGCCGTCGCCCTGACCGCCGTCGGGCTGGTCTCCGACACGGCCGGCGGCGCCTGCCTGGTCGCCCTGTTCACCCTCGCCGTGCACCGGCCCTTCCGGTACGTGGCCTGGGTGGGCGGCGCCCAGCTCGCCCTGTGCCCGCTGTACTACTGGCTGCGCCCCGACCCCGACCTCCCCTACCTCGCCTCCGTCGCCTTCGTCGTGGTGTTCACCGTCGCCGTCGTCGGCTGGGGCATGTTCGTCCGGTCCAAGCGGCAGCTGCTGCTGAGCCTGAGGGACCGGGCGCGGAGGGCCGAGACGGAGGCCCGGCTGCGCGCCGAGCAGGCGCAGCGGCTCGCCCGCGAGGCCATCGCCCGCGAGATGCACGACGTGCTCGCCCACCGGCTGACCCTGCTCAGCGTGCACGCCGGAGCGCTGGAGTTCCGCCCCGACGCCTCCGGCGAGGAGATCGCGCGGGCGGCCGGCGTCATCCGGGAGAGCGCCCACGAGGCCCTGCAGGACCTGCGGGAGATCATCGGCGTGCTGCGCGCCGGGGACTCCGACGACGCGGGCCGCCCCCAGCCCACGCTCGCCGCGCTGGACGCGCTGGTCACCGAGTCCCGCGAGGCCGGCATGAAGGTCACGCTCGACCAGCACGTCACCGAGCCCGCCCGGGTTCCCGCCTCCGTGGGCCGCACCGCCTACCGCATCGCCCAGGAGGGGCTGACCAACGCCCGCAAGCACGCACCCGGCGCGGAGGTCACCGTCACGGTCACCGGCGCTCCCGGCGACGGCCTCACCGTGGTCGTGCACAACCCGCCGTCCACCCGCGACGCCCCGCCGGTCCCCGGCTCCGGCCAGGGCCTGATCGGCCTCACCGAACGTGCCACGCTGGCCGGCGGTCAGCTGCGCCACGGCCCGCGCGCGGACGGCGGCTTCGAGGTCCGGGCATGGCTGCCGTGGCCGGGGGAGCAGAGGAGCGGGCGGGCGTGAGCGGGACCGGTGCAGGGGCCTGCGCGGCCCGCCACGTCCCGTTCGCCGCGCGGCTCGTGCGGTCGTCCCCGGACGCGGTACGGCTGCCGACAACCCGTCACGAACCGTGCGGCGGCCGTGGTTTGGTAAGGCCATGACTGTGATCAGAGTGCTCCTCGTCGACGACGACCCACTGGTGCGCGCCGGACTGTCCCTGATGCTGGGCGGTGCGGACGACATCGAGATCGTCGGCGAGGCGGGCGACGGCGGCGAGGTCGAGGCGCTGGTCGACCGCAGCCGCCCCGACGTCGTGCTGATGGACATCCGCATGCCTGCCGTGGACGGACTGACCGCCACCGAGCGGCTGCGCGGCCGCCCCGACGCGCCCCAGGTCGTGCTGCTGACCACGTTCCACGCCGACGACCAGGTGCTGCGCGCCCTGCGCGCGGGCGCCGCCGGCTTCGTCCTGAAGGACACCCCGCCCGCCGAGATCCTGCACGCGGTCCGCAAGGTCGCCGCCGGCGATCCGGTGCTGTCGCCCGCCGTCACCCGGCAGTTGATGCGGCACGCGGCCGGCACCGCCGCCGACACGCGCGGCGCACGCGCGCGTGAACGGCTCGCCGCGCTGGCCGAGCGCGAACGCGAGGTCGCGGTCGCGGTGGGCCGCGGCCTGTCCAACGCGGAGATCGCCGCCGAGCTCTACATGAGCGTCGCCACGGTCAAGGCGCACGTCTCGCGCATCCTGTCCCGCCTCGGCCTCAACAACCGTGTCCAGGTCGCCCTGTTGGCGTACGACGCCGGGCTGGTCGACGAGGAGAGCCGCGGCGGGCACTGACGGGCACGCCCGCACGTTGGGGAGACAGAGGCCACCGAGCGGCCGGCGACGAGGGGGAGAGCCGTGGGCGATGTGATCGACGTGGAGGAGTTCGGCGCGGGGTTCACCGCGAACCCGCATCCGGCGTACGCGCGGCTCAGGGAGCGCGGCCCCGTGCACCGGGTGCGCCTGCCCGCCGGCGACGGGTACCAGGAGACCTGGCTGGTCGTCGGCCCCGAGGAGGCGCGGGCCGCGCTCACCGACCCGCGGCTGGTCAAGGACACGGCACGCATCGGACAGGCCTTCCTCGACGACCAGTTCATCGGAAAGCACCTGCTCACCACCGACCCGCCACAGCACACCCGGCTGCGCGGGCTGGTCTCGCGCGCGTTCACCATGCGCCGCGTCGAGCGCCTGCGCCCGCGGATCCAGCAGATCACCGACGACCTGCTCGACGCGATGCTGCCGCTCGGCAGCGCCGACCTGGTCGAGTCGTTCTCCTACCCGCTGCCGATCACCGTGATCTGCGAACTGCTCGGCGTGCCCGACCTGGACCGCGCGGAGTTCCGCCGCATGTCCACCGAGGCCGTGGCGCCCACCAGCGCCGCGAGCGAGCAGGACGCCTTCACCCGGCTCGGTGCGTATCTCGCCGAGCTGATCGAGGACAAGCGCTCCTCGGGCCCCAGCGACGACCTGCTCAGCGATCTGATCCGCACGGTCACGGAGGACGGCGACCGGCTCTCCGCCGGCGAACTGCGCGGCATGGCCTTCGTGTTGCTCATCGCCGGGCACGAGACCACGGTCAATCTCATCACCAACGCGGTGTACGCCCTGCTCACCCATCCCGACCAACTCGCCGCCCTGCGCGCCGACATGAGCCTGGTCGACGGCGCGGTGGAGGAGACGCTGCGCTGGGAGGGGCCGGTGGAGAACACCACGTTCCGGTTCGCCGCGGAGCCTGTGGAGATCGGCGGCGCCCGCATCGAGCGGGGCGAGCCGGTGCTCGTCGGCCTGACCGCCGTGGGCCGCGACACCGGCCGCTTCCCCGACGCCGACCGCTTCGACATCCGCCGCGACACCCGCGGCCACCTCGCCTTCGGTCACGGCATCCACTACTGTCTCGGCGCGCCCCTGGCCCGCCTGGAGGCCCGCACCGCCCTGCGCGCGCTCCTGGACCGCGCCCCGGACCTCTCCTTGGCCGGCCCGGCGGGCCCCTGGCTCCCCGGCACCTTGATCAGGGGGGTGCGTCACCTGCCGGTGCGCTGGTAGCCGCCGGGGGCACGGGGCGTGGTCCGCACCGGGGGCCACCGCGGGTAGTGGCCCACACCCCCCCCCGGCGCGGTCGCCACGGCCTCCGGGGCCGTCACGCCCGCCCGGGCGCGGTCACCACCGCGTCCACGGCCGGCCCCGTCACACCCGCCCCGGCGCGGTCGCCGCCGCGTCCGGGATCTCCGTCAGCCGCACCGCCCGGCGCTCCCGTCGCGACCACTCGCAGGCCTCCGCCACCCGCAGTGCCTGCAGCGCCTCACGCCCGTCGCACGGATTGGCCCGCTCCCCACGCACCACCTCCACGAACGCCGCCAGCTCCGCCTCGTACGCCGGGGCGAAGCGCTCCAGGAATCCGCTCCACGGCTTGTCCGCGGCCGGCGGCCCCGACCGCTCCGTGGAGGTGATCGGCGTGCGGTCGTCCAGCCCGACGACGATCTGGTCCCGCTCCCCGGCGAGCTCCATGCGCACGTCGTACCCGGCGCCGTTCAGCCGCGTCGCCGTGGCGGTGGCGAGGGTGCCGTCGTCCAGCGTCAGCACCACCGCGGCGGTGTCCACGTCACCCGCCTCACGGAACATCGGCGGGCCCGCGTCGGACCCGGCGGCGTACACCTCGGCGATCTCCCGCCCGGTCACCCAGCGCAGCACGTCGAAGTCGTGGATGAGCGTGTCCCGGTACAGCCCCCCGGAGAGCGGCAGCCACGCGGGCGGCGGCGGAGCCTGCTCGGAGGTGATCGCCCGCACGGTGTGCAGCCGCCCGAGCCGTCCCGAGCGCACGGCCTCGCGCGCGCCCGCGTACCCGGCGTCGAAGCGCCGCTGGAAACCCATCTGCAGGACCGTGCCGGCGGCCTCGACCTCGGCGATGGCCTGGAGCGTGCCGGGCACGTCGAGGGCGATCGGCTTCTCGCAGAACACCGGCAGTCCCGCGCGGGCCGCCCGCCCGATCAGCTCGGCGTGCGCCGGTGTCGCCGTCGTGATGACGACCGCGTCGACCCCCCACTGGAAGATCTCGTCCACGCCGGGCGCCGCCGTCTCGCCGAGGCGCAGCGCGAGCTCCTGGGCCCGCGCCGGGTCGGCGTCCGTGAGGATCAGCGAACCGACGTCGCGGTGGCGACGGAGGGTGTTCGCATGGATGGTGCCGATCCGGCCCGTACCGATGACCCCGATGCGCATGGAAACAAAGTGCGGTCGCGATCGCCACCCTGTCAATGCGTATGTCCGGACAACCGAACTACACAACTTCCCGTCAACAGCGCACGGAGCTACGCTCGGGCCGTGCCGAAACCAGATGTGGACCCGACCGTGCAGCTCGACCTCCGGGTGGACCGGAGTTCCCCCGTGCCGTTGTACTTCCAGCTCTCCCAGCAGCTCGAAGCGGCGATCGAACACGGAACCCTCACCCCGGGCAGCCTGCTCGGCAACGAGATCGAGCTCGCCGCACGGCTCGGCCTGTCCCGGCCGACGGTCCGCCAGGCCATCCAGTCCCTGGTCGACAAGGGCCTGCTGGTGCGCCGCCGCGGCGTCGGCACCCAGGTCGTGCACAGCCAGGTCAAGCGCCCGCTGGAGCTGAGCAGCCTCTACGACGACCTGGAGGCGGCCGGACAGCGCCCGGCGACCAAGGTCCTGGTCAACGCGGTGGTGCCGGCGTCCGCCGAGGTCGCGGCCGCTCTCGGCGTCCCCGAGGGCAGCGACGTCCACCGGGTGGAGCGGCTGCGGCTCGCGCACGGCGAGCCGATGGCGTACCTGTGCAACCACCTTCCCCCCGGACTGCTGGACCTGGACACGGACCAGCTGGAGTCCACCGGCCTGTACCGGCTGATGCGCAGCGCCGGGATCACCCTGCACAGCGCCCGCCAGTCCATCGGGGCCCGCGGCGCCACCGCCGACGAGGCCGAGCGGCTCGCCGAGAGCGCGGGCGCCCCGCTGCTGACCATGCAGCGCACCACCTTCGACGACACCGGCCGCGCGGTGGAGTTCGGCGACCACATCTACCGCCCGAGCCGCTACTCCTTCGAGTTCCAGCTGCTCGTCCGCTCCTGACCGCCCGCACCGCCGGGCGGCCCCCGATGGTCGCAATGTCCGGACAACGTGACCGACGCGGCACCCCGGTCACGTGGCCGGAGTGCCCTGTGTTTGATACTGGGGCGTTTGGGGCCGGTGAGACAGGACAGGCCGGCCCGATCGCTACTCCGCACAGACACAGCAAGAAGGGCACTGCCTCGTGGCACGGTTTCGGACCTGGACAGGGATCGCGTTGACGGGGGTGCTGTGCGTGACGGCGCTGTCCGTGACCGCGTGCAGCAGTACCGGCGGCAAACGCGCCGAGGACGCCCGCAAGGCCGCGGCCGCGCAGGGCCGCGCGGCGGTGAACACCCCGCGCTGGACCTTCGCGATGATCACGCACTCCGGTGACGGCGACACCTTCTGGGACATCGTCCAGAGCGGCGCCAAGCAGGCCGCGGTCAAGGACAACATCAACTTCCTGTACTCGCACGACGACGAGGCCCAGCAGCAGGCGCAGCTGGTCGACGCCGCCGTCGACAAGAAGGTCGACGGCATCATCGTCACGCTCGCCAAGCCCGACGCCATGAAGGCCGCCGTCGCCCGCGCCGAGAAGGCCGGCATCCCGGTGATCACCGTGAACTCCGGCTCCGCCGAGTCCAAGGCGTTCGGCGCGCTCACCCACGTCGGCCAGGACGAGACGATCGCCGGCGAGGCAGTGGGCGAGGAGCTGAACAAGCGCGGGAGGAAGAAGGCCCTGTGCGTCCTGCACGAGCAGGGCAACGTCGGCCACGAGCAGCGCTGCGACGGCATCGGCAAGACCTTCCACGGCACCCTGCAGCGCGTCTACGTCAACGGCACCAACATGCCCGACGTGCAGTCCGGTATCGAGGCCAAGCTCCAGGCCGACCAGTCCATCGACGCCGTCGTCACCCTCGGCGCCCCCTACGCCGACACGGCCGTGAAGGCCAAGGCGGACGCGGGCAGCAAGGCCGAGATCGACACCTTCGACCTCAACGCCAAGGTCGCCGCCGAGCTCCAGGACGGCACCCTCGGCTTCGCCGTGGACCAGCAGCCCTACCTGCAGGGCTACCAGGCCGTCGACCTGCTGTGGCTGTACAAGTACAACAACGACGTCCTCGGCGGCGGGCGGCCCGTCCTGACCGGCCCGCAGATCATCACCAAGGACCAGGCGGCCGCGCTGCAGGAGTACGCCCGGCGAGGCACCCGATGACCGCCACCACCGCCGACGAGCGGCTCGTCGAGACCTCGCCGCTGCGCAAGCTGCTCGCCCGCCCCGAGCTGGGCTCGGTGGTCGGCGCGCTCGCCGTCTTCGTCTTCTTCGCGTTCTTCGCCGACAGCTTCCTGCGCGCCTCCAGCCTCAGCACGGTGCTGTACGCCTCCTCGACCATCGGCATCATGGCGGTGCCGGTCGCCCTGCTGATGATCGGCGGCGAGTTCGACCTGTCGGCCGGCGTCATGGTGACGTCGTCGGCGTTGATCTCGTCCATGTTCAGCTTTCAGATGACCGCGAACGTCTGGGTCGGCGTCGGGGTGTCCCTGCTGGTCACGCTGGCCATCGGCGCCTTCAACGGCTTCATGCTGACCCGGACGAAGCTGCCCAGCTTCATCATCACGCTGGGCACCTTCCTGATGTTGACCGGCTTGAACCTCGGCTTGACCAAGTTGATCGACGGCACGGTGTCGACGAAGACCATCGCCGACATGGAGGGCTTCCCGACCGCCCACGACGTCTTCGCCTCGACCCTCACCGTCGGCGGCGTCGACTTCAAGGTCACCATCCTGTGGTGGCTCGGCCTGGTCGCCGTCGGCTCCTGGATCCTGCTGCGCACCCGCACCGGGAACTGGATCTTCGCGGTCGGCGGCAACCAGGACGCGGCCCGCGCGGTCGGCGTCCCCGTCGCCAGGACCAAGATCGGCCTCTACATGGGCGTGGCCTTCGGCGCCTGGATCTCCGGACAGCACCTGCTGTTCAGCTACGACGTCGTCCAGTCCGGCGAGGGCGTCGGCAACGAGCTGATCTACATCATCGCGGCCGTCATCGGCGGCTGCCTGATCACCGGCGGCTACGGCAGCGCGGTCGGGTCCGCGGTCGGCGCGTTCATCTTCGGCATGACCAGCAAGGGCATCGTCTTCGCCGAGTGGAACCCCGACTGGTTCAAGTTCTTCCTCGGAGCGATGCTGCTCCTCGCGACCCTGCTCAACGCCTGGGTCCGCAAGCGCGCGGAGGCCACCACATGACGCAGACCGAGGCCCGTACGGCGCTCGTGGAGCTGTCGGACGTCAGCAAGCACTACGGGAACATCCGCGCCCTGCAGGGCGTGTCCCTCGAGGTCCACGCGGGCGAGATCACCTGCGTCCTCGGCGACAACGGCGCCGGCAAGTCCACATTGATCAAGATGATTGCCGGTCTGCACCAGCACGACGAGGGTGTCCTGCGCATCGACGGCGAGGAGACCCGGCTGTCCTCGCCGCGCGAGGCGCTGGACCGGGGCATCGCCACGGTCTACCAGGACCTCGCGGTCGTCCCGCTGATGCCGGTGTGGCGCAACTTCTTCCTCGGCTCCGAGCCGCGCAAGGGCGCCGGCCCCTTCAAGCGCATGGACGTCGACCACATGCGCCGCACCACGCGCGCGGAGCTGCTGCGCATGGGCATCGACCTGCGCGACGTCGACCAGCCCATCGGCACCCTGTCCGGCGGCGAACGCCAGTGCGTGGCGATCGCGCGGGCGGTCCACTTCGGCGCCAAGGTCCTCGTCCTGGACGAGCCGACGGCCGCGCTCGGCGTGAAGCAGTCCGGCGTGGTCCTGAAGTACGTGGCGGCGGCACGTGACGAGGGTCTCGGTGTCGTGCTGATCACCCACAACCCGCACCACGCCTACCTGGTCGGCGACCGGTTCGTCCTGCTCAAGCGCGGCACGATGGTGGGCAGCCACACCCGCGACGAGATCACCCTGGACGAACTGACCCAGCAGATGGCCGGCGGAAGCGACCTCGACGCTCTCCGCCACGAACTGCAGCGCCCCTAGGTCGTGTCCGCAAAGTGGTGGGCTCGTTGGTCTGTTCGTGGTGCGTCGTCATGAGCTGACAGATGAGTCGTGGGCGGTGATCGAGCCGTTG
>NZ_JBIBXG010000005.1:229214-629055 GCF_043082085.1 Streptomyces sp. NPDC014801 | reverse complement strand
GGCGTTGACTTTTGGCACGCTGTTGAGTTCTCAAGGAACGGTCGCTTCCTTTGTACTCACCCTCTCGGGCTTTCCTCCGGGCGCTTCCCTTCGGTGTTTCCAACTCTACCAGGCTTTTTCCGGCCCTTTGACCACCGTCCCGCAGGCATGCGGAAGGCGATCCCAGGATAGGATCTGACGAGTTGGGTTGCTGCTCGGGCGATGATGCTCGATGGCGTCGCTCAGCCCGTCGCAGGAGTACGACTGTACACGGGGCCGCGGAGCGGGTGCAAATCCCTTGGAGATGTGGTCTAGACCTCTAATGGGAACTCTCGTGCGGAACCGGTACTACCTATGACATACCCTGCTGCTCAGTGCGCCGTCCGGGACAGGCGAGACGGCCCTTTTGATCTCCACCCCTGGGAGGTTTCCCATGACGACCGTGACGTCCCCGCTCGCAGGACGCGCCATCGGACTGGCTGCCGTGCCGGATCCGGTCTTCTCCGGGGCCATGGTCGGCCCGGGCACCGCGATCGACCCCGACCGTGAGGCCTCCGAGGCCGTCGCGCCGGTGGACGGTGTCATCGTTTCCCTGCACCCGCACGCCTTCGTCGTCGTGGACGAGAGCGGACACGGAGTGCTCACGCACCTGGGCATCGACACCGTGCAGCTCAACGGCGAGGGCTTCGAGCTCTTGGTGAACAAGGGGGACACCGTCACCCGCGGCCAGGCCATCGTGCGCTGGAACCCGGCCGCCGTGGAGGCCGCCGGCAAGTCGCCGGTGTGCCCCGTGGTCGCCCTGGAGGCGACCGTCGAGGCCCTCTCCGAGCTTCGTGAGGACGGTGACGTGAAGGCCGGCGACAGCCTTTTCGTCTGGAAGTGACGTCAGCGCCGTCCTGTGACGGCTGATAGGACAACCACCGCGGCGGCGGGACCCGCCGCACTATCGGAGACGGGTGAGATGGAAGCAACGCTGCGAGGCGTCGGCGTGAGCCACGGTGTGGCGATCGGCGAGGTTCGGCACATGGGGACGGCGGTGCTCGAACCGCCGGCCAAGCAGATCCCTGCGGACGAGGCGGAGCGCGAACAGGGGCGTGCCCGCAAGGCCGTGGAGGCTGTGGCCGCCGACCTGATGGCGCGCGGCAATCTGGCGGGGGGCGAGGCCCAGGCCGTGCTGGAGGCCCAGGCCATGATGGCCCAGGACCCGGAACTGATGGCGGACGTGGACCGTCGCATCGCCGTGGGCAGCACGGCCGAGCGTGCGGTCTACGACGCGTTCGCCGCGTACCGCGAGCTGCTGGCCGCGGCGGGCGAGTACCTCGCCGGCCGTGTGGCCGACCTCGACGACGTGCGGAACCGTATCGTCGCCCGGCTGCTCGGCGTGCCGATGCCGGGCGTGCCGGACAGCGACGAGCCGTACGTGCTGGTCGCCCGGGACCTCGCGCCCGCGGACACCGCGCTGCTGGACCCGACGCTGGTGCTGGGTTTCGTGACCGAGGAAGGTGGTCCGACCAGCCACAGCGCGATCCTGGCGCGCGCGCTGGGCGTACCGGCCGTGGTGGCCCTGCCGGGCGCCGGTGAGCTGGCCGAGGGCACGCTGATCGCGGTCGACGGCAGCAGCGGTGAGATCTTCGTGAACCCGAGCGAGGAGCGGAAGGCGCAGCTGGAGGCCGCCGCCGCCGAGCGCAAGGCCGCGCTGGCCGCCTCGACCGGCCCGGGTGCCACCGCCGACGGGCACAAGGTGCCGCTGCTCGCCAACATCGGCGGTCCGGCGGATGTGGCCGCCGCGGTGGACGCGGGCGCCGAAGGTGTCGGTCTCTTCCGTACCGAGTTCCTGTTCCTGGACGACAACAAGAAGGCGCCGTCCCAGGAGAAGCAGGTCGAGGCCTACCGGCAGGTGCTGGAGGCGTTCCCCGAGGGCCGTGTGGTCGTGCGGGTGCTGGACGCGGGCGCGGACAAGCCGCTGGACTTCCTGACGCCGGCCGACGAGCCGAACCCGGCGCTGGGCGTGCGGGGTCTGCGTACCCTGCTCGACCACCCCGAGGTGCTGCGCACGCAGCTGACGGCGCTGGCGAAGGCGGCCGAGGGGCTGCCCGTTCACCTCGAGGTCATGGCGCCGATGGTGGCCGACCGTGCCGACGCCAAGGCGTTCGCCGATGCCTGCCGCGAGGCCGGGCTGCACGCGAAGTTCGGCGCGATGGTCGAGATCCCGTCGGCGGCGCTGCGGGCGCGTTCGATCCTGCAGGAGGTCGAGTTCCTGTCGCTGGGGACGAACGACCTGGCGCAGTACACGTTCGCCGCCGACCGTCAGGTGGGTGCGGTGTCGCGGCTGCAGGACCCGTGGCAGCCGGCGCTGCTCGACCTGGTGGCGCTGTCCGCCGAGGCGGCGCGGGCCGAGGGCAAGAGCTGCGGTGTGTGTGGTGAGGCGGCGTCCGACCCGCTGCTGGCGTGTGTGCTGACCGGTCTGGGTGTCACCTCCCTGTCCATGGGTGCGGCGTCGATTCCTTATGTCCGGGCGACCCTGGCCAAGCACACGCTCGCGCAGTGCGAGCGGGCCGCCGCGGCGGCCCGGGCCGCGGACAGTGCCGAGGAGGCGCGCAACGCGGCTCAGGCGGTGCTGTCCGGCGAGTAGCCGCGGCGCGCGTACTCGGAGCCGATGAGGGGCGCTCCGCCTTCGGGCGGGGCGCCCCTTCGTCGTGCCGTGGGGCGCCCCGGTGGTCGCGCGGGGTCAGTGATGGTGGCGGTGTGCCGGTCCTTCGTCGCCGAGGTCGGGTGGTGCGCAGTAGTCGACGTCGGATTCGGGGGCGAGGAGGTCGCCGGTCTCGATGTCGTTGCAGTAGGCGTCGAAGACCTCGCCGGCGGTCAGGGGCTGCAGGCCGTTGTCGCGCAGGCGCCAGCCGTAGATGCGGTCGTTGGTGCCGGGTGCGGTGGTGCGCATGACGAGGCCGCCGGGGCTGTCGGTGGCGACGCCCAGGGCGAGGACGGTGGTGAACTCGAGGGCTTCGGCTTCGTCGAGCTGGGTGGCGCCGGTGTCGTCCTGGTCGGCGTGCAGGACGGCGAGGAGGGTTTCCGGTGGGCCGGAGACGCTGCAGACGAGGTGGCGGTTGCCGGGTGGGGCGGTGTCGAGGACGCGCGTGAGGAGCCGGGAGGCGTGGGCGAAGGCGGCGCGTCCGATGTCCTCGCCGCAGGAGGCGCAGCTGCCGAGGCGGGCGAGGAGGGTGGCGGCGTACTCCCAGGTGGCCTGGCGGATTGCTTCGTCGACGAGGGCGGGGACCAGTTCGGTCAGGGGTTGTCCCTCGTAGGGGATGGTGGGGCCGTTGCCGGCGAGTTCGGCGGTGAAGCGGGTGCGGTTGGCCGGGCTGTCGGGGTCGAGGCCGCGGTCGGTGCAGTAGGTGGCGTACTCCTCGGGGTCGAAGAGGGTGACGGTGGTGTGGCCGCCTTGGGTGGCTCGGGCCCTGAGGAGGGCTTCCACCTCGCGCAGGTAGGCCGTGTGGTCGTCGAAGGTGAAGCTGCGGTAGCGCCGCATGGCGCGGAAGTCGTGTTCGTCGGTGAGCAGGCCGATGGTGCCGGCGATCTCGCGGCGAAGGACGCGTCGCATGGTCCGGCGGTCGGTGTGCGCCATGTTTCCCCCTGTGCGCAGTCGATCAATGCTCACTCACCGTAACCGAGGGCACTGACAGCGGGGTCTGCTCGATGCGGCCGCGGACGAGCCGGTGCTGGAGTGCGCAGGTCAGCGCGATGGCGGCGCCGAAGAGCGTCCAGCCGGCGGGACCGGTGGCGATGGCGGCGGTGACCGCGAGCGGACCGATGCCGCGCTGGGCGGCCTGCGCGAGTCCATGCACGCCGAGATAGGCGCCGAGGGCGTGGTCGGGGGCGAGGGCGACGGAGAGTTCCCAGGAGACGGTGGCGTGGAGCATCTCGGCGACGGTGAAGGCGGTGGCCGCGGCGGTGAGCAGGAGGCCGGCGGTGAGGGCGGTGCCGGTGGCGGAGAGGGCCATGGTCACGCCGCCCAGCGCGAAGGCGGCGGAGAGCGGCAGGAGGAGCCGGCGGGCGGCGGCCGTGGTGGTGCCGAAGCGGGCGAGGGGGACCTGCAGGGCCACGACCATCACGTTGTTGAGGACGAGGAGGAGGGGTGCCAGCTGGTGGGGGACGGTGCCGGTGTGGGCGATCCACAGGGGCAGGCCGACTTTGAAGACGGCGTCGTCGAGGGAGAGGACGGTCTCGGTGGCGACGTAGGCGAGGTAGGTGCGGTCGCGCCAGGGTGTGCGGGGTGGGGCAGGTGGGGTGGGGGTGGCGGAGGTGGTGACGGTGCGCCGGCCGGAGGGGGGTTCCGCGCAGCGCAGGGTGAGGAGTCCGGAGAGGAGGAAGGTGAGGGCGTCGCCGGCGAGGAGGCAGCGGTAGGCGGTGGTGGTGCCGAGGGCGAGGGCGGCTGCGGCGGCGAGGCCGCCGAGGGCCCAGCCGGCGTTGGCGAGGGTGCGGTGCAGGGCCTGGTAGCGGACGCGGTCGGGGCCGGCGATGCGGGTGGCGTAGAGCTTGGTGAGGACGCTGGAGGCGCGGTCGCCGAGGCTGCCGACGGCGGAGAAGAGGAGCAGGAGCGCGAAGCGGTCGGTGGTGAGCAGGGCGAGGGAGGCCGCGGCGCGCAGGAGCTGGACGGTGACGAGGATGCGGGTGACCGGGAACCGGTCGGCGAGGCGTCCGCCGAGGGGTGAGCCGGCGATGCCGACGGCTCCGGCGGCCGCGGCGAGGGTGCCGATCTGGGCGACGGAGAGGTGGGTGACGTAGGTGAAGTACAGGACGGAGACGGAGGCCCACAGTCCGCTGCCTATGCGGTCGACGAGGGCGATGAGGAGCATGGTCCGCCCGGCCCGTCCTCCGGGTATGCGGGTCTTCCTCGTGGTCTTCCTCGTGTCTGTCCGCTGCGTCCGTCGCACGGTTCCCCCTTGCATGAAATTATGTATTGGTACATAATTGCCAACGTGGCAACACAATACGGCTTCAGTGGGACGACGGCCAAGGGAATTGCCGCGTCGGTCGAACGCGGCGTCGCCGAGGGGGCGTTGGCTCCGGGCGCGGCGCTGCCGCCGGTGCGCCGGCTGGCGGACGACCTCGGGGTGAGCCCGGGGACCGTCGCGACGGCGTACAAGGAGCTGCGGCAGCGGGGCATCGTGGTCACGCGCGGCCGGGGCGGCACGGTGATCGCGCCGGCTCCCGCGGTCGCCTCACGCCGGCCCCCGAAGGTGCCGGAGGGCCTGCGTGACCTGGCGGGCGGGCACCCCGATCCCCGGCTGCTGCCGGCTCTCGTGCCGCCGTCCCGGCTCTCCCCCGGCGCCCGTTCGCACCGCTCGACGCCTCGGCTGGCGCACCTGGAGGAGGCGGTGCGGGACTGGCTGCGGCCCGACGGGGTGCCCGTGGAGCACGTGACGTTCGCGCACGGGGCGCTGGATCTGATCGGCCGGCTGCTGTCGGTGGAGCTGCGCCCGGGGGACGCCGTGGCGATGGAGGACCCCGGCTATCACCACCTGCTGGACCTGGTCGCCGCGCTGGGGCTGCGGATCGTGCCGGTGGCGGTGGACGACGAGGGGATGCGCCCCGACGCCCTGCGCGAGGCGCTGCGGGCGGGTGTGCGGGCCGTGGTGTACAGCCCGCGGGCGCAGAATCCATATGGCGGCTGCTTCTCGGCGGCGCGCCGGGACGCGCTCGCGGAGGTGCTGCGCGGGGCCGGTGAGGTGCTGGTGGTGGAGAACGACCACGCCTCCGCCGTGGCCGACGCTCCGCTGTGGACGCTCAGCGCCTCGGGGCTCGCGCGCTGGGTGCATGTGCGCACGGTGAGCAAGTTCCTGGGGACGGATCTGCGCTGGGCGGCGGCGGCCTGCGATCCGGTCACGCTGGGCCGGCACGACGGGCGGCTGCTGCTGACCTCGGGGTGGGTGAGCCACCTGCTGCAGGACACCGTTCACGGCCTGATGACCGACGACGGCACGCGCGCGTTGGTGGCACGCGCGCGTGAGGCGTACGCACAGCGCCGGCGGGCCCTGCGGGACGCGCTCGCGGAGCGGGGCGTCGCCGCGCACGGCGCGAGCGGGCTCAACCTGTGGGTGCCCGTGCGGGACGAGTCCGCGGTGGTGAACGGGCTGCGTTCGCACGGCTGGTGGGTCGCGGCCGGCGCACGGTTCCGGCTGGCGGCGCCGCCGGGGGTGCGGATCTCCGTGGCCGAGCTGGAGAGCGCCGACGCGGTGCGGCTGGCCTCGGACTTCGCCGCCGTCCTGGGCGAGTCCGAGGCCACCTACGGGGGCTGACGCCCCGGGTCAGGCGCGCTTGCGGGCGAGGTCCTCGTAGAAGTGCAGCAGGTCGAGGTTGTCGATGGAGCCGGGGTTGACGGCCTTCTCCAGGGGGGTGCCCTGCAGGAGGCGCTTGACCGGGACCTCGATGCGCTTGCCGGTGAGGGTGTGCGGGACGCCCGGCACCTCGATGATCTCGTCCGGGAGGTGGCGCGGGGAGAGCTGTTCGCGGATGGTCCGCCGGATCCGGTCGACGAGGGCGTCGTCGAGCACCGCCCCCGGCGCCAGGTGGACGAACAGCGGCATCCAGTAGCCGCCGTCGGGCTGCTCGATGCCGATGACGAGGGACTCCCGGATCTCCGGCAGGCGCTCGACGGCCTCGTAGATGTCGGCCGACCCCATGCGCACGCCCTGGCGGTTCAGGGTGGAGTCCGAGCGGCCGTGGATGATCACCGAGCCGCGGGAGGTGACGGTGATCCAGTCGCCGTGACGCCACACGCCGGGATAGGTGTCGAAGTAGCTGTCGTGGTAGCGGCTGCCGTCGGGGTCGTTCCAGAAGCGGATCGGCATCGAGGGCATGGGGTTGGTGACGACGAGTTCGCCGACCTCGTCCGTCAGGGGCTTGCCGCTGGGGTCCCAGGACTGCAGGTCGGTGCCGAGGCAGGGCGCCTGGAGCTCGCCGATGTACACCGGCAGGGTGGGGACGGCGCCCGCGAAGCAGGAGCACACGTCCGTGCCGCCGCTGACGGAGGCGATCCACAGGTCCTCGCGCACCTCGTCGTGCAGCCAGCGGAAGCCGTCCGGCGGCAGCGGCGAGCCGGTGGTGGCGACGCAGCGCACCGCCGACAGGTCGTGGTCGCGACCGGGGTGCACGCCCGCCTTGCGGCAGGCCATGACGTAGGCGGCGGAGGTGCCGTAGAGAGTGGCGCCGGTGCGTTCGGCGACCCGCCACTGGGCGCCGGTGTCGGGATAGCCGGGGCTGCCGTCGTACAGGACGATCGTGGTGCCGGTCAGCAGACCGGAGACGAGGAAGTTCCACATCATCCAGCCGGTCGAGGTGTACCAGAAGAAACGGTCCTCGGGGCCGAGGTCGCAGTGCAGGCCGAGCTGCTTGAGGTGCTCGACCAGGATGCCGCCCTGGGACTGGACGATGGCCTTGGGCAGGCCGGTCGTGCCGGAGGAGTACAGCACCCACAGCGGGTAGTCGAAGGGCACCTGCTCGAAGACCGGCTCCGTGTCGGCCGCGGTCAGGGCGGACCACTCAAGGGCGCCCTCGGGGGCGTCGGTGCCCAGCAGCGGGATGTGCACCACCGCGCGCAGCGTGGGCAGCTCGCGGCGCAGTTCGGCGACGACCTCGCGGCGGTCGTGCTCCTTGCCGCCGTAGCGGTAGCCGTCGACCGTGAACAGGACGACCGGTTCGACCTGCTGGAATCGGTCGAGGACGCTGCGGGCGCCGAAGTCGGGGGCGCAGGAGGTCCACACCGCGCCGACGGCGGCGGTGGCGAGGAGGGCGACCACGGCCTGCGGGATGTTCGGCAGGTAGCCGCTGACGCGGTCGCCCGGCCGCACGCCGAGGGCGCGCAGTTCGGCGGCGAGCGAGCCGACCTGGCGGCGCAGCTCGGCCCAGGTGACCGGGCGCGCCTCGTGCGTCTCGTCGACGCACAGCAGGGCCGGCGCGTCGGGGCGGTCGGCGGCGGCGCGCAGGGCGTGCTCGGCGTAGTTGAGGGTCGCACCGGGGAACCACTGGGCGCCCGGCATCGCGCGGTCGCCGAGCACGCGCGCGTAGGGCGTCGTGAAGCGCACGTCGAACCACTCGGTGACGGCCTTCCAGAAGGCCTCCAGGTCCTCGACGGACCAGCGCTGCAGCGCCGGGTAGCCTCCCTCGGCCGGTGCGCCGTGGTGCTCGGCCGCCCAGGCCTGGAACCTGGTCACCTGGGCCTGTGCGATGCGCTCCGGATCCGGCTGCCAGAGCGGTTGCGGGTTCACGGTCGTCATTGGGGCGGCTCCCGGGCTGTGCGCGTCGTGTGCGTCGTCCGCGCACGGGCTGGGGTGTGCGCGTGACGCGGCTGAAACGGACGATGCCACGTGATCGTCTTCCGCACCAGGGTTCACCGCACATAGTTCGTGTCGTGAAGATGTGGTCCGGTCACGGGTGAACGGCAGTTGAACGACACCCGCGCGGGGGCCGGTCGATGGCAGGCTGAGCAGCATGGACGGTCGTGACCTGGTGCGTTCGGTGAAGCTGCTCGGCTCGGTGGGGACGGCCCAGGGCGTGCGCAGTGTGCGGGCGGCGTGGCGCCGGCGCCGGACCGACGCCACCGGGCTGCCGCGGCGGGGTGCCGAGCGGGCGCGGGTGCCCGGCGTCATCCGGGAGGTGGAGCCCGGTCCCGGCGGCGGTGTGATCCGGTTCAGCCGCTCGGAGCTGCGCATTCTCGTCGCGGGCAACGGCGCGGCCTTCTGGGGCTGGGACGGGGCCGGCGTGGAACCGTCGTACGCCGTGGCCGGGCACGGACCGGAGCCGGACCCGCGGGCCTCGCTGGAGCCGGACAAGGACGGCGGCTGGCGGGTGGTGGCCGAGCGGGTGACGGTCGCCGTCTCCCGGCACGGCGCCGTGGAGATCCGCACGCCCGGCGGGGTGACGCTGCGCCGGGAGCTGCCGCCTCGGTGGTGGGAGCCGGCCGACGGCGGCCCGGGACGCTGGACGGTGCGCTCCGAGGTGGCACCGGACGCGCGGTTCTTCGGCCTCGGCGGACGGGCGGGCGGTCCCCGTCTGCGCGACGGCGCGTACCGGCTGTGGAACACCGACCCCGGCCACGCCTTCTCCCCCGGCGACGACCCGCTGTACATCACCATGCCGGTGCAGATGGTGGTGGCCGACGCGGGCACGCATCTGCTGTTCCACGACAACTCCTGGGACGGCACGGTCACCCTGCGGGAGGGCGAGGAGGGCGCCGGCTCGGGACACGACCGGCCCGGCACCTGCGAGCTGCGCATGCAGGGCGGTCCGCTGCGCTGCTGGGTGATGGTGGGCACCCCCGCGCGCGTGCTGCTCGCGTGGGCGTCGCTGACGGGTGCGCCCGCGCTGCCGCCGGCCTGGGCGCTGGGCCACCAGCACGCGCGCTGGGGCTTCGGCAGCGAGGAGGAGGTACGGCGGATCGTGGCGGGCTACCGGCGGCGCGGCCTGCCGCTCGACGCCGTCCACCTCGACATCGACCACTACGACGCGCACCAGGTGTTCACCGTCGACAGGGAGCGCTTCCCGGCGCTGCCGAGGCTCGCCGAGGAACTGCGCCGGGACGGGATCCGGCTGGTGTCGATCGTGGACCCGGCGGTCAAGGCCGTGCCGGGCAACGCCGTGTACGACGACGGCGCGGCCCTGGACGCGTTCGTGCGGGACTCCTCCGGCCGGCTGGTGGAGGGGGTGGTGTGGCCGGGGGACGCGGTGTTCCCCGACTTCACGCACGCGCGCGTGCGCAAGTGGTGGGGCGGCCTGTACGCGGAGCGGCTGGCCCAGGGCTTCTCCGGCTTCTGGCACGACATGAACGAGCCGACCTCGTTCACCGCGTTCGGTGAGTCGACCCTGCCCCGCTCGGCCCGGCACTGCCTGGAGGGGCGCGGCGGCGACCACCGGGAGGCGCACAACGTCTACGGCCTGTGCATGACGCGCGCCGCCTACGAGGGCCTGCGCGAGCTGTCGCCGCGGGAGTGCCCCTTCCTGTTCTCCCGCTCCGGGTGGGCGGGCATGCAGCGGTACGGGGGCACCTGGTCCGGGGACGTCGCCACCGGCTGGCCGGGGCTGCGGGCGTCGCTGTCGCTGGTGATCGGCCTGGGGCTGTGCGGGGTGCCGTACTCGGGTCCGGACATCGGCGGGTTCGACGGCAGCCCGTCGCCCGAGCTGTTTCTGCGGTGGTTCCAGCTGGGCGCCTACCTGCCGTTGTTCCGCACGCACGCGAGCAAGGACGCCGGGCGCAGGGAGCCGTGGGAGTTCGGCGCCGACGTGCTCGCGCACGCGCGCGTGGCACTCGGCGAACGCCGGCGGCTGCTGCCGTACTTCATGACGCTGGCGCATCTGGCCCGGCGCACCGGAGCCCCCTATGTGCGGCCCCTGTGGTGGGGCGCCCCGGAGGACCGGGCGCTGCGCGCCGGCGAGGACGCCTTCCTGCTGGGTGACTGTCTGCTGGTGGCGCCGGTGCTCGAACCCGGGGCGGTGCAGCGGACGGTGCGGCTGCCCCGCGGCCGCTGGTACGACACGGCCACGGGCCGCACGTACGACGGGCCCGGGCAGGTGCTGCTCGACGCGCCCCTGTCCCGGATCCCGGTGCTGGCACGCGCGGGTGCGGTAATGGCCGTGCGGGGGGACGACGGCGGGCGGGCGCTGGAGGTGTGGGCGCCGGCCCCGGGCCGCACCGGGGGCGGTCTGGTGGTGGCGGACCCGGGCGAGGGCGGGGAGGAGCCGGAGATCGAGCGCTATGTCACCCGCTGGGAGGGCTCGCGCCTGGTCGTCGGGCTGGAGGGCCCGGACGGCCTGCGCGAGCCCTCCCTGCCGGTCAGGGTGCGGGGGCTCGACGAGCGCTGAGGACCATGACCCGCGAGGGGGCTCGGCGGGCGGGACGGGGTCAGATGTAGCGGCCCTCGAACCACGCCCGCACGGCCGCCGTGTGCAGCGGGAAGGCGAGCTGCTCGGGGCGGCGCAGCAGCTGCCGGCCCTCTGTCTCGTCCGTGGCCGCCGACGGGGGCAGACCGTCGGCGGGGCGTTCCGGCAGCAGTCCGAAGAGCAGCAGGTGGCCGTCGGGGGAGCTCATGGCGTCGACGAGGCGGACGTCGCGGCTCGCCGCGTCGATGCCGGTCTCCTCCTTGAGCTCGCGGACGACGGCCTGCCGCCAGTCCTCGCGGTCGTCGACGTAGCCGCCCGGCAGGGCGATGCCCCCGCGCGCGGGGTCGACGGCCCGCGTGATGACGACCAGGGCGGTGCCTTCGGTGTCGTACACGGGCTGGAGGGCGATCGCCACCGGCAGCGGGTTGCGGTAGGCGACGGCGCCGCAGCCGGGGCAGGTGCGCGGCCAGCCGGTGATGCCCTCTCCATAGGGCGTGCCACAGCTCGAACAGTGGGAGCCGGGACCGGAGTTGGAAGTGGAGTGCTGGATTTCGGACACGCGCGGACTGTATCCGATCGGAGAGGGCGTCGACTTCAGTCCGTCGGCCGTTGCTTCGTGAGCGACTTGGCGGAGACGGGGAAGTCGAAGTAGGTGTCCGGGTAGGGCTCCGGCTTGTAGGTGTAGTGCCACCACTCCTCGGCGAGGTTCACGAAGCCGAGGCGCTCCAGGGTGCTCTTCAGGAGCAGCCGGTTGGCGCGCTGTTCGCCCTGGATGCGCGGATCGAGGGTGTGCGAGAGGGTGTCGAAACAGTCGAACCCGGTCCCCATGTCGAGGGAGTTGTCCGGAAAGCGATCCTTCTTGGGGGCGTAACAGGGCACGAGCGGTTGCCCCGGGACGTACGGGTGGGTCGGCCGGGCGGGCAGCCGGACGATCGTGAGGTCCATGGTGGAGCCGCGGCTGTGACCGGACTTCTCGGCGATGTACCCGTCGGCGAACAGCCGGGTCTTGTCGACGTCCGGGTAGAACTCGGCCTTCATGCGCTGGTCGTCGAGGTCCTTCGCCCAGCGGACGAAGTGGTCGACGGCGCGCTGCGGCCGGTAGCAGTCGTACACCTTGAGGCTGTAGCCCTCGCGCAGCAGCCTCTGCTGTGCGGTGTGGAGGGCTTCGGCGGCGGGCCGGGTGAGGATGCACATCGGCTGCTCGTAGCCGTCGATGCGCTCGCCGACGAAGTTGTGCGGGGTGAAGTAGCGGATCTCCTGGAGGATCGTGGGGTCCACGGCTCTGAGGGCCACGAAGTCCGCGGGCGCCTTCGGGTCCGTGGACGCCCGGGCGGTGGCGGAGGCGAGGGGCACGGTCAGCAGGGCGGTGAGCGCGGTGATCAGCGCTCGCGCCAGACGGGGCAGTCGTGTCATGTCCCTTGCATCTACCAGGTGGTGAGGGCCGAAGGGAACCGAACACCCGCATCGCACGCCGACGGCGAATACCCGAACGCGGGTTCCTACGCTGTGTGATCGCGTGGGAATCCTGCGTGAACGGTGCATGAACCGGGCCCGGGCACGCTTCGGCGGCGCCATCATGCTCCCGTGCACTCCTGGACGGATACTCTCCGCTTCGCCTTCCAACCGGTGGTCAACCTCACCACGGGCGGGGTCGCGGCACTGGAGATCCTCGCCCGACCGGAGGCCGGCGACATCCTGGCCGAGGCCCGCCGCGATCCCGAACTGGACGGCGACCTCGCGGTGCTGGCCTTCCGCGCGGCGGTGCGCAAGGAGACGTTGCTGCCGCTGCACGTGAACGTCTTCGCCGGCACCCTGGCCGACCTCGGCGGGCTGGCCGCACTGCACGACGCGGTGCGCGAGGCGGGACGGCTGCCCTGGGAGATCACCGTCGACATCGGCCCGCCGTACACGCACGTGCCGCAGCGCGCCCTGCTGGAGGCCGTGGCCGCGCTGCGCCGCCAGGGCTTCCGCATCAGCGCCGACGGCGTCGGCGACGGGGACGTGCCGCTGCGGCTCCTGACGGACCTCTCGCCGGAGCTGGTCAAGCTGGACGCGTCCCTGCTGGTCCGGCCCGCCGCGGTACGGGCGATGCGGACCCTGTGCGACGAACTTGGCGCGCTGCTGGCCGTCGAGGGGGTGGAGACCGAGTCCCAGTGCACGGCCGCGCTGACGGCCGGGGCCCAGCTGGCCCAGGGTGAGCTGTTCGCGCCGCCGGCCCGGCTGCCCGCGGCGGACGTGTACGTCCCGCCCCGCTCCCCCGGCATCGTCCCGGCACCCCGCTCGGGCCCGCCGGTGCGGCAGTTCGTGCGGCCGGCCGCGCTGCTGCCCGCCCACGCCTCCGCGGGCCAGGTGCGGGCGCTGCTGACCGGGTCGCCCGACGTGTCCGGCGTGCTGCTGGTGGACCCGGCCGGGGTGCCGGTGCGCTCGGTGCACCGCTCGCGGTTCCTGCTGACCATGTCCGGGCGGTACGGCCACGCGCTGTACGCCGACCGTCCCGCGGCCAAGCTCGGCGATCCGCCGCGGACGGTGGGGATCGACGCCACCGCCTGGGAGGTGCTGGACGTGGTAGCTGTCGGAGGGCGCGACCGGACCTCGGACGACGTCGCGGTGGTCGACGGCCGCGGGCGCTGCGTGGGGGTCGTACGCCTCGCCGACCTGGTGCGGGCGCTCGCCGAGAGCCGGGTGGAGGAGGCCGCCGGGCTCAATCCGCTGACCCGGCTGCCGGGGTCGGACGCCATCACCGGTGAGGTGGACCGCCGCATCGCGGCCGGGCGGGCGTTCGCGCTGAGCTGGCTGGACGTG
Source organism: Streptomyces sp. NPDC014801 (assembly GCF_043082085.1). Classification (NCBI taxonomy): domain Bacteria; kingdom Bacillati; phylum Actinomycetota; class Actinomycetes; order Kitasatosporales; family Streptomycetaceae; genus Streptomyces; species Streptomyces sp. NPDC014801. The sequence goes on along the minus strand of NZ_JBIBXG010000005.1, from coordinate 615,402 downwards.
GACCACTTCAAGCAGGTCAACGACGGGGCGGGTTTCGCCGCGGGCGACGAGCTGATCCGCTCGGTGGGACAGGCGCTGCAGCGCGCGGCGAGCGGCGCCACGCGCGTGGGGCACATCGGCGGGGACGACTTCCTGGTGCTCACCGATCCGGACGGGCTCGACCCGCTGGCGGCGGCCGTACTGGACGCGCCGTGGGCCGCGGGCGGCCGGCCGGTCACGCTGTCGCTCGCCACCGTGGTGTGCGCGCCGGGGAGCGTCGGCGACCACCGGCAGGCAGCCGCGGTGCTGGCACCGCTGAAGAAGGCCGCGAAGGCGCTGCGGGGCGCCAGCTGGGTGCTGGGCCGGGCGGGACTGCCGGGGCATGAGATCCTGCGCGGCTCGGAAGGGGCTCCGGTGGCCTCCTGAGACGCCATGAGGCGAGACTGAGGGTTCCCCGCCCGCTGACCGCTCCACGGCCCGCAGAGCGCCGCAGAGGACCTCCGGCGGCCGGTCCTCGAAGGAGGGTCCGGAGGAACGTCACCCTCTCGCGGCCGAGTTGGATGCGGGCGCATGCGCCGGAAAGGCGTCGGGCGGCGGGGAGGCTCGGAATCCCACGGTCATCGGCGGACTTTCGAACAGGTGAGTGATCGCGGTGCGTGAGCCTTCCAACCCGTACAGTCGCTCGCCTTGACGGCCCCTGGGCGCCGGGGAAGACTTCCCATGTCAGCCGACATCGCCGACATTCTCGGCGTATCACGCACCGTGCCGCGTGGGCTCTCTGCGTACATGGCCTGTCTCGGGGCGGGTCGGCTGCGACGGCACGCTCGTCACGGGCGGACGCCGCCGGGGCGCCGCGGGTTCCCCGCCGGCCCCAGCCGCCATGGAAAGCGCACCCTGCACGGAGCACCGAGGTTGATCATCGGCCGGACCCCGGGAGCCGCCATGAGCACCACAAGCATCGCCTCTCCGATCGGATCGTCACCGGGAACCCGGCTGCCGGCCCGCTGACGCGCTCCCGCGCGCGGGCCCCTGTCCCACCACCCAGCCTGCTGAGCCGAAGCCCAAGGGGTAGCCATGACGGACAACGCCGAGAAGTACGTCGCCGCCATCGACCAGGGCACCACGTCGAGCCGCTGCATCATCTTCAACCACGCCGGTGAGATCGTCGCCGTCGACCAGCGCGAGCACCGCCAGATCTTCCCCAAGCCCGGATGGGTCGAGCACGACGCCACCGAGATCTGGTCCAAGGTGCAGGCGGTGGTCGCCGGCGCGGTCGCCAAGGCCGGGCTGCGCGCCGACCAGCTGAGTGCCCTCGGCATCACCAACCAGCGCGAGACGACCGTCCTGTGGGATCGCGCCACCGGCAAGCCGGTGCACAACGCCATCGTCTGGCAGGACACGCGCACCGCCGCGCTCTGCCGGGAACTCGGCGGCTCCGACGGCCAGGACCGCTTCCGGGAGCAGACCGGACTGCCGCTCGCCAGCTACTTCTCCGGGCCGAAGGCCGCCTGGCTGCTCGACAACGTGCCCGACCTCAGGGCCCGCGCCGAGCGGGGCGAGATCGCCTTCGGCACCATCGACTCCTGGCTGATCTGGAACCTCACCGGCGGCACCGACGGCGGACGGCACGTCACCGACGTGACCAACGCCGGACGCACCATGCTGATGAACCTCGAGACCCTCCAGTGGGACTCCTCCATCCTGTCCGCGATGAACGTGCCGGAAGCCGTGCTGCCCGAGATCCGCTCCTCCTCGGAGGTCTACGGCACGGCCGTCGGCCAGCTCGCCGGGGTGCCGGTGGCCTCGGCGCTGGGAGACCAGCAGGCGGCCGTGTTCGGGCAGTGCTGCTACGACGTGGGCACCGCGAAGAACACCTACGGCACGGGCAGCTTCCTGCTGCTCAACACCGGCACCCGGCCGGTGCCGTCCAAGAGCGGACTGCTGACGACGATGGGCTACAAGATCGGCGAAGAGGCGCCGGTCTACTGCCTGGAGGGCGCCATCGCCATCACGGGAGCGCTGGTGCAGTGGTTCCGCGACCAGCTCGGCATCATCCGCACGGCCGACGACATCGAGCCGCTCGCGGCGAGCGTCGAGGACAACGGCGGCGCGTACATCGTGCCCGCCTTCTCGGGCCTGTTCGCGCCGTACTGGCGCTCCGACGCCCGCGGTGTGGTCACCGGGCTCACCCGGTACGTCACCAAGGCACACCTCGCGCGGGCCGTGCTGGAGGCCACGAGCTGGCAGACGCGTGAGGTCGTGGACGCCATGTACCAGGACTCGGGCGTGGAGATCACCAGCCTGAAGGTCGACGGCGGCATGACCAAGAACAACCTGCTCATGCAGCACCAGGCCGACGTCCTCGGGGTCCCGGTGATCCGGCCCAAGGTCTCCGAGACCACCTGCCTGGGCGCCGCCTACGCCGCCGGACTGGCCACCGGGGTGTGGAACGACCTCGACGAGCTGAAGGCGCACTGGAAGGAGGACGCCCAGTGGACGCCGTCCATGGACGAGCCGGTGCGCGAGCGCGAGTACCGCAACTGGCGCAAGGCGGTGGAGAAGAGCTTCGGCTGGCTGGAGGACGGTGACGCCTAGGCACGCGCGTACGCGCGCCGATCGGGGGCAGGCGCGGGGAGGCACCGGCACACGACGGCCACGCGCAACCGGCGCGTGAGGCACACGCGGGCACGCGTGCGTGTGCGCGGGCCGCGGCTCGTACCCCGGTCGGCGGGGGTACGAGCCGCACCCGTGCCGGCGCGTCCGGGGTACGAACCGCACCCGTGCCGGCGCGTCAGGTGGTGACGGCCGGGCGGTGTTCGGCCGCGTAGGCCATGGCGTGCTGGACCACGCCGATCAGCACGTCCTTGACCGACGCGCGGTCCCGCGCGTCGCACATCACGAGCGGGACGTCGTCGTCCAGGTCGAGGGCCCCGCGAACGTCCTCGGCGGGATAGCGCGCGGCGCCCTCGAAGCAGTTCACCCCGACCACGAACGGGATCGCACGCCGCTCGAAGTAGTCGATGGCGGCGAAGGAGTCCTCCAGGCGGCGGGTGTCGGCGAGGACGACCGCGCCGAGCGCGCCCTCCGACAGCTCGTCCCACATGAACCAGAAGCGTTCCTGGCCGGGCGTGCCGAACAGGTAGAGCACCAGGTCCTCGCGCAGGGTGATGCGCCCGAAGTCCATCGCGACGGTGGTGGTGTGCTTGGTCTCCACCCCGCGCGTGTCGTCGACGGGTCGCCCCGCCTCGGTGAGCAGTTCCTCGGTGCGCAGCGGTCTGATCTCGCTGACCGCGCCGACGAGGGTGGTCTTGCCCACGCCGAAGCCGCCGGCCACGAGGATCTTGAGCGTGACGGGCTCGACCGGGGGCTTGCCGCGTTCAGAGCGCCCGAAGATCATCGGTTTCCTTCTCCTGCTCGCTGGGGTCGGCCGGCGGGGGGCCGTAGCCTCCTCCGCCGGGGGTTTCGATGACGAGGACGTCGCCGGGTGCGACGTCGGTGGAGTCGCTGCCGCCGAGCGCGGTGACGGTGCCGTCCGCCCGCTCGACCCGGTTCGCGCCCAGGGCTCCGGGGTCGCCTCCCGCCATGCCGTACGGGGGCACCCGGCGGTGCTGGGAGAGGGTGGAGACCGTCATGGGCGCCCGGAAGCGGATGCGCCGCACCGCCCCGTCGCCGCCGGGCCACCTTCCGGCGCCCCCGCTGCCGCGGCGGACGGCGAACTCCTCGAGCAGGACGGGCAGGCGCCACTCCAGCACCTCGGGGTCGGTGAGGCGGGAGTTGGTCATGTGGGTCTGCACGACGCTCGCCCCGGGGAAGCCGTCCCCGGCGCCGGAACCCGAGGCCACGGTCTCGTAGTACTGGTGCCGGTCGTTGCCGAAGGTGACGTTGTTCATGGTCCCCGAGCCCTCGGCCTGCACGCCGAGCGCCGCGTACAGCGCGCCCGTGATGGCCTGGGAGGTCTCCACGTTGCCCGCGACGACGGCGGCGGGGGGCTCGGGCGCGAGCATCGAGCCGGGCGGCACGACGATGCGCAGGGGGCGCAGGCAGCCGTCGTTGAGCGGGATGTCGTCGGCGACCAGGGTGCGGAAGACGTACAGCACGGCGGCGTTGACGACCGAGTAGGGCGCGTTGAAGTTGGAGCCGAGCTGGGCGGAGGTGCCGGTGAAGTCGATGGTGGCGGAGCGCTGCGCGCGGTCCACGCGCACGCGTACCCGGATGACGGCGCCGGCATCGGTCTCGTAGGCGTACTCCCCGTCGTCCAGGGCGTCGACGACCCGGCGGACGGCTTCTTCCGCGTTGTCCTGCACGTGGCGCATGTACGCCTGGACGACGTCGAGGCCGAAGGTGTCGATCATGCGGCCGACCTCCTCGACGCCTTTGTGGTTGGCGGCGATCTGCGCCCGCAGGTCGGCGAGGTTGGTGCGGGGGTTGCGGGAGGGGTGGGGCGCCTCGGTGAGCAGTCGGAGCGTCTCCTGTTCGCGGAAGCGGCCGCCGTCGACGAGCAGCCAGTTGTCGAAGAGGACCCCTTCCTCCTCGATGGTCCGGCTGTGCGCGGGCATGGAGCCCGGGGCGATGCCGCCGATCTCCGCGTGGTGGCCCCGGGAGGCGACGTGGAACAGGACGCGCTCACCCTCCGTGTCGAAGACGGGGGTGATGACGGTGACGTCGGGCAGGTGGGTGCCGCCGTGGTACGGGTCGTTGACGGCGTAAGTGTCCCCCGGCCTCATCCGGGCACCGCGGCGGCGGATGACCTCCTTGACGCTGGTGCCCATCGAGCCCAGGTGCACGGGGATGTGCGGGGCGTTGGCCACCAGGTTCCCGTCGGGGTCGAACAGGGCGCAGGAGAAGTCCAGGCGCTCCTTGATGTTGACCGACTGGGCCGTTGACTCCAGGCGGGCGCCCATCTGCTCGGCGATCGACATGAAGAGGTTGTTGAAGATCTCCAGCAGGACGGGATCCGCTTCCGTGTCCGTCTGGGAACTCTGCGTGACCGCGACGCGTTCCATGACCAGATGCCCGTCGTCGCGGGCGACGGCCTGCCAGCCGTCGTCGACGACGGTGGTGGCACTGGCCTCGGTGATGATCGCGGGGCCGGTGACGGTACGGCCGGGGGGCAGGGTCTCGCGGCGGTGCAGGGGTACGTCGCGCCAGGCGCCGCCCGTGTGGAGGCGGGCGGACCCGGGCGCGGCGGGGCGGCCTTCGTACGGGGCGAGGGCCGACAGATCGGGGGGTTCGGTGAGGCCGGTGGCTTCGACGGAGAGGGCTTCGACGACGATCGGGCGGTCGAGGGTGAAGGAGTACGTGGCGCGATGACGTTCCTCGAACGCCTGCCGCATGGCGTCCGGCTCGGTCAGCTCGACGGTGAGGGTGGTGTCGGTGCCGTCGTAGCGCAGCTGGGCGCGGCGGCTGACGCGGATGCGGTCCTCGGGCACGTCCTCGGCGAGGAGTTCGGCGCGGGCGGCGGCCTCCAGTTCGTCGGCCGTGCGGTGCACGCCGGGCAGGGCGGAGGGGTCCAGCGGGGCCTCGACGGACTGCTCCCGCATGGCCGTGGTGTCGGCGAGGCCGATGCCGAGGGCGGACAGGACGCCCGCCATCGGGGGGACGAGGACGGTGCGGATGCCGAGGGAGTCGGCGACCATGCACGCGTGCTGACCGCCCGCGCCGCCGAACGTGGTGAGGGTGTAGCGAGTGACGTCGTGGCCCTTCTGCACGGAGATCCGCTTCACCGCGTTGGCGATGTTGGCGACGGCGATCTGCAGATAGCCCTCGGCGACCTGCTCGGGGGTGCGGTCGTCGCCGGTGTGGTCGCGGATCTCCCGGGCGAGCGCGGTGAAGCGGTCCCGGACGACATCGGCGTCCAGGGGCTGGTCGCCGTCCGGGCCGAAGACCGCGGGGAAGTGCGCGGGCTGGATGCGGCCGAGCATGACGTTGGCGTCGGTCACCGCGAGCGGTCCCCCGGCGCGGTAGCAGGCGGGGCCGGGGTCCGCGCCCGCGGAGTCAGGCCCCACGCGGTAGCGGGATCCGTCGAAGTGCAGCACCGAGCCGCCGCCGGCCGCGACCGTGTGGATGTCGAGCATGGGGGCGCGCAGCCGCACACCGGCGATCTGTGTGGTGAAGACGCGCTCGTAGGCGCCGGCGAAGTGGGAGACGTCGGTGGAGGTGCCGCCCATGTCGAAGCCGATGACGCGGTCGAACCCGGCCAGCTGCGACATCCGGGCCATGCCGACGATGCCGCCGGCGGGGCCGGACAGGATGGCGTCCTTGCCGCGGAACTGCCCGGCCTCGGTGAGGCCGCCGTTGGACTGCATGAACATCAGGCGCACACCCGTCAGCTCGCCGGCGACCTGCTGGACGTAGCGGCGCAGCACGGGCGAGAGGTAGGCGTCGACGACGGCGGTGTCCCCGCGCGGGACGAGCTTCATCAGGGGACTGACCTCGCTGGACAGCGAGATCTGCGGGAAGCCGATGCGTTCGGCCAGCTCTCCGACGGCCCGCTCGTGCGCGGGGTGCAGGTGGCTGTGCATGCAGACCACCGCGACGGCGCGGATACCGTCGTCGTGGGCCTGCCGCAGGGGTCCGGCGAGGGCGTCCAGGTCGGGCGCGCGCAGCACGGTGCCGTCGGCGGTGATGCGTTCGTCCACCTCCAGCACCCGCTCGTAGAGCAGTTCGGGCAGCTCGATGCGGCGGGCGAAGATCCGGGGGCGGTTCTGGTAGGCGATGCGCAGGGCGTCGCGGAAGCCGCGGGTGATCACGAGCAGGGTCCGCTCGCCCTTGCGTTCCAGCAGGGCGTTGGTGGCGACCGTGGTGCCCATGCGCACGGCGTCCACCGGCTCGGTGGAGCCGGCGAGCAGCGCCTGGACACCGGCGACAGCCGCGTCCCCGTGATCCGCGGGGGTGTCGGAGAGCAGCTTGTGCGTGAGCAGGCGGCCGTCCGGGCGGCGCGCGACGATGTCGGTGAAGGTGCCGCCCCGGTCCACCCAGAACTGCCAGCCGGTCACGTCCTCACCCCGCTTCCGCGCCGTTCACAGCGCACGCAGGCCGTTGATCACATCGCGCAGAATGCTCTCGTCCGGCAGTTCGGCCGGAGGGATGGGCCGGTTCACGTGGACGAGCTCGGCGTCCACGAGATCACCGACCAGGACCCGGACCACGCCGATGGGCAGGTCGAGTTCCGCGGCGAGCTCGGCCACCGACTGCCCGGTGGTGCGGCACAGCTCGACGATGTCCACGTGCTCCGGGGAGAGCGTGGGATCGGCTTCCGGGTCGTCCACGCCGGGCTCCGTGACGACCACCGCGATCAGGTCGAGGCGGTGCTGGGCCGCACTGGTGGTGCGGCCCCGCGTCATGGCGTACGGGCGGACGACGGGTCCGGCGTCCTCGTCGAACCAGCGGCTGCTTGCCTGACCGTCTGCGCTCATGACCTCTCACTACCCGCCGGAGGGCAGATCGGTGCGCGGAGCGGTGCCCAGATGCACCCCGACGCGCTTGACGAGGAGGGTCATCTCGTAGGCCACCTGGCCGACGTCCGAGTCGGCGTCCGAGAGCACGGCGAGACAGCTGCCGTCGCCGGCGGCGGTCACGAAGAGGAAGGCGTCGTCGAGCTCGACGACCGTCTGGCGGACGCTGCCCGCCTCGAAGTGGCGGCCGACGCCCTTGGCGAGGCTGTGGAAGCCCGAGGCGACGGCGGCGAGGTGCTCGCTGTCCTCCCGGGACAGGTCCTTGGACACGCCGGTCGGCAGGCCGTCGCCGGACAGGACGACGGCCTTGCGGATGCTCCCGACGCGGTCCACCAGGTCGTCGAGCAGCCAGTTGAGCTCCCCGTTGGTGGTCGTGCGGCCGGTCGCCTTCGGTGCGGTCATCGACCGTCCCCCTTAGTCGTTCCCTGTGGTGCTGTGCCGCGCTCGGCGTCGTCGCCCGCGGCGTTCTCCTCGCGGCCGCGCTGCCAGCCGCGCTGGAGCGAAGCCATACGGCTGCGTACTTCGTCGGCGTCCCGCTCCGCGGAGCCGGCCGCCGTGGGCCGGGAATCGCGGGTGGGTGCCTGCTTGAGCTGCGGGGCCAGGCTGGCCTGGCGGACCCTGCGGGGCAGCGCTCCCCGGCCGGGACCGCCCGCTCCGGGTGCGGCGGGCGGGGTGGCGTGCGGGTCGTCCGGGCCGCTCGACGGAGCGAGCCGGGAGCGGGTGGCGCCCGGGCCGAGGGCGGGAAGCGGGGCCCCGTCGCGGGCGCCGGAGGTCGTGTCCCTCGAGTCGGCTTCCCCTCCGTCGGGCGCGTCCTCGTCGGGCCCGGTGGTGTGCCCCGGCTCTGCCCGGCGCGACGCTGCGGCGCTCGGGTCCAGGGGCGTGAGGTCCCGTGGGTCCGACGGCGAGGCGTCGCCGCGCACCCGCCGGGGCAGGGCGGGCGGGTCCGCCGGGTCGTCGGCGCCGGCGCCGGCCTCGGCGGTCAGCGGTTCGACGGCGCGGCGGTCGGCCGTGCCGCGATGGTGCGGTGCCGGACCGCCGCGGCGCCGGGTGGGAAGGGGTGCCAGGTTCTCGGTGTCGGACGGCGTGCGCCGCTCCCACCGGGCCGTGGGTTCCGCGTCGGTGTCGTCGCGCCGGGCCCGTCGCTCGCCCACGGGGCGGCCGTGGGAGCTGACGAGCTTCGGGGTGTGGCGCCGCGGCAGCGGAACGGGGCCGCCGGGGACTCCGGTCCGGTCCTTCTCCTCGGAGGCGTCCGGGTCGCCGTGGGGGCCGAGGGCGTCGCGGAGCGAACCGCGCGGCTCGCCGCCGGCTGCCTCGACCGGCCCGGTGAGGGAGCGGCGCGGCCGGAACAGGCCGCCGCTGTCGGTGTCGTCGTCGAGGACGTCGGGCAGATCGCCGAGGGCGCCCAGGTCGACGGGGGCGTCGAGCTCGACCGGCCCGTCCAGCAGGGACGGGGGCAGGCCGGACAGCTGGACGGGGCTCTTGGTGAGGGTGGCCCGGCGCCGGCCGGCCGCCTTGACCTCCTTGGCGGTGTGCGGCCGGTCGAGACGGAAGCCGATGCCGTTGGTGTCGGGGACGTCGTCGCTCAGCAGTGCGTCGGGGAGGAAGACGACCGCGGTGGTGCCGCCGTAGGGGGACGGCTGCAGGGAGACCCGGACGTTCTGGCGCTGGGCGAGGCGGCTGACCACGAACAGGCCGAGCCGGTCGGTGTCCGACAGCTCGAACTCCGGTGTCTCGGCGAGGCGCAGGTTGGCGTCCAGCAGGGCTTCGGCGGTCATGCCCAGGCCGCGGTCGTGGATCTCCAGGGTGAAGCCGTTGGCGACCCGCTCGCCGATGACCTGCACGGCGGTGTGGGGCGGTGAGAAGACGGTGGCGTTCTCGAGGAGTTCGGCGACGAGGTGGGTGATGTCGGCGACGGCGGGGCCGGTGACGGCGACCCGCGGCAGGCGGCGCACCTCGATGCGTTCGTAGTCCTCCACCTCGGCGACGGCGGCCCGGACCACGTCCATCAGCTGGACGGGTTTGCGCCACTGCCGGGAGGGGGCGGCGCCGGAGAGGATCACCAGGCCCTCGGCGTGCCGGCGCATACGGGTCGTCAGGTGGTCGAGGCGGAAGAGGTCGGCGAGTTCCTCGGTGTCCTCGGTCCTGCGCTCCATGGTGTCGAGCAGGGTCAGCTGCTTGTGCAGCAGGACCTGGCTGCGGCGGGCGAGGTTGACGAACACCTCGGAGACGCCGGCGCGCAGTTCGGCCTGTTTGACGGCGGCCTCGACGGCGGCGCGCTGGAGGGTGTTGAGGGCCTGGCCGACCTCGCCGATCTCGTTCTTGTCGTACTCCAGGCGCGGAACCTCGGTCTCCACGTCGACCTGTTCGCCCGCGGACAGGCGCCGCATCACGCTGGGCAGCCGGACGCCGGACGCCTCGTGCGCCTCCAGGCGCAGCTGGCGCAGATCGCGGACGAGGCCGCGGCCGATGCGCACGGACAGCAGCAGGGACAGCAGCAGGGCGACCAGGCCGAGCGCGGCGGCGAAGACCGCCTTGACGATGACGTTCATCGCGACGGGGCGGACCCGGTCCTGGTAGCGGTCGCTCGCCTGGTCGTCGAGGGCACCGAGTTCACGCAGCACGGTCCCGGCGGTGGCGTCCCAGTTCCGGGCGGTCACCTCACGGGGCATGCCGCCGGGGGCCGCGGAGACGACGTCCTCTTCCGCGCTGCGCAGCGGGGCGCTGGTGGCGTTCTTCCAGAAGCCTTCGTAGCGTTCGCGCTCCGAGGCGGGCAGCTGCGGCAGGCTGACCTCGTACAGCGCCTCCCGCTGGGCGACGAGGTCGGAGACCTCCCGCATCTCCTCGCGGCTGAGCTCCCCGACCACCAGGGCGGACCCGAGGAGCGCGTCCTCGCGGGAGAGCAGCTCGCGGGCCCGGGCGGTGTTGACCAGGGCCCGGTACTCCTTGTCCATCTCCACGCTGTCGACGACGTCGAGCTTCGACAGCAGGGTGAAGCACGGGTCGACCAGCCGGTTGTAGAGGTCGAGGGCCTGGGCGCGGGTGAGGGTGCCCTGCTCGACGCCGTGGCGCAGCGAGCCGATGCCGTCGAAGGCGTCCAGGATCGCGGTGACGCCCTCGGTGTCGTCCTGGTCGAGGTCCTCGCGTACATCGGGGTCGGCGGCGTTGCGGCGGACCTCGGCGACGGCCCGGTCGGTGGCGCCGCGGGTGCGCTGGAGCGCGGACAGCGCGTCGGCGGCCCGCGGGTCGGCGAGGTAGACGAGGGTCTGGCGGCGCTCCTGTTGCAGGACGCGGACGGTGTCCTCGACGGGGTAGCCGATGTGCTCCATGACGGAGGACACGCTGAACAGGCGGCCGGCCTCCCGTCCCGTGAGCACGGTGGCGAAGGCCCAGATCGCGGTCAGGGCCACCAGCGGCACGAGGAGCAGCGCCACGATCTTCCGGCGGATCGACTTCCCGCGAAAGCGCATGGCCTCCCCCAGCTCGACCCCCACCGGCCGGGGGTACACATGTGCGTCAACAAACGGCGCGAGCCTACTACCGACGCACAGGTATCTCGAAGAGCCGTCCGGAACCTGAACTTCCGTACCGGTCGCGGGACATGGGGAGGTGTCCGGGCATTGCGGGAGATTGTCTCCGGGCTACGGTGGGAGCGGCCGCCGTGGACCGGCGAACCGAAGTTCACGAACTGGCTTGTTCTTTTCGCTGCGCGGGAATCTTCCGGCGGTTCTGATCGTCCTTCTCTACAGGACATGGGGGGCGGAACGGGCCACAGGAGCCACATCCCGTCTCCGGGGGGCATAAAGCAGAGCAAGCCGGGCAGCCAGTGGAGAGCCGGAGTCTTCCGGTATCGGGGAGCCGACCGGCGGTGGGGAGGGGCACGTTGATGGGGACGGCGGAGCGGCGCCAGGCGCCCGGTGGCGGCGCGGCGGAACGCTCGACGGCAGACTCGACGGCAGAGCGGGGAGCGCGGAAGCCGGTGCTCGGCATCCCGGCTCGGGAGGAATCGGCCGCCGAGGCACCGGCCATGGACCCGGTGGCCCAAGCGAGGGCGGCGTACCGGCCGTTGTGGGTCGAGGAGCCCGCACGCCGGCGGCGGCTGCCCGACCCGGTGCGCACCGCGGCCGTACGGGCGGTTCTGATCATCGCCGTGACGCTGATACAGGCGGTGGTGGCGTTCCTGTGCACGATGGCCGGGTCCTGGCTGGCCTTTCCCATGGTGCTCAGCAGCGTCGCGAGCACGGTGGTGGCCACGTGGGGCGTCCTGGACGTGTGGGTGACCCGTCAGGTGTGGAACCAGCGCAACGGCGTGGTGTCGGCGCCGAGCAGCACCGCGCGGGCGCTGCGCCGGGAGCGGCGCCGGGCCCGCCGTGAGGCCCGGGCGGCCGAGCGGGGCCGGGGGCGAATACGGCGCCGCGGTGGCGCCGGGCAGCTGACCCACCCCTGACGCCTCCCTGACGCCGGCACCCACCCCCGTGGCCGCTACGACGCGGTCGGGGCCGGCCGCTTGTACATCCGGGTCGCGGTGATCTCGCTGTGCGCCGCCTCCCCCGCGGGGATCTGCTGGGGAAGCCCCGGCCGCAGGTGTTCCTCGACGCTGATGTACTTCAGGCCCGCCCTGAGGTCGGCGTCGTTGCGCAGCCGGATGACCAGGGGGAACTCCGCGAGAGCGGTGGTGTCGAACAGGCCGGTGGTGTACAGCAGCTGCACCCCGAGCGCATCCGACACGGCCCGCTGGAGCTCCAACAGGTAGGTCGCGTTGGCGCGGCCGATGGGGTTGTCGAGGAACAGCGTGCCGGCGTGCCGGTGCTTGTCGCGGCCCCGGTCGTTGGACCGCAGCGCGGCCATCGTGCAGTACAGCGCGATGGCGGCGGTGAGCAGCTGACCGCCGGAGAACACGTCGCCCATCTGCCCGACGGGCACCCGCTCGGCGCGCAGGACGGCGTCCGGCTTGAGGATCTCCACGGCGACGCCCTTGGGCTGCAGTGCGGCCGCCACGCCGCGCAGCAGCAGGGACATGCCGTCGCGGCGCAGGTCGGAGTTCTTCTTCACGGCCGCGCGGGTGGCCTCGTCGATGACCTCGCCGAGGCGCTCGGTGAGGGTGGCCTGGTCGGGTTCCTCGAAGCGGATGCGCAGGAACTCCTGGCCCGACCACTCGCCGAGTCCCTCGGGCAGCCGGGACAGCCGCTGGGCGGAGCGGAGGGTGGCCAGCGCGGACTCCACCAGGCCGCGCAGCCGGTCCACGATCGAGTCGCGGTTGCGTTCCAGCTGGGCCAGCTCGTCGGTGAGGACGCGCAGGCGGGGCGCGAAGGCGTCGGCCCACTTCTGGGCGTGCTCCGGCAGGGCGGAGGCGGGCAGCTCGCGGATCTGCTGCCGGGCCGGGGTGCGGACCTGCTCGTAGCGGGTGGAGTTGGCGTGCCGGACGAGGACGTCGCAGGCCTCGCGCACGGCGGACTCTGCGGCGGACAGGTCGGCGGCGCAGCCGCGCAGGGAGCGGCGGGTCTCGGCGGCGGCCTGGCGGGCCTCCTCCAGGGTGCCGGGGTAGGGCTCGGGCTCCTCCTGCTCCTCCTCGCCGGCGTGCTCGCGCAGCAGGTCGCGGAGCATCGCGGCGAGCTCCTCGAAGCCGCCGACGGCGTCCTCGGCGGCGCGGTGGGCCTGGAGCAGTTCGGCGTGCGCGTCGCGGGCCTGGGCCAGCGCCTCGGTGCGGGAGGCGAGTTCGGCGGTGGCCGTGCGCAGCAGGGCCTGCGCGTGGTCGGCGTCGCGCGGGAGAAGCTCCTCGGGGAGCTCGGTGTGCGCCTCGCCGTCCCCGGGGGCGTGGCGTTCGGCCTCGCCGCGCAGCCGGCCGAGCTGTTCGCTGGCGTGCGACATGCGGGTCTCCAGGAGCTGCACCAGCTCCTCGGCGCGGGCGGCGGCGGCCTGCCGGGACGGCCCGTCGGAGCCGTCGGGGGATTCGAGCAGCTGCTCGGCGCGGGTGCGGACCTTGTTGCTGAGCCGGTCCAGTTCGGCGCGGGCGGCGCTCTCGTCGCTCTCGGCGCGGGCCTGCTCGGCGCGCAGGTCGGCGCCGACGCCGACCTTCTCGTACACCTGGGAGGCGGCCCGGTAGGCCTCGCGCAGGGCGGGCAGCGACGCCTTCGGGGCGTCCCCGTCGCTCTCGGGTACGTCGTCGGGGGCGCCGGCGATCTCGGAGCGCTCGGCGCGCAGGGCACGGGCGGTGCGGCGGGCGTCGTCGGCGGCGCGCTGGGCGGCGCGGCGGTCCTCGTCGGCGGCGCGGGCCCGCTCCAGGCAGGCCTGGGCGCGGGCCTCGGACTCGGTGGCCTCGTCGGCGAGTTCCCGCAGGCGGGCCTGCCAGCCGGCGCGTTCGCGCAGCCGGAAGGCGAGTCCGGCGAGGGCGTCGGCGGCCCGGCGGGCCTTCTGTGCGGCCTCCTGCCGTTCGTCGCGGACCCGGACCGCCTCGGCGGCGGCTTCCTCGGCCTCGGCGCGGGCGGTGCGGGCCTCGGCCAGTTCCGCCTCGCTCTCCTCGGCGAACGCGCGGGCCTCCCGGGCGGCTTCGGCGAGTTCGACCAGCCGGCCGGGCGGGCAGCCGGTGCGCCAGGAGGCGAGCCGGGCGGCCAGCTCGCGGTCCTTGCCGAGGCGGGCGGCGAGCGCGCGGATCTCCTCGTCGCGCTCGGTGGCCCGGGCGCGCAGGGCCTGCCGTTCCTCGTCGGCGGCGTGCTCGTCGTGCATGGCCGGGTTCGGCGGGACGAGGAACACGTCGCCCGTGTCGGCGCCTTCGGCCGGGGTGGGGGCGAGCAGGGCGGCGGCCGTGCCGACGGCGACGGCCGAGCGGGGCAGCAGGGCCGCGTCGCCGAGGGCCTGGCGGGCGCGGGCGTGCGAGTCGGGGTCGGTGATGATCACGCCGTCGACCAGCTCGGGGCGGGCGGCGAGCACGCGCGCGTGGTCGGCGGGGTCGACGGCCTGGGCGAGGTAGCGCCAGCCGGGCAGGGCGGGGATGCCGTGCTCGCCGAGGAACTCGACGGTGGCGAGCACGTCCGGGCCGGGCGGCAGCAGACCCCCGTCGCCGAGCGCGCCGAGGATACGGGCGTCGTCGGCGGCGGCGGTGCGCAGGTCGAACAGCTGGCGTTCGGCGGAGGAGACGGCGTCGTCGAGGAGTTCGCGCAGCTCGTCGGCGCAGCGGTCCAGCTCCTCGGGGGTGAGGATGCCGCGGCTGCCGTCGTCGTCGCCCTGCCGGGGCTGCGGGATCGCGGAGCGCGCATCGGTCAGGCCGAGCAGCTCGGCGAGGCGTTCCTCGCGGGCGAGGGCCTCGGCGGTGCGGCGCTCGCCGTCGTAGGAGCGCTCGGCGGCGGTGGCGGCGTCGGCGGCGCGGGCCGCGGTGAGTTCGGCGCGGGTCTCGGCGGCGGCCGCCTCCCGCGCGTGCTCGGTGGCCCGGCGGGCCGCCTCGCGGGCGGTGTCCCAGGCGGCGACCGCGCTCTTCTCGGCGTCGCTGGCGGCGAGGGCGGCGCGGGCCGGGTCGGCGTCCGGCGTGCTGTCGTCGAGCCAGCCGGCGCGGACGGCCTCGGCGGTCTCCTGCTCGACCTCGGCGAGGCGCTGGCGCAGGTGGCCGGCCTCGCTGCGGGCGCGCTGCGCCTCGGTCGCGGCGGCCGTGGAGTCGCCGTAGGCGGCGTCGCTGACCTCCTGGAGCCGGGCGGAGCGCTCCTCCTCCTCGTTGGCGAGGTCCTCGGCGCTCCCGGCGGCGGCGTGCAGGGCGCGGACGAGGTCGACGGCGGCCTTGGTGCGGGCGGCGAGGGCGGGAGCGGCGTCCCGTTCGGCTTCCTGGATGGCGGCGGAGACACGGGCGACCCGGTCGGCGGCGGCGCGGTGGCGCAGCACGGCCTCGGCGGCCTGCCAGGCGGCGTGCAGGGTCCGGGCGTCGGCCAGCTCCCGCTTCTGCGCGGCGGCGGCCTTCTCGGCGGCGGCGAGCGCCAGAGAGGCGTGGCGGTAGGCGAGTTCGGCGGCGATGAGGGCGCTGTGCTCGCGGGCGCTCTCGGCGTGGGTGACGGCGTAGGCGGCGGCGGTGACGCGCTGGGCGAGGTCGGTGGCGCGGGCGCGCTCCTGCACGGCCCGTGCGGACAGCCGGCGGGCCAGGGTGCGGGTGCGGCGCTCGGCGCCGGCGTGGATGTCACGCGCGCGTGCGCGGGCGTCGGCGGCCTCGACGATCCGGCCGAGCAGGTCGACGGAGCCGGCGGTGAAGTCGCGTTCGGCGATCAGTTCGGCGCGCCGGCCGAGCTTGTTGCCGAAGCCGCCGACGAGGTCGGCGAGCCCGTCGGTGTCGCGGGTGTCGGTGACGGCGCGCAGCAGCAGGTCGGTGAAGTCGGAGTCCTTCTTCACCGCGAACAGGCCGGCGGCCTCGCCCTCGTCGGCGTTCATCTCCCGCTGGTAGCGGAAGAGTTCGGGGTCGAGGCCGAGGTCGCCGAGGTGCTCGGTCCAGCGCTCGTGGATCTCCTCCCAGTGCACCTCGAGGTGCGGGTAGGCCTTGCCGGCCTCGGTGATCGCGTCGCGGAAGCCCTTCATGGTGCGGCGGCGGCCCTGGGCGCCGGACTGCCCCTCGACGGGCGGGCGTACGGCGGTGGACTCGGCGACGGGGAGGTTGTCCAGGGTGAGGCCGGGTCCGGGCCGGAAGGAGTACCAGGCCTCGGCGAACTTGCGCGGGTCGTTGGAGACCTGGCGGCCGCGCCACTCGCTGACCTTGCCGACGACGACGCACTCGCCGGTCTGCACGTGCTGCCACTCCAGCGCCACGTGCCCGCAGTCGTCGGCGAGCAGGAATTTGCGCAGCACGCCGGAGCTGGCGCCGCCCAGGGTGTTGCGGTGGCCCGGCAGCATCACCGAGAAGATCAGCTTGAGCAGGACGGACTTGCCGCCGCCGTTCTCCAGGAAGAGCACGCCGGCGGGTGCGGGGCGGCGCGGCGGCCCGACGGGCTCCTCCTCGAAGAACTCCGCCTGGGTGGGGGCGGGGTCGGGCACCGGCTCGCCCACGCCTCGCAGGTCAAGCACGGTGTCGGCGTAGCGGGCACCGGCGGGACCGATGGAGTAGAGGCGGACCCGGGACAGCTCGTACATGGCGGACTCTCGTTAAGTCTTCGAAAAGGTGCGGTGGTTCGGCGGTGCGCGGCCGGGCGGCTCAGGAGTGGAAGGGCAGCCCGGCGTCGGCCACCAGGTCCAGGTCGTCGGTGTCCTCGGCGGGCAACAGGGTGGGCGATCCGTCGGTGACCGGGACGACGCCCAGTTCCAGCAGTTCGGCCATGGCGGCGCTGCCGGCCATGTCGCGGACCTGGAGCTGGTAGCGGGCCGTGGTGCGGTAGGTGCCGCCGTTGTCGTCGCCGGTGCGCTGCAGGAACCCGGAGTCGGTGAGGAAGGTGACGGCCTTGGCGACGATGCCGGTGGTGGAGCCGGCGAGCCGGCGGGCGTCCTTGGTGGCGCCGGTGGCGCTGCGTCTGGCCCAGATCCGCCAGGCGGCCTCCAGACCGGGCGCGTCGGTGACCGGGTCGGTGTTCTCGCCCTGTTCGGCGGCCCGCTCCTCCAGCCGGCGGCAGGCCTGGCGGACGAAGGCGTCGACGCCGTTGACGGTGACGCGGCCGATGTAGCCGTCGTCGGCGAGGTCCTCGGGGCGCGGGAAGGCGAGGGCGGCGACGGCGAGGTGGGCGAGGCCGTGCAGGAAGCGGTCGCCGGAGTCGGCGGAGGCGCGACGCGCGTAGTCGCCCATGCGGACGGCGAAGACGGAGTCCTCGGCGGCGGTGACGGCCATGCCGGCGCGCGGGGACACCTCCAGGACGACCAGGCCGAGTCCGGCGGCGACGGCGTCCGCGAGCCGGGCGAACGGCGGGTCCTCGCGGTAGCGGCGCAGCAGGTCGGCGTACTCCTGGTCGCGGGCGGGCTGCAGTTTGGGCTGGAGCCCGAAGGCGACGAGCCGGGCCGCGTCGGCGGCGTCGGCGGGGGTGACGGCGGCGGTCGCCGGCGCGGGTCCGGCTTCCGGCTCACTCCACTCGACGTGCTCGGTCACGGCTGTCGCTCCTTGTCGCGCTGGTGGTCACTCATGCTGCTTCGGTCCGGTCCGCGGCCATGCCCGCCGCGTCCAGCAGGGCGGTGCCGACGATGAGGTCGGCGCCGCCGAACTCCGGGTCGTCCAGTTCGGTGCCGTCGTCGACGGCGAACAGCAGTTTCTGCTCGCCCTGCCGGTAGGCGGTGCCGACGGGCGGGCTGGCCGCGTGGACGGCCAGCAGGGCGACCAGGTAGGGCAGGTCGGGGTCCTTGGTGCGGGCCTCGGCGAGCAGTCCGGACAGCCGGCGCGGGGCGTCGTGGGGCAGGTCGAGCAGCTCCTGCGCGGCGGCCATCTGCTCCTCGCTGAACCGGCTGTCGTCCGGGGTGGCGACGAGGTCGGGCTCGGGCATCTCGGCGCCGAGGTGCTCGCGCTCCACGGGCGGGGTCAGCAGGATGTCGACGAGGTCGCCGACGCGCACGGCCACCGGGGTGCGCAGACCGGTGCCGCGCCGGAAGAAGGCGTCCGTCACGCGCGTGGCCTGCTCCAGCGGCAGGGGCAGCAGCGGCGCGAGCAGGTGGCCGTACAGGTCGAGGCCGGACGTCGTCAGCGGTGTGGCGAACGCCTGCCGGTCCTGCTCGGCGCGGAAGAGGGGGCCGGCCTCCAGCAGCCGGGACTGCAGCTGGGTGTGGCGGCGGATGCAGTCCTTGACGATGTCGACGAGTTCGGCGGCGCGCCGCTTGTGCTCGGGGTCCTCGGACTCGTCGCGGGCCTTGCGGATGTTGGTGAGGATCGCGTTCTCGTGGCGGTAACGCTCGGCGACGTGGTCGAGGGCCTCGGCGATCATGTCGGGGACGGCGTTGAGCCAGTCGACCGCGCGGACGTTGCGCCGGGTGGCGTCCAGGGCGCGGCGCAGGGTCTCGGAGTACTGCACGGTGCGGTAGCGGGCCTGCTCGGCGGCGAGCTGGGCGTCGGCCAGCCGGCCGCGGCTGATCAGCACCTCCAGCTTGACCTCGGCGGCGATCTGGGCGCTGGTGACGTCGGTGTCGAGGGCGCCGACCAGGACGTTGACGGCCTCGTCGGTGGTGCGCAGGTAGACGGTGCCGCCGGGGCCGGGGACCTCCTCGATCAGCTTGAAGTCGTAGTCGCGGCGGACGTAGGAGCCGTCGGAGGCGAACGTGCCGTAGACGGCGCGGAAGCCCCGGTCGACGCTGCCCACGTTGATCAGGTTCTCCAGGACCCAGCGGGCGACGCGCTCGTGCTCGGCGGTGGGCCGCCGGGGGGCCTGGGCGGCGATGCGCGGGATCAGGCGGGCGACGATCTGGTCGTGGTCGGCGCCCGTGTCGAAGTCCATGTTCAGCGTGACGAGGTCGATGGCGGCGAGGGCGATCTCCGCCATGCCGTAGACCGAGTACTCACCGGCGAGGTTGGCCTTGCGCGCGTCGAGGTCGTGGATCGGCGCGGTGCAGGCGAGCGCACGCAGCCGCCGCGCCAGTCCCTCGTCGGCGGCGGGGCCCGGTGCGGGGCGCTGCGCGGCGCTGAGCTGGGGCGGAGCGGTGTCCGTCGATGCAGGCGAAGTCACGGTGCACAGAGTAGGTCCTCGGTCTGACAACGACCCAAACGGGCGGCTCCGCCGGTTTGGCCGGGAGGGTTCCCCGGGGTGAGGGGCGCCTGTCGGGTGCGGGCCTCGTGCGGGTGCGGTGCTCGCCCGTCAGCCGGGAAGGGGCCCCTCGTCCCCCACTCGCCGCCGGTAGACCTCGACCACTCTTTCGAGGGAGTCGTTCAGGTACACCGCCAGCAGCCGCTCCGCTCCGTCGCGGTTCCCGTCGCGCAGGGTCTGCAGGAGCTGCCGGTTGCGGGTCAGGTACGGCTCGTGGAGCCGGCGGGGGTCGTCCACCACGTGGAAGGCCAGGCGCAGTTCGGCGAAGACGCTGCGCATGACCTCGTTGGTGCGTTCGCTGCCGGCCAGGGCGACGAGTTCACGGTGGAAGTGGATGTTGGCGGTGCCCAGCGATTTCCAGTCGTTCTCGGCCATCGCCCGCTCGCCCTCGGCCACCGCCGCGGCGAGTCCGTCGAGGGCGTAGGGCGGCTCTCCGAGGCCCCGTACGACGGCGCACTCCACCAACGCGCGCGTGCGGTAGATGTCCTCCACGTCCTCGACGGTCAGGACCCGGACGAACACGCCCCGGTTGAGTTCGTGGACGAGCAGCCGTTCGTGGGTGAGCAGCCGGAACGCCTCGCGCAGTGTGTTGCGGGACACACCGAGCGCGCCGCCGATGCTGTCCTCGGCCAGCCGGGTGCCCGGCGGGAAGAAGCCGTCGGCGATACGGCTCCTGAGGATGTCCGAGACCCGCTCTGCCGTGCTGGTGCGGCCCAGGAGAGCGCGGTCGTCGGCGAGTGACGCCAGCTGGTCTGCCATGCCCGGAATTCAATCGCAGATACAAGGACGAAACAACGTGGGTATTGAAGGATCGTTGAACGATCCTCTACGGTGCTGCGCACGGCTCTTCCCGACGCTCCCCCGTCCCCCTCTCTGCGAGGTGTCCATGAGCACGACCCCTCCACCGCAGGCAGCAACTCCCGACGCCCACACCGGCGCAGCCCGGCCCGACGCCGCCGACGGCGCGTTCGGCTGGCTGCGCGACCTCGGTCCGCGTGGCCGGCGCGCCTTCGCGGGCGCGTTCGGCGGCTATGCGCTGGACTCGTACGACTACTTCACGCTCCCGTTGAGCATGGTCGCGCTGGCCGCGTACTTCGGCCTGAACAGCGGCCAGACCGGCCTGTTCACCACCGTCACCCTGGTCGTCTCCGCGGTCGGCGGCGCCCTCGCGGGCGTCCTCGCGGACCGCGTGGGCCGGGTGCGGGCCCTGCTCCTCACCGTCGTCACCTACGCGGTCTTCACGGTCGCCTGCGGCTTCGCGCCCAACTTCGAGACGCTGCTGGTGTTCCGGGCCCTGCAGGGCCTCGGCTTCGGCGGCGAGTGGGCGGTCGGCGCCATCCTGGTCGCCGAGTACGCGGGCGCCCGGCACCGCGGCCGCACACTCGGCGCCGTGCAGAGCGCCTGGGCGGCCGGCTGGGCACTGGCCGTGGTCGTGTACACGCTGGTGTTCTCGTTCGTCGACGACGCCCTCGCCTGGCGCGTGATGTTCTGGACCGGCGCGCTGCCCGCCCTGCTCGTGGTCTGGGTACGGCGCCGGGTGCACGACGCGCCGCAGGCCGCCGCCGCCCGGGAACACAGCGCGGAGAAGGGCTCGTTCACGGCCATCTTCAAGCCGGGTCTGCTGCGCACCACCGTCTTCGCCGGCCTGCTGTCGACCGGCGTCCAGGGCGGGTACTACACGCTGGCGACCTGGGTGCCGACGTACCTGAAGTCCGAGCGCGGCCTGTCCGTCGTCGGCACCGGCGGCTACCTCACCTTCCTGATCTCGGGCGCGTTCCTCGGCTACCTCACCGGCGGCTATCTGACCGACCGGCTGGGCCGCCGGCGCAACATCTGGCTGTTCGCCCTGCTGTCGGCGATCTGCATCGCGGCGTACGCGAACATCCCGAGCGGCGCCGACTCCCTGCTGCTGGTGCTCGGCTTCCCGCTCGGGTTCTGCATGTCGGCCATCTTCAGCGGCTTCGGCTCCTATCTGAGCGAGCTGTACCCGACGGCCGTGCGCGGCACCGGCCAGGGCTTCACGTACAACACCGGGCGGGCCGTGGGCGCCGTCTTCCCCACCACGGTGGGCTTCCTGGCGGACAGCTGGGGCGTGGGCGGCGCGCTGGTCTTCGGCGCGATCGGCTACGGCCTGGCCGCCGTCGCCCTGCTGGGGCTTCCCGAGACGCGTGGGAAGGAGCTGGTGTGAACCGCATGGACGACACCACGATCCTCGGCGCCGGTCCCGACGGCGGCCAAGTCCTGCCCTCGGGTACGGACGGCGGTGCGGCCGTGCGCGCCGTCACCGGCGACCGTCCCGTCACCCTCGTCGACCCGCACGCGCACGCGTGGAGCCCCGCCGCCGCGCGGGCCCGCTTCCGGGCGGGGCTGGCCGGGCCGACCGCGGGCGTCGCGGCGAGTCACACCCAGGTGAACCTCATCTCGGTCCCGGCCGACTGGGCGTACGAGACGCTGCTGTTCTGCACCCGCAATCCCAAGCCCTGCCCGGTGCTCGACGTCACCGACGCGGGCTCCTGGACGACCGCGCTCGCCGACGGCGCCGACCTGCGCACCGATCTGCCGCGCTACCGGGTGTGGGAACACGGCCGGCTGGTGGACGAGCCGACGGACGTACGGGCGTACTGGCGCGACGACCTGGTGTCGTTCCTCATCGGGTGCAGCTTCACCTTCGAATGGGCGCTGACCGCCGCAGGGGTGCCGCTGCGTCACATCGAGCAGGGACGCAACGTGCCGATGTACACGACGAGTTGGAAATGCCGTCCGGCGGGCCGGCTGCACGGCCCGCTGGTGGTGTCGATGCGCCCGGTCCCGCCGGGGCATCTGGCGGCGGCGATCCGGGAGAGCGGGCTGCTCCCGGCCGTGCACGGCGGCCCCGTCCACTGCGGCGATCCTTCGGCGCTCGGCATCGACGACCTCGGCCGGCCCGACTTCGGCGATCCGGTGGACCTCGAACCGGACGACATCCCGGTGTTCTGGGCGTGCGGGGTGACCCCGCAGGCCGCGGTGACGGCCTCCCGGCCGCCCTTCGCCCTCACCCACGCACCGGGACAGATGTTCCTCACCGACGCCCGCGACGAGCAGTACCGCGTGGCCTGAACAGCCAGGAAGGATCCATGACCGCCATCGATCTGAACGCCGACCTCGGCGAGGGCTTCGGCCGCTGGCAGCTGACCGACGACGAACGGCTGCTGTCCGTCGTCACCAGCGCCAACGTGGCCTGCGGCTTCCATGCCGGGGACGCGGCCACCATGCGCCGGGTGTGCGAACTGGCGGCCGAGCGCGGGGTGCGGATCGGCGCGCAGGTCTCCTACCGGGACCTGGCCGGCTTCGGGCGGCGCGCGATGGACGTGCCGCCCGCCGAACTGGCCGCCGAGGTGGCCTACCAGATCGGCGCGCTGGAGGTGTTCGCGCGGGCGGCCGGGTCGCGCGTGGCCTACGTCAAGCCGCACGGCGCGCTCTACAACCGGGTGGTGGGCGACGAGGAGCAGGCCCAGGCGGTCGTCGACGGCGTGCTCCTCGCCGACCCCGCGCTGCCGGTGCTGGGACTGCCCGGCTCGCGGCTGCTGGAACGCGCGGAGAAGGCCGGGCTGCCGGTCGTCACGGAGGCGTTCGCGGACCGGGCGTACACCGACGAGGCCACCCTCGTGCCGCGCGGCCGGGACGGTGCCGTGATCACGGACGCGGAGACGGTGGTGGAGCGGTCGCTGAGCCTGGCCGCCTCCGGCACGGTCGCCGCGCACTCGGGAGCCCGCATCGAGGTACGCGCGCGTTCGCTGTGCCTGCATGGCGACACGCCGGGCGCGGTGGAGCTCGCGCGCCGGGTGCGCCGGCGGCTGGAGGAGTCGGGCGTGCGGGTGGAGGCCTTCGCGTGAGGGCGCTGCCCGTGGGCGACGACGCCCTGCTGATCGAGGTGGCCTCCGGTGAGCAGGCCGAGGCGGTGCACGCCGAGCTGGTCCGCCGCCGCGCCGAGGGACTGCTCACCGTACGGGAGATCGTCCCCGCCGCCCGCACGGTCCTCCTCGACGGGCTGTCCGAGCCGGAGCGGGTGGCCGCCGAGCTGAGCCGGGCCGACCTCGCGCCCACGCCCGCACGCGCGCGTGACGTGGTGGAGATCCCGGTGCGCTACGACGGCCCGGACCTCGCCGACGTCGCGGCGCACTGGGGCGTCGGCAGCGCCGAGGCGGCCCGGATCCACGCGGCGACCGAGTTCCGGGTGGCGTTCTGCGGCTTCGCCCCCGGCTTCGGCTATCTGACGGGCCTGCCGGCCCGCTACGACGTGCCGCGCCGGGCGACGCCGCGCACGGCCGTGCCGGCCGGTTCCGTGGCGCTGGCCGGGCCGTACACGGGGATCTATCCGCGCTCCTCCCCCGGCGGCTGGCAGCTGATCGGCACCACGGACGCCGTGCTGTGGGACCACACGCGCGTACCGGCCGCGCTGCTGGCGCCGGGCACGCGCGTGCGGTTCGTGCCCGTCGGCGAGGCGGGTGCCGTATGACTGATCGTGCGCTCGTCGTCGTGCGGGCCGGGGCGCTGACCACCGTGCAGGACCGGGGGCGGCCCGGGCACGCGCATCTCGGGGTGCCCCGCTCCGGGGCGCTCGACGCGCCCGCCGCTGCCCTGGTCAACCGGCTGGCCGGCAATCCGCCGGAGGCGGCCGTCCTGGAGACGACGCTGACCGGGTGCGCGCTGCGGCCGCGGTCCGCGGTCACCGTGGCCGTGGGCGGCGCCCCCTGCCGGGTCACCGTGGACGGGCGGCCCGCCGCGTGGGGAGCGCCCGTGCGGGTGCCCGCCGGGGCGGTGCTGGACGTGGGCCCGGCGGTGCGGGGCGTGCGCGCTTATGTCGCCGTCTCCGGTGGCATCGCCGTCGATCCGGTGCTCGGAAGCCGCTCCACCGATCTGCTCTCGGGGCTCGGGCCGGCCCCGCTCGCCGACGGCGCGGTGCTTCCGCTCGGCCCGGAGACGGTGCCGTACGCGCGCGTGGACGTGGCCCCGCAGCCGTGCCCGCCGGACGAACTGGTGCTGCGGGTCGTCCTCGGCCCGCGCGACGACTGGTTCACACCGCGTGCGGTGGGTGTCCTCACCACGCGCGCGTACCGGGTGTCGGCCGCGAGCAACCGCATCGGCCTGCGCACCGAGGGGCCGGCGCTGGAGCGGGCCCGGCCGGGTGAACTGCCGAGCGAGGGCATGGTGCTGGGCGCCGTCCAGGTGCCGCCCGACGGTCGCCCCGTGGTCTTCCTCAACGACCACCCGACCACCGGGGGTTACCCGGTGATCGGCGTGGTGCGCGCCGCGGACCTCGCGGCCGCGGCGCAGGCGGTGCCGGGCACGCCGGTGCGGTTCGTCGCGGTGCGCCGCCGGTAGGACACGGGCACGGCGGCGGACCGCGGACACCCGGCCGGCGGCCCGGAGCCGGTGGCGGACCGCGGACACCCGGCCGGCGGCCCAGAGCCAGTGACGGACCGCAGACACCCAGCCGGCGGCCCAGAGCCAGTGACGGACCGCGGACACCCAGCCGGCGACCCCGCGCCGGCGGCGGACCGCGGACACCCAGCCGGCGGCCCGGAGCCGGTGGCCGGTTCCGGGCCGCTCGCCGTCGGGCCGCCGCGCGCGGCGGTGGTCCACGCCGCGTCCACCGCGCTCAGCCCGCCGCCGCCGGGTCTACGCCGCCTCCGCCTCCCCCACCGACAGGGCCGTCAGGGCCGCCGAGACCGCCGCAGAGGTGCGCAGGTCGAGGCGGGCGCTCGTGCCCCGGGCCCGGTGGTGCAGTTCGTCGGCGGCGAGGCTGAGCAGCTGGGGCAGCAGATCGGTGCAGCGGCGGGCCACCCAGCCGGTGCCGGCCGTCGCCAGCCACCACAGGCTCGCCGTGCGGGTGGGTGCCGGACACCGTGGCTGCGGTGAGGGCGCGGGTCCGGTCGCCAGGCCCGCCTCGGCCAGCAGGGCGTGGCAGCGGACGGCGAGCTGCCGGTGACCGCGCTCGCCCGGGTGCAGACGGTCCGCGCTCCACATCGCGCGGTCGGTGATCCACGCCCCGGTGGCGGCGTGCAGGTGCAGCGTGCCGTACCGCTCCGACAGGGCGTGCACTACGTCGTTGACCGCCCGCTGCCGCCGGGCCAGGGGGCGTGCCAGTGGGCCCGGAAGGCCGAGCATGGCGCCCGGGTCGGGCAGGCAGGCGGTGAGCACCGCCGCGCCCTGCCCGGTGAGGTCGCCGTACACCGTGTCGAGGCGGGCGGCCACGGCGTGGAGGTCGAAGGTACAGCGCAGGGTGTCGTTCACCCCGATCACGACGGACACCAGGTCGGGGCGCAGGGCGAGTGCCGCCGGCAGCTGTTTCTCCAGCACGTCGCGCGTCTGCGCCCCGCTGACCGCGAGATTGGTGAAGTCCACGGACTCGGCCAGGGAGGGGGCGAGCAGCGCCGCCCAGCCGCGCCGGCCGCCCTCGACCGGGTCGCCCACGCCCTCGGTCAGCGAGTCGCCGAGCGCGACGAACCGCACGGGTCTCATGCCACACCCTCCGGCACGCTGGGACGGGGGGCGGTCGGGGCGTCGTGGGCGGCGAGGAAGGCGTCGACGGCCTGCTGCCAGCCGAAGCACTCCGCACGCGCGCGTGCCGCCGCGCGCCGCTCCCGCTCGGGCCGGGCCAGCAGCAGCTCCACGGCGTCCGCGAAGGCGTCGCCGTGGTCGGCCGCGCTCACCCCGGCGGCTCCGACGACCTCGGGCAGCGCGGAGGAGGCGCTCACCGCCACGGTGGTGCCGCAGGCCATGGCCTCCAGGGCGGCCAGCCCGAACGTCTCCGCGGGCCCCGGCGCCAGGCACACGTCCGCGGACGCCTGCAGGGCGCCCAGGTCGCGGCGGTCGGCGACGTGTCCGAGGAAGGCGACCGGCAGCCGCCGCTCCCGCGCGCGCTGTTCGAGCCGGGCCCGCAGCGGGCCGTCCCCGGCCACCACGAGCACCGCCCGGCGTCCCCGCGCCAGCAGCGCCTCCAGGGCGTCCAGGGCGGTGCCGGGCCGCTTCTCGACGGACAGCCGGGAGCACATCAGCAGCAGCGTCTCGTCCGGCCGTGCCTGGACGGCCCGTACGCCGGCGTCCCGCAACCCGGGGTGGCGTTCGGCCAGGTCGACTCCGAGCGGGGCGCGGACAACGTTGCGGGCGCCGATCCGCACGAACTCCCGCTCGGCGTACTCGGTGGTGCACACCACACGCGCGTACGTGTGCGCGGTACGGACGTTGAGCGCGTCCGCGGCGCGCCGGGCGGCGCCCTCGGGCAGGCCCCAGGTGCGCAGCACCCCGTCGGCGGACTCGTGGGAGACCATCACGGCCGGCACACGCGCGCGGCGCGCCCATTTCCCGGTCCACCTCAGGGTCGTACGGTCGGAGACCTCCAGGCGGTCGGGGGTCAGCTCCTCCAGCAGGCGGGCCACGCGCCGCCTGTCGGTGAGGACGCGGTAGCCGCCGCTGCCGGGCAGCACGGGCCCGGGCAGGGTGAGGACGCGTCCCTGCTCGGTCTCCTCGTCGCTCTCGTGCTCGCCGGGGACGACGAGGACGGGGTCGTGGCCGGCGGCCCGGTAGCCCTTGCCCAGTTCGCGCAGGGCGGTGCGCAGGCCTCCCGAGGCAGGGGTGACGAAGTTGGCGAGGCGGACGATGCGCAGTCCGCCCGGACGGCCATCGCCCGCCGCGTCGCCACCGCCGGCCCGCGTCATGCCGTGTCCATCCGGCGCCGCGTCGCCTTCGATCCCCGTCATGCCGCGTCCCTCCGGCGACGCCTCGCCGCGCTCGATCCGCGTCATGCCGCCACCACCGGCCTGCGCGCGGTCAGCACCTCGGCGTAGTGGCCTATCAGGCGGTCGCCTACGGCCGCCCAGGTGCGGTCCTCGACCATGGCCCGCCCTGCGGTGCCGAAGGCCGAGCGCAGCGCCGGATCGGCCGCCAGGGCACGCACGCCCTCCGTCACGGCGGTGGCGTCGCCGGCCGGGAAGAGCAGTCCGGTGTGGCCGTGGGCCACGAGGTCCAGCGGGCCGCCGGCGGCGGGCGCGAGCACGGGCACGCCGCTGGCCATGGCCTCCTGCACGGTCTGGCAGAAGGTCTCGAAGGGCCCGGTGTGGGCGAAGACGTCGAAGGAGGCGAAGATCCGCGCGAGGTCGTCGCCGGTGCGACGGCCCAGGAAGCGGGCGCCGGGCAGCGCCTCCTCCAGGCCGGGACGGCTGGGCCCGTCGCCGACGATGACGACGCGCACGCCGTCCAGGCCGCACGCGCCGGCGAGGAGCTCGACCTGCTTCTCGGGGGCGAGCCGGCCGACGTAGCCGACGATCACCTCGCCGTCGGGGGCGAGTTCGCGGCGCAGGGCCTCGTCGCGGCGGTCGGGGCGGAAGCGGGCGGTGTCCACGCCGCGGGGCCACAGCCTGAGGCGGGGCACGCCGTGCTCCTGCAGGTCGCGCAGGGCGGCCGTGGACGGGGCGAGGGTGAGGTCTGCGGCGGCGTGCACGGAGCGGATGCGCCGCCAGGCGGCGGCCTCGCCGGCGCCCATGTAGGTGCGGGCGTATCCGGCCAGGTCGGTCTGGTAGACGGCGACGGCGGGGAGGCCGAGCCGGGCGGCGGCGGCCATGCCGCGCACGCCGAGGACGAAGGGGCTGGCGAGGTGGACCAGGTCGGGGCGGTGCTGGACGAGCGCCGCGGCCAGGCGCCGGCTGGGGAGGGCGACGCGGACCTGGGGGTAGCCGGGGAGCGGGAGGGAGGGGACGTGGACGACCGGGCAGGGGGCCGACGCGTCGGGCTTGTTCCCCGGGGCGGGGGCGGGCGCGACGACGAGCGGGGCGTGACCGCGGTCGACGAGGTGCTGGGCGGTCTGGAGCGCGCAGTGGGCCACGCCGTTCACGTCGGGGGGAAAGGATTCGGTCACGATGACGACACGCATACGGGTGTTGTCGCCGCGCCGGACGTGGCCGCGTCAACGTGGATCTTTCCGGCCGAGGAACGTCCTGTGAGCGTTGCGCTGCGCACCCGCGCGGGTCGAAGACCGGCCACGCCCTCCTGGTGCCGGGGTCATCCGGCGTTCACCGGGGAGGCCGGCGGATGCCTGCGCCGTCCCGGGGCAGGCGGTCGGGTCCGCGCGGCCGGCGCGCGCGGTCCGGACCCCGTCCGTCACGCCCGCGCCGGCCCCGCCGCAGGACTCACAGGGCGTGCGGGCTCACACGGCCGACGCGTCCGGCCCGATGCGGCTGCGTACCGCCGTCTGGACCTCGTCCTCCTCGGCGGGGTCCGCGGCCAGCCGGCGCAGTCGTTCCACCACGCGGGTGTCGCCGGTCTCGGCGTGCCGTGCGGCGATCTCGCGGGTGGTCTCCTCGCAGTCCCACAGGCATTCGACGGCGAATCCGGTGGCGAAGGAGGGGTCGGTGGCGGCGAGCGCACGGGCGCAGCGGCCGCGCAGATGGGAGGAGGCCGTCTCCCGGTAGACGTGGCGCAGCACGGGTGCGGCGCAGGCGATGCCGAGGCGTCCGGCGCCGTCGACGAGGGTCCACAGGGTGGGCGCGTCGCAGCCCTCACCCCGGACGGCCTCGCGCAGGGCGCCGAGGACGAGGTCGCTGTCCTGGGCCTCGCCCCGGCAGGCCAGGACGCGTCCGGCGGCGGCGCCGAGGGCGTCGGGCCGGCGGGCCCAGCCTCGGGCCCGGTCGACGGCGGCGTGGCCGCGCATGCGTTCGAAGGCGTCGACGGCGGCCTCGACCACGGGGGTGGTGCCGTCGGCGACGGCCGCCTCGATGAGGTCGAGGGCGTCGGGGTCGTCGCGGTCGGCGAGGTAGCGCAGGGCGGTGCACCGGGCTCCCTCGGTGCCGTCCTGCGCGGCCCGCACGATCTCGGGACGGTCCTCGGGGCCGGCCACGGCGGTGAGGCAGCGGGCGGCGGGAACGTGGAGGGCGGCGCCGCGTTCGACGCCCTGCTGGGCCCATTCGAACACCGCGCGCACACTCCACCCGGGGCGGGGGCCGGTGGGGCGCATCTGCCGCTGCCAGCGGTCGAAGCAACCGGTTTCGTGGGCGGCACGCACGCGTGCGGCGATGTCCTCGCGGGGGTCCTCGGCCCACAGCCGCCACGGCCGGGGCTCGAAGGCGTCGCGTACGGCGGCGGCCAGGGCGGCCTCGCCCTCGGCGTCGGTGGTGAAGCGGGCGAGGACGGGGGCGGCCAGGGCGCGCAGCCCGGCGTCGTCGTCGCGCAGGGCGAGCTCGTCGAGCGCCCAGGCCCAGTTGGTGCCCGTGGCGGCGTAGCGCCGCAGCAGGTGCAGGGCGTCGCGCCTGCCGTAGGAGGCGAGGTGGCCGAGCACGGCCAGGGCGAGGCCGGTGCGGGACTCGTCGCTGTCGAAGGCGTCTTCGACGTCGAAGAGGTGGGCCTCGATGGCGTCCAGCTCGCCGTTCAGGTCGAGGAAGAGCCGGGCGTAGTACAGGGAGCGGTTCTCCACCTGCCAGTCGTGGCGGGGGTCGCGCAGGACACAGTGGTTGAGTGCCGCGAGCGCCTCGGCGCGGGGGGCGGTGAGCGCGTGCAGTGTTCCGTCGCCGCGGCCCCGCTGGAGCAGGCCGAGCAGCGTACCGCTGGGCGCTATGACCGGATCGAACATGGGAAACAGCCTCACATCAAGCGTCGACGCAACCGGGGACGTGCACTACCTGGCCGCGTGACAACACGTCGGGGCGCCCGCCGTTTCCTGCTTGCTGTAGACCATCTCTCTCTGCCTCTCGTCGGTGGCCCATGCGGGCCGCATCACGGCCCGCGCGGTGCGGCAACACCTGCCCAGCCATCGCGTCCGTGAATCACGACGTCATGATGACCCGGCGGTTCTGCCCACCGCGACCGAAATTTCCGGCGGCCTGTCACCGCCTCCCCCGTGGTCGGTTGCTTATCTGGTCAAATTCCGTGTTCCCGCTGGTCGCAGCGGGGTGCGCTCAGGCCGCGCCGAACAGCTGGAGCAGTTCGCTCTTGCCGAACATGCGCGCCGTGTCGACGGCCGAGGGGGTCCCCGCGGCGGGGTCGGCGCCGCCCTCCAGCAGGGCCCTGATCACGGCTTCCTCGCCCTTGAAGACGGCACCGGCGAGCGGGGTCTGCCCGCGGTCGTTGGCGCGGTCGGCCTCGGCGCCGCGGGCGAGCAGCGCGCGCACGGTCTCGGCGTGGCCGTGGTAGGCGGCGAGCATCACGAGGGTGTCGCCGCGGTCGTTGGTGAGGTCGGCCGGAACGCCCGCGTCGACATAGGCCACGAGCGCCTCCGTCTGCCCCTGCCGGGCCAGATCGAAGATCTTGGTCGCCAGCTCCACGACCTCGGGGTCGGGGGCTTCAGTCATCGGCCGGACCGCCTCTCACTGCGTTGGGGACTGTGCGTGCGGGGCGGTGCGCCCGCCGCCGCGGGGAGCAGCGTACGACCGCGAGCGGTGCGGCCGTACGAGTGAATCGCCAGGGTACTGGCTCGTCGGGCACATGTCGGGCGTCGTCGGCGGCAAAGATCACTGACAGTCCCGTTCGACGCCAATTGTCCTGCCCGGACAGCGCAGCCGACGCTGCGCCGAGCAGGGGAAATCGCGCGAATTTCCCCCATTTGCACCTTTAATCGTATGGATACATCCTGTGATCCTGGAAGTACTCATGGTGACTGTCCCCACCGAACACCAGGAGAGCCCAAATGATCCTGTCCATCTCAGGTGTCGTCCTGCTCGGCATCGTCGTGTTCATCTTCTTCCGCAAGGACGGCCTCAAGGCGTCGCACGCGCTGATCTCGGCGCTGTTCGGCTTCTACCTGGCCAGCACGGCGATCGCGCCGAGCATCAAGGCCGGCGGCGAGAGCCTGGCGAGTCTCCTCGGCGGCATCAGGTTCTGACGCCGTCCTCCCCGTCCGTACGCACCGCAAGGAGGCAGCAGTGGCCCGGCGCCCCCTCCCCCGCATCCTGAGCACAGGCAGCGCGCAGATCGCCCGGAGCCGGGAGCTGGCCCGGACGGCGGCGGACAGCGCCACCGACGTCCTCCATCCGCTGATCACGATCACCCGCGGTCTGCGCCGGCTGGCCTCGGCCGGGCGGCGCAGATGGTCCGAGACCCCCAAGGACAAGCGCGGCCAGGTGCTGTTCATGGTCGCCGCGGTGATCCTGGCCGTGGCCCTGGTGCCGTATGGCCTGCTGCTCGCCGTCATCAGTCTGATGGCGGCGGCAGCCTGGCAGGGCCGCGACCGCACGCCCCCGGCGCCCGAAGGTCCCGACGAGTCGCAGACGCAACGCCTCAAGGCGCTCTACGAGGCGCTGGTGCCCTACTTCTCCACCCCCGAGGACCCGGCGCCGCTGTACGCGCACGGCGGTGAGTGGGAGAAGGCCTTCCCCGCGCACGAGTTCGACGACTCGGGCCGCGTCACCCATCTGCAGATCCGCTACCCGGCGTACTTCCCGGACGGCCGGGCCGAGGCACGCGCGCGGGTCGAGCAGCTGCTGACCGCCAAGTCGGGCCGCGGCCGCGAGTACCACTTCGTCTGGGACGAGGAGGGCAACGAGCTGACCGTGAGCGTCCTCGACCCGCTGCCCACCGACATCGCCGCGCAGCGGTTCGTCACCACGCCCGGCGAGACGGTCCTCGGCTTCACCGACGCCCTCCAGGTGCAGCGCACCCTGCCGCTGTCCTTCGGCGAGGAGGAGCGCGACATGCCGCCCGTCGTGTGGCGCACCGGCATCCGCTCCACCGAGCCGCACCTGCTGGTCATGGGCCAGCCCGGCAGCGGCACCTCGACCCTGCTGCGCTCGATCGCGCTCCAGGCCCTGCAACACGGCGACGTGCTGATCGTCGACGGCGGCGCCACCGGCGAGTACGCCTGCCTGACCGGCCGGGACGGGGTCCTGGCCGTGGAGTGCGGGCTGAGCGGGGTGCTGGCCAGCCTGGAATGGGCGGCCACCGAGACCGAGCGCCGGCTGATCGCCGCGAACCGGGCGCGTCAGGAGGGCCATCCGCCGCCGGACGACACCCGGCGCCCGCTGTGGATCCTGCTCGACCGGCCGACCGCGTTCGCCCCGCTGGCCGCCGCCGACGGCCGCAAGGACCCGCAGGCCCTGCTCCAGGTGCCGCTCCGGCACGGCCGCGCGGCGCACGTCACCGTGGTGATCGCCGAGCAGTTCGACAGCCTGGAGGCCCTGACGGAGCCGGTACGGCAGCACACCCGCGCGCGGGTCGCCCTCGGACCGGCGACGCCCGCGCAGCTGGAGGCCGTGCTGGGCGCGCCGCCGTGCAGCACCCCGGTCGCCCATGTCCCGCCCGGCCGCGGGTACGCCCGCCTGGGCAGCGGCCCGGTGCACCGGCTACAGGTCCCGGCGACGCCCGACCCCTACGACGACGCGACGAGCGACGCGCACCGGCAGGCCGTCCTGGAGCTGCTGCCGCCGCGCACGACGCCCGCGGACGGTGAGAAGGTCCCCCTGGACAAGGACGTCCCCGGGGAGCCGCTCACCACGGAGGCCGCGGTGGTGGAACAGGCCTAGCCTCCGCCCCCGCGTCTTCACCGAGGCGCCGCCCACGCCCCACGCGTGTGCGGCGCCTCCGTCGTACGGCACCCAGTCGGCGCCTGGCGCCTGCCCCCCGTCACGCCCCACGCACGCGTGAGCCCTCACCGCCCCGCGTCACGCCACGCATGCGTGAGCCCTCACCGCCGCGCGGCACCGCTCGGCCACCGCGCGTCACGCCACGCGCGCGTGCGAGGCCGCGCCATGCGGTCGCCCGCGCCTCACGCCACGAAGGTGCGCGGCGCCTCCGTGCCCGCCGTGCCGCCGTCGGCCACCAGGCGGGCCGCCGCCGCCAGCCGGGACGCCGCCTCGTCGGCGACCGCACCGCCCACGGTGAACGGCAGCCGGACGAACCCCTCGAAGGCCCCGTCGACACCGAAGCGCGGCCCCGACGGCACCCGCACGCCGACCCGCTCCCCCGCCTCGGCAAGCCGCGAACCGGACAGCCCGCCGGCCCGCACCCACAGCGTCAGCCCGCCCTCGGGCACTTCGAACTCCCAGTCCGGCAGCTCGCGCCGGACCGCGGCCACAAGCGCGTCGCGGTTGTCCCGGGCCTGGGCCCGCCGCAGCCGCACGGCCTCCTCCCAGCCGCCCGTGCTGAACAGCCAGTTGACCGCCAGCTGCTCCAGCACCGGGGTGCCGAGGTCGGCGTAGGCGCGGGCGGCGACCAGGCTGCGGATCACGTCCGGTGCGGCCCGCACCCAGCCGATGCGCATGCCGGCCCAGAACGCCTTGCTGGCCGAGCCGACGGTGATCACGGTCGAGCCCGCCGGGTCGAAGCCGCACACGGGCCGCGGCATCGCGCCCTCGAGGTCGTCGTCGAGCCAGAGCTCGCTCATCGTCTCGTCGGCCACCAGCACGGTCCCCGCCGAGCGGGCCGCCTCCACCAGCCGCCGCCGCTGGTCCTCGTCGGCGAGCGCCCCGGTGGGGTTGTGGAAGTCGGCGACGACGTAGGCGATGCGCGGCGCGGCCTCCCGCAGCACCTGCCGCCAGCGGTCCAGGTCCCAGCCGGACAGCCCCTCGGCCATCGCGACCGGCACCAGCCGCGCGCCCGCCTCCCGCATCAGCTGCAGGATGTTGGCGTACGACGGGGACTCCACGGCGATGCGCTCGCCCCGCCCGCCGAAGAGGTGGCAGATGGCGTCGATGGCGCCCATCGCGCCGGTCGTCACCATGATCTGCTCGGGCATCGTCGGGATGCCGCGCGCGGTGTACCGCTCGGCGATCATCGCCCGCAGCGCGGGCAGCCCGGCCGGATAGTCGCCGTGCGTGTGCGCGTACGGCGGCAGCTCCTCCAGGGCGCCCTGGACGGCACGGGTCAGCCACGGCTCGGGGGCGGGCAGCGCGGCGCAGCCCAGGTCGATCATCGAGCCCAGCGCCTCCGGCGGCAGCGGCTCCAGGCCGCGGGCCGGAACGGGGTTCCCGGCCGGGACGGCGGTCCAGCTGCCGGCGCCGCGCCGGGACTCCAGGAAGCCCTCGGTGCGCAGGGCCTCGTAGGCCGCCGCCACCGTCGTACGGCTGACGGACAGGGCGAGGGCCAGCTCGCGTTCGGCGGGCAGACGCGCGGCCACCGGGACGCGGCCCTCCAGGACCAGCAGCCGGATGCCGTCCGCGAGCGAGCGGTAGGCCGGCGGCCGACGGGTGCCGGGGCCCGCCGGGCGGTCCTGCTGCGACTTCAGCAGCCGGGCGAGCTGTGCGGCACCCACCGCAGAGGTCCACTGGGCCATGCCGATCAGTCCACCTTCCCCGAATTGGCCATGGAGAGCGAGTGCTTCCACGCCACAGGGTGTCATGTATCAGGCCACTACCACCACCCAGGGGGGACTCTCGTGTCCACACCACCACGCCACCTGCCCCGGCGGCTGCTCCAGCTCTACGTCGGGCTCGTCCTGTACGGCGCCAGCTCCGCGCTCCTGGTGCGCGCGGGTCTCGGGCTGGAGCCGTGGGGCGTGCTCCATCAGGGGCTCGCCGAGCTGACCGGGCTGAGCATCGGCGTGGTGTCGATCATCGTGGGTGCGGCGGTGCTGCTGCTGTGGATCCCGCTGCGCCAGCGCCCCGGGCTGGGCACGGTGTCCAACGTCTTCGTCATCGGCCTCGCGATGGACGCGACCCTCGCGGCCGTCCCGGCGGCGCACGCCCTGGCCGTGCGCGTTCCGCTGCTGGTCGGCGCGATCGCGCTGAACGGCGTCGCGACCGGGCTGTACATCGCCGCCTCCTTCGGGCCGGGGCCGCGCGACGGGCTGATGACCGGGCTGCACCGGCGCACGGGCCGCTCGATCCGGCTGATGCGCACGGTGGTGGAGGTGGCGGTGGTGATCACCGGGTTCGCGCTGGGCGGCACGGTCGGCGCCGGGACGGTGCTCTATGCGGTGTCCATCGGCCCGCTCGCGCAGTTCTTCCTGCGGGTGTTCGCCGTTCCCCGGGCATCCGAGGGCAGCACGGTCGTTGCCACGGGGTCACCCGCTCGGGCGATACTGCGTCCGTGAGCACCCCCCTACGCCACCCCTACCTCGACCATCCGGGCCCGATCGCCTTCGCGCACCGCGGCGGCGCCGCCGAGGGCCTGGAGAACACCATGGCGCAGTTCCGGCGGGCGGTGGAGGCCGGCTACCGGTACATCGAGACCGATGTGCACGCCACCAAGGACGGCCGGCTCGTCGCCTTCCACGACGCCACGCTGGACCGGGTGACGGACGGCGCGGGCAGGATCGCGGACCTGCCGTGGAGCCAGGTGCGCGACGCGCGCGTGGCGGGCACGGAGCCGGTGCCGCTCTTCGACGACCTGCTCGACGTCTTCCCCGACGTGCGCTGGAACGTGGACGTGAAGGCCGAGGCGGCGCTGCACCCCTTCCTCAACCTGATCGCCCGGGCGAACGCCTGGGACCGGATCTGCCTGGGCTCGTTCTCGGAGGCGCGCGTGGTGCGCGCCCAGCGGCTGGCGGGCCCCAAGCTCGCCACCTCCTACGGCACCCGGGGCGTGCTCAACCTGCGACTGCGCTCCTGGGGTGTGCCGGCGGCGCTGCGCCGCTCGGCCGTCGCGGCACAGGTGCCCGAGGTGCAGTCGGGCATCCAGGTGGTGGACCGGCGCTTCGTGCGGTTCGCCCACGCGCACGGGCTGCAGGTGCACGTGTGGACGGTCAACGAACCCGAGCGCATGCACCGGCTCCTGGACCTCGGCGTCGATGGCATCATGACCGATCACATCGACACGCTGCGCAAGGTGATGGAGGAACGCGGCGTCTGGGTCTGACCGCCCGGCGCCCGCCCGGCCCGCGCGCGGCTCCTTCAGCGGGGAAGCGAGGGCGCGGGTGGACATCGACACCGTGCGCACGGCCGAGGCGGACGACGCCGCCGGCCGCAGGCGCGAGCAGCGCGGCTGGTATTTCTACGACTGGGCGTGCTCCGTCTACTCGACGAGCGTGCTCACCGTGTTCCTGGGCCCCTACCTGACCTCGGTCGCGAAGGCCGCCGCCGACGCCGACGGATATGTGCATCCCCTGGGCGTCCCGGTCCGCGCCGGTTCCTTCTTCGCCTACACGGTGTCCCTGTCGGTGATCGTGGCGGTGCTGGTGATGCCCCTGGTGGGGGCCGCCGCCGACCGCACCGGCCGCAAGAAGCCGCTGCTCGCGGCCGCCGCGTACCTGGGGGCCGCGGCGACGACGGGGATGTTCTTCCTGGCCGGCGACCGCTATCTGCTCGGCGGGGTGCTGCTGGTGGTCGCGAACGCGGCCCAGTCGGTGGCGATGATGCTCTACAACTCCTATCTGCCACAGATCGCCCCGCCCGAGGAGCGGGACGCGGTCTCCTCCCGCGGCTGGGCGTTCGGCTACGCGGCCGGCTCGCTGGTGCTGATCGCCAATCTGGTCCTCTATCTCGCCCACGACGGCTTCGGCCTGTCGCAGACCATGGCGGTGCGCATCTGCCTGGCCTCGGCCGGGCTGTGGTGGGGGGCCTTCACCCTCGTCCCGCTGCGGCGGTTGCGCGACCGGCGCTCCACGCACCGCGAGGCCGCCCTGCCGGGGATGCGGCAGCTCGCGGCGACGATCCGCGACATGCGCCGCCACCCGCTGACCCTCGCCTTCCTGCTGGCCTACCTCGTCTACAACGACGGCATCCAGACGGTGATCTCCCAGGCGTCGGTGTACGGCTCGGAGGAACTGGGCCTCGGCCAGTCCACGCTCATCGGCGCGGTGCTGCTGGTGCAGGTGCTGGCCGTGGCCGGCGCGCTCGGGATGGGCCGGCTGGCCCGCACGTACGGCGCGAAGCGGACGATCCTCGGCTCGCTCGTGGCGTGGACGCTCACGCTCGGCGCCGGGTACTTCCTGCCCGCCGGGGCTCCGGTGTGGTTCTTCGTGCTGGCGGCCGGGATCGGGCTGGTCCTCGGGGGCAGCCAGGCGCTGTCGCGCTCCCTGTTCTCCCATCTCGTCCCGCCGGGCAAGGAGGCCGAGTACTTCTCGGCGTACGAGCTGAGCGACCGCGGGATGAGCTGGCTGGGCCCGCTGCTGTTCGGCGTCACCTACCAGCTGACCGGCAGCTATCGCTCCGCGATCATCTCGCTGGTGGCGTTCTTCGCGATCGGTTTCGTGCTCCTCGCGCGGGTGCCGGTGCGGCGGGCGATCGGCGACGCGGGCAACCCGGTTCCGGAGAGGATTTAGCACTCGGGGTGAAAGGGCGGTAGTGTACGCGTTTGGCCTGCCAGGCGTACCGTTACTGCGCGTCAAAGGCGACGAAGCGCTAGGTGACATCTCCGAGCAGACGTGACAAACCGGGCGTCGGTGGGTACTGCACTGGTTGACAAGGCTGCGGCACGACGGCGACGCATGACCCGGAACGGGCACATCGGAACGGGAATCTTTACCGCCGACCGGACGTTGACCGGATGACGACGACAGCGACACCTGTCCTGTGGGCGACAAGCCCGGGAGGCACGATTCATGAGTGAGCGAGCTCTTCGCGGCACGCGCCTCGTGGTGACCAGCTACGAGACGGACCGCGGCATCGACCTGGCCCCGCGCCAGGCCGTGGAGTACGCATGCGAGAAGGGGCACCGGTTCGAGATGCCCTTCTCGGTCGAGGCGGAGATCCCGCCGGAGTGGGAGTGCAAGGTCTGCGGAGCCCAGGCACTCCTCGTGGATGGCGACGGCCCTGAGGAGAAGAAGGCCAAGCCCGCGCGTACGCATTGGGACATGCTGATGGAGCGGCGTACCCGCGAGGAACTCGAAGAGGTCCTCGAGGAGCGGCTGGCCGTTCTGCGGTCCGGGGCGATGAACCTCGCGGTTCATCCTCGGGACAGCCGCAAGTCCGCTTAGTCCCTGCGGGCTCGGCCGGACACAGCGCGCGTAACTGACCGCGGGCGCCGTACGTATCTCACGTACGGCGCCCGCGGTCTTTTGCGTACGCAAGGCACCCGCGGTCTTTTGCCTGGGCGCCCGCCGTCCGCCGGCGTCGGCGTCGGCGGGCCCGCGGAAAAGCCACGCGTCCGAGGCGGGCGCGTGGCTCCCTCGCGGGCCGGCGCGGTCAGCGCGTCAGCGGGGGGCGCCGGTCGTCGGGGGTGTCGGCGGGCTCGTCGTGGTGGACGACCTCACCCTGGACGACCTTGCCGTCGGGGCGGTGGATGCGGACCTGCTGGAACGCGTCACCGAAACCGCCCGGTGCGCCGGCGCGCAGCGTGCGGTCCACGGTGCGTTCCGCCAGGCGGCCGGCGGCCTTCTGGACCGGCGGGAGCAGCAGGAGCAGGCCGACGGCGTCCGAGATCAGTCCCGGGATCATCAGCAGCAGGCCGGCCAGCATCAGAAAGCCGTTGCCACCGCGCTGCGCCGACGGGGAGTCGCCCCGCTGCAGCGCCTCGTTGAGGTTCCGGAAGGCCCGCCGCCCCGCCCTCTTCACCACCGCGGCGCCGCCGATGAAGCCGGCGACCAGCAGCAGGAAGGCCACGAACCCGCTCGACGCGCCGGCGACCACGGTCAGCAGCCAGATCTCCAGCACCAGCCAGGCGGCGACCCCCAGCGGCAGGGCGGTGCGCAGCCGCGAGCGCCGGCGGCCGGCGGGGCGAGCGGAGGAGGAAGAGGTCGGAACGCCTGTCGTCATGCCTCCAGTGTGCCTGGATCCGGCTCAGCTCCGGATAAGAGCTGACCGGACAAGAGCTGATCAGGGCCGAGGCCGGAGCACGAGGGAGGGACCGGGCCGGACCGGAGACCGGAGCCTTGAGGGAGGGACCGAGCCGGCCGAGGGCCGAGCCGGGCCGGGGACCGATCCGACCGGGGACCGATCCGACCTGGGACCGACCCAACCGGGGACCGATCCGACCGGGGATCGCCGGGCCCCCGGCAACCGAACGAGCCCAGCCGGCTCCCCGGAAGTCGGTCCGCGCCGGCTCCCCGGAGATCGGTCCGCGCCGGCCCCGAGCCCGAGCCCCCACGAGCCCGCCCGCGGTCAGGCGCCCCGCTGTCCCTGCTTGCCCTTGCCCGTCAGCTTCTCCACGCGCTCCCCCACGCCCCACGCCGTGACCCGCCACAGCGCCTCGACGAGGATGTCGCGGCTCATCTTGGAGTCGCCCAGTTCGCGTTCGACGAAGGTGATGGGCACCTCGACGACGTGGTACCCGGCCTTGATCGCGCGGCGGGCCAGGTCGACCTGGAAGCAGTAGCCCTGGGAGGCCACCTCGTCCAGGCCCAGGCCCTCCAGGGTCTCGCGGCGGAAGGCGCGGTAGCCGCCGGTGATGTCCCGCAGCGGCAGGTCGAGCGCGAGCCGCGAGTACAGGCTGCCGCCGCGGGAGATGAACTCGCGCGACTTCGGCCAGTTCACCACGCGGCCGCCCGGGACCCAGCGCGAGCCGAGGACCAGATCGGCGGTCTTGAGCGCGGTGAGCAGCCGGGGCAGTTCCTCCGGCTGGTGGGAGCCGTCGGCGTCCATCTCGACCAGCACGCCGTAGCCGTGCTCCAGGCCCCAGCGGAAGCCGGCCAGGTAGGCGGCGCCGAGCCCTTCCTTGCCCTTGCGGTGCAGCACCTGCACGTGGTCGTCGCCGGCGGCGAGCTCGTCCGCCAGCTTGCCGGTGCCGTCCGGGCTGTTGTCGTCGGCCACGAGAACGTGCGCCTCGGGAACCGCCTGCCGCACCCGGCCGACGATGCTCTTGATGTTCTCCGCCTCGTTGTAGGTCGGAATGATCACCAAGGCCGTGCCGAGCGGACCGAACTTCCTCCCCTGGGCCTTGGCCTCGAAAGTCCCGTCGCCGTCGTTCACTGCTGCCCCTTCATGTCCGTACGCAGAGGTCCACCATAGTGGCCGCAGCCTGCGATGACGTGACAGGACGTTCGTATGGTGGTGTCCAAAGAGGAAACTCGGGGTATGAGGTCAGTTTTCGGCGGTTGTGCGCACGCGCGGGTGCGGCGGATGGGGGCCCGGCGCCCTTCGGGCCGACCTGGGACCCGCTGGCTGCGGATCGACCGAGAGCCGTTGTCTACTGAGCGCCCGGGCCCCACCCGGGTCACACCTCCCCGGCGCGGCCAAAACGTTCCCTCGCCGGCGCTGCGCTGAGCCTGGCTCCCAGTGGCGGTGCCCCGGCTCCCGGTGCCCCGTCCCTGACCCAGCGGCGCCACGGCGCTGAACGTTCCTCGCACCGGGCGTCCGGTGGTGGACTGGGCCGAACCTATCGGCCCCGGACCGTCGGCTGTCAACAGCCGCTTGACCTGCGACGACGACCTCAACGCGCAGGTCAGCCCCGGCGCGCGCGGCGGCGGGCCGGCCGGCCCGGTCCGCCGCCCGGCCGTCATGGATCACTCGCCCGGCCGTACGTACACCGTGCGGCCGCCGACCACCGTGCGCAGGCAGAGCGGCAGCTCACGGCCGGGGGTGAGGTCGGGCAGGCCGGGGGTGCCGGAGCGCGGGTCGGTCGACCAGCGGGCGACCCGGTCGTCGGGGGCCTGGACGACGAGGGCGCCGGTGCGCCAGACGGCGTAGTCGGCGGGCGCACCCGGCACCAGGACGCCCGCGTCGTCGCGTCCGACGGCCCGCCAGCCGCCGCGCGTGTGCGCGGTGAACGCGGCGCGGACGGAGACGCGGTGCTCGGGGGTGCGGTGGAAGGCGGCGGCGCGGACCGTGCCCCACGGGTCGAGCGGGGTGACCGGGCTGTCGGAGCCGAAGGCCAGCGGAACACCGGCGCGCAGCAGCGCCGCGAAGGGGTTGAGGCCGCGGGCCCGCTCGGCGCCGAGGCGCCGGGCGTACATGCCGTCCTCGCCGCCCCACAGCGCGTCGAAGGCCGGCTGCACGGAGGCCGTCAGGCCCAGTTCGGCGAAGGCGGCGACGGTCTCGGGGGTGAGCATCTCGGCGTGTTCGACGCGGTGGCGGGCGGCCCGCACCCGGGCGAGGCCGACCTTCTCGGCGGCGGCGCGCACGCCCTCGACCACGGCGGTGACGGCGGCGTCGCCGATGGCGTGAAAGCCGGCCTGCAGTCCGGCCTCGGTGCATGCGACGACGTGCGCGGCGACCGCGCCGGCGTCGAGGTAGGCGGTGCCGGTGTGGGCGGCGTCGGCGTAGGGCTCGTGCAGGCACGCGGTGTGCGAGCCGAGGGCGCCGTCGACGAAGAGGTCGCCCGCGGCGCCGATCGCGCCCAGCTCGCGGGCCTTGGCGACGTCCTGCTCGGCCCAGTAGCCGACGACCCGCGGCCCGGGCTCCTCGGCGGCGAGGCGCAGCAGGCCGGTGAAGTCGTCCTCGGAGGAGATCTCCGGGCCGGCGCACTCGTGCACCGAGCCGATGCCGAGGGAGGCCGCGTGGGCGAGGGCCGCGCGCTGGGCCTCGGCGCGCTGCGCGGGCGTGATCGCGCCGAGGGCGGTGGCGCGCACGGCGTGGTGGGCGTCGGCGGTCAGCGGGCCGTCCACGAGACCGAGCCCGGGGGTCATCTCCAGCAGGGCCGTGGTGACGACGGCGGAGTGCACGTCGATCCGGGACAGGTACAGCGGGCGGCCGCCGGTCGCCTCGTCCAGCTCCGCGCGCGTGGGCGGGCGGCCGCCGGCCCAGCGGGCGGCGTCCCAGCCGTGCCCGAGCAGCACCCGGTCGTGGGGCCGCGCGGCGGCGAACTCCCGGACGGCCGCCAGGGCGGCCTCCAGCGAGGGCGCGCCGCTCAGGTCCAGGCCGGTGAGGGCCAGACCGGTGGCGGTGGTGTGCACATGCGCGTCGGTGAACGCGGGGGTGACCAGGGCGCCGTCGAGGTCGATCACCTCGTCGACCCCGTCCGCGAAGGCGTCGGCCGCGCCCTCGGAGCCGACCCAGGCGACCTGGCCGCGTTCGACGACCATGGCGGTGGCGAAGGGGTCGGCGGGGCTGTGGACCTCGCCACGGCGGAGCAGGACGGTCTGCGGCTCGGGGGTGCGCTCACTCATGGGGAACAGTGTCGCGCCTGGCCCGGACCGCCTCGCACGCAGGTGGGCGGATACGCGACCGGGCGGGCCGGGAACGCGGGATGCCCGGCCGGGCAGAGAAGCGACCGGGCCGGAGGCGCGGGCGGACCGGTGAAACGCGACCGCGTCAGATGCGCGGCGGCCGTGCCTCGTACGGCGTGGACAGCACCACCGTGGTGCGGGTGGACACGCCGGCCAGCGACCGGACCCGGGCGAGCAGCTCCTCCAGCTCGTGCGGGGTGGCCACGCGCACCTTGAGGATGTAGTTCTCGTCGCCGGCGACGCTGTGGCAGGCCTCGATCTCGGGGACGCCGGAGAGCCGGTCGGCGATGTCGTCGGGCGCGCTGGGGTCGAACGGTTTGACCGAGATGAACGCGGTCATCGGCAGCCCGACCGCCTCGGGGTCCACGACGGCCGCGTAGCCGCGGATGACGCCACGCTGCTCCAGCCGGCGCACTCGCTGGTGCACGGCCGACGTGGACAGGCCCGTGGCCTTGCCCAGGTCGGTGTAGCTCATCCGCCCGTCCTTGACGAGCAGCTGCACGATCTGACGGTCCAGCTCCTCCATGCCGCAGAACCTACAGGGCGGGTGATCTCCTCGGATACCTCCCGGCCCAGGTCATGCCCGGTTCGTGACCTCACCGGGAGCCGCCCGTACGCCGTCCGGGGGACGGACGGCCCGCGAGGGGCACCCGCGCACGGCTTGTGACGAACGCCACACCCTTCGAACAGTCTCCGTGATGGTCTCGTGATTACCCCCGAGGGCGGACGGGAAGTGCTTGCTGTGGTCGAGGCCGCAGCGCCTTCACGGCCCAGCCCGAGGGGGAGAATCCCATGCAGAGTCTTAAGCGCCCTGGTCGTACCCTGCCCAAGAGGCAGCAGCCGGTGGTCGAGCCCGAGCCGGAGGGCGTCGAACCCGACGCCTTCGACGACGGCGAGGAGTTCGACGCCTACGACACCTTCGAGATGTACCGGGTGATCTGCCCGGACTGCGCGCAGCCCATCGCGCTGCTGGCGGACGAGGAAGTCCTGCCGGAGCACGCGCTGTGCGCCTCGCCGTGGAACCCGTTCGGGCTGACGGTGTGTGCCGGTACGGGCCGCAAGGCCTCCGACGCCAAGCCCGCGGACGAGACGTTCACGCCCCAAGAGCAGGACACCGCGCTGCTGTTGACGCTCCCTCAGGGGCTGGACTGGCGGACACAGCCGTTCTCGCACGTCGGTGGCCCGGGCTCGCGCCCGATGCGCGTGCCGTCGATGCGCCGGGCGCAGGCCGCCTGAAGCACGAGCAACTGCCCTGCACCGCGGCCGAGGTCGCCGTGGTGCAGGATCAGCGTGCCGTCGTGCGTCGAAACGCCGTTCACCGCATACGACTTGATGGCCCATCAGGCTGTGTGAGGGCAGCGGCACCCGGCGCGCGAACGCACGCCCGATTCCGCGGGCCGGTGTCCTGACGGACCGCCTTCGCGTTGCCCGGGTATGACCCGTACGTACGCGACGACCGGGCGGGAGCACCGTCTCTTCGTGCCGCCGCCCGCAGGATCGGTTCCCCTGCCGCCGCCGGTGCACCCCGACCCGCCCATCTACCGCGCGGTGCTGCGCGTGTGGGCGGAGGGTGGCCGGACCCTGCCCGGACGCCACGACCCGGAGTGGACCAGGCTCGCGGCCCCGCCGGTCCGGCCGGGCCAGTTCGGCGG
This sequence comes from Streptomyces sp. NPDC014801, assembly GCF_043082085.1. Lineage (NCBI taxonomy): Bacteria > Bacillati > Actinomycetota > Actinomycetes > Kitasatosporales > Streptomycetaceae > Streptomyces > Streptomyces sp. NPDC014801. The sequence goes on along the minus strand of NZ_JBIBXG010000005.1, from coordinate 571,709 downwards.
CTTCCGCGGCCCGGGCGAGGACGGGTACGGCGAGGCCCGCGAGCGCGGCGAAGCGGGGCGCGGCGGGGTCCGGCACCGCGGCGAAACCGGGTACGGCGGGACCCGGGACCGCGGTCAGGCCGGGTACACCGGCGAGGCAAGCCTCGGCGGGGCCGGGTACACCGGCGAGGCGGGGGTCGGCGGGGCCGGGTACACCGGTGACGCGGGCCTCGGCAGCGCACGCGGTCCGGCCGAGCCCCGGTTCGGCACCACCCGGGCCACGGCCGGGACCGCCTACACCGGAATCCGGCCCGCGGGCGCGGCCGCGTACGACGGCACCCGAGGCGCGGGCGAGACCGCCTGTAGCGGCAGCCGCGCCCCGGCCGGGACCGCGCACGACGGCACCCGAGCCCCGGCCCAGGCCGCATCCGCCGGCACCCGAGCCCCGGCCCAGGCCGCATCCGCCGGCACCCGAGCCCCGGCCCAGGCCGCATCCGCCGGCACCCGAGCCCCGGCCCGGGCCGCATCTGCCGGCAGCCGGCCCCCGGCCGAGACCAGGTTCACCGGTGTCGGCCGGGGACTCGGTGAGCCGGGGTTCAGCGGGACTCGGGGCCCGCGAGATGACGGGCGATGACCATCCGCTGGATCTGGTTGGTGCCCTCGACGATCTGCAGCACCTTGGCCTCGCGCATGAAGCGCTCGGCCGGGAAGTCGGCGGTGTAGCCGTAGCCGCCGAGGATCTGGACGGCGTCGGTGGTGACCTTCATCGCCGCGTCGGTGCACAGCAGCTTGGCCATGGCCGCCTGCTGGGCGAACGGCCGGCCGGCGTCCTTCAGGCGGGCGGCCGCGAGGTACAGCGCCCGGCCCGCCTCCACCTGGGTCGCCATGTCGGCGAGCATGAAGCGCAGCCCCTGGAAGTCGGCGATCGGTCTGCCGAACTGGCGCCGCTCCGTCGCGTACGCCACCGCCTCGTTCAGGGCCGCCTGGGCCAGGCCGATCGCGCAGGCCGCGATGCCGAGCCGCCCGGAGTCCAGCGCGGACAGGGCGATGGCGAAGCCCTGGCCCTCCTCGCCGATGCGCCGGTCGTCCAAGACCCGGACGCCGTCGAAGTGGACCTGGGCGGTGGGCGAGCCCTTCATGCCCATCTTCTTCTCGGGTGCCGCGGCGCTCAGCCCCTCGGCGTCCCCCGGCACCAGGAAGGCGGTGATCCCGCGGGGGCCCTCCTCGCCGGTGCGGGCCATGACCGTGTAGAAGTCGGCGATGCCGCCGTGCGTGATCCAGGCCTTCGTGCCGGTGATCACCCAGGCGTCGCCGTCCCGGACGGCCTTCGTGCGCAGGGAGGCGGCGTCGGACCCGGAGGCCGGCTCGGACAGGCAGTACGCGCCGAGGAGCCCGCCGCCGAGCATCGCCGGCAGGTGCTCGACCTGCTGCTGCTTGCTGCCGAAGGTGGCGAGCGCGTGGGAGGCGAGGGTGTGCACGCTGACACCGAGGCCCACGGTGAGGCGGGCCGTGGCCAGCTCCTCCAGCACCTGGAGGTAGACCTCGTACGGCTGGTCGCCGCCGCCGTACTCGGAGTCGTAGGGCAGACCGAGCAGCCCGGACTCGGACAGGAGGGTGAAGACCTCGCGCGGGAAGTGCCCGGCGTCCTCCTCCTCGGCCGCCCGAGGGGCGATCTCGCGCTGCGCGATGTCACGGACGAGCGAGATCAGATCCCGGGCCTCGTCCGTGGGCAGTAGACGGTCCACCGGCTGCGGGGCGCGGTCGGGCATGGCGACGCTCTCCTCCCTGTCGGGCACATCGGCGGACGTGCGCCTGGGGTTGGGGGCGGCTCCGCCGGGTCTTCCTGATGCCGGTCCGGTCGGGCGTTTTCCGGGTCTCGGAGCGCGGCTGACCAGCGGCTGCGCTGTGAGTATGCCCGATCCGAGGGGCCGCGTCACCAGTTAACGACCGCTTACTTCAAGAAAAATCCGGGACCCCCGAGCGGACCCGAGATTGGTCCGCACCATTGACGCACTGGTCTAGTCCTCCTACGCTCTCCCGCACCGCTCGCGTCATCGCGTTCATGCCAATCGGCGCTCCCCCTCTCCCCCACGAGGAGGCACCACCCGATGCACACCCCCCACCGCCGCCGCGCCCTGCGGGCGCTGGTCTCGGCCGCGTGTACCGCCCTGCTCGGCGCCGGGCTGCTGGCCGGCACGGGCACCACCACCGCGACCGCCTCGCCCTCCGCGCGGGAGGCGGCCGGCTCCAAGGTCGTCGGCTACTTCACCGAATGGGGCACCTACGACCGCAAGTACTACGTCAAGAACATCGAGACCTCCGGCTCCGCCGCCCGGCTCACCCACATCAACTACGCCTTCGGCAACGTCACCGGCGGCAAGTGCGCCATGGGCGACGCCTACGCCGCGACCGACCGCGCCTACACCGCCGCCGAGTCCGTGGACGGCGTCGCCGACACCTGGGACCAGCCGCTGCGCGGGAACTTGAACCAGCTGCTGAAACTGAAGAAGAAGCACCCGGGCCTGAAGGTGCTGTGGTCCTTCGGCGGCTGGACCTGGTCCGGCGGCTTCGGCGAGGCCGCGAAGAACCCGGCCGCCTTCGCGCAGTCCTGCTACGACCTGGTGAAGAACCCCAAGTGGGCGGGCGTCTTCGACGGCATCGACATCGACTGGGAGTACCCCAACGCCTGCGGCAACACCTGCGACTCCAGCGGCCGGGACGCCTTCCGCAAGCTGATGGCGGCGCTGCGCGCCAAGTTCGGCGGCTCCTCGCTGGTCACCGCCGCGATCACCGCGGACGCCACCTCGGGCGGCAAGATCGACGCCGCGGACTACGCGGGGGCGGCCGCCTCCGTCGACTGGTACAACCCGATGACGTACGACTACTTCGGCGCCTGGGACGCCACCGGCCCCACCGCCCCGCACTCGCCGCTGACCTCCTACGCCGGCATCCCGAAGGCGAACTACACGACCTCGGCCACCATCGCCAAGCTCAAGGGGCTCGGCATCCCGGCGAACAAACTGCTGCTCGGCATCGGCTTCTACGGCCGCGGCTGGACCGGCGTCACCCAGGCGGCACCCGGCGGCACGGCGACCGGCCCGGCGGCCGGGACGTACGAGCAGGGCATCGACGACTACAAGGTGCTCAAGACCAAGTGCCCGGCCACCGGCACCGTCGGCGGCACGGCGTACGCCAAGTGCGGCAGCAACTGGTGGAGTTACGACACCCCGGCGACCATCGCGACGAAGATGACGTACAAGAACCAGCAGGGCCTGGGCGGCACCTTCTTCTGGGAGCTGAGCGGCGACACCGCGAACGGTGAGCTGATCAAGGCGATCAACTAGCGCCCGGTGCGCGGCGCGAGGGGGCGGCGGGCCCGGTGCCCGCCGCCCCCTCGCGGGCATCGGGCGTCCCCCTCGCGGGCATCAGTCGTCCCGCTCGTGGCGTCAGCCGTCCCGGCGGGCGGCCTGCGGCGCCGGATGGGCCGGGTCCAGCTCCTCGACGGCGCGCAGGGCCCCGCCGAGCGTCTTGACCAGCAGATCCCGCATGGTGTCGCGGGACAGCTCCGGGCGGTCCACCCAGTCGAGCGTGGCGCCCTCGACCCCGCACACCCACGCCAGCAGGCCCATGCGGGCCACCGGTGCGATGTCCCCGTGGCCGTAGGCGCCCTCGGCGATGGTGGCGATGATCGCCTCGCGCACCGAGTCGCGGATCGCGTGCACCTCGGTGTCGAAGCCGACGCCGCCGCTGACGATGGTGCGGTAGGCGGCCTGGTTCTGCTCGGCGTAGCGCAGATAGCCGTCGATCGTGCGGTGCACGCGGTCCACGGCGGGCAGGTCGGCGCCGCTCGCGGCGAAGGCGACCAGGTCGGCGACGGAGTCCTGGACGATGGCCAGGTAGTAGCCGCGCTTGGACCGGAAGTAGTAGTAGATCAGCCCCTTGGCGACGTGCGCGTGGCGGGCGATGTCGTCCATCGACAGGGCGTCGTACGAGGTGTCGGCGAACAGCCGGCGCCCGATGGCGAGCAGTTCGGCGCGACGCGCCAGCGAGCGCTCCGTGCCGCGGGGCCGGGCAGCGGCGACGGCGGCGGGCTGGGGGCTGAGGTTCACGGTCGACCCTGGTTCCTACGGGCGGCGGGACGTCCGCAGTATGGCAGGCCGGGCGTGCCTCACGTCACAGTGGTCCGTACGCCGGAACGCCGCTCCGGGTTGGGGGGGCTTTCGCCTCAGAGCAGGCCGAGTTGGGTGACGAGCATCGCGACGACGGCGACGAGCACCCAGCCCATCACGTGCTCCAGGAGAGCGGGGCCGTCGTCCTTCGGGCCACCGGTGCCGATACGGGGGGCGGATGCCGAGTGTGCGGTCATGGTGTCGTCTCGCTGTATTCGTCCGTGAAGTGGCTTCCCCCGCCGACCGTCCACGATGCCACCTTCGGGCCCCGCCGTGGCGGAGAGGTTGGTCACAGCGGCGGCCCCGAGCGCTCCCCCAGCGCTCCCCAGGGGCCGCCGGAGGAGCCTCAGCGCACGCCCACCGCCGCCAGCGCCGCCCGCTGCCGCGGGGTCGGCCGGGCCGGGAAGTACAGGTAGCAGACGCCGCCGGTGCCGGAGACGACCTTGCCGGAGGCGTTGTACCGCTTGGTGCGCAGCCAGATGTTCTCGAACTGCCTGCTGCACTTTTTGGGACCTGGGATTTTGAAGATCCATGGCCGTAACAGGGCTCTGACCTGCTGACTTTGAATCCCCTTCACTTCCTGTGACTTCACTTGAGTTGTGAATTTCTCGCTCCCTGGACGCTCCCTGAGCCCTCCTCGCTCCCTGGATCCTCCCTGGGGAGCGGCGGCTCCGAGGGGGCGGGACGATTCATCTCGCAGCCCCGTCCACGTGTCCCGGCTCGTAGGGCTCGCCGTTGCGTGCCGCCATCTCCCGGCGCGCGTCCTCTATGGCGATGACGCACTCTTCGCAGGCGCGCAACTCCCGTTCCCGACCGCGGGGATGAATCACCTTGATGACCGCTGTCGGCACCTCGCCCTTGTGTTGATGCCGGAAGCAGACGCCGGGACTCCACTGGTACAGGTCGAGGATCTGCTGCCGCTTCATGGTGGTGTCTCCCGTTGCCTCGGCCGGCCTGTGGGTGGGGGGTGTTCCTCGCGTTCCCCTGCGTCGGTCGGGGATGCGCAGGCCGACGCCCGTTCACCCCTTCAGGTGAACAAACTTTCGAATGTCGCACACTACAAGCCGCCCTGCGGCATATGCCAGATCACCGCAGAGCGCCAGACAGTTTCAAGATCAAAGAATGCCCGGTAAACCGGGCTGACTTATGATCATCTTCGATCGAGCGTTGCTCGGGTGCCAACCCTGCCCGATGACGACGAGTGGCTCGCTCTCGAGCGACGCGCCATCGGCGACCGCATCCGGGTCACACGGCTCCGCCAGAACCGGACGCAAGAGTCCGTCTTCCTGGCTGCTGAAGTGAGCCGCTCCGCCTACCAGGCCGTCGAAGCCGGCACCGCGGACGCGCGCATCACGACACTCCTGAAGATCGCCCGCGTGCTGGGCGTACACGTCACCGACCTCCTGCACGGCTGAGTGCATGACTGAAGGACGGCAGCGAGCCGCTGCCTGACCGGCCACCTGACCGGAATTCAACATCACGTTGATCGGCGAGGGAAGAGTGCGGCGCGCATTCGTTTCCTCACGGCAAGTACACGGGGTGCGAATCGCTGGCTCTTCGTCAACGCCCTGGCCAGGGGTCAGCCGAGTTCCTGCAGTGCCCGCCGGGCCCGCGCCTGCCACTCCTGGTAGAGCCGGTCCGCCTCGTCGCAGTGCTGGTCGACATCCCGGCACACGGAGCAGGCGCGGCAGTGGCTGACGTAGGCCGCCCATGCCGCCTTCGGTGCCGGTAACGGGGAGACGGCGACCGGCCGGCTGCTTTCGTCCGCGGGTGGCGGGTCTCTACGCTCGTCCATGTCGACGCTCCGCTCGTCGGCGGCCCTCGGGGTGCGCGGCCCGCGCTCCGAGGGCACTTTCGTTCCTGCTCAGACGGTACCGCTACACACTGCTCTATACCGCTGTATGGAGCTACCTGCCGGGATAGCCAGCGGTGGGCCGCCCTAGCGTCGAAGCATGGGTGATCAAGAGCCTGCGATCGATCCGTCCCGGCCCGTGTACGTCTGGCAGCAGGTCGCCGACCACATCGCGCGCCGCATTGAGGCCGGCGAGCTCCGCCCGGGCGCACGCCTGGAGGGCGAGAGAGAACTGGCCGAGCAGCTGGGCGTCGCCGTCGGCACGGTGCGGCGAGCGGTCGAGGATCTGCGGCAGCGCGGTCTGGTCGTGACCCTGCCGGCGAAGGGGACGTACATCGCCGACCGTGCCGATTCGTAGCCCGCTGTCAGACCCGGCGGCTACAGTCGGATCATGTCCACTCCTCCCCCGCCTGAGGGTGTCGTGCGGTCTGCCGCGGTCGTGCAGGCGGACATTCGCGCGCTGCTGCTGGAGACGGGCGGCTGGCTGTGGGGGCCGACCCGGGAACGCTACGAGCAGCTGCGCGACGAGTGGGTGCGCGCCTCGCGCGGGGAGATGACCACAGCAGCCTAGGATCGCTGCACGTGGCACACACTTTCGAGGATCTCGTGATGATGCAGCGTGCGGCCGATGAGGCGCACGCCCGAGTGCTGGCCCTGCGGGACGAGTACGGGCCGCCCACGGCCGGCGAGTGGAGCGAGGAGCAGACGACCGCCTACGACACGGTCTGGCGGGAGTGGCGGAAGCTCGCCGAGGAGACGCAGGCCGCGGTCACCGAGCATGCCAGCGAGCAGGGGCTCGGCCGGTACGACGTCGAGATGGACGTGAAGAAGGCCGCCCGGCACGCGGAGGCCGCGGCCTGAGAGAGCAGCGCCCCGCTCCGGTGCATCACGCCGGAGCAGGGCGGCCAGCAGCAAACCCGACTTGTTCGAAAGGCGGATGTGCCTGATGACCTCAGGCTAGCTCTGCCCACTGACAATGCCGGGGCGCCGAGTGGAGAGTACGTAGACGCCGGGCTCGGCTGTGGCCGCCTGCCGCAGGGCGCGCTCCTGCGCGCGGAGCTCGGCCGGCGTGAGGTGATGGCGGTCGATCTGCCGACGGGCGCGGTCGCGGTCCGGGTAGGGGTGGTGTGCCATGGCGTCGATCATGGCAGAGGCTCAGCCCTCGCCTGGCCAGGTCGTCAACGCGGTGCCGGTCTCCTCGTCGGTGAGGGTGACGCGGGCGCCGTCCCGGCCGTGGCTGCCGACGATCTGCCGGAACTGGCCGCGCGCGGTCGTCTCGCTGTTCCACCAGCCGTGCAGGGCGGGCCGGCCGTCGACGGCGAGGAGGAGGTGGTAGCGGCCGGCCCGCGGGTTGTCGTTCACGCCCACCATCCTAGAATCGAACACATGCACGACCTGCCGCCCGACCTGCCCCGGCTCCGCACCCTGGAGACGTTCCTCGCCCTGACCCTGGATGAGGTGCGCCGGGCGATTGCGGCGGCCGAGCGGCGGGAGCAGGAGCGGCAGCGCGGCGAGCAGGCCCGGCCGCCCCAGCCGGACTGGCTGCTGGAGCTGGGGATCGGCCGGGACGCCGTGCCCGTGTACGTGCACGCCGGGGGCTGCTGGAACGCGGGGAAGCGGTCGCGCGGGGTGGCCCGGGATCAGGCGCTGCGGGCGCTCGCCGAGGGCGTCACCGCCTGCCCGCACTGCCGGCCCGACGCGGAGCTCGGATGGCTGGAGGGGTGAGAAAGGCCCGCCTCGACGGGGGGATGCGAGGCGGGCCTGGGTTCAGTGTGGCAGGTGCTGGCTACGACTGCCGGTAGAGCGGCGAAGCCGAGCACCGGATGTTGGTACAGATGACCTCGTCCTCTTGGGTCGCCGGGCTGGTGCGCGTGCGGAGGCTGGCGGTCTGGCAGCTGTCGCATCGCCGCGGCGGGCCGGGCCTCGTGGTCTTCATGAACTCGCTGAACGAGCTGTCCGTCATAGTCCGATGTCCTCCGATGCGGCGTCGGTCCACTTGTCGGCCTCGCGCTCGGCCGCCGTCATCGCGCGGCCTGGTTGAGCGTACTCTCCAGCGATCGGGTTCCAGTACCGGATCTGCAGGCCCAGGATCGTCGCCGGATGGCGCTTGCGGTATCGACTGAAGAGGTTGTCGCCGCTCCGGTAGATGCCCTCTTGGATGTTGCAGCCAGGGCATAGATAACCGCGTGTCAAGCCGGTCGCGTGGTCGTGATCCTCGACCAGGGATCGTCGGTGTCCGCAGATGGCACAGCGTCCGTCCTGCCACTCCCTGAGGATCCTGTCCTGGGCCTCGGGGTTACGGGCGAGCCACTCGATCGCCCCTGAGGACAGCTGTTGGTCGACGTCGTCGGTCGGCGGGCGTACCTCTCCGGCCAGATGGACCGGCACCGGCCAGGACCAACAGATCGGTTCGGCGGCCAGATATGCCTGCCATGCTTCCTCGTCTCGCTGCTTGCGCTCTTCCGCCGCCGCCCTGAAGGCGGGGTTCATGTGCCGCCAGCACCCGTCGGCGCGGCGGACTTTGAAGCCTTCCAGCCAGGAGTGCAGTTCCCGCCTGCAGGCGGTGCCCTTCTTGGTCGGCTTGCCACAGCGCTCTCTGGTCACGCTCCCTCCAGTTCAGCCAGCCTCCCCGTGCGGACGCTCGGGCGGTGGCCTGCGCGCAGCTCGGGAACGTACTTGTAGATGGTGGTGCGGCTGACCCCGAGGAGCTTGGCGATGGAACTGATGGAGGCCTCCGGGTTGGCGAGCATCGAACGGGCGTGAAGGATCTGCTCCTCTGTCATGGCCGGGGGACGACCAAGGCGTTGCCCGCGCGCGCGGGCCGCGGCGATCCCCTCATGTGTTCCCTGGACGATGAGCTCGCGGATGAACTCGGCGAGTGCGGCGAAGACGTGGAAGACCAGCCGGCCGCCGGGGGTGGTGGTGTCGAGCGCCTCGTGCAGGGAGCGGAAGCCGATGCCGCGCTTGCGGAGACCGGCGACGATGGCGATGAGGTCTTGGATGGATCGGCCGAGGCGGTCGAGGGACGGCACGATGAGCGTGTCGTTGGGGCGTAGGTAGTCGAGGGCCTTCCAGAGCTCTTCGCGTTCGGTGTTCTTGCCGGACTTCTTATCGGAGAAGATCCGTTCGCACCCCGCAGCTTCGAGGGCAGCGATCTGACGGTCGAGGTTCTGGCCCTTGGTGCTGACGCGGGCGTACCCGATGAGGGCGCCTCCCCCTCCGACAGGGGCGAGGAGGTCTGTGGTGTCGGGTTCCATGACCCCATTGTCCAACAAAGGGTCATGACTAGTACATGGACATTGAGACTTTCTGTACGGGGTTTTTGGACAACCGCGAGGGCGGCTATGTCCGTTTCGGGCACCGGCTGTCCAACTAGCCATCAATCGATCGATTGTTGGACAGCCACTCAGCGCGGACACAGCAAAGCGCCCCCGCTCCCCTGCCGATTGGCAGAGAAGCGGGGGCGTCGTTGTTCACGCGGGTTCGTCCTCGGGCGGCCAGTCCGGCTCCTGGAACGGGTTTGTGGCCGGCCGGGGTACGGGTGGCGGTTCCTCCTGGCCGAGCTCGACGAGGCTGCGGGTGTCAGCGGCGGACGGGTCGCGGCGCGGCCGCAGGGGGATCGGGTCGGGCATGGCGCCTCCTACGTGTACTGGCGGCGGTTGGGGTCGAGTGCGACGGCTTGCGGGGTCTGGCCGTTGCCGGGCTGGTCGGGCTGGGGTGCGCCGTCCTTGCGGCAGACGAGCGCGTCCGGGTCGTAGGAGGGCGCCTGCAGGCTGTACCCGTCGGGGCATGCCGGCCCGGCCGGTCCTGCGGGGCCGCGTTCGCCCGGGTCGCCCTTCTCTCCCTGCGGTCCGGCGGGGCCCGGCTCGCCCTGCGGGCCTGCCGGGCCAGCTGGTCCTGCGGGGCCGGTCGCTCCCGCGGATCCCGGCTCGCCGGCCGTTCCCTCGCTGCCGTCCTTGCCGTTCTTCCCCGGCGACCCTGAGGGGCCCGGCGGGCCGGACGGACCAGCCGGGCCAGGCTCGCCGCGGTCGCCCTTCGGTCCTTGGGGTCCGACCGTTCCGGGCTGGCCGCGCGAGCCCGGGGGCCCGGCGATGGGGTCACCGCCGAGCCGTTGGACCTGGGCGGCCAGCGCGTCGCGCGCCTCGTTCGCGGTGTGCAGCTCGTGGTTGAGGGCCTGGATGCTGAGGAGTATCCAGGCGAACGCGGACCCGACCGCCACCGCGACGGCCACGGCGAACAGGTCTCCGCGACGCCAGCGTCGCTCCTCTCTGCGCAGTGCGGAACGTGTCAAGACCCAGACCCCCGCACGAGAAGGATGACGACGGGCAGCAGGATGCCGATCAGCGGCACGATGACGGCGCCGATCAGCCAGCGCCTGGTGGCGACGAGCTTCTCGGCGTCCTTCTCCCGCAGGGTTTCCAGGGTGGCGACGCGGGCGCCGAGGGATTCGTGCCGCAGGTCGTAGATGCGCTGGTCGACCTTCTCGTCGAGACGGCGGCCGATCTGCTGGATGTCGTCTCGGAGGTCGACGAACCGGTCCTCGAAGCGCCGGACGACCTCGCCGAGGGTCGGCTCATCGGCCACGGGTGGCTCCGATCAGATGGTGCGGGGCGGTTCGACGGTCGCAGGCGCGGACGGGTTGGACGGTGTGACCTGGGCCCGGGTCAGGAGGGTGAGGCCGGCGAGGACGAGCGTGTTGATGGCGCCGATGGTCTCCTGGGAGACGTCGTAGCCGAATGCGGCGACGAGGACGGCGCCGGCTGCGACGACCGCGGTGAAGGCCTGCGGTGCGATGGGCCGGGTCATGGCGGCGGCGATGGCGCCGAGGATCGCGGAGACGGCGGCGACGATGGCGCCGGACTGCTCGGCGGTCAGGCTGGTGATGCCGAGGGAGACGACGAGGCCCAGCACCGCCGACAGCGTGTTCAGAACCACTACCGGTTCGCGCCCGAAGATTCTCATGATGGTGATCCGTTCTGGGAGTGCGGCGGTCAGGCCTTGGTGTTGGCGGCGATGAGCCGGTCGACCTGGGCAGCGAGGTGCTCGATGCGGGCGGCCTGCTGGTCGAGGCGGGCGAGGAGTTCGGCGTGGTGCTGGTCCTGCCAGCGGACGAAGGTTCCCGCGGCCCGGTTGGGGTCGCTGCCCTTCGGTGCCGTCGGGCTGACGAGCGGGTACTTCCAGACCGCGTCGGCGATCTCCTTGGCCGTGGGCATGCCGTCCTCCGTGGTCGGTGCGCTGGGGGTGGTGGGCTTGGCCGGCGTGCTGCCGCTGGGGTTCCAGGACGCGGGGTGGGCGAGGCGTGCGGCGACGGCGGCCCGGAAGGTGGGCATGTCGAACGTCGGGTCGGGCTTCCAGTCCGACCACTCCTTGTGGCCGATCGCACTCTTCTCGGTCCAGCCGTGCGCGCGGAGGATCGCCGCAGCCCACCGCACCGCGGCGTCGTACTGAGCGGTCGGCCATGCGGTGCCCTTGCCGAGTTCGGAGCACTCCAGGCCGTAGAAGCGGGCGTTGCCGTCGACGGCGCCGGAGGAGCCCTCGTGCTTGTGCGGCGCGGGGGGCCTCGTGCTGTACGACTCGTCGATGACGGCCTGGAGCACGTTGCCGTCGCCGCCGCCAGCGTGGTTGGCGCGGCCGTTGCCCATGAGGGTGACGGTGCCGTCCTTCGCGAGGTAGGCGTGCGCGCACGGACCGGGCAGGTCGGATCGGCCGGACCAGACGATCTCGGCGTCGGAGGGTGCGCTGCCGCCGGTGTGGTGGATCATCACGCCGTGGACGGGGCCCCAGGCGCCGTGCCCGGCCCGGTTGTGGGTGCGCCAGCCCGGGTGCTCGACGACGCGCAGGCCTTCAGCCTTGAGCGCGGCCAGCATCTGGTCGGCGGTGAGTGGTGTGGCCATGTGGCCTCCAGGCGAGGAGGCCCCGGCCTGATGGCGCGGGGCGGGTTGGTCAGCTGCAGGTGAGGGAGAGCGGCGGGACCCAGGGCCGGCCGTCGCCCGGCGTGCCCGAGGCGGGCTGGTAGTTGAGGGGGACGAGGAGGGTGTCCGCGCTGGTCTCGTTGCGCTGGCCGATCCACAGGTCGATGACCTGCCACGGCTGGCCGTCGAGCACGGTGACGGTGCGGGGCTGGCCGCCACAGGAGGCGGAACTGAAGTCGCGGCGAGCGAAGTCGGGGGCGCCCCAGCCGACGTTTCCGGGCGCCGTCCAGCCGGAGTACAGCGACGTCGAGGTGGCGTACCCGGCGGGCGTGCCCGCGCAGTAGCCGCAGCCCTGGTCGGAGTAGGTCAGGATCCACTGCTGCGTGGCCTCGTCCCACCAGCCGCCAGGGCCCTCAACCGGCCCGTCCATCCCGGCGACCTTGCGGACGCCCTGGCCGGTGCCGCCGGAGCCGCTGTAGTTGAGCTCCTCGATGTTCAGCTGGGTGGCCCCCGGCATGGAGCAGACGATCGCCGGCCTGGTGTTGGGGCGCTCGATGATGCCGAAGTCGCCGTTACCAGCGCAGACCGACAAGCTCGGCTTGTTGTAGGAGCCGTTCGGGGTGACGCCCGGGCCGCACGGGCCGGTGAGTGAGGCACAGCCCATCACGTTGTACGCGTTGGCGCCCGTGTCGCTGTAGTGCCGCGGGGCGTTGAACCACAGGATGGGGACGCCGTCGTTGTAGCCCCAGCCGCTCCTCACGATCATCCGCGGGTTGAAACACCCCTGGCCGGTCCCACCGCACGTCTCCTGCCAGCTGCGTTTCGACCACGGGTCCTGCGAGTTCGGGTCGAACAGCCGCTTCGGCGCGCTCCAGGGGCCGGACAGTGACGATGCTGTCGAGACGCCGAAGCCGCACCACGGGGTGCCGCTGATGTACCACTCGTAGCCGCAGCCGTACATCGAGCCGTACATGTAGTAGGTGGAGCCCGACTTGCGGATCGTGACGTCGTGCAGGTCCACGCCCTCGATGAGTACCGGCGTCGATGCGGCGGCTGGCTCGGCATCGGTGGCTGCCGACGGGGCGGCCCCAGCGAGGGCGGCGAGGATGAGCAGTAACGCGGCCAGGGCGGTGCAGGCACGACGACGCACGCCTGACCTCCTTTCGTCAGGCGGACTGGGTGTGGTTCAGGTGAGGCTGGGTTCGAGGAGGATCGACCGGTACGCGAGCGTCTGCGTCCCAGCCGTGTTGAGGCGGTGTTTCGTCGTGACGGTCAGCGTTTCGCCAGGGGTCAGCCCGGACAGCCGGTGGCGCAGGGACAGGCTGACGTTGTTCGCTCCGGTCACGACGATCGCCGCGGTGTCGTTCTCGGTGTAGACCGTCCCGCTCGTGCTGCCGACGCCGCGCCATGACGTGTGGGCGTTGATGGTGCTGCCGCTTGCCCGCTGGGTGCAGCGGACTTGGACGAAGACCCGGCCGGTGGGCGGCACGGTGATCGAGGCGGAGAAGGGCCCGGCGGCCGCATCCGAGTAGGCGGTGGCGGTGCTGGTGCTGCCGGTCGTGTCCTCGGCCCAGCCGGGCGCGGTGCTGGTGCCTGTGGCGGCGATGCCCGCGGCGCTGAGGGTGAGGACGACGCCGGAGGCCAGCGTGATGGTGAGCCCGGTCGGCGTGAGCGCCAGGGTGGCGCCCGCCGCGGAGAGCGTGGCGACCGCGGTCTCGCCGCCGTCCTCGCCGCCCTGCAGCGTGACGCCGGCCGTGGTGGGGCCGACCTTCGGGGAGAACAGGGCCGTCACCGGGGTCGAGCCGGAGGCAGTGGGCTTGCGGTAGGTGGTGAGCGCTCCGGCTGCCGCATCCGCGAGGGCGGACAGGAGTGCGACCGCTGGCGGGTAGATGATGCTGCCGTCCGGCAGGGTCACGCCGACCGGGCTGGTCGGGGTGAGCATGATGCGCTGCCCGCCAGCGCCGACGAGGGTGAATTCTCCGGTGCTGATGCTGGTGTTGGCTCCGCGCGGGGCCGCGGCGAGCTCGCGCACGAGCCCCTCGAGATTCCTTATCCGGCGGGGAAGGTCGGTTCCGTCGTCGGGGAATCGGGAGGCGCGCGCCATCTCAGCCTCCCTCTACGAGGATTGGGGAGATGGTGTCGGCTGCCGGGTCGAGGGACCAGCCGAGCGCGCGGGCGACGACGTCGACGCCCTCGGGGTGGCCGGGTGAGATGCCCTTGGTGACGGACAGGCGGACGTTGTCGCCGAGGCTCCACTCCGTGCCCAGGTGTGGGGCCCGGCTCGCGCGCGCGGTCATCGTCCATGAGGTCGTACCGCCGGCCATCTCGGTGATGGCCTGCGAGGCGTGCCCGTTGAGGACGGTCTTCGAGGTGATCGACGAGGACGGCGAGAAGCGGTACTCGTACACAGGCCAGCCGGGAAGCGGGGACTGGTAGAGGTCGGAGGTGGCGCGGCCCTGATCGCCCTCGCCGTTGCCGGTGGCGAGGACGCGGGTGGCGCCCTTGCCGTCCTCGTAGGATTCGGCGGCCGCGTACTCGGTGACCGGGCCAGGCATGGAGAACACGGCCTGCGGGGAGGCGTCCTGCACGCCGATCTTCTTACGGACGCGGGCGAGCAGCCGGAACCCGGTGCGGCCCGAGTTCCAGACCGGATCGATCGTCCACTCCGGCCCGCCTTCCACACCCATCAGTTCGGTGAGCGCGCTGTAGACCGTCTTGTCGTCGGAGTCGGCGTAGGTCCGGTCCCGGAGCGTACCCGTGATCGGGGCGTCCACGTCCAGGCAGGACAGGCCCGCCTGCGCGACGCCGAGGAGCGCGGCGGCGATCAGCGCTTCGTCGGTCTGCGTGTAGGCCAGGGTGCCGGTGAAGCGGCGGTCCAGGTAGGCCTCTATCGTCGAGGCCGTAATGCTCACGGTCGACGACGACCCGCGGGTGCGGGGCGGGATGTAGCCGGCCCATCCGGGCGCTCCGTCCCACACGCCGACGATCATGGCGCGGCCGGGCTGAGTGGCCGCCCACCAGTTCGACGGAGCCCTGTCGAGGATGAGGTCGAAGGTCGCCGAGGTGTACTCGCCGAGGCGCCGGTCGAGGCTGCCGGACAACCGCAGCGACGGTAGCTCGGCGATGATCTCGCCGGTCATGAAGTCGCAGCCGAACCAGCTGATGTTGTATGGCCTGACCAGGTTCGGCGCTGGAGGCAGGGCCGTAGTCATCAGGCTGTCTCGTACTCGATCTCGATGTGCATGCTGGAGCCGGCCACGAAGGTGTAGCCGGCGTCGCCGGGATCGACAAAGCCGAGGTCGGACGTGCGCACCCCGTAGACGATTGCCGTGCTGGAGCCCCGCTGCAGCGACGCCACCAGCGGCGTCCATGCCTGGCCGTTGGCCGGGGAGTGGTGGCCGTGACCGAGCCAGTCCATACCGCTGGGCGGGGCGGTGGACGATGCGATCGGCAGCGAGACTTGGATCTGGTTCAAGCCCAGCGAGGGGGAAGTGCCAGCGATGAGGGTCGCCTTCACGATCACTGTTGTGGGGTTGAGCTTGATCCAGCGCCCCAGGCTCTGGAATCCGCTGCCCGCGTTGGACAGGCCGGTCCAGGTGGGCGTGTAGCTCTGCCAGGACGGCTGAGGGCCATAGGTCTCCCACACGCCGCCTGTCCACCGCCGCAGCGAGGAGCCGTCATCCCAGTACTGGCCCGTGTATGGGTTGGGGGGCGCGGTCGGCCCGACGGCGATCCCGCCGGCCGCGACCGTGTACGGCCTTACTGTCGTGCTCACCGTGGGCGAGCCGGCGCCCGACTTCGGCACGCTGATCGTCGCGAGCGGTACGCCCGTGACGCCGGCCGGGATCGTCGGTGCGGTCGGTGACGCGGCCGGCGTGCCAACCACGTAGACGGGGAGGCAGTTCCGCTGCCCGGTACCGTCGGCGTCGGTATCCCACACCCGCAGATACACCAGGTCGATCCTGGGGTTCGTGCCGTCGGCCGCGGTGAGGGTCTGCGTCCAGTTGGCATCGAGTACCGCGAGGTAGGGGCCCTGTACGGTGCTGGACGCGCCCTGCACGATCGCGCTGCCCGGTGTGACCGTGATGGTGCTGCCCGCCACGGACACGCCCAGGCCGGAGCCCGGACGTACACCCTGCACGACCTGCAGGCCGTTGGCGCCAGGCAGCATGAGCGCAGACATGGACTGGCGGAACTGCTGCGCGTTGTAGGCCGGGCTTCCGCCGGACGCGTTGATGCCGAGGGCGTGAGAGCCCATCTGTACCTCCTACATCCAGGCGGCGCGGTGGGAGACCACCAAGCGGGCGGTCGCTGAGTAGGTGCCGGAGCGGAACGCGATGTCGGCGCCGCCCGGTGGAACGGACGGCCAGTCGCCGGACAGCAGAGAGCGGCGGGAGGACTGGCCGTTGTAGAGCACGGTGGCGGCCTCGGTGTCGATGTCCACCCAGTCCCCGTCGGCGATATCCCCGGAGTAGGACAGCGTCCACAAGGTGCCGCCAGCTGTGACGGTGATCTGGGGCTGGCTCACTGGCCCGTACACCACCAGCCGCAGCGGGGTGGCGATCGTGCCCGGGTTGTCCAGGCGGGCCGTACCGGAGATAACCGTCGCGTTGAAGGTGATCGGGAAGGTGATCGGGAAGGTCAAACCGCCCGTTGACGACGGCAGGTACAGCTGCGTGACCGTCTCGTCGGCCGCGTACCGGCGCGGGTCCGGGGCGATGAGGGGCACGCTGTAGGTCGCCTCGTAGTCCGACTCGGAGGTCGGCAGGACATCGCCGTTGCGGTACACCGTCGCCTGCCGCGTGGTGGATCCTTCGGTGACCTGCAGGAGCACGGGGCCGATGTCCGTGGCGGCGAGCAGCCGCTCGTAGGCAGCATCCATCGCTCCTGGGTTCGGGGCCGCGATGAACACCCGCAACTCCATCTGACGGGGAGTGAGCCACGGCCTGGCCGTCGCCCAGCCGCCGTGCCCGGAGGGCCGCTGCGTGACCTGCACCGTGCTTGCGGGACTGCCCCGCCAGCCGGTGAGATCCTCGACGACCCACTCCACGCCGTCGTCGTCGGCGACGTGCAGCGCGAGGTCCCCCAGCGCAGCGGAGCGCAGACCGGGCAGAGAGGACGGCATCAGACAGTCACCGCCCTCTGCACCCGTCGCCCGATCTCCAACGCGGCCTTCTGTGGATCCTCCGGTGTCGGGGCGTTGTAGTGCACGGGCACCGTCAGCCCTCGAGAGCCCGGAGCCTCAGGCGCCGCCTCCATTGCCCTCGCCACTGCGGCGGACTGCGCGATGGCAGCGGCTGCGGTGGCCCACTGGGACGGCGTGAGCACGGCTTCCGGCTTGCGCAGGTGGTTGACGCCCACCTCGTCCGGGCCGAGCCAGCCGCCCGAGTCGTACCCGGCGGGCGGCTTGGAAGCGTTGGCCTGCTGGACGTTGGTGATGTTGCGGTAGCGCGCAACTATGTACCTGACGGCTGCCGCTACATTCGAAACGGGATCAAGAATTCCCCTGCTCCGAAGCGACGAGGGGACGTAAGCGGCCCACGTTGACGGGATCGTCTGCGCCAGACCCTGGGACGGGTGGCCGGCACGCGCGTTGGAGTCCCAGCGGTTGATCGCTGAGGCATTCCAGCCGCTTTCCCTCGTGATGAGAGTGTTGAGCCCGGACTGCCACTGCGCGAGCGTCCCGGGCGGAGGCACACCGGCCGCCCGGAGCGCCGCGTTGATGATGGCGAGGTGTTGCCCGGACGGGATCTTGCCGCCGCCGAAGGAGGACGAGGCGCCCTTCTTGTCCGCCTGGTCGGCGTACCCGAACAGCGCGTCGATCATCCGGCTGGGGATGCGGGCGATCATCTTGCCGACCCCGGTGTTCAGCCCCGGGATCTTCGACAGCAGCGGGTTGACGACCGCGTTCACGCCGGCCCGGGCGCTCGCGGCCAGGGTGTCCTTGAGCCACGAGGCGGCCTTCTTGACCTTGTCCCAGGCGGCCGAACCCCAACCCGCCACCTTGGAGGCGCCCTTGCCGATCCAGCCGAAGATGCCGCCGTCCGCGAATCCAGGCAGGCCGAGGGCGCGCTGCACGCCGCGGACGCCTCCGCCGCGTGCAGCCGCGTTCATCGCGTTGACGTAGCCGGGGCCGACCGCACGGGTCCACTCCGGCCGCATGATGGCCTCGCCGCCGGACAGGGCGGCCAGGTGGACGTCCCGGCCAGGCGTGTAGCCGGGAAGGATCCCGCCCGAGGCGAACTTGAACGTGTCGAGCTTCGGCGCCCCGAAGGCGCCCGCGACCTTGTTCCAGACGCCGACGATGCCCTTGTTGTAGACCGTGTTGACGATGAACGACACCGGCGCCTTCGCGATGTCCTTCACCTTGTCCCAGGCGACCTTGATGGCTGCGCGGGCTGCGTCGAAGGCCTTGCCCAGTCCCCCGATCGCCGACTTGAACTTGTCGAACACCGGCTTGATGCCGACCTGGTAGACGGTCGCCAGGACCGAGCGCACCCCGTTGATCGCCGGGGTCACGGCGTTACGCCACAACCACGTTGCCCAGCCGCCCAGCACGCGCAGTCCGGCGGTGAAGTAGCCGAAGACGGCCTGCACGCCGGCCCACATGAGCCGGAACCCGCCGACGATCCCCGCGACGACGGGCGAGATCGCGTTGCGCCACAGCCACATGGCCCAGCCGCCCACGGTGCGCAGACCGGCCATGACCAGGCTGAAGTACAACTTCACCCCTGCCCACCACAGCTTGAACCCGGCGACGATCCAGCCGAGCACGGGCGAGATGATGTTTGACCACAGCCAGGAGAACACCGACGCGACCGCGCGCACGGCCGTCATGACCAGTCCGAGGTACAGCTTGACGCCGGTCCACCAGATCTTGAAGGCGACATACAGGACGACGCCGATGATGGTGGCAACGATCCGTGCGGCCACGTTGATGAACCCGAACACCGGCTTGAGCACCGTGTTCCACAGCCACAGCGCCCCGGCCGCGATGGCCTGCCAGCCGGTGACGAGCCAGCCGATCAGCGGCTTGAGCACGGTGTTCCATGCCCACATGGCCGCTTGCTGAATGCCGGCCCACGCCCCCTGCACGATCGCCCGGAACGTCTCCGACCGCTGGTAGGCGATGACCAGGGCGGCAGCGAGCGCGATGATCGCGGTGATGATCAGTACGACCGGGTTGGCGTTCATGACCGCGTTGAACGCGGCCTGCGCCATCGTCGCCCCGCGCTGCACGGCAGTCCACGCCAGGATGGCGCCGCGGTAGATCGAGAACACCGCGGTCACCCCGGCCGTTGCAATCTGCTGCGCGAGGATCGCCGCGGTGAACCCGCCGATGGCGATCCCGATCGGGATCAGCCAGGTGCCCATCTCGCGCAGCCAGCCCACAACCGTCCCGCCCGCCTGCCACAGACTCGTCAGGGCAGGAACCAGCGTCGCCGCGACCACGGACCCGATGATCCGCAGCGGCGGCAGCAGTGTGGTGGTGAACCCGTGCGCAAGGGTGGAGACGATCGGCAGCACCTTGCCGCCGACGAAGTCCACGAAGCCCTGCTGCAGGGTGCGGGTGAAGACCTGAATCTCGTGCGACGGGCCGGAGCGGATGGTCTTGCCCACCTGGTCCGCGGCCCCGCCGACCTTTCCCAGCGAGGCGGACGCCTTGTCGAGGTTGAGAGAGAACAGGGCTGCGCCCAGATCCTCGCCCGGGCCGCCGAAGAGCGACTTGACGGCGCTGGCCTTGGTGGCTGTGTTGGGCAGCTCGGCGAGACGGGCGAGTACCTTGCCGATTGCCGCGCGGGCGCTGTCACCGCCCGCGGCGACGTCCTGCACCATCTGCTTGCCGTTGAGGCCGATCGACTTGAAGACGCCCTCGGTCGCCTTGCCGCCCTGGCTGGCGACCAGGGAGAACTCCTTGAGGGCGTCCGCGACCTGGTCGGCGTCCCGGGCACCGCCGGCAAGGCCCTGCTGGAGCAGGCCCATAGCGTCGCGGCCGGACAAGCCCAGGTTGCGGAAGGAGGTGCCGTACTCGTTGAAGGTGTCGAGGAGGTCGTCGGCCTTGTTGGCGCCGGACTGGAAGCCGCGGGTGATGATGTCGAAGGCATCGTCGGCGCTCTTGGCCAGGCCGGTCCGAAGCATCTGGCTGACGGCGTTGGTGACGCCGCCGAGGTCCTGGTCGAAGACGGTGGCCACGTCGGAGGCCTTGGTGGCCAGCGACTGGAGCTGCTTCGTCGTGGTGCCGGGAGGTGCGAGGCCCGCCTGCATGACGGACTTGATGGCGTCGGCTGCCGACTCGAAGGAGTCGCTCACGCCGGAGCTGTAGAGCTTGCCCGCCACCTTGCCCTGCTGGGCGGCCACCTTGTTGGAGGTGCCCAGCTGGGCCTGCAGCTTGGAGGTGACGTTGGCCTGCTCGATGGCGTCGCCGAGGCCCTTGACCAGGATGGCGCCTGCGGCAGCACCCGCCGCTGCGGCGCCCACCTTGAGCTTGTCGAGCAGGCTGGAGCCTGCCGCCTGCCCGGCGTCACCGCCCGCGTCGCCTGCCGGCCCGACGAGCTGACGGCGCAGCTCGTCGGAGATGCCGCGGACCGACGGGATGATCTGGATCGTTGCGTAGCCGACGGAGGGCACCGTTCACCCCCCGCCGTTTACGTGATCTGTCCTGCCGCGATGGCCTGCCTGCGCTCAGCGGCCCGGCGGAGTGCACGCTGGCGTGCGTCCTGCCGCTGCGGGCTGGACTTGTCGCCGCCGGTCTTCTTACTGCCGACGCCGGGGCGCGGGAACGGCTTCGGGCGCGGCGACTGCTTGCCCTTGGCGACGCCCTCGTTGGCGCGCTGCCAGTTCCCGATGCGGACCTCGTCGATGAGGACGCCCGTGAGGTGTTCTTGGAGGCCCCACATTCCGTCGCTGTCTCCGCTGGCGAGTCTGGTGCGGGCGTCGGGTGGAAGCTGCCGGATGTAGCAGCGCAGCTCCCGCCACGTCATCCGTCGGCGGCCGTCGTCGTCCCGCAGGAAGAGGTCCCGCAGGCGGACGCCGTAGTGCTGGCGCAAATCGGCCTCGACTGCCTCGCCGTGCTCTCTTACGAGGCGGGCGAGGCCTCCGATTCCCCCAGGCCGCAGTACTTCTTGTAGCCCTCGAACAGGGCCTTCATCTTGTACTGCGGCAGCTTGATCTTGCGGAAGTCGGCCCACTGCTCATCACCGAGCGCGAGCCGGAAGATGGCCATGGTGGCGCCGATGTCGCCGGCTTCGGCGCCCTCGGCCAGGCCCCACACGTCGAGCTCCTCGGCGTGCCTGAACTCCCAGCGGCGTCCGTCCCAGTGCACGCGCCACGGGGCGAGGTCGCTCTCGGCCTTGACGGTGTCGAGGTTGAAGTCGAACGGCTGGTCGTCGGGCTTGGTCGCGGTTCGGGTGGTCATCGCGGTTCCTCTCGCGGTTCGGGCTTGATGATCTGGACGGCGTTGGCCAGCAGTGTCATGCGGACCGTGCTGATGCCGTCCGGGTCGAGGTGGACGTCGACGGGCTCCTGGGCGACGAGCCACGGGAAGGGTTCGCCGTCGACGAGGATCGCCCCGTTGGGCTGCAGGACGATCTCAGCGGCAAGCCGGGGCTCTGTGCGGGCGACCGGCGCGGTCTCCTCCTGCATCAGGGCTGCTACGACCTTGCCGCGCAGGTTCCTGGGCATCTCCTCGCCTTCCTGGATGAGGCCCAGCTGCACCGCCTTGGCGGTGATGTCGACGTCCGTGTACTTCAGGTGCATGTCGCGGTCCTTTCGCGGTTCGAGCGGGGGCACCGGGGCGCGGCCGAACCGCGACGAAGGGTCCGCGCCCCGGTGGTCATCAGGACACCGTGACGGCGCAGGTGTCGGTCTGGCCCTGGTAGGAGGCGGTGATGGTGGCGGATCCGGCGGCGACGCCCGTGACGAATCCGGAGGCCACGGTGGCCTTGCTGGTGGCCGACGAGGACCAGGAGCAGGAGGCGGTGACGTCAGCCGTCGAGGTGTCGTCGTAGGTGGCGGTGGCGGTCAGGGCGCCGATCTGGCCCACGGTGAGCGACTTCGTCGCCGGGGAGACGTCGAGGGCGGTCAGGATCGGCGTGGTCTGCCGGTCGAAGAGGACGCCGCCGGAGGTGGGGAAGATGGTGGCCGCGAACGTGGCGCTCTCGAGGTCGGTCTCGTTTTCGCCGTGGTCGCCGTCCAGGGCCACCTCGGCGTACTGGGCGGAGATCAGACGGCGGACCTTGTCGCCCTCCCGCGTCTCGAACGCGATCTTCACGCGAGCCGGTCGGGGTACGACGATCTGCGACGGCGTCGAGCCCGGCCACAGCAGGCTGTAGGTGGTCTCGTTGTCCTCCAGTGCCGTGAACGACTTCGTCAGCTTGAAGTGCTGGCGGGAGGTGCGGACGAGGATGCCGCCCCAGGCGAACTTGTCGTCGGTGTCCTCGTCGCGGGACTCGGGGAAGCCGTCGTCGCCGTCGAGCAGACCCACGAGGCTCCAGTCGACACCGAACGGGGTCTCGGCGTTCGCGGGAATGGTCGCGGAAAGGTTGGTGGAGATGTAGACGTCCGCGTCCGTCCACAGATTTGCCTTCAGCGGGTCGCCGGCCACGGCGTCCTCCTCATCTCAAGTACAGGGGTTGTCGTCGCGGTTCGGCAGGTCACGCCGTGAGCACCTGCGGTTTCACGTTGGCGATCGCCGTGAAGGTCGACAGGTCGACGCCGGATTCGTCGTCCGTCGCAGGGAGCGGCCCCGTGCCGGGGCGGAAGCCGCGGATGAGCGGGCCGGAGTGCACCAGCCACAGGCCCTGGCAGAGCATCGCCAGGTCGTGCGCCTGGTCGGCGTCCTTGTGCCAGACGGTGCAGCGCAGTGTGCACCGCGCGTTCGCCATCGAGGGATGCGGCAGGTCCCCGTCCTTGCGGACGAGGACGAACGGCAGCAGCGGATCCTCCGGGGAGCGCACCGTCGGAACCTTCGTGCCGACGGTGACGCCGACCGTATACGGCTCAGACCGCCCGACGAGCGCCTCGCGCAGAACCGCCGCGCCCGCGGCCTGGACGTCCCCGAAGACGACGAGCGGCTTCACCGCTGCCACGCCTTCACCTCAAGACCGGCGAACGCGGCCGCCCGGGTGACGATGCCGTCGCGAGCCTGCCAGGCCATCGCCCGGGCGTCCGCGACAGCAACCGTGGCGGCACCGCGGTCCGTGGTGTAGCCGCGGACCTCGACCGGCGTGCCGCGAGGTACGAGGGCGCGCAGGTTGTCGGCGACCTCACCGGCCAATCCGTCGATCAGCTCACGCACCTCTGGGCCTTTGAGGATCTCCCGCACGCCGGCCGTGTCGAGCCGGAAGTTCTGCAGCATGCGCCCTCCTATCCGGTGGCGCGCACCATCGCGAACTCGATGTGGTGGGTGGCGTCGGTGAACAGGTCCGGCCAGGAGGCGACTTCGCCTTCCACCTCGAAGGTCTGGCCGTTCCACTCGATGCGGTCACTGGCCTTGATGTCGGGGGCGGTGCCCTCGGCGGACTGCACCCGGTATCCGGTGATGGTGGCGTCGCGCTGCTCATCGACCTTTTCCGACTGGGCGTTCGGCTGGATGTTCAGGCCGGACACCGTGAGCCGGTTGGGATTGGACCAGTCCGGGATCGTGTTGCCGCCCCGGTCCGTCTTCGTGCCGGCACGCACCCGGACGGCTGTCTGATTGAACATCACGGCCGGTCACCCCGGTTGAGCTGGTAGCGCTCCACCGCGGCCGCCCACTGGGCGGTCACACCGATCGCGGCCTGCACGCCGAACGTCACCGACTGGCCTCCGACCGTCTTGGTCTGCACGCCCGGCTCGATCCGGTACAGGGCGCGCGCCTGGTCGATGACCACTTCCTGGATGTCCTCCGGGATAACGGCGTAGCCGTGGTCATAGAAGCCGCGCAGGCAGCGCAGCCGGTCCGGCCAGACGCCGTCGAGGCGCCGCAGGAATCCGTCCGCCGACCAGTCGAAGTCCGTGCCCTCGACCAGCGCCGCGCCGTCGAGCGTGACCGAAGAGACGGCCAGGACCGGCGCGGCCGGCAGCAGCACCGACTCGCGGCCGTTGCCGTCCAGGACGAAGGCGTCGCCGCCGACCAGGGACACGGGGTGCCGGACCGCGCCCCTGAACCGGCGGGATGCTGCGGTCAGAGCCCACAGCAGCTTCGGATCTGTCGGCGGCACGCCGAGGGAGGCAGCGAGCTCATCCGGGTCGGCCAGAAGATCAGCCATCGCCCTTGTCGGAGGCGGTGCGGGCCTTGTTACGCGGCGTGCGCGACTTGGCCGCGGCCTCCTCGCTGCTCGCCTCCTCGCTCGTTTGCTCCGGCTGCTCGCCCGAGCCGCCGTCGAAGACGCCGTAGCGCTTGGCGTCCTCCTCGTTCAGCTGCATCGTGGTCTTCCTGCCGCCCGGCAGCGTGACCTCGTACTCCTTCAGCGGACCGCCCACGGCGGCCACCTCCATTCGCTGGTCGAAAGGAACGGACTCCGAGGGCGGACCGCATGCGGCGTGAACTTCACCGCACACAGGGCACCGCCCTCGAAGGCCGTGCGAGTTGATCAGGGTCACGCGGTCAGGTCGACCTTGACGAAGGCCGACGGCTGGATGACGCCGAAAGCCGCGCGCATCTCGGCGAGGATCGCCACGAGGTTGCGGACGAAGAAGTCGGCGTGCGAGTCGGTCACGGTGATGCTGGCCTGCTCGCGGTCCCACAACATCGCCTTGCGGAAGTCACCGACGTAGCCCGTGCCAGCCGGGACGGCCTCGGTCTGGATGACCGGCAGGCCCCACAGTGCGGTCGCCGTGCCGGCCGCGCCCGGGCCGCCGAAGTAGAAGTCGGCGTTGGCGTTCACGGACAGGTCGATCGCCTCGACGTCGGCCGGGTTCAGCAGGTAGGCGTTCGGGTTGGACCGGCCGACCGTGAAGACCTTCGTCTTGGCCATGCGCAGCGTGCGCAGGCGCTGCATGTCCGCGCCGGTGCCCGTAGTGTCCCAGGCCTGCAGCTGCACGCCGGAGACGTTGGCGAGGCCCTCGAAGTTCTCCCCGGTGCCGTCACCGGAGATCATCTGGTCTTCGAGCTCCTCCTCCAGGCCGTAGCGGAGGAAGGAGTCGATCAGCGTGCGGATCTGCGCGGCGTCCGACAGGGCCCGCTTGGTGATCGGGATCCAGTGCGCGATCGTGCGCACCGGCGTCGTGACCTTGGCGACCGCCAGGCCCGACTCCGGCTTGTAGCCGCCGCCGGCCGCGTTGACGAGCGGTCCCGCGGTGCCCGGGGCGGTCGGTGCCGCCGAGCTGGTGGCCTCCGCCACTGGGGCGGCGTTGTTCGTCGTCGACGTCACCCGGACGTACTCGATGGTGTCCGAGCCGGTCGTGCCGTTCGCAACGACGTCCCGCAGCCGCAGCGGACGCTGGAACAGGTCCAGGCCGACCTGCAGGCCGCGCACGTCGTTCTGCACGAACGCGCCGCCGGAGGTGTCCGAAGCGCCCGTGACCAGGCTCTTGTAGGAGGCCGGCATCGACTGCACGCGCGACTTGGCGCCGAACCCACCCGAGGGGGCCGTCGCCATCAGGCCGCGGTAGGCGTCGCTCTTGACGAACGACTCGCCCAGGCTGCCGCCGGACTCCGGCACGATCAGGCCGGACGGCGTGCGCCGCTCCCCCGCCTTCTCGTTCAGCTCGACGCCCTCGCCGAGGTCGGCCAGCGCCTGCCGCATCGTGGCGGACGCCTTCGCCTTCTCCAGGCCCTCCTTGGCCTCCTTGGCCTTGGCCATGTGCTCGGCGACCTGGCCACGCTCCTCGTCGGAGAAGTCGCGGCCCTCCTCCTCGGCCTTCGCGGCGATGGCCTGCGCCTGGACCAGGTGGTGCTTGAGCTGTTCCTTCAGCTCCTCGATCTTGTTCACGTTGTCCTCATTCCGTGAGCGTGGAGACCTCCGCCCCGAGGGCGTCGAGGTCAGCGAGCAGACGGAGCGAGGCGGGGCTCGGGCCGGCCGGAGCTTCCTTGGCCGCGGGCTGCGGCGAGGGCGTCTCGGGCGGGTTCGGCGTGGCCTTCTCTTCGTCATCGGCGCTGGAAGACGACAGGGAGTCCAGCAGCTCCTTGGCGAGGCGCCCGATCTCCCGGACCCTCTCCTCGTTCTTCGCCGACAGAGTCCTGCCGGCCTTCGCCGCCATGGCCCCCGTCAGGGCCTGGCGAAGCTCCTCGGTTTGCGCGGCGGAAGCGCCTTCGACCGCGATGCGCATGGTGGCGCCGTCGGCGGACTTCACGTCCAGCAGCTCGGTGGCCTGGTTCGCGCCGATCAGAGTGGGGCCGACCTCGTAGAGCTTGAGCTTGCGCAGCTCGTAGTAGCCCTCGCCGTCCTTCTGATCGACCCACGCGCCCTCCTCGACGTCGTAGGCGAAGG
The DNA here is from genome assembly GCF_043082085.1 of Streptomyces sp. NPDC014801. NCBI lineage: Bacteria > Bacillati > Actinomycetota > Actinomycetes > Kitasatosporales > Streptomycetaceae > Streptomyces > Streptomyces sp. NPDC014801. The sequence continues at coordinate 545,386 of NZ_JBIBXG010000005.1, read as the reverse complement.
AGAACTGGGTGACGCGGCGGCCCTTCAGCAGCTTGTACACCTGCGCGGCCTTCGTGCCCGGCTCGGTGTCGATGCGGGCCTTCACCCACAAGCCCTCCGGCCGCTCTTCCGCCTCCAGCACCTCGCCGATGTGGTAGTCGGGGTCCTGCGACATGTGCGACCACAGCACCGGGATCGGATCCCCGGACGACTTCCACTGGGCGAGGGTGTCCGCGAACGCCCCCGGCGTGATCTTGTCTCCGACCGAGTCGAGGTTGTACGCGGCGACGATCGCCTCGAACGTCCCCTCGTCGGTGCCCTCGTGCTCACCCGCCGCCTTGATGCGCACGGGGCAGCTCTTGATTCGCATGGTTACTCCTGTGCGTATTCCAAGCGGCAGTTGCAGTTCGCCGTCTCTTTCGTGTCGCCCTTGCCGTCGCCCGGCCAGCGCAGGCCGTTGGAGAACACGTCATCCAGCGACACCCGCTCGCCGTCCTGCGCCCGATGGGAAGGCCGCGGGTTCTTTCCGCCCGTCCGCCAGATCTTCTTCGTCAGCCCCGACGCGCCCGCGGCGTCGTGCGAGCCGAAGCCGCGGGCTTCCGCGCTCGCCGTAGCAGCGCGCATCACGGCCGTCGTCACCCACACGGCCGCCGCGTTCCGCAGGGAGTCCTGCCAGCCGTCCGCCGGGCCCTCCTGCACGGCCCGCACCGCTTTGCGGCCGGCCTCCTCGTGCTGCTCGGCGTGCGTCTGTGCGGCGGCCAGGAGCCACGGCAGCATGACCTCCGGATCCCAGCCGGCCGCCTCCGGGTTGAAGTCATCCAGGACGCCCCACGCGCCCAGTTGGGCCAGGCGGTAGCCGTGCTCTGCCAGCAGCGCCTGCAACTCCGCCAGCCGGCCCTCAGAGCCGCCGTCCCACCAGGTCAGCAGATCCGGCGGGCCATCGGCCTTCGCGCCCGCCTGCGTGAGCAGCCGGTCCGCCTGTCGCTGCGTCCACTTCGACAGCGCCTCGGCGAACGCGTCACGCTCCTGCTCGAAGTCGCCGAGCTTCGGCCTGTCCGGTGCGGCCGCCTTCACCAGCGCCAGGCGGCCCCGGGCTTTTGGGAGTGCCGCGGCCTCCGGCGCCGAATCCGTCGGCGACGCCTGCCCGCCCACCAGCACGTTCAGCGGCGTGATCAGATCGTCGCCGCCGCCGATCGTCGGCAAGTTCATCCTGGCCCGGGCCTCGTTGCGGGTCAGCCACGGGGCGCCGACCGCCGTCTGCAGCTGCTGCGCCTGCTCCTCGAAGGAGCCGCGGAGCTTCTCCTGCAAGTTGAACTCGACGTACACGCCGTCCGAGTCCGGCAGGTCCGGAATGAGCTGCAGCCCGATCTCCTCCTGGATCATCGTCAGCCACGGGCCGAGCGTGTCCTGGTAGAGCTGCTGATGCTGCTCCTTGATGTTGGAGAACGTCGCGTGATCGAGGATCCCGACCATCGGCAGCGGGATGTGGTACGCCGCCGCAACCTCCTCGCGGGTCAGCTTGCGGGCCTCGATGTACTGGGCCTTCGCCGGATCGATCGCCAGCTGCTCGTACTCCATGCCGTCCTCGAGGATCGGCGTGCCGCCGCCCTGCAAGTACGATCGCCAGCCCTCCTTGAAACGGGCCCGAGCCTCAGGCGCCCACGACGGAGCATCCGCCGGCCGCTTCAGCACCCCCGACAGCCGGCCTCCGTTGCGCCACATCTGCTCGCGAGCACGGTTCGCCTCGAACTCCTCCGCCAGCAACGACCGCAGGGAGTCGATCGGCGACGAGCCCCTGCGCAGATCCACCGGGTCGTAGCCGTGGAAGTGCACCACCTGGTCCGGGGTCAGCTTCAGGTCGCCCCGGGAGCCGTGCACCGTGAACTGGTCCGGCTGCAGCCAGTTGTCACCGTCCACCGTCATCCGGGACGGAGGGATCGGGATCACCCCGATCACACCCGCGCCGTCCTGGCGCACCTTCACCCAGAACGCCGTGTCGTAGATCGCGATATCGCTGACCAGCCGCTCAATCAGCCGGTATCGGGTAAGCCGGGCGCCCGGAGCCGCGAGGATCTGCGGCAGTGGGTGATCCGTCAGCCGCTCCCGGTCCGTGTCCGACACCCGCCGGAAGGCATGCAGCCCGAGCTGGGCGATGTTCCGGGCGAGGAAGGAGACGACCGTGCGGATCTGCGGCTGCACCCGATACAGGTGCGCGTACTCGCGGAACACCCCGTCGGCGAGGTGCACGTAGGACGGCATCGCCACCGTCGGAGCGATCGATACCGCAGACAACTGGCCCTGGGAGACGACGAACGCCACGTCAGCCTCCCGCCGCCTGGATGAACTCCACCCGAGATCGCTCGATGATGACCTCGCCGTCCATCGGCGTGTCCGCAGCACCGTGCTGCATCAGCGTCACGTCCCGCAGGACCAGCAGCGGGCCCCGCTTCGCCCACAGCACCCCGGCGAACGCCTTGTCCGCCAGGTTCACCACCACCCGCTTACGCACAGCAGTACGACGCCACGGAAACCAGCCCCACACGACGGCCACCCCCTCACACGACCTCCAGGCCGCCGTCCTCGTAAGCCGACTTCACCGGCTGCTCGCGCGTCATCGCCTCAGACAGGGCCGTCACAGCCGCCGACACCGCGTCGATCTTCTCCGCCGAGCGGGCCTTGTCCGGCTTCACGTTCCCGGCCGGGTCCATCGCCACCGCCAGGTTGTCGACCATCCACGTCACCGCGTCGTTCCCGCCATGCCGGAACAGCGGAGCCTCCGGGGTGCCCTTCAGCAGCAGCCGCTGCAGCTCCTTCAACGGCGGCGACATGGTGACGAAGCCCTGCCGGACCTTCACCATCGGCGCCCCGTCCTCGACGAGCTTGTTCGTCAGCGGCGTCGCGTTCCACGGGTCGAAGCCGATGGAGCGGACGTCGAAGGCGTCCATGTCCCGGTCGATCTGCAGTCGGATGTAGTCGTAGTCGGCGACGTTGCCCGGTGTCGCCACCAGCAGGCCCTGCCGCACCCACACCGAGGCCGCGCCTGCTGTGCGCTGGTCCAGCTGCTCGACGTTGTCCTCCGGCGTCCACAGGCGCCAGATCGCATCGAAACCGCCCCGCTCGTCGTCCGGGAACAACCAGCACAGGGCGGACAGGTCGGACGTAGACGCCAGGTCCAGGCCGCCGTAAGCCTCCCGGCCCGCCAGCTTGGCTTCGTCCACCATGCCGGCGTTGCGGTGCCACGACTCCAGCGTCAGGAACTTAGTCTCCTGCTTCGTCCGCCGGCCCAGATGCAGCCGCAGGTACTTCGCCAGGTCGGCCGGGGACTGCTTCGCCTCATCCGACTTGGCCTGCAGATACGAGCGGGTCGGCGAGACGCCGTAGCCCGGGTTCGCCTTCCGCCAGGTCGCCTCGACGTGCGGGTCGTCGTCCCGCTCCGCCGCCCACACCACGCCGTACACGCTCGGAGCCTCGAACACCCGGCGGGCCAGCTTCTCGATCCGCTGCCGCTTCCGGTCGTACACCGACTCCCGCTTCCCCGAGTCCGCCGTAGTGATGATCACTATCAGCGGCTGCCGTCTAGAGCCAGTGCCCGTCTCAATCGTCTCGACCAGCTCAGGCGTCTTGTGCTCGTGCAATTCGTCGATGATCGCGCAGTGGATATTGGCGCCGTGCTGCGCGCCCGCCACCGACGAGATCGGCTTGAAGTACGAACCAGACTTCGGATGCAGGATGATGTGCTTCAGCGGCTTCACATGCCGCTTCAGCGCAGGCGCCGCCTCCGCCAGCTTCTTCACCGGCTCGAAGACGAACCCCGCCTGCTCCTTCGTCGTCGCCGCGGTGATGACCTGGGCGCCGCCCTCGCCATCCGCGCACGTCATGTAGATCGCCAAGCCGCCGGCAAGCGTGCTCTTCCCGTTCTTGCGGGGGACGTCAACGTACAGCTCGCGCACGATCCGCACGTAGGCATTCGCGTCGTCGTCCCAGCGCACCCAGCCGAAGACCGGCGCCAGGATGTACGCCACCTGCCACGGATCCGGCCGCAGCGGCTGCCCCGCCCACTGCCCCTGCGTGTGCCGCAGCAGCGAGAACGCCTTGATGACCCGATCCACGCGGTCCGGGTCGAACACCGCGCCCGGCGCCTCCCCCGGCGACGGCGTCTGGATCAGCGGCGGACAGTCCGGCAGCGGCATTCCCCGCGACACCAGATACCAGGCAACCTCCGGGCTGAGCTTCAGCCGCTCAAGCTCCTCGGCGTCCGGCAGATCAACCGAAGGGGTTGTCGTCCTCGTCGCCATCGTCGGCCCCCCTTGCCAGGGCCTGCTCCGTCGACGGCGTCAGCCCGAAGTGCGCCGCCCAACTGCGCATCTCACGGCCGGCCGCCCGCGCGATCCCCACACAGGGGTGCGCCAGCTTGCCCTGCCGCGCCTCTATGACCTGGCCCTCTTCCTGCACAGTCCGCGTCGCCTGCACGAACGTCGCCCACGCCTCGCAGTAGGCGGCCAGCGCCGCCCGGTCCTCCGGCTTCAGCAGATCCAGGCGGGACAGGCCCGGCACCACGCGCTTCCACTCCGCGGCCGCCTCCCGGGACAGCCACGACGGCGGATTGGGTGGCACCCGCTTGAAGGCCGGGCCGAGGTTGACCGGCCGGCCCGCGGTGTCCTTGCCCTCGCCGCGGCCCTTGATCAGCTTCAGCGCGGCAGGCTGGGCAGTACGACCCATGATCACAGACCCCCTATGTGAGATTCTGTGCAGGGACCTCCCTGATTGACCGCGGCGGGCCCCCAGACGATCAGGTCAGGGATTTTGACCCCCCTACCCCCTGGGCGTTGGTCAGAGATTGCCGAGGTCAAGCTGCCGCCGTAGGGCCCGTTCCCGGTTCGCCCGGGCGGCTTCAGCCTTCGACTTCAGCTCGTGATCCTCAGGGCAGATGAGCCCGAGGTTCTCCAAGTCCTTTGCCGAGCCGTTCTCCGAGATGGGCGTCTTGTGGTCGAGGTCGAACGTCTCGCCCTCTTCGGCCTCGCGTCCGCAGACGTAGCAGCAGCCGTTGTCTCGGCGTGCGACCTGCCGCTTGAGGCTGCGCCACGTCCCGGAGCTGATGCCGTAACGGTCCTGCTTGCGCGCCCTGTTGGCCCAGGCCTGAGGTTGGTGCTCATCGCATCGACCGCGGTTCGTGGCGAAGGCCGAGCAGCCGATGGCACCGCATCGAGTGGGAGGAGCAACAGGCACGGCGACCTCCCCGAACAGACCGCAGCGCCGACCTATCTGGCCGGCGCCGACAGCGACCCCGGGGCAGTACGCCCCGGCCCTGCATCCCCCGCCCCCGGGTTCCCACCCCCGGCGGGCTACTCGCCCTTGTCCACCCCGGTGGCTTCGCCGTTGACCATGGTGGCCAGGATGCGGGCTTGGGCTTCCTTGCGGGCTGGCACGGGACAGAGCATGACCTTGTCGCCGTTCTCGATGGTGATGAACAGCTGGTTCATGTCCTTCTTCAGCGCCAGCGCGAACAGCCCGGTGAGGAGAACTCGGGTTGCGGTGACCCGCTTCCCCGCTTCCTCGCCGCGCTCGATCGTGATGCGGGCCCCGTCGACCGGGACGGGATCCTGGTTGGGGGCGCGGAACTGGCCGCCCATGACGGTGAGTCCGGCAGCTGCGGCAGCCGCGGTGATCTGACGCTGGCGCTTCGCTGCGGCCTTCTCCTCGTCGCTTTTCTTCCCGAACACGTCTGCTCCTGTCGTCGCGGTTCTGGCCATGGTGCCCAGAACCGCAATCGACAGTCAGCGCGGTGACGGATTCGTTGCAGAGTCCGCTTCTGACAACTAGCTGGCCAAGGCCAGTCGTGCGCGCCTTGCCTCCCGTCGCTTCCATTCGCTCACGAAGCAGTTCTGCTTGCTGAGGTTGCAGGCCTCGCAGGCTGGCAGGACGTTACCGATGGCGTGCCGTCCTCCGCGGGACACAGGGATCACGTGTTCCATGTGGATGGCACCTCCGGCTCCGCAGTACGCACAGCGGTGCCGGTAGCGACGCACAAGCTTCACCCAGTCTTTAGAGGAGACCCCGACACTGCCATCGTTCGTCTTCTCCAGTTGCCTGCGTTGAGACTTGTACTGGTTACTGATCGCTGCGCGAGCATCCCTGTTTGCCTTGGCCCAGGCTACGGCCGCCGCCACTCGCTCCTTGCGATGCCGGACGTAGCTAGCTCTGCGACTACAGACGCGCGAGCATACGGTCGACTGGCGCCGGGGGGGCATGAACAACTTCCCGCAGTAGGCGCAAGGGAGAGGCGGCAGATCGACGGGCCGATAGTTCGCTCGAGCCCGCGCCCGGTTGCCGCAAACGGCATTGCAGTACTTCTGGTCCGACCGGTGCGGAGTGAACTCCTGCGCGCAGCCAGGACACGCGCGCGGCGGCATTTCACCGCGTCGCTCCTTCGTATATCGGCGGTTGAGCCGCCGGTCCCTGCAGGTCTTCGAGCAGCACACTGCGTCCTTGCGGCCCGGACGGAACGTCTCGCCGCAGATTTCGCACTGCCGCTCGGGGAGTCGCTGCAGGAGTCGCTTCGGGCACTTACTGCACCAGACTGCGTCTGGCCGTAACCCGGAGAGGTCCGCTCCGCAGCGTCTACAAGCGCGTGTAGCCTCGGTCACGTCGGTCTGCCTTCATCAGATCGGCCATTCCCCGGGACGGTTGCCGCCGTCGCCGGGGTTGTCTGCTTCAGATGCTACTGAGCGCCACTGACAGTGGCGGGCGAACTGCCGCCATCGCCGGACCTGTTCAGGCCGGCTCGGGCCCGATGTTCTCCAGCCTCAGCCGCCAGGGGTAGGTCGTGTGGGCGTAGACGGTGCCGGATCCGGTGCCCTGGTGGGCGAGCGCGATCGTCACCTTGCCGCTGCCGTCGATGTGCCCGGCGCCGACGGTGAACATCTCGTCGCCGGTGATGTAGCTGAAGCTCAAGCTCGGGTACATGGCGGGATGCCCCTCAGGGAGGGGGCTGCCGCTGCCGGATCCGGCGTACTGGGCGATAGCCCCGGCGGAGTCGAGGAGCGCCCAGTCGAGGAAGTGGCTGCCCGCGCGCATGAAGGCGGAGGACACCCGAATCCGGTCGCCGGCCGCCGCGGTGATGGACGCCTGCAGCTTCGTCCCGGCGGACGTCTGCACGATGGTCCATGCCGCCGCGGCGGGCAGTCCGGATAGGTTGTCGTCGGTGATGCGGGCGGTGGCGGTGCGGACTGATCCGGGAGGGCCCTGCGGGCCGGTGTCTCCCTTGGGTCCGGCGGGTCCTTCCGGGCCGGGATCACCGGGGTCGCCTTTGGGGCCTTGGGCTCCGTCGGCGCCTGCGGGTCCGGTTGGACCTTGGGGGCCGGTAGCTCCCGCCGGTCCTTGGGGTCCCGGCGCTCCTGCTGGGCCAGTTGCCCCAGCGGGACCTTGCGGTCCGGCCGCGCCGACGAGGGAGGCGAGCCACTGCGTGACGGTGCCGCTGTAGCCCTGCTCGACGGCGATCTCGTAGGCGCTCTTGCCGGGCGTTCCGGTGGTGCCGCCTCCGGGCGCCTGCTCGGGCACCAGCTCGTCGAGGTGGACGGTGGCCCCGTCCGGGCCGGTGATGTCGCACCAGAACGCGAGCCGCTGGCCGCGGCTGGGCTGGACGTCGACGTACCACTTCCACCCCGCCGGCAGGATGCCCGCCGCGTCGTTCGGGATGAGCTGGACGCTGAAAGCACCGTCGACGATGTCGACCTTGCCGCCGCCCGGATACACGGCGTGGTGGGCCTCGTCGGTGAGGATCGCGCTGGGCGTGAGGACGACCTGCCCGCCGTAGCCGGTGCCCTGCACGGCGGACGGCAGCGTGCCAGTCAGCGTGACCACGGGGGTGCCGGGAGGGAACATGGCCACCTCCTCGATGAGCCCCGCCGTCCGGGGACCGGGCCGAACGACGGGACGATCAAGCGGCGCGGACGCCTTCGGGGAGCGGCGGTGGCTTGCCGGGCTCCAGCAGCTCGCCCGTGTATTCGTCCCGCGGAGCCTTGTTGAGCTCCCAGAGGTTGTAGCGGACCTTGCCGCGCCCCTCACCGAAGCGCCGGATGCGCCCCTCTGCAGCCCAGCGACGGATGGTGGATCCTGGGCGCCCGGCCCAGTGGGCAGCCATGTCCTCGGTGATCAGGGTTACCTGGTCGGACATGCGCACCTCCGACATACAGAAAGGCCGCCCATAGCGGGCGGCCTTCAGAGACGCAAGTATCCAGTGAGACAGACGATATGCTCACCGACCGGCCGGGTCAAGCAAGCGCAGGTCAGAGCGATTCAGCCGGGAACCAGTCGTCGCCGTCCGGAACGATCGATCTGGTCCAGTTCGGCGGTCCTAGCACTGCCCGGACTTCCCTGACGTGCTTTTGAAGTGCAGCGCCGGGGTGGAAGTACTCTCCGCCGGCCCGGAGCGCGGCGAACTGCTTGTGCAGGGCTCTTTCCAGTTCGGCGCCGCCAGGCTCTATGGCCAGTACCTCGTTGGGGCGAATGGACCCGAAGCGGTTGGCCAGGTTGGTCGTCATGCCGATCTTGATGAGGCGCCCGCAGCGCACGTAGTAGACCCAGCATTCCCGCTCGGCTGCCGCCGCTTGACGGGCCGCCATTTCCGCGGCGTGGACCCGCTCGCGCTCCTCGGCGTTCGCGTGATACCAGCGCGTGAACGCGGTGGCTATCTCGACTGCCCTCTCGTCGATCTCGATGCCTGCGAGTTCGAACCGGTGGATCGTGATGAGGATGTCGGTTCGGTTCGGGTCGTCCGGCGGAACCTTGTCCGCGTGCGGGAGCCGCCTCCCAGCGTTGGTGGACTGCTTGGTCCTGAACGGATCGCGGACACTTGCGCGCGGTCTACGAGGCTGCGTCATCTGCTGATTCTCCTAGGTGCCACTGACAGTGGCGGGTACGGTCACGGCAGAGCCCCCGGCGATTCCGGCGCCGGGGGCTCGCGCCTCCCTACTGCCTGTTGATGTTCTTCGCCCACACGCCGCGGGTGTTGCTGTGGACGTTGCGCTGGTCCTGGTAGACGGTGCCCTCGTAGTGGTGGTGCACCTCGGGCTGGGGCTTGGCGCCGCGCAGGAGACGGGCCAGGGCGAGGATCGGGACGGCGAGCGCGGCGGGCACGGCACAGATCATGCCGATGACGGTGGGGTCGGCGTGGTCGGAGGCGAGGAGGATCGCGGTGGCGACGAGGCCGGGCGGCACGGTGGCGAGGCTGCAGTACATGACGGCCCGGCTGACCTCGGTGGTGCGCGCGGACATGGCGGGCACCTCGCGGCCCGGGGGCGGGCTGGTGCTTTCGCGGCGGGCCTCGTGGACGAGGTTGTCGACGGCGGCGCGGATGACGGCGTCGGTGAGCGGGTTGGTGGCCTGCCCGGCCGCGGTGGCGGTGGGCGTCGGCTCGGGCAGCGTGGTCATGGTGGTGGTCTCCTAGTCGATTTCGCCGGTGCCGTGGCACACGGAGCAGCGGACGGTGGTGGTGTCGTGCAGGCGGGTGTCGATGCGGTGGGCGCCCTTGCCGTTGCAGGCCGGGCAGGGGTTGACGGGCTCAGGCTGGTGGTCGGGGTCGGGCTGGTAGCCGCCGGCCTGCGCGGTCCACGCGGCCTCCAGGGCCTGGGCTTTGACGGCGGCCGCCCCGTCGGCGATGGGCTGGGTGACGGCACGGCCGGCCCGCTGCAGGGGCCGCTTGACCGCGCGGATCGCGGCCCGCTTCTGACGGCGGATCCGCGGCTTGATCAGCTTCTGCCAGTAGATGCGGCTGGCCGTCTTCACGTCGTCGACGGTGAGCTCGGGGACGAGGATCCCGGCGAGGACGGCACCGCCGATCTCGATCTCGAACGTGTCGACGTCGGTGGCCTTCTCGCGGCCGGTGCGGGCGGCCTGGATGGCGGCCAGGTCGCTGGTGGTGATCAGCTGGTGTTCCCAGCTGTGGTAGTTGGAGCAGTTGGCCCAGACGGAGGCGAGGGCGGCGATGGCGCCGCGGCCTTCGAGGGTGAAGGCGCCACTGCCGCATTCGGGGCAGGTGAGGGGCAGTCCGTCGAGGCTCATCTCCTGGATCTTGAGTAGCTGCCCCATATCGGGATCTCCTTCGCATCTCGGGTTGTGATGGTGGTCGTGATGGGTCGTGACTGTGCAGGTCAGAGCCGTGATGGCGGTCGTGATGTGCTGTTACGGCGTCACGTCCTCGAGCGGGCCGTCACGACCCCGTCACGACTGGGGTCACGACCCTGACCTGCGGCGTCACGACCCCGTCACGACCGTTCAGGCGGCCTCGGCGAGGCTCTCGCCGGTGATCTGCTTGATCGTCTCCAGGCGGTAGCCGCGGGCTCCGCCGGTGATCTGGGTGGTCGTCATGTCGATGTCGAGGCCCATCGCGTCGACGGCCTTCTTCAGCTCGGCGGTGACCTTCTGCGCGGCGGTCCGGCGGGCCTTGGCCTCGTCCTCACCGAAGAGGCTGAGCGCCCAGGTGTCCGGGTCGTGCGCGGCCAGGTACTCCCAGATCGCCGCCGTGGACAGGAAGCCGGGGTCGTCGGCGGCGGCGAACGCACCGCGCGCCATCATGACGATCTTCGGCAGGTCGGAGCGGAGCCGGTCGGCTTCGGTGGCGCCGAAGTGGTCGAGGCCGGCGGCGTCGAGGGAGCGGCGGCCGACGGTGGGGCGGCCGGCTGCGGCGCGTTCCTTGCCGCGGCGGGTGGCTTCCTTCACGTCGAGCATCAGGAACTTGTAGATCATCGGCTCGGTGGAACCGCAGCCCATGATGTACGCCTTGCCGGCGTCGGCCGGGTCCTCGCCCTGGGCGGGGTGGAGGCGGTCGGGCCGCCAGCCGTCGGCTCCGGCGCCGGTGCCGAAGACCTGCTTGATGTCCTGGTGCCGGGACGGGCCGACGATCTTCAGAGCAATGGAGTCGGCGATGGCGTCGCCGAGGGAGTCGACGGTGGCCTCCTGCGCGGCCATGATCAGCTGCACGCGGGACTTGCGGCCCACGCGCAGGATCTTGACGGCGAGCTCCTTGGCCCGGTCGGACAGCTGCGGGAACTCGTCGATGACCAGGACGATCGCCGGGTCGTCGGGGGTGGGCTCCCAGTTGTCGTCCATGCCGAGCTCGGCGAACAGGTTCGGCCGCGCCTTGGCGATCTTCAGGGCCTTCTCCAGAATGGCCTCGATCTGCCCCATGTTGTCGTCGCCGATCGCCCGGACACCGAGCGCCTCGGCGAGCGGGGCCAGCCCGTTGCCGCCCGGGTCCAGATCGCCGACCAGGACGTCGGAGCAGGCGGTCAGGATGTCGCCGAGCGTGCGGAGGATGACGGACTTCCCGCCGCCCGAGGAGGCGATCACGATGACGTGGACGCCGAGGAGGCTTACGTCGAACGGCTGACCGTCCATCCGGTAGGCGACGACCTGCTTGTCCCGCATGCGCCGGCTGTTCGGCTTGCGCTCCGGGGCGGGCGGCATCTTCGCGAACGGGTCGTTCTGCACCAGCCGCAGCAGCACACGACCGCGGGAGGCCCGCATCGGCTGGCACAGCAGCCCGTCCTGCGGCAGGTCGAGCGGGGTCTCCAGGTCGGGCGCCTTGGTGACGATGTCGGCGGGCTTGCCCTTGGCGAGGTGGACGGTGACCTCCCAGCCCCAGTCGTAGCGGCGGTTGGCCTCCACCTCCTTCACCTGGATGCCCTCGGAGGCGAGCGCCCGGCGCACGCACTCGGCGGCCTCGGTGCGGGTGCGGGCATCGGCGATCGGGAACGGGTCACCGTCCTCGGAGGCAACCTCGATCTTGCCGGGGTCGACGCCCTTGGGCCGGCCCTTCCACACGCCGGCCGCGACGGCGGCCATCGCGTACAGGACGGTCATCCACAGCCCGCCCTCGACGACGCCGTAGGCGCCTGCACCGGCGACCGGGGCGGAGGCGATCCCGCGGGTGATCAGGTAGCGCTGGCGGCGGTCCTTCATCTGCTGGGTGCGCCGGTTGACGACCGCCTCGAACTGGCTCTCTTTGGATACGTCGCCCTTGGCGGCCTTCAGCTGGGCGCGGGCGGTGCGGATCATCTGCGGGTAGTCGCCGACCATCTTGTCCCGCTCGATGCGGGCGATGTGCCACCAGCCGCGGGCGGACCAGCCGATCCAGATCACGGACGGGTGGTGGCCGACCGCGCGGGCGGTGCGGCGGGCGATGGCGGCCTTGGAGTGGATCCACGCGGGCAGCTGCCGCTGCGGTGTCGCCGGCCGCTTGTCGACGACACTCTCGGCGGGCGCCGCCGGTGCGGGCACGACCGTGGGGCGCAGGTTGGTGGTGGCCATGACGGGTCAGTCCTTCTTCTCGGGGAGACGCTCAAGGCGGGCTTGGGTGCGGGCGAGACGGCTATAAGGCGATGAGTCGCCCGGGCGGCGACGCGGAGGCGTCCCGCCGTTCCGACGGCGGCCATCGGAGGGCCGGGAGACTGACGGGGCAAGCTGGATCAGGGCAGCCTGCTCGCAGACGATGTCCCAGACGGCCAGCGGCGGAAGGAGATTGGCACTCACGGTCTCCGTCCAGCCAGCGGGCATCAGCTCGGGCGTCAGGTGGACCGGAGCGAAGTGCCTGCAGCGGATCTCCAATAGCGCCGCCTGCTCTATGTCCCGGGCCAAGCGGTGCGTAGCCACAACCAGAACGCCGAAGTCTCGCCACCCGAGCTTCCTAAGCGTGCGCAGGCGGTCCGAGCCGGCGTGGGTGTAACCGACCTTGACGGACTTGAACGGCTCGTTCGTCATCACGTAGGTGACGCCTTGGGCGTCGGACCGCAGCGTGGGTCGGCGCTTGCTCACTGCGGGTCCTTCGCGGCGGTCTGCTTGGCGGTGATGGAGGCCTGGCGGCGTGCGCCGGGCGTGTACTTCACGTCACCCTTGGTGCGCACTCCGCGGCGCGCGGGCGGGGTGTAGACGCGGGGCTTCTTGGCGCCGGGCACTTGCGATGCGAGCTGGGACGATGATCGGTTGACGGGCCGCTTCTGACGGGCCGCCTCAACACGCATCTCGGCGGCGTTGCGCATGCGGATGATGTCGGCGGACTCGGCGGGGTCGGTGCCCTCGACGTCGCGGTGCGCCCGCTTCCACACGGCCTCGGTGACGGTGGTCTCACCGAGTGCGGCGGCGAGCCGGACGGCGTGCTCCCAGACCTTCGGGAACTCCTTGGCGCGGGTCGCGTCCAGCTGCCGGCGCGCCTCCTCCGCCGCCTTCTCCGCGGCCTCCTTCTCGGCGGCGCGGCGCTCCTCCTCCGCGGCCTTGCGCTTCGCCTCCTCCTCGGCAGCCTTGCGCTGGGCGCGGCGCTCGCGCCACGTCAGCTTGCCGTCCCGCTTGCGGATCCGGCCGTGCTCGTGGAGGTCCCACACGCCGGGGCCGGCGATCGACGCGAACGCGGTCCCGAGCGCGGTCGCCTGGTCGAAGGCCTGGAGGCCGTGCCACAGGTTGATGCCGGCGGCGATGAACGCGAGCAGCCAGGCGATCAGCCGGTAGTGCCAGGACGGCCGCCGGTTCGCGACCGCAGCCGCGGCGCCCTTGAGGACGACCCAGGCGCCGCCTTCGAGCATGAGCGGGGCGGCCATCAGCCACAGGGCCCGCGGGTTGTAGAAGGCGGACACCTGCACGGGGAGGGCGACGATCGCGCACACCCGGTAGAAGTTCAGGGCGTAGGCCCGCCACCGGTCGTCGGCGAGAGCGACCTCCTCGGCGGTTTTCGCCTCCTCCAGCTTCGCGCGCTCAGCCTGCTCGGCCTCCTCGCGCCGGGCACGCTCTTCGGCCTCACGCTTCCGGTTGGACTCGGCGATGCGAGCCTCGCGGGCGGCCTGCTCCTCGCGGGCTCGGGCCTCGGCCTTGTCGTTGGCGAGGCGCAGCTTGCGCGCCTCCTCCTCCGCGGTGGCCAGCTTGGCCTTCGCCTCGGCCTCGGCGGCGATGCGCCGGGCTTCGGCTTCGGCCTCGGCGCGGGTCCGGATCGCCTCCGCCTCGGCGTGCGCGACCGGGTCGTACTCGAACCGGGGCTCCGAGGCCACGGCGTGGCCGTTGACCTTCTCGACGGATACGGCGGTCACGGTGATCAGTCCTCTCTGGTCTAGCTGGCGGTGACGCGGGCGCGTCGGTACAGGCGGGTGGACTCGCCCTGGCGGGGGCCCGGCTGGGGGGTGATCCCGTTGACCCGGTTCTCTCCAGGGCTGACGGGCTGCCAGGACCGGGTCGGGGTGGGGCCTCGGCTGTCGTCGGTGCGGCCGGCGCCACCCTCGGTCTCGTTACGCCACGCCATCAGGCACCTGCCGGGGCGACGGGCGCGGGCCGGTACTTCAGCCAGGCGGCGACGGCGGCCAGGGCGAGCACGTAGCCGGGGATGGCGGCGATCACGGCGCCCAGTCCGGCGGCGGCCAGGGACACGGGGGCGAGGGCGGGGTGCCACAGGCCGACGACCAGGAGGTAGCCGCCGACAAGGAGCCAGGAGATGGAGCGGAGATTCATCGGTTGCTCTCTTCTGCGAGTCGGGAAAGGACGGCCGGGTCGACGCCCTCGGTCAAGGCGCGGTCGACTGACCAGCCCGCCTTGTCGATCCGGTGACGGATGCGGCTTTCCTTGAGTCCGAGAATTTCGGCCCACTCGGCAACGGTCAGAGTGCGGCCGCGGAATGTCAGGTACCGGTTGCTGCGCTTGTTCCGCGCCTGCTCAGTGACGGTGGCCCAGCGACAGTTACCGGGTTCGTAGTTGCCGTTGACATCGATCCGGTCCAGCGTCAGTTCTTCTCTGAAGCCGGGCCCCATGTCTGCGTGGAAGTTCTCGTACTGCCGCCACCTCGCGCAGACCGAGATTCCTCGACCTCCGTAGTCTGCGTAGGCACGAGCGTTGGGGTTCTCGCAGCGACGGATCATCGACTGCCACCGCTTGTACAAGGGCGTACCGCTCTGACCGTGAGTTGAGTTGCCCACCCGATGGCCGCAGTCCTCGACTTCTCCATGGACGAGGCGGGACGCAACCACGTCCCGTTCCCCTCCGCAGTCGCATACGCAGCGCCAAGTGACGTGCCCTCCAGCGCTCCGCCCAGCTGCGGCAACGACCGTGAGGAGCCCGAAGCGCTGACCGGACAGGTCATGCTTATTGCTGCCGCGCCCACATCCACACGACTGAGAGCGCCCGCTCTTCACGTTGGACGGCTTCACTGCCTTCTCGTTGCCGCAGTCGCATCGGCAGAGCCACAGCATTCGACCGCGCGCGTCATCCCATCGCTCGTCGATGACGGTCAGGCTCCCGAACTTCTGGCCGACTGGGGCGGACGCTCGCCTGTGGGGACGTGATGTCGTTTGGCTGGCGGATCTCAGCCGCTCACGGCCGAGGCATCCACACGACTGCGACCGACCAGATCGGAGGGTCTTACCGCCCCTCAGGCACTCCTCTCCGCAGATGCAGAGGCATCGCCACAGGACCCTTCCTTCCTTGTCGCGGCCGGCCTCTGTGGTCACGGTGAGTCGGCCGAAAGTCTGGCCGGCCAGATCGATCTTGCGGCCCATGACGGGCTCCTCTCGGGTCGGGGTGGCGGAACGCTGCGCGGTTCCCCTCACCGCCCGTGCGAGACGGGCGGATCGGGCAGCCGGCCTGCTACTCCGGGTCCTGGATGCTGGCGCCGAGGATCCGCATCGCGGTCTCCTGCCGGCGGTCGCCGGAGTGCAACGTGATGTCCCAGGCGGCGTGGTGGCTGCCCGCGTTCAGCTGGGCGGCCGCGTCGGCGACCTCGGCGTCGGTCGGGCGGTAGCCGGACGGCTCGGACTGGCGGCGGAACAGGCCCATCAGTGGTGGTCCCTTCGGTGAGATCGACGGAGGCTCTTGCAGTCGGGGCACTTCTTGTCCGGCTTGTCGCTGACGACGAGCGGACGGATGACCTGGCCGCAGATCGCCCGGGTCTGGCCCCGGACCAGCGGCCCGCAGTCCGGGCAGTGGAAATGCATCGTCATCAGGCGGCAGCCGGGAGGGCCGCGCCGAGCAGCTCGTCCGTCAGGGACGGCGCGCCCGGGTTCGCCCGGTCGTAGTCGCCGGCCTCGGCGAGCAGTTGCAGCTCCACCGTCCAGTCCGCGGCGGCGAGGTACCGGCGGATCAGGTCGGTGCGGTAGGCGGCGTCGGAGGCCGGCTCGGGCGACGAGATCAGGGTCAGAGTGAGCATGGCGGGATAGACCTCTCGGGTCGAAGGGGGCGGGGTGGGGTGGTTCAGAGTTCGTTCGGCTGAACGCCTGCGCGGTAAGCGGCGGCCTCCGCGCGGCACTCGCGGGCCCGGCGGCGCGAGATCGGCGCCTGGGCGGCGGCCTGGCGGCGGGTCGCGGGACTCAGTGACTCGTCGGCCGCGTCACGCTCGGCCGACTTGGCGGCGCGCTCGCTACGGGCCGCGGACTTCTCACGGTCGTCGGCCAGCTCGGTCAACTGGCGGCGGGAAAAGCGCATGACGGATCTCCTCGGCTGGTCAGGCTGGGATCGAGTGGGTGCCGCGGCGCGGGACGGGGGGAGTGGACGGACCGCGCCGCGGCGGCAAGGGGGGCCCTACTTGGGGCGGTTGGTCGACTGCCGGTTGGCCTCGGCGACCTTGCGGGACAGCTCGGCGCGCTCGGAGTCGGTCACGAGGCACCGTCCTGCTGCGCGTCGAGGGCGGCGAGCAGGTCGCGCAGGACGTAGTCGAGGCCGCTGGCGGCGCGGATCATATCGTCCTTGTCGTGGATGTTCGCCGTGGCCTTCTCATCCAGGACCTTCCGGGCCCGGTCGATAGCGTCCTGCAGCTTCGGGACGCCGACGTGCACGTCCTTCTCCGGGTCGTACAGCGGGGTGTAGGAGATCACGACGTGCTCCCGGCGGGCTGGTCAACGATGTCCAGCAGGGACCTGACGACCACGGTCAGCGAGCCGATCACGCCGGCCATCGCGACCTCGTCGCCCATGTCGACACCCTCGGCGATCGCCAGCTCACGGCGGGCCACCTTGATCCGGTACTGGTCGAAGGCCTCAGCCTGGAAGCCGCTCACGACGCGACCTCGGTGATCACGAGGAACGAGTCGGACTCCAGGTCCATCACGACCCGGGCCGGGACGCCCTCACGGCGACGCTCGGCAGCGAACGCCTCCGCCGGCCAGACACCGCGCGGGGCGCCGGCGGGGAACCGCTCCAGCACGGTGCGCTTCGGGCGGGGCGGCTCGACGGTCCGGACCGGACCCTGCGCGGCCAGACGGGCGGCCTGCTCGGCCCGCGAGTAGACGACGGTGCTCATGCGGCACCCCCGCGGACCCCGCGCAGCGCCTCGTCCATGTCCGGGTCGGAGTCGCCGTTCGCCGCGTTGTGCAGGCGGGCGGTGCGGGCGTGCTCGCGGATCTTCGCCGCCAGCCGCTCCAGGCCGGCCGCCGCCTCGTCCGCCATGTCCGGCGTGAGGTAGGCGTCCACCGAGCCCTCGTCGCCGACGATGACGTGCGCCGCCCGCATCAGCGGGTCCGACGACATCGAGTCGCAGCCCACCGCCGAGGTGAGCGTGTACGCCGGCTTGTCCCCGTTGAAGAACGACGGGATGTGCGCGGCGTACTGCTCGCCGGTGTGGTCCAGGTCCTCCAGGAAATGCACGAACTCGGAGACGTGATTCATCGTGCACCAGTCGGGGTCCTGCACGAACACGATCTTCTGGTCCGGCCCGGGGGCGCCGAGCGCGACCGGGGCGAGGTGGTGACCCGGCGCGACGACCGGGAAGGGGTGGACGTTCGAAGCGGGGTGCTCGGTGCGCACGTGCGCACCGCTAAGCTGGTCTGCAGCCATCAGGGTCTCCCTAGCAGGTACCTGATCGGTTAGGCCTCGGTCAGCGAGTGGAGTCGCTGCGCCGGGGCCGTCTTCGTTTGTGGGTGCCGGTGGAGCGGCAGTGAGGCTTTCCGGGGGTGGAGCCCCGTCGGCTTCAAGAGACATCTTGTAGCGCCGCGAGCCAGGGTGTCAAGAGGTCTCTTGAAGTGGCGCCAATTCGCCCATACGCTACGTGCATGACAGAAGCGCTCACCTCCACCATCGAGTCCGAGACGGGACGACTCGCACAGATCCCCGACGCCGTCGAGCGCTTCCACGCGGCCCGCGCGCTGCGCGAGGCATTGACGGCAGCAAACCGCCGGACGCAGGAGATCGAGCGAGCCGCTGTCGGCGAACTCAAGGAAGGCCGGGCCTGGCGCGAGGTAGGCGAACTGCTCGGCGTGTCTGGCTCGCGAGCGGAGCAGATCGCCAGGGGTCGGTAATCGGGTTCGGTTCATGCCTACAAGGTGACATCACGGCGTCACTCGCCGCGACGACATCTCAGGCGACATCTCGGCGTCATCCGGCTACCGTATTGGAGTATGACCACCCCAAACTCCACACTCCGGGCGGTTCGCATCTCCATGATGCTCAGCCAGGACGACTTCGCCGCCGCTCTCCGGGATGCCGGAGAGCGCGCCGGCTACCCGCTTGAGGCTAGCAAGCGCCTCATTCAGCGTTGGGAGTCCGGCGCCATCGCCGTCCCCAGCCCCCGCTACGCGCGCGCACTCGAAGCCGTCACTGGCATGCCGATCGACGCGCTCGGCTTCTCCTCCCCCGCAATGGCGCGAGTGGCGGGCGACGGCGCTGGCGGCCACGACGTCCATCCGTCGACAGCTGGCGTGGCAGCGCCGGTCCCAGGCCCAACGCCAGCAGCTTCGCCCCGCGCCAGCTACAGCGGCGTGTGGCTGTCGAGGTACGAGTACTTCTCCAGCGGCCGGGACTCCAGCTTCATCGGCATGCACTACGTCGTCGTACTCCAGCATGGCAACCGGCTGACGGTTCGATCCCTGCCCGACGCGTCGTCGAATCCCGACTCACCGCTGACCATGGACCTCACCGTGGACGGCAGCGTCATCACCGGAACGTGGGTCGAGCAGACCGCCACGGACGGCTACTACCGCGGAGCCCGGTACCACGGCGCCATCCAGATGCTCGTCGAGCCCACCGGCACCCGCATGGCCGGCAAGTGGGTCGGCTTTGGCAAAGAGATGGACATCAACACCGGGCCCTGGGAGCTCCGACTCGAAGACTCGTCCACCAACCAGAAGACGATCGGCAAGTACAGTCGGCCGCCGCAGTGATCAGGCACGCAGAAGGGCGCCCCGGCCGGCCGGCCGGGGCGCCCTTCTGCTTACGCCGCGCTTCTGCGCTCCGCTAGCGGCAACTGCAATACCTCACTGTGCGAGTACTGCGTTCCACAGCCCATGCAGCGAGCGCCAGGTGTATCGATGGTGACCTTCAGGATTACCCCACAAGGACACAGGACTGGCACCCTGCGCGGCGCCCTCTCGCCATCGATCAAGGCACGCCCCGCAGTCCAGACGCGCCTCAGGTCGGCGGCGAATCCACGTATGTCGGGGTGCTCCTCACAAAGCCAACCAAGATTGGCCCTCAAGAAGTCCACGCATCCCATGACGGTCTGCTCTATGTTTCCCCGAAACGGCCGCGGCTCCCACTCGAGCAACTCACGGGTGCAGTCCTCCCAGTCGGTCAGTATCCCCACCATCCCGCCGGGTCCCCGAAGGTTGAGTACCTCCTCGTTTGGCGGGATGGGTGCAGTGCGTGTGGCGGTACGGCCGTCGCCCCCTCGCCTCCCGGGGTAGAGCACGGCTTCGAGGCCGCGGTAGACGATGGGGAGATCGGCCAAGACCTTATCAAGTCGCATCTGGCAGCCGTGGTGAACTCGCGAGTTGCTCTGCTTCGAACACAACCCACAGACCTGCGAGTAATCCGAGAAGTCAGACATGTGATCTCCTTACACCTGCACAGCCCAACTTGCGTATTGGGCCTCACTTTTACAAGGCACACTGCTATGCTGTAAGCATGACGCAGCAGGTAAAGCGGGCTTTCAAGTTCCGCTTCTATCCGACGGACGAGCAGGCAGCCGAGCTGTCACGCACGTTCGGCTGCGTGAGGTACGTCTACAACTGGGCACTCCAAATGCGCACAGAGGCGTACACGAAGCAGGGCAAGAAGGTGGGATACGCCGAGACCGACAAGGCCCTGACAGTGCTGAAGAAGCAACCAGGGACGGAGTTCCTTGGGGACGTTTCCTCGGTTCCCCTTCAGCAGGCCCTTCGACATCTCCAGACAGCATTCGCATCCTTCTTCGACAAGCGGGCCAAGTACCCGTCCTTCAAGTCCAAGAAGAAGT
This sequence comes from Streptomyces sp. NPDC014801, assembly GCF_043082085.1. NCBI lineage: Bacteria > Bacillati > Actinomycetota > Actinomycetes > Kitasatosporales > Streptomycetaceae > Streptomyces > Streptomyces sp. NPDC014801. The sequence goes on along the minus strand of NZ_JBIBXG010000005.1, from coordinate 525,220 downwards.
CGCGAGCTTCGGCTACCTACACTCGCTCGGCGTTCCGCTGGCGCGATGGCCAACTGTTCCTGGCCAAGATGTCTGCGCCTTTGGAGGTTCGCTGGTCTCGCCCGCTCCCCGAGGGCGCGGAGCCTTCCAGCGTGACGGTGTCTCGCGATGCGGCCGGCCGCTGGTTCGTGTCCATGCTTTGCGTGGATTCCGTCGACGCCGGTCCAGCGACCAGTCGAGCCGTCGGCGTTGATGCTGGCATCACTTCCCTCTTGACCCTGTCGACCGGGGAGAAGGTGACGAACCCACGGCACGAGCGACAAGACCGCCGCAAGCTGGCGAAAGCCCAGCAGGCTCTTTCGCGGAAGCAGAAGGGTTCGGCCAATCGAGAGAAGTGCCGACGTCGGGTGGCTCGCATCCATGCCCGCATTGCAGACCGACGTCGCGACTTCTTGCACAAGACTTCGACTCGACTCGTTCGTGAGAACCAAACGATCGTGATCGAGAACTTGACCGTCCGTAACATGATGAGGAACGGCACCTTGGCTCGGGCCATCTCCGACGCCTCGTGGACCGAGCTCCGGTACATGTTTGAGTACAAGAGCGCCTGGTACGGACGCAACCTTGTAGTTGTGGATCGCTGGTTCCCGAGTAGCAAGCTGTGCCAAGCGTGCGGAACTGTTCGACAATCCCTGCCCCTCAACATCCGAGAGTGGACTTGCGGGTGCGGCGTCACGCACGATCGCGATGTGAACGCAGCTAGGAACCTGCTCGCCGCCGGGCTGGCGGAGAGCTAAAACGCCTGTGGAGCTGGCGTAAGACCTCACCGGGAGGTTTCCCGGACGTGGCGGCCGGCGGTGAAGCAGGAAGTCCCACGAGCGATCGCGGGAAGCCATGACGGCGCCTTTCAGGTGCTGCCATTGGTGAGAGGTCAAGGCGTGCTCCTTGGTGCGGGCGGGGCGGTGGGTCAGGCGGTGCGGGCGGCGGGGAGGGTTTCCCGCAGCCAGTGGGCGTGCATCTCGATCGAGTACTCGGCGCCGGCCTCGGTCTTCTCTTCGGCCTCGTGACCGCAGTGGCAGGTGGCGGTGGCCCGCTGCTCGGTCTCGTTCCAGGTGGGCCCGCGGTCGAGGCCGTGGTGCTGGTCGAAAAACTCGATGAGGTGGCGGCAGGCTTCGCGGAGGGCGGCCTGCTGGCTGAGTAGGCCGACGCCGACCCAGCCGCAGTTGTCGTTGTTGCAGGTCCAGGACCAGGTGCGGCCGGTCTTGCGGATGGTGATGGCGGGGTCGTTGTAGATCACTCGCCCTCCTTCTGCAGCGGCCAGACGCGGTCCTGGGCGGCGCATTCGGCGACGGACGGGCCGGCGTTGTGGGCGGGGGCTTCGAGGGCGTATCCGGTACGGCGGGGTTTGCCATCGCTGGTGGTGGCGGTGGGGTGGAGTTGCGTCAGTTCGATGGCGCGGCGTCGGATCTCTCGGCCGGTGTCAGTGAGCGTGACGACGTCGACCTTGCCGAAGCCGTACCTTCCGAGCGTGGTGATGGGTTCGCCGACCACCTTGATGCGGCGCGGTTCTGTGTATGGGTAGGGGTCGCCGAGGCTCCGGTAGATCTGCCCGGGCCGAACCCGAAGCCCCTCGCGCCCCTCTCCGGCCCGTTCGCCGCCCCGACCCTCCGGGAGTCCATCCGTCGCCTGCGGGGCGCTCTGGCGGGCGTTGGCGGCTTCTGTGAGGGCGGAGCGAGGCATGTCGTAGGCGCTGAGCTTCTCCCGAGGCGGTCGGCCGGCCAGTTCGTCATCCCGTCCCCACCGGTACAACTGGACGGCCTCGCCGTAGAGATCGGCCCAGTCGGGCGTGCGGCAGAAGAGGCAGACCCGGACGGTGATCGGGTGGCCGCCGAGGATGTGGGTCTCGTAGTGGTGATCGCAGTTGGCGGGTGCGGCTTGCGACTCGGTCATGCGACGTCCTTCTTCGTGCGGGGCGGGAGGAGTTCGATCTCGTGCGGGTGGATGAGTCCGCGGACGAGGCAGATGGCGATGGCGTGGGTGCGGTCGCGGGCGCCGAGCTGCTCGTAGGCAAGGCGCATGTGGGACTTCACGGAGTCCTCGGCGATCCACAGCTTCTTGGCGATCTCGGCGTTGGTCATGCCGTTCGCGGCCAGGCGGAGGATCTCGAGGCGTCGGGCCGTCAGCAGGGCGCGGTCTGCCGGCAGTCCTCTCACGGCCGCCTCCTGTCGTCGAGGAGCCGGACGCCCGCGTAGGCGGCGAGGCAGACGAAGACGGCGATCACCGCGCCGACCGCGAGCTCGGCCAGCTGGCCGGCGAGGGCGGCGAGCGTCACGAACGTGATCGGGATGAGCGACAGCAGGGCGCAGCCGGCGGCGCGGCGGACGGTGCGACGGTTCACGGCCGCCTCCTCTGCCGGGGCACCTGTCCGCGGGCGTCGAGGATGCCGTCGGCGTGGGCGAGGAGCCGGAGCGCGCGGCGGAGGGCGGAGCGGAGGGGTTCGCGGGTGCGGGCGTAGGCGGCGAGGATCTGGGCGCTGCCGTCATCGGGGATCCAGCGGATCGGTGGGCGGGTCATGGTGCGGCCTTTCGGATGGGCTGTGTGCCCGTGTGGCGGGCGTTGGCGGATGCGGGGTGACTGGGTGCCGTGCGGGGCGTGAACGGCGCTGTGGCGGGCGTACACGCCCCGCACGGGGGTGATACGGGTCAGGGCTGGGCGGGGTCCTGCACTTCGACGAGGACCGTGGTTGTGCGGCGAGCCAGCCGCCAGGTGATCTCCGGGTGCTTCTCGGTCAGCCTGGCCAGCCGCTCCTGCGCCCGGTCGGGGTCGGTCTCGTAGCTGCTCGCCTGTTCCCAGGTGCCGTCGGGCTGCTGGCACTGGAGGAAGTAGTCGACGTGCTCGCGACGGATCACCTCCGCCTCGGTGGCGGGCTGCGCCTCGGCGGCCATGCGGCGCAGCTCGGCGGTTGCAGTGGCAGCGGTGGTGAACCACCCGGCGTCGATCCGGTCGGCGGCTTCCCGCAGGACGGCGGCCCGGTCCGCAGGCGGGGGCAGCACGGCCAGCACCGCGTCGGCACGGCGGAGGAAGTACTCACGGTCGAGCGGCTGTTCCTCGACCCAGGACACAACGGGCGGCGGCGTCTGATCGCGGTGCAGCGCCTGGGCGATGCGGTCGCGGAGGGTGGTGTCGGTCATCGGGTTCCTTCGGTCGGCGGTATGGTCGGGGCAGGCCCGGCGTGGTATCAGCACGCCGGGCCGACTGCTGCTCACGGGGCGGAGGCGGCTTCGAAGCAGGCGCGGCAGTTGCGGTCGCCGCACGGCTGGTTTGCCGCGTGAGCCGCCGCGATGCGGTCGAGCTCGGCGCGGATCTCGGGGTCGTCGACGATGGCGCCAGCGATGAAGAACGCGAGCTTCCAGGTGTCGACGTGGCAGTTGATCCGCTGGGCGAGCAGGTGCCGGAGCCGGTCGTCGGCGGGCGGGTAGGCCATCGGGGTGTCCTCCTGGTGGTGTTGGGTGCCGCGCGCGGCGGTCAGGCGGCGGGGTCGACGGCGGGGTGGGTGAAGTGGACGGGCTTGCCCAGCGACCGGGCGTAGGCGATCTCGGCGCGGGTCGAGTCGCCGATGTAGTCGCCGACGACGAGCACCTCGTCAGCGAGGCGGATCTTCGCCCGGTGCAGGTCGTCGAGCCGGGCCTTGCCTGCCTCGGCCTGGTCGGGGTCGGCCCACAGCGGGTGCGGGGTCTTCATGTCGCAGCCGGGCTTGACGACGATGTGTCCGGCCCAGGTGAGCTCGCGGTCGGCGTCGGCCATCTCCTGCATGAAGCGGGTGGAGCCGCAGATGACGGTGATCGTCGGGATGGCGAGGCGCTTCTTGCCATCGGCGAGCTTTTCCTCGGGGGTGAGCAGGTTCGGGTAGGTCACGGTCTTCTCCTTCGGGTGGTGCCGGTCAGACGGCGGGGTGGGTGTGGCAGTCGGTGCACGGGGCGGGGGTGGGGCCGGACGCGGCGGTACCGCACGGCCAGGGGGCGGGGGTCAGGCGGCGGGCTGACGGTGCTCGTCGGGCAGGTCGGCGTCGCAGTAGAAGCCGATGGTGAGGTGCAGGCCGTGGTCCTCGACGACCTTCCAGACGGCGGTGTCGGTGCACGGCGGCCGGCCCTCCTGCTCGCGGTGGTAGTTGGTGGTGCAGTCCGCGAGATCCGCGTAGTCGGGCAGCGTCCAACCGCCGGCCCGGTGGAAGACGCGCACCTCGGGGCCGAGTTCGGCGGCCTCGTCCTCGGGCTCGATGTCGGGCCCGCAGTCCTCGTGGATGTAGGTGGGGTCGCCGGCCTTGATGCCGCAGGCGCAGCACTGCAGGAAGTCGCCGGACTCCTGGGTCTTCGGGTCGAACCAGCTGCCGAAATGCAGCAGCTCGGTGGTGCCGCAGTCCTCGCAGACCATCGGCCCGGTGTGGCCGTGGGTGCGGGCGATGTTCTCGGTCGATGTCATGATCGTCCTCTCAGGGGGTGGAGTGGCTAGGCGGCTTCGCCGTGCTCGAAGCGGGCGGTCCGGCCGAGCGTGTAGGCGGCTTCGAGGTGCGGGCCGGGCTTGATGCGGGGGTGTACGACGGCCTTCGTCAGGTCGCCCTTCGGCACGGTGAGCTGGGGCCGGCCGATCGGGATCGGGATCGCGCCCCATCGCATCCACGCCTCGAGGTCGCCGGGCCGTATCTGGCTCATGTCGGCGCCGAGGTGCTCAAGGTCCGCGGCGGCCATGAAGGAGTGCAGGCCGTACAGCACGGGCGGGAAGTCGCAGGCGTCGGAGCAGCGGTGGAGCTCTCCGCAGTGGGTGGCCCGGCTGATGGTGAAGTGCAGCGGGCAGGCGCCATTGGTGTCCGGGATGGGCCCGAGGATCATGAGATTCGTGCTGCCCCTGCCGCCGAGCCCCTTGGTGGGGTGCACTGCGTCCGCCAGGAGGCTCATGTCGAGTCGCTCGCGGGCGCCCTTGACCTCGACCCACCAGTCGAGGTCGGTCAGGTGGAAGTCGGGCAGGTACGGGCGGCCTTCCTCCCCGACCCGGTAGCCCTGCGGCTCGTACTCCCAGGCGATGCCGAGGTCATTGAAGACGCAGGCCCAGCGTGCTTCGAGCCGGCTGCGGAAGTAGTGGCCCGCGTAGTACGTGTCGATGGCCTGGATGGTCATGTCAGCCCCTCCCCATGGAGCGCAGCCGGGCGTAGTGGCCCTGGAAGGTGAGTGCGACGATGCGGCCGGAGGCGCCGTTGCGGTTCTTCGCGACGATCAGGTCGATCTCCCCGGCGCGGGGCCCGGTGTCGGATCCGTCCTCGGCGAGCGGCCGGTGCATCAGGACGATCACGTTGGAGTCCTGCTCGATGGACGAGGAGTCCTTGAAGTCGGACACCATGGGCTGGCGGCCGACGGCATTGCGGTTGAACTGGGCGAGCGCGACGACGGGGATCTCAAACTCCATCGCGAGGAGCTTGAGTCCGCGGGAGATCTCGGCGACCTCGTTGGCGCGGGTGCGGTCCTTCTTGCCGTTGGTCTCCGGCGTCATGAGCTGCAGGTAGTCGGCGACGACGATCGCCGGGGGGTGACCGGCGGCGGTCATCCACCGGACCCGGGCGCGGATCTTGCCGAGGGTGAGATTCGGGGAATCGTCGAGGATGAAGTTGGCCGCGTTCTGCAGCTTGGGGGCGGCGCGGAAGACCTTCTCCCAGTCGGAGGCGTCGAGCTTGCGGCGGACGAGCCGGTCGACGTTGACGCCGGCCTCGGCGGCCGTGAGGCGGGCCATCAGCTCCGAGCCGCCCATCTCCAGGGAGGCGACGAGGGCGGGCTTGCCACGGGTGAGGGCGACGTGCGCGGCGAGGTTCATGCCGAAGAGGGACTTGCCCTGGCCGGTGCCGGCGCCGACGGTGATGAGCTGGCCGGGCTTGAGTTCGATGATCTCGTTGAGGTCGTACCAGGGGGTGTCGAGGGCGCGCGGGTCGTGGCCGGCTTCGAGTTCGTCGATGAAGCCCATCCACCGGTCGGCGACGGACAGCTTCTCGTCGGCCGGTTCGACGCCCTTGGCGGCGGCCTGGAGGTCGGCCATGGCGGCTTCGAGGATCTCGGCGGCGGTGTTGGCAGCGGTGAGGACGCGCTGGCTGGCTTTGCGGGTGGCGGTGAGGACGGCTCGGAGCTGGGCGTGCTCGCGGACGATCTCGGCGTAGCCGTCGGCGTTGCCGACGACGGGCACGGACTGGGCAAGCTCGTGAAGGTAGGGGGCGCCGCCCACCTTGGCGAGCTCGCCGTTGGCGAGGAGTTCGGCCGCGACGGTGATCGGGTCGATCTTCGGCTTGCGGTCGCGGCAGTACATCGTGGCGATCGTCTGCCAGATGATCTGGTGGCGGACCTCGTAGAAGTCTTCGGGCCCGGCGAGGATGCGGTCGAGTTGGTCGATGGCGGCCAGGTCGTAGAACGTGGAGCCGAGGGCGGCCTTCTCCGCTTCGGCGTTGTGGGGAGCGGCCTGCTCGTTGGGCAGGATCTCGGGCTCCCACAGGGGCTCGGTCATGCGGCGTGTCCTTTCTGGCTGGCGGGGTGGCAGACGGGGCAGGGGTGGACTCTGCGGAGTCCGCGGTCGTCTTCGGTTTCGCGGGTGCGGGTGACGGGGTCACAGTCGGGGTGGCCGCAGTAGGGGGGCCGCCCGTCAGCAGAGGTGTGCGGTGCGGGTGGGGCGCCGTGGGCTGCGGGCGGGAGTCCCTTCCAGCCGCCGCGGAGGAAGAACGTGGCGTAGCGAATGGGCTGCCGCGAGGTGTTCTTCGTGTCGCGGGCGAAGGAGACCATGGCGGGGATGCCGGCTCGCTCAACGATGGCAGCGATCTCCAGCCAGTCCTTAGGCTGCATGCTCCAGGAGACGGTGATGCCGGCTTGAGTCATCGCGGTGATGAGGGGCTGGCAGATCTGGAAGGCGTCCGGCTTTCCCGCTTCCCCTGTAGCTGGCTCTTTTGGGGATGGGGAATGGGGGTCAGATTCTGACCCTCTACGGGTCGAACTTTGACCCCCTACGGATTCCTGAGGGTCAGAACTTGACCCGCTACGGGAGGGGTCTTCGCGGTGTAGAGGGTCAGAGCTTGACCCGCTACGACTCTCTAGGGGGTCAGAATCTGACCCCCTACGGGAGTAGCCGACAGCCAGCGGAAGCCGGTACAGAGCCTTCCGACGGCCCGATGCAGGCTCCACGACGAGCAACTCGCCGAGCTTCTGGGCGTCGGCCAGCGCGTCCCGAACAGTGTTCTTCGCCCCGTTGACCGCCCTGATGAAGTCGCCACGGCTCAAACGCACTTCGCACGCCGGAGTGCGCACCTGGTCCGCCACATAGAGCAGGGCGATCCTGGTGTTCCCCTTCGACTGGGAGTGGTTCCACACCCAGTGCATGGCGTCCAAGGTCACGGCGGTAGTCCTTCGGCTGAGGCGGGTGGATCGGTGGTGTGGGGTGTGCTGCCGGTCAGGGCCGGTCGCGCGGCCGGCGGGGCGCGGTCACGCGGCGAGCGCCGTTTCGGGCCGGGCGTACCGGTCGATGTCCTCGCCGCTGATCGCTTCGACGAGGGCGGCGACGATGACCTCGGCGCAGTTGGGGGTGACGGCGTTGCCGTACTGGCGGACCTTCTCCCGCTTGTTGCCGAGGACGACGTAGGCGTCGGCGAAGCTCATCGCGCGGCCGATCTCGTGGGGTTCGAGCATCCGGAAGCGGACGTCGTCGAGGTCGACCTCGCCCTGGACGAGGGCGTACCGGTCGCGGGTCGACAGGGTGCCGACCGGCTCCCGGACGGGACGGGCGGTGCCGTTGCCGTAGTACGGCACCAGCAGCGACTCCCAGGTGACGAGGGACTGGTGGCCCATCGTGGTGAGAGTGCGCAGAGGCTCCTCGACGGTGGTGCAGTGCTCGCGGCCGTCGCCCTTGCTGCCGTTGTTCCGCATCACGAACGCCGGGATGTCGGGGGTGACGAGGCCGTGGTGGTTGCCGGACGCAGTGACGGTGGCGAGGGACTCGCCGACGGACCGGGCGACGCTGCCGCCGCCGCGGAGCTCGGCGACGAAGGGCAGCCAGGCGAGGCCGGTCTCGTTGCGGGCGGTCTGGGTACGCAGCGGGGCGTTGGCGGAGGCGGGCTCCTTGCCGTCGCGGCCCTCCACCGGGATGAGCAGCGGCGGGATGGCGAGCGCGTCGTTCTCCCGGGTGGTCCTGGTCGGCATGGCCTCGGCGATCGGGGTGGCGTCGTTGCGCCAGGTGCCGCCGGCCGGGACGACGAGGGGCTGCGCGAACTTCTTCAGCCCGGCCTGGATGCGGGCGAGGGTCTTCTCGGCGAGCGGCTTGGTTCGGTCGCCGATGCGCTGGCCGGGGATGGTCCAGTCGATGGCGACGGCGGCGGGCAGGGTCTCGGGTTCGACGATCTGGTTGCGGCACTTCGTGTTGGGGCAGCGGTAGACGTACTGCTGGCGGTAGCGGCCCATGTCGCGGCCGGGGTCCTTGAACCGCTGCACGGCCTGGACCCACGTCTCGCAGGTCGGGCACCAGGCGCGCGGCCGGAGCCACTTGTCCCAGTCGGGGGTGCGGCGCAGGCTCTGGTGCCAGTAGGCGACGTACAGGCGGTCGCGGGACTGGGGCGCCTTGTGCACGGTGCGCGGGTCGGCGTGCATGCTGTTCAGGGCGATGACGCGGGTGTGGTAGCCGAGCTTGTGGAGCTCGCCGAGCCAGCGGTCCCACTGGTCCCAGGCGCGGACGTCGACGACGTTCTCGACGACGCCGGCCTTGACCAGGCCGCCGCGCTCCTGCACGCCGCGCAGGTACATGGGCACCTCCTCCATGAGGGCCCGGCTGCGCTCGACTTCCTCGCTGGGGCCGAAGCCGTCGAAGAGGTCGCCCTGCAGGGAGAGGTCGAAGTCGCGCTTCTTGCCTCGGGCGTTGGACCACTGCGGGCACTCGGGGCTGGCCCAGAAGATGTCGGTGACGGGCCACTTGTCGACGGGCGCCTGGCGGATGTCGCCGCGGTAGTGGTCGACCTCGGGGAAGTTCGCGGCGTGGGACTCGATCGCCCGCTCCCAGTGGTTGGCTGCGCGGGCCATGCGAACACCGGGGATGGAGTGCATGCCCTGGCTGGAGCCGCCGGCCCCGCAGAACCAGTCCATGACGGTGAGCTCGTTGTCGTGGCGGTACATCAGGCGGCGGTCCTCTCGGGAGCGGTTTCGGGGTGGCGGATGAGCACCTGCTGGAGGTGCTGGCGGGTGACGCCGAGGCGTTCGGCGGCCTGCTCGTAGTCGGCGCCGTAGCGGAGGAGTTCGCGGGCGTCGTGGGCGAGGTCGGCTTCGCGGGTGCGGGCTTCGGCGCGGGCGCGGCCGAGTTCGGCCCACAGTTGGCTGCGGTCGAGGTGGGCGCGGGCGGCCTTCCACTCGGCGTGGGCGGTCTCGCAGAGGGCGCAGGTGGGGATCTTCTCCAGGCGGTGCAGCCACCAGCCCCGGTCGGTGCCGCAGTGCCCGGTCCAGTCGGGGGCGGCGTCCGGGTCGTCGATGGTGTCGTCGTTCCAGGCGATGGCCGGAGCCCAGTCCCGCTTGGCCGCGTGTGCCCGGGCGCGGTCGGCGATCCACCGCTCGACTCCGTAGTCCTCCGGGTTCTTCGCGGAGTACTCGTTGTAGAAGTCGCGGACGACGCGGGCTAGGCGGGCGGTGACCTTGGTGCAGCTGCTGAGCCGTTCAAGCGTTTGCTTGTGGGCGCCGTCGATCTGCTGGTGGATGGCTTGCGCCGTCCAGCCGGCGGCGCCGAGGGCCTGCATGCGGCGGCGGGTGCCGGTGCCGTCGATGGTGTTGTGGTCCTCGTAGTCGTCGAGGGTGGGCCAGTAGGCGAGCAGCGCCTGGGCGTTCTCGGTGCGGATCCGGGCGGCGGGCGGGACCGGGTGGCTGCCGTAGAGGAGGTGGTCGAGGGAGCCGCGGTTGACGCCGGTGTGCTTGGCGATGCTGGCCAGGCCCATTCCGGTCGCCTTGATGGCGAGGACGTGCTCGCGGACCGGGGCGGCGTCTGTGAAGGGCTGCCACTGGCCGTAGCCGATGAGCCGGCGGCGGCGCCGCGCCCAGCGGTTCTTGGCCTCTCGGATGGCCTGGTCGGTGGTCACGGCTTCTCCTTCCGGGTCTGGCGTGGGATGTGGTTGGCGTGGGCTTCGATGCGGTGGATGTCGCGGCGGGTGTGGGCCCAGTGGGCGGCGCGGTGGAGGCCGCGGATGGCGGGCCAGAGGGCGGTGAGGCCGAACATGAGGGCGATGCCGGGGCCGAAGACCTGGATGAAGGTCAGGAACCACTCGGCGACGGTGTGGGCGGCGGTGCCCATCAGGCGGCCGCCGTCCGGTAGGCGGCGGTGCCGACCCACTGACGGCACAGGCTGCGGTGGACGGTTGCCCGGCGGGAGGCGACGACCCCGGCGTGCTCGATGACCCCGGCCTTCGCAGCGGCCATGAAGGCGGCGCCCCAGCGGGCCGGGCTGTCCGGCTCGTCGACGAGGCCTTCGGCGATGAGGTCGGCGGCCTGGAACGGTTCGCCGCGGCGGGCCATGAGCTCTATCGCGGCCCGGCAGGCGGTGGCCCAGTCGGGCGGGGTGTTGGCGGCGGCGCGGGCGATCCCGTCGGCCTTGGCGGCCTCGCCGGCCGGGGCGGACACGGTGCCGTGCGCGGCGATCGGGAGCTGAAGCTGCGTCATGACGCGTCTCCCGTCTCGCGGATCTTGACGCTGACCGGGGTCAGGTAGAGGACGCGGTTGACGGTGTCGCTGATGGCCTGCTGCAGCTCGGCGGCGAGGAGGCGCTGGGCGTCGCTCGTCAGCTTGCTGCTGATCGCGAGGTGCAGGGCGCAGTTCCAGCTGCCGTCAGCCATCTGGTAGCCGAAGGTCGGTCCGGGGCGCAGCTTGCTGGTCTTCAAGGCCTCGGCCCACTCCTCGACAGAGGTGGAGCGGAGCTCGGTGTAGTCGGTCATCTGTGGTCTCCTTGGTCTTGAGGAGGCCGCCCGCGGTTCGGGCGCGGGCGGCGCCTCGGCTGCTAGTCGGTGGGGGTGGCGGTCTTGCCGCCGGTGAGTTCGTCGGTCGTGACGCGGGGCGCCGGGAACTCCTCCTCGGCCGTGACCTCGCCGCGCTGGATCGACTTGAAGATGACGATCAGCTGGGCGACGTCGTGCTCGGTCCACTTCGCCGACGGCCGGTCCAGGCGGCCCGCGATGCGGTCCTCGGTGACCCCGATCCCCTCGAACGTCTTGATGGCGTCCGCCACCCGCTGAGCGAGGGGCTTGCCGCCGCCGTTGCGGAGCGTCTGGTTGCAGAGCTCCTTGGCCTCCTCGACGAACCAGGGCGGCAGGATCGCGAAGATGGCCTCGCGGACGCGGCGGGCACCGTTGTTGGCGTTGTTCTCGTAGATGTCCCGCATGTCGGTGAGCTGCTTGACGCCGCTCTTGGTGTCGCGGCGGTGCGGGACGATGAACGTCGAGGAGTTGCGGGAGTTGGTCTGCACGTCCCACGCGAAGGCCTGCATCTCGGACTGGCCGTACTCGTCGTCGCGGCGCATCTCGACGAGGCCGTACTGGACGTTGCCCCAGACGCGGGCCAGCTCGCGAGCCAGGTGGACGGAAGCGCCGGTGACGGTGGAGCCGCCGCGGGAGTAGCGGAAGAACGCCCGCTCGGCGAGGCCCTGCTGCTTGCAGGACTCGCGCATCTCGGCGACGGCGGCCTGGATGTTGCGGGGGCACTGCTGGGCGACGACCACGGCGGCCTGGACTTCGGCGGCGGCGCGGGACTGCTCGACGGCGGTGCCCTGCCCGATGCGGGCCGGCGTCGTCGTGGACGGGATAGGGACGGGCTGGTTCACAGGTACTCCTGTTCGTCGCGCTTCTCGCCGTAGGGCGGGAGGGGCAGATAGGTGATGCGGTCGTTGAAGCCGGGCCAGATGCCGGTGCGCTGGCATTCGGCGTAGATGCGGAGGGCGCGCTCGTTGCGGGCGGCGCCGAGGGTGAGGGCCGGGAAGTCCAGCTCGACGAGGTGGACCAGGTAGGGCGGCGTCTTCGACTGGAAGGCGAAGATGAACGCGGGTTCCTGGTCGCCGTGCAGGCCGAGCGCTTTGACGCCGGCCAGGTAGAAGGCGGCTTGGGCGTGGTAGCCGTGCTCGTACACGGCCCGCTGCAGGGCGGCTGGGTCGACGGCCCGGGCCGTCTTCACGTCGACGACGATCAGGCGCCCGTTGGTGTCGCGGTTGCGGAGCCAGTCGGGCCGGATGCGGCAGCGCACGCCGGTTGCGGGGTCGGTCCAGTAGATCGACCGTTCCGCGACCCCGGTGCCGGGCGTGAAGAGCGGGCCGGCGATGGGGTGGTTGCGGATCGCGGCGGTCATGGCCTGGATCTGCTCGTACTCGTGACGCAGGAGGGGGACGGCGCCCATGGCGCGGGCTTCGTCTCGGGCTTCCTGCGCGGCCTTGGTCAGGTAGTTGTCGAAGTCGAGGACGTCGATGTCGGGGCCGTCGCCGAGGATCTCTCGGTGGGCGGCGTGCCCGAGGTCGAACTCCCGCTTCGGCAGCTGCGGGTGCTCGCGGTCGTACTTGAACTGGGCGGGGCAGCCGGGCGGCAGCAGGGCGCGCAGGCCGGACGAGGAGATGGACGTGGTGTCCGCGTGGTAGTCCTCGGCGGGCAGACCGTCCACCACCTTCGGCGCCTCTGCCGCCCCGCTCACGCGACGCCGTCCAGGGGCATCGGGCGGGCGCACGGCTCGCACAGGCCGTCCTCGGTGAACGGGCCGTCCTCGTCGCTGCAGCGGGTGCAGCGGATGGACTGCGGCTCGACGCCGACGAGGACGCATCCGCCCTGCCCCATCCGGTTGCCGACCCGGTACGTGGCCGCGACGTCATAGGGGTGCTGGGCGGTGTGGTCGGCGAGCAGGTACTGGAAGTTCCCTTCGAGGCTGTCGCCGACGGCGACCCGCTCTCGGATGTCGTCGAGGAGGCTGACGAGTTCGGTGCGACTCATGTTCTGCATGTGAGGCTCCAAGAGGGTGTGCTGAGGGAGGGCCCGCCGCCGCGACGGGGGGGGTGCCGCGTGCGGCGGGCCCTGGGTGGCGGCGCGGAGTGGGGGCTCGACGCACCGCCGGCTGTGGGGTTGTGGGTCAGGCGGTCAGGTGTATGCGGGGTCCTCGCAGGCGGCCCAGGCGATCCGGCGGTACAGCTCGTCGATGTCGACGGACGCCCGCAGTTCGTCAACGCTCTTGGTCCAGTCGGCGAGGTAGGCGATGCGATGGGCGCCCCGGATGGCGTCGTCCTCGTACATGGCAGAGGCGACGACCAGGCCCGAGTGGTGCCCAACGCTCCAGCGGTACGTGTTGTGGGGCTCGACCTCGGCCGGGATCTCGTAGACGAACAGGCCGGGGACCGGGCTGGTGGCGGGGACGGTGAAGTCGCCCTGGTCCGTGTGGAAGGTGTGGGTGAGGTGGGTGGTGACGGACAAGGTGATCCCTCCGTGGGATGCTGGTGGTGGATCCCCGGTCGGTTCGAGCGGCCGGGGGTTCGTGCGTTGTTCACCGGTCGCCCGCACCTGTCCGGCCGGGCGACCGGGAGTCAGCGGATGCGCCCCGGGTCGGTGACGGCCCGGACGCCGAGCGCGTCCCAGAGCGGCCGCACGTCGATGGGCGCGGTGGCCTGGTCGGCGGGGTCGCTGGTGTCGCGGACCATCGGCGGCACGGTGATGCGGTTCGCGTTCGCGGCGGCGGCCCGGTAGGCGGTCACCTCGGCGCGCAACTCGTCCCGCTCGGCGGTCAGGTCGTCGACGTCTGCCTGCAGCTGGACGACGAGCTCCTCCGCCTCGGCCTGCTTGGCTCGGGTGTCGGCGAGCAGCGCGTCCCGGTCGGCGACCTGCAACTGCAGGCCGCGGATGAGGGCGTTGGCTCCGCCGAGCAGCTGGGCCAGCCGGTCGACTTCGTCGATGGCGCGGTGCTTGCGGGCCGGCCGGGCGTGGCCTATGCGGACGGGCAGCAGATCGGCGATGCTCACGGGTTCTCCCGGCGGTTGAAGAGGCGGTCGGCGATCCACTCGCCGAAGAGGAGGAAGAAGGCGGTGCCTCCGCAGAGGAGGGCGTTGACGATCCAGATCACGGCCGCTCCCCCAGGAGGTCGTCGTCGAGTTCGAGGAGCCCGCAGCGGATCGACTCGGCCACCTCCGGGCAGGTGATCCAGCGGGGTACGGGGCGCGGGACCAAGCCGAGGCCGGACAGCAGGCCGGGCAGGATCACCGGGGCGGCGGTGACCGGAGTCGGCGGCAGGTCCAGGGAGGCGGTCACCGGACCGCTCCCCGGTTGGCGATCTCCAGCAAGACGTCGGCGTGGCAGGGCAGGTGGGGCGGGCACCAGCACATGACGTTCCGGCCGGCGAGTTCGACGCGCGCCCGGTCGGTGAAACCGGCGGTGCGCTCGGCGTACTCGCGGTAGAGGCCGACGGCCATCTGGTGGGCGGCGTACCGGGTGTCGGTGGTCGCGATCAACTTGAGGGACGACGGGCCCGCTCCTGCCCAGTTGACGGACCAGCCGGTCGGGGCGTGGCCGACGACCCAGGGGCTTCCCCAGGGGGTGCCGCGGCGCACGTCCACGGCGTTGGCCGGTGGGCGCCAGTCCTTGGTGTGGGGGCGCTGGATGCGGGCCGGGGTCATGCCGTCGCCTCCGTGCGGGTCTGGTTGGCGGCCTGCAGCTGGGCGATGTGCTCGGCCCAGCCGGGGTAGTCCTGGTCGGTGGCGCACGCCCCCGGGTGGGTGATCAGCCAGGCGTCGAGGCGGTAGGCGATCTGCTTGGACGGGGAGTGGGTGCGGGCGGCGGCCTGCTCGAAGGAGGCGGCGGCGATCTGCTGCTCCAGCGTCGGCAGCGGCACGTCCAGGTCGGCGATCCGGCGGGTCATGAGGTCACCTCGGATCCCTCGGCTGCCTGGTCGGCGAGCTTCTCCAACCGCTCGGCTGCGTCCTGCAAGCAGTCCGAGTAGCCGTCGAGGTACGCCTGCGGGTGCTCGATGCCCTCACCCGACGGGTGACTGTCCATCTCCTCGACGGCCTTCGCGGCTTCGGAGAAGACGCTGGAACGGAAGGCGCGCGGCTGAGCGAACGGGTCGTCCGCGTGCGGCATCGCCTGGTGGTAGAGCCACTGGGCTCCCAGGGCGTCGGCGCCGGGATCGTCCGAGTCGAAGATGAACGACGACAGTGATCGCCCGGTGGCCTCCAGAGCCTTCTCCAGCTCGGCGATGCGGGTGCGGGCGACGCTCCATCCGGCGTTGACCGCCCGCAGGTTCTCCGCCAGCTCGGCGACCTGGGCCTCGGCCTTCTCGGCCCGGTCCCGCCAGCGCTTCTTGCCGTCGCGCTCCGACTGGACCTGGCGCTGCAGGTCCGCCAGTGTGTTCCGCTCCAGCCAGTTCAGGTGGTCGTTCGTGTTCTCCAGCTCGGCGCGGACCGCGGCCAGCTCGGCGAGGAGGGCGGGGACGTCCTCCTCCAGCACGGTCTCCGCGTTTTCGATGGCGCGCTGGCCGTCGACCGGGGAGAACTTGTTGAGCCAGGCGGTCAGGTCCGCGGCCCGCTGCGGGGTGCGCTCGCGGATCTCGGCTTCGCGCTGCGGCGTCAGGCGGTCGCTCATCGGGCACCGCCCGTCAGGCTGGTCAGCGCCTCGGCCCAGGCCGCGTCGTCGCTGCTGCCGATGAAGCGGGCCTCGACGCGGGCGCCGAACTCCGTCAGCTCGTAGCGGGCCTCGAACGCGCCGGCCGGGACGTAGGCGGAGGACTGCTTGCCCTTCCGCGTGTACGCCTTGCGGATGGTGCCGACCATGCCCTGCGCGCTCTGCGAGGAGTTGTACTCGCCGACCGTCTGCCACTCGCCGGCGTGGGTGCGGCAGGCAGCGGCCACCGAGAAGTGGTCGATCTGCGGGCGACGCCGTGGCGTCTGAGATGATGTGGGCACGTGAAGCCCCTTTCGTTTCCAGTTCGTCGGGGGTGGATCGTTGAGGTCGTCCCGGGCCAACGGGGCGGCCTCTTTGCGTGCCGCGTCAGGCGGCGAGTCGCGGCTCGGGCGGGCGGGAGTCGGCGAGGGCCTCGGGGTCGGCGGCCGGGTTGAGCAGGTCCCGCATGAAGGCGTCGAGGCCGGCGATGGAGTAGGCGAGCTTGCGGCCGATGGGGACGCACTCGGGTCCCTTGCCGAGGTAGCGGTAGTTGTAGAGCGTGTTCTTGCTCAGACCGGTTCGGCGGACGGCTTCCTCGATCCAGACGTAGCCGGGCGGCGGGGGCGTGGGGATCTTGGCGGGCCTGGGCACTTCGTCTCCTTCCTGTGCGGGGATGATGTCGATGCGTCCCTATTTCGGGGACGCGGGGGGCATGAAGAGCACCAGCACGGCGACGCCGAGGGCCTCCGAGATGGCGTGAGCGTCGACGACGTCGAGGCTGTTGAGCTCGCTGGTGAGCAGGCGCCCTATCTGGGAGCGGGAGACCCCGCTCGCTTCCGCAAGATCGCGGACGGTATACGGGACTCCGCGACCCGGGGCTTCCATGATCTTCTTGAAGGTCCCCAGGTCTCTCAGGGTGTAGCGCACGCTCAATGGATCTCCCCGATGTCGAGGTGCCTTTCAGTGCCCTTGAGTTAACTCTCTTCGGGACAGCCTGTCAACAGAATCGGGACACAGGGCGCTGAGTATCGGCAAAGTTCGTGGCCGGATAGCATGGATCTATGGACGGACTGTCCCGGATCCGGAAAGGTTGTAGCGACTGACCTGGTAGTTTCCCCGCGCTAGCCGATACCTCTAGAGACAGCCGGTGTGACAGTGACGCGAGAGGAAGACGACATGACGGCAGCGGCCACAGCCCCTGACCAAGGCAAGGCCGAGCCCACCCCTGCAGGCGCCCTCTCCCGGCTTATCCAGGAAGTCAACGACTCCGGGGTGAGCTACCAGGAGATGGCCGACCGGGGCGTCGACCCGGACGGCAACAAGCTGCCCAAGCAGTGGTACCAGAAGCTCGTCAAGACACCGCCAGTGAACCCTCCGTCCGTCGCGCAGATGCACGCCATCGCGGCTGCCACCGGCCGATCGTTCCGCCGGGTCCAGGAGGCCACCGCCAAACAGTGGCTGCTGTACGAAGCGACCGAGCTGGCCGGCTACGACGAGGAGGTCCGCATCATCGTCGGCCACCTCGCCGGCAAGACCAAGGCGGAACTCCTCCAGTGGCGCATGATGATCGAGGCGGCCGAGCGGGCACGCCGCGAAGCAGGCGAGTAGCGGCAGACAGGATCGTTCCGTCAACCGACCGCGAATGTCCCTAAGTAGACATTTCAGCAACAGGTTGTTGACGACTCCCCGTAGACGTACTCTTCACCAACCGTGCACTTTCGGCCGTCTTGGCCAGAGTGCACCGTTGGCATCACGGGGAGGACTCTTGCTGCACGTCACCTACGAAGCCGCTGAAGACCTTGAGCCGGGACGCCTCGCACGGATAGAAGAGGACCGCGGCCGGCTCTGCGTCAAGCTCGACAAGTTCGCGCCGCTCGCCGCCGTCCTCGACCAGCTGAACGTTGAGATGGCTCACTTCCTGGAGCGGGCCGACTGGTACCAGCTGTGGGGCTCGGAGATAGCCAGCCGCCACAACCCCAAGGCTCCCATCCGGCTGGAATTCATCCCCCTGCCTGGCGCCCCGAACGGGGCTGCCATCTTCGAGGAACTCGGCACCGTCCACATCTACGTCGAACCGACGCTGAACGTCGAGCAGTTCGTCGCCGCCCTCAACCCCGCCGTGAAGGACTTCCTCGCCAGCGGCTGCTGGTTCCAGCTGTACGCCGGTGAGATCATCGACCACAACCCTGAGTCGATGAGCCAGGTCTGACCGACGGGAGCAGCGGTGGCTGGATACATTGAGGACCGCTGGTACAAGAAGGGCCCGGACGGCAAGCGCACCATCCCGACCGCGATGCACGGGCAGGGCAAGCGCTACAAAGTCACCGGGATCCCGGGCGTGCGATCCCGGTGCTTCCCCGACAAGCAGAAGAAGGCCGCGGAAGCCTGGCTGGCCAAGGCTCAGGCGGACACCGCCAAGGGCGAGTTCTACGATCCCCGCGACGGCCGACTCCCCTTGACGGATTACGTGGAACAGCACTGGTGGCCGGCCCGCACCGGTGACCCGGCGACACTCCGGACGGTCAAAGGCAGAGTCTGGAACCACATCCTGCCCCACCTTGGGACGCTCCCCCTCAACGGGATCAAGACCGCACAGCTGCGCCTCTGGCTCAAGACGCTCGATCAGTCGATCGGGCCGAGCACGATCGGGGAAGTCTGGGGTGAGCTCTCCTCGATCCTCCAGGCCGCCGTCGACGACGAACGCATCGCCAAGAACTACTGCCGCTCTCAGCGCAGCGTGCGGCCGCCAGCCGTGCCGCCGCGTAAGGCCCGCGCCTGGCCCAAGGACCGCGTCTTCGCCGTCCGCCAGGCCCTCCCTGACCGGTACAAGCTGATGGTGGATCTCGGCGTGGGTGCCGGCTTGCGTCAGGGCGAAGTGTTCGGCCTTGCGGTAGAAGACGTCGATGAGGTCGAACAGGTCATCCATGTCCGCCGCCAGGTGAAGAAGATCGGGGCCAAGCTCGTCTTCGCTCTACCCAAGGGGCAGAAGACCCGCACCGTTCCCGTACCTCCTCACCTGCTCGCGAGGCTCCGTGAGCACCTCGAGGCCTTCCCGGCGCGCAAGGTGACGCTGCCCTGGGGCGACCCGGACGCACCGGCCACGGAGCGGGAAGCGAAGGAACGGGCCCCGCAGACCTTCGAGCTGATCATTACTTCACCGAGGGGGATGGCCGTCCGCCGGGACTCCTGGGACAGCCGCGTCTGGAAGCCCGCTCTCTCCGAAGTCGGCCTGATCCCCTCTCCGGAGGAGTGCAAGCAGCCGATCAAGGCGCGGCCGGGTGTGTCGCGGACCGTGCTGAAGTACGCCGAGGCGAGGGAGCACGGGTTCCACGCCCTACGGCACACCTTCGCCAGTGTGCAGCTCGACGCGAGGGAGCCGATCGTTTCTGTGTCACGGTGGCTGGGGCACGCGGATCCGTCGATCACGCTGAGGATCTACGCGCACATGATGCCTGAGGCGGACGGGCGCGGGCGCACTGCGATGCAGGGATGGTTCACGACTCCTGATTCTTAATCCTCCCTGGATCCTCCCTGAGGGGTGAAAACCGCGAAAAGAGAGGGGCCGCCTCCTGGTGGAGGCGGCCCCTCTTCGTGTGCTCAGCGAACCCCGACGCTGGCGAGCGCAAGCCTCTGACCAGGAGAAATGCGGGCCGGGAAGTACAGGTAGCAGACGCCGCCGGTGCCGGAGACGACCTTGCCGGAGGCGTTGTACCGCTTGGTGCGCAGCCAGATGTTCTCGAACTCGCGCCGCAGGTAGACCCGTCGTACCGCCGCGTCGCTCGGGGAGGCCGGATCGTTGGCGATCACATCGCCGTCGGCGGTGAAGCCGATCACGGTCATCAGGTGCCCGGAGGTGCCGTAACCGGCCCCGGTCAGCTCGGTCTTGAGGAAGGACTGGGACGTTATGGCCGGGATCCCGGCCGCGATCAGCGTCTCCAGTTCGGTGAGCGAGGCGAGCCGGGTGACCACGCCCTGGAGGTGGGGGAAGGTGGCCGCGTAGGCCGCGTTGAACGGCCAGTTGCCGCAGCCGCCGTACTGGTGGTCGTAGGTGTACCGGGCCGCGTGGCACACCTGCGGGTCGGCGTAGGACGGATCGACCCAGGCCAGTTGCTCGGGGGTGAGCCGGCCGCCCCAGTACTCGATGATCATCTGCGAGGAGGTGGGGCTGCACCAGGCCTCGCCGCCGTTGTCGTACTCCGGGTACTGGCCCTTGTGGATCTCCTGCGAGTAGCGCGGTACGGCCAGTTCGCGGGTGACGCCCGGGGTCGAGGCGGGCACGGTGAAGCGGTCCGGGACGTCGGAGCCCATGGCGCCGATCCGCCACACCGTCGGCGTGGCCGTCAGGCCGGGGCGGCGGTAGAGGGTCAGCCGCAGCCGGTAGGAGGCCAGACGCAGGCCCGAGGCGGCGTCGTCGATGGCGAAGGTGTCGGTCCAGATGCTGCTTCTGCCGTCGCTCTGGCCGTCGACGGAGGTGCGCTTGATGTCCTGGTCGCCGGCCGCCCAGCGGCCCATCACGTACCAGGGCGTGGCGGTGCCGTCGGTGTAGGTGCCCTGCAGCTCGGTCTGGAGCCAGGTGCCGGCGGGGGTGCGGGCGTTCCAGGAGGCGATGACCTCCGTGGCGGGCACGGACAGCCGGTGGACCGGCGAGGTCCAGGTCGCGTACTCCCAGCGGGCCGTGGTGCCGGTGTGCGGGTCGGTGTAGTCGGTGGTGCCGGCCGCCTCGGCGATGACCAGACCGGGGCGGACGCCCGCGACGGCCCGGGTGCCCCGGGCCTCGCCGGCGCGCCAGTCGGTGAACGTGGTCCAGGACCGGTGGTCGATGGGGCGGGCGGGACCGCCGCGGCCGACGGCGACCGCGCCGCCGGCGCCGAGGACGGGGCCGGCGCCCGCGGCCACGGCGGCGGTGACCGCGGCGGCCAGGAGGGTTCTGCGGGACGGCTGTTCGGCTGCGCTCATGGGCAGGAATCCCCCAGGGATGCGAGTCGGGGCGGACAGGGCCGTGCGACAGTGGGCCCACTATGACCGCAGCGGGCGGCAGTGGCCAGCACCCTGCGGGCATGCCGCGCCACCAATATTGGTCCACACCCCTGGCATGACCTGGGCGGCAGCGGCCGTACACTCTCCCCGCCAGCCGCGAGGGGCCGACGACGCCCCCGCCTCGACACCACCCCACCGGACGCATGCACACCCTGCACCAGCTCGCCGCCCATCTGCGCCGGCTCCCCCCGTCCTGCGGCCCGGTCCGCCTGGTCGGCGTCGACGGACACGCCGGCTCGGGCAAGTCGACGTTCGCCGGCCGGCTGGCGCGGGAACTGGGCGACGCTCCGGTCCTGCACCTCGACGACATCGCGAGCCACGCCGAACTCTTCGCCTGGACCGACCGGCTGCGCACCCAGGTGATCACGCCGCTCGGCCGGGGCGAGACGGCGCACTACCGGCCGTACGACTGGCGGGCCCGCCGTTTCGGCGCGCCGCGCCCGCTGCCCGCGGCGCCGGTCGTCCTGGTGGAGGGGGTCGGCGCGGGCCGCAGCGCGCTGCGCCCGCACCTCGCCCGGCTGCTGTGGATGGACCTGCCCCGGGAGGAGGCGTGGGCCCGGGGCCGGGAGCGGGACGGAGCGGAGCAGGAGGAGTTCTGGTCGGGGTGGACCCGGGCGGAGCGCCGGCACTTCGCCGAGGACCCCTCACGGCCGTACGCGCATCTCCTGGTACGGCAGTCGTCGAAGGGGTACGAGGTGCTGCCGGGGCCTGGGATGACGGCCGCCGGAGACCACGACATCACCCACAGTGACGGACCATCTTCGATGTGGTGAACCTGTGAAGACCCTTGCGCCGGAACTTGCCCGAGTGCCTCAACTCCGCTTGACCCGGGGCCCGTACAGGACTTACGTTCTCAATGTGCGGCAATCGAAGCCGCCCCTTCGACGCGAAGCCCCCGGTTGTTCCCCCGTGACCGGGGGCTTCGTTCTGCCCGCGCCGCCCCGCGCGACCGCCGAGCGGCGCGATCCGCTCACGCTCGGTCACCGCGCCGTATGCGCCCCGTCTGCTCCCACCTCGGCGAACGGCTGGTGACACACCCTTCGGCCGACCACCGACCCACGGGTACGATGCCCTCGGTGCGAGCCACGAAAGGCTGCTTCGCGCACCTGCAACTCCGGTCCGCGGCACAGCGGTTCGATCCAAGGCATCCGGCGGGGGCACGGTTCGTGGGGGACGTGATGGACTTCGGCACGCGGGGCCCCGAGGCCCCGGCCGACCTCGCCTGGCTGCGGGGCGTCGACGCCTACACCATGGGCGCCTACCCGCAGGCGGAGGAGGAGTTCCGCACCGCGGTGCGGATCGATCCCGGCATGGCCGACGGCTGGCTCGGCCTGCACGCGCTGCGCGTGGACACCACCACCGCCCTGCTGCGCATGTACCGCCACCGCGACCGCTTCGGCGAGCAGCGCGCCCGGCACCGCCGCACCCTGAACTCCTGGTACTGGCTGGGCTGGTGGGTACAGCCGGTGCTGGAGAGCCCCCGCGACCTGCTCCTCGCCCACGCCTCGCACTGGCTGGACGGCCGGCACGTCCCCGAACTCGACCGGGCCCTGGCCGGGCTGCCGCCCGTCGACACCGACCCGCAGGTCCGCTTCCTGCACGCCTGCCGCGCCTACCTCGTCAAGGACTGGGAACAGCTGGTGCGCCACACCGACCCGCTGCTGGACGACCCCCTCCTCGGCATCGAGGCGGGCCTGTTCGGCGGCATGGCCAGGGTCCGGCTGGAGATGTACGGCCAGGCCGAACCGCTGCTGTCGACCGCCCTGATGCGCTGCCGCAGCGAGCAGCCGCAGCGCAAGGAACTGCGCTACTGGCTCGCCCGCGCCCACGAGGGCACCGGCCGCTCCGCCGCCGCGCTCCCCCTCTACCGCGCGGTGCACCGCGTCGACCCGGCGTTCATGGACACCTCGGCCCGGCTCGCGGCGATCGCCGAGGGCGACGGCTACGACGTCACCACCGACCCGGCCGACCTGGCGGCGGTCACCCTGACCGGCACCGGACAGGACGGCGCGGACGGCCCCGACGGCCTGGACCCGCTGTTCGGCACCGAGGGCCGCGATCTGAAACTGACCGACCCGGACCTGCCGCCCGTGCCGTCGGTGGTGACGCCGGTGGTGCGGGAGAAACCGGGGGTCCCCACCTCCCAGCTGCCCGCCGGCCCGACCGATCCGGCGTTACTCGAGGAGGCGCTGGCCGAGCTGGAGCGCATGGTGGGGCTGGAGCCCGTCAAGCGCCAAGTGAAGGCCCTCTCCGCGCAGTTGAACATGGCCCGGTTGCGCGCCGGGCAAGGCCTTCCCGTCCAGCCGCCCAAACGGCACTTCGTCTTCTCCGGGCCCTCGGGCACCGGCAAGACCACCGTCGCCCGCATCCTCGGCCGGGTCTTCTACGCCCTCGGCCTGCTCGGCGGGGACCATCTGGTCGAGGCCCAGCGGGCCGACCTCGTCGGCGAATACCTGGGCCAGACCGCCGTCAAGGCCAACGAACTGATCGACTCCGCGCTCGGCGGCGTCCTCTTCGTCGACGAGGCCTACTCGCTGTCCAACTCGGGCTACGGCAAGGGGGACGCGTACGGCGACGAGGCGCTGCAGGTCCTGCTGAAGCGGGCCGAGGACAACCGGGACCACCTCGTCGTCATCCTCGCGGGCTACCCGGAGGGCATGGACCGCCTCCTCGCCGCGAACCCGGGCCTGTCCTCCCGCTTCACGACCCGCGTCGACTTCCCCTCCTACCGGCCCCCGGAACTCACCGAGATCGGCAAGGTCCTCGCGGCGGAGAACGGTGACCTCTGGGACGAGGAGGCGCTGGACGAGCTGCGCTCGATCGCGGGACACGTGGTGGACCAGGGGTGGATCGACGAGCTGGGCAACGGGCGCTTTCTGCGCACGCTGTACGAGAAGAGCTGCGCGTACCGGGATCTGCGGCTGTCGACGTATGCCGGTCCGCTGTCCCGGGACGACCTGGCGACGCTGCGGTTGCCGGACCTGATGCAGGCCTACGGCGAGGTCCTCTCGGGCCGAGGCCCCCAGGACCCTTCGACCGCGTAGCCCCTGCGGTGGGGCGCGCAGCCCGGCGATGCGGGTGCCCGCAGCTACGCGGGGAAGGGGGGCGACTGCAACCCCTTAGGGGCGCGGGGAACTGCGCGATCAGCCCCCGCGCGCCCGCACCCGGCAACGCACCGCACCCACCCGCACAGGCGCCGCAGGCCGCCGCAGGTCAGGACGCCAGCACCTGTTCCTGATAGCCCGCGGCAGCGCGATGCGCTGGATCGCGCACCTCCCCCACCAGCAGCTCCAGCACATCCTCCAGCGCGACCAGCCCGAGCACCTTCCCCGACCCGTCCGCCACCTGCGCCAGGTGCGTGGCCGCCCGCCGCATCACGGTCAGGGCGTCGTCCAGCGGCAGCTCCGCCCGCAGGGTGGTCATGGGACGCCACACCTGCTGCGGCACCGCACGCTCGGAGTCCTCCAGGTCGAGGACGTCCTTGACGTGCACGTACCCCATGAAGGCCGACCCCCGCTCGGCGGCGACCGGGAACCGCGAGTAGCCCGTCCGGGCCGTCAGCTCGACGATCTGCCCCGGTGTCACCGACGGCGGCACCGTCACCAGCGACTCCCGCTTCAGCAGCACGTCCGTCACCGGACGGGACCCCAGCTCCAGCGCGTCCTCCAGCCGCTCCTGCTCCTCCGGGTCGAGGAGCCCGGCCTGGCCGGAGTCCTCGACCAACCGGTTGAGCTGCTCGCTGGTGAAGACGGCCTCCACCTCGTCCTTGGGCTCGACCCGGAACAACCGCAGGATGCCCTTCGCGCAGGCCCCCAGCGCCACCGTGATCGGCTTGCACAGCCGGGCGAAGGCGACCAGCCCCGGGCTCAGCCACAGCGCGGCCTTCTCCGGCGCCGCCATCGCGAGGTTCTTCGGGACCATCTCGCCGATCACCAGGTGGAAGAAGACCACCGCGGCCAGCGCGATGACGTACCCCAGCGGATGGACCATCCCCTCGGGCAGCCGCAGCCACGCGAACACCGGCTCCAGCAGATGCGCCACCGTCGGCTCGGCCACCGCGCCCAGCGTCAGCGAGCACACCGTGATGCCGAACTGCGCCGCCGCCATCATCTGCGGCAGGTGCTCCAGGCCGTACAGCACCTGGCGGGCCCGCGCGGTCCCGAGCGGTTCGATCTGGCTGCGCCGCACGGAGACGAGGGCGAACTCGGCGCCCACGAAGAACCCGTTGGCCAGCACGAGCAGCGCGGCGAAGAGCAGTTGGAGCACGCTCATCGGGCGGCCTCCATCACGTTCACCGCGGGCGCGGTCCGCACCAGCCGGACCCGCTCGGCCCGGTAGTGCCCCACCTGCCGCACGGACAGCCGCCATCCGGGCAGCTCCGCCCGGTCGCCCGGCGCCGGGATCCGGCCGAGCAGGTCGGCCACCAGACCGGCGACGGTCTCGTACGGCCCCTCGGGCGCGTCGAAGCCCACCCGCTGGAGCACGTCGACCCGGCAGCTGCCGTCGACGTCCCAGGCGGGCCGGCCGTCCTCGGGCGGCGCGGGCGCCAGCTCCGGCAGGTCGTGCCCGTCGTGTTCGTCGCGCACCTCGCCGACGAGTTCCTCGACGATGTCCTCCAGGGTGACCACCCCGGCCGTACCGCCGTACTCGTCGACGACCACCGCGATCGGCTGCTCGCTGCGCAGCCGGGCCAGCAGTGGCTGCACCGGCAGGGTCTCCGGCACCAGCAGCGCGGGCCGCGCGATCCGGCTGACCGGGGTGCGCAGCCGCTCGTGGACGGGCACGGCCAGCGCGTCCTTCAGGTGCGCCATGCCGACGATCTCGTCGATCTTCTCCCGGTAGACGGGGAACCGCGACAGCCCGGTCGCCCGGGTCAGGTTGACGACGTCCTCCGCGGTGGCCGAGGCCTGCAGCGCGCTCACCTTCACCCGCGGGGTCATCACGTGCTGGGCGGTCAGCTCGCCGAGGGACAGCGTGCGGACGAAGAGGTCGGCCGTGTCCTGTTCCAGCGCCCCGGCCTGCGCCGAGTGCCGGGCCAGGGAGACCAGCTCGCCGGGGGTGCGGGCGGAGGCCAGTTCCTCGGCCGGCTCGACGCCGAGCGCCCGGACCAGCCGGTTGGCGACGGCGTTCAGCGCGGCGATCACCGGCCGGAAGAGGCGGGAGAAGACGTGCTGCGGGCCGGCGACGAACCGGGCGACCGCGAGCGGGCGCGAGACGGCCCAGTTCTTCGGCACCAGCTCGCCGATCACCATCTGGACGGCGGAGGCCAGCAGCATGCCCACGACGACGGCGATCCCGGAGACGGCGCCCCGGGGGATGCCGATCGCCGTGAAGGGGCCGCGCAGCAGCTCGGCCAGGGCCGGTTCGGCGAGCATGCCGACGACGAGGGAGGTGATGGTGATGCCGAGCTGGGTGCCGGAGAGCTGGAAGGACAGTTCCTTCAGGGACGCGACGACCGTGTGGGCGCGCTGGTCGCCCTCGGCCGCGGCCTTCTCCGCCTCCGGACGCTCCACGGTGACCAGGCCGAACTCGGCGGCCACGAAGAATCCGTTGGCGAGGATCAGCAGGAACGCGGCTGCCAGGAGCAGCAGGGGGATGGTCATGATGCCGCCGCCTCCGAGTGGCCGCGGCGCGGGGCCGCGGTATGTCGGCAGGGGGCGGCGCAGGTACTACAGGACGATCCGTCCATCGCCGGTGAGGGTCACTCCTCGGGTAGCAGGAGCCCCGGACGCCGGGCGGCGCGCGGGGGCGGGGCGCAGCGAATACGCCTCCGCCCCCAGATTAATCAAGATTCCGGGCGGTACGGCAGGGTGAAGGCCCCCGAACGCCCCCGACTTCAGCCCTGGGATTCCCCGGACTGCCCCGGGGCGCGGCCGGCCGGGCCGTCGGGGTCGGGGATGGCGCGGGCCTCGACCAGCGCCCGCAGGGTGTCGGCGTCGGCGATGGCGCGCTGCTTGTTGATGCCGGGCTGGATGCCCAGCGCGGGCAGGCTGGTGCCGTCGCTGAGGTTGAGGAAGACCCACGGGTCGCCGGTGCGCAGGTTGACCTTGAGGATCTCGGCCCACTCCAGCCGGCGGGTGCTGGCGAAGTTGACCACGGTGACACCGGACTCCTCGGCGACGACCTTGGGCCGCGACAGCCAGGCGAGCACGCCGAAGAGCAGCGCGCCGGTGACGACGAAGCTGAGCTTCTCCCCGGGGCCGAGCTGCTCCAGCAGCAGGGCCACCGTGGAGATCACCACGAAGATCACGACACCGGCGGTGAGCAGGACGACCCGGGTGCGGGCCGGCCGGAAGGTCACGGGAAGCGAAGGCAGATCGGACATCTGAGGAGGTTCTCGTACGAAGGAATCGAACCGGTCGCGTCAGAGCCGGCAGGCGTGGATGGCCGTGGTCAGGATGGCCCGCGCCCCGATGGCGTACAGGTCGTCCATGATCCGCTGCGCCTCCTTGGCGGGGACCATGGCCCGTACGGCGACCCAGCCCTCGTTGTGCAGCGGGGAGACGGTCGGGGACTCCAGGCCGGGGGTGAGGGCGACGGCCTTCTCCAGCTGCTCGACCCGGCAGTCGTAGTCCATCATCACGTAGGTGCGGGCCACCAGGACGCCCTGCAGGCGGCGCAGGAACTGCTGCACCTTGGGCTCGTCCGCGTCGGCGCCGGTACGGCGGATGACGACCGCCTCGGACTTCATGATCGGGTCGCCGAAGACCTCCAGGCCGGCGTTGCGCAGCGAGGTGCCGGTCTCGACGACGTCGGCGATGGCCTCGGCGACACCGAGCTCGATGGCGGTCTCGACGGCGCCGTCGAGGTGCACGACGGCGGCCTCGATGCCCTGCTCGGCCAGGTGCTGGGAGACGATGCCCTCGTAGGAGGTGGCGACCGTCTTGCCCTTGAGGTCCTCGACGCCGCCGACGGTGCCCGGCTTGGCGGCGAAGCGGAACGTGGAGCGGGCGAAGCCCAGCGGCAGGATCTCCTCGGCGTCGGCGCCGGAGTCGATCAGCAGGTCACGGCCGGTGATGCCGATGTCGAGCATGCCGGAGGAGACGTAGATCGCGATGTCGCGGGGCCGGAGGTAGAAGAACTCGACGTCGTTCTCCGGGTCGACGATGCGCAGTTCCTTGGACTCGCGGCGCTGCTGGTAGCCGGCCTCATGCAGCATCTCCGCCGCAGGGCCGGACAGTGAACCCTTGTTGGGGACGGCGATGCGCAGCATGAGGTCGGCTTCCTTTGTGTGAAGGGGGTGGGGTGATGCTCGAACAGCGGGGCTTTTAGAGGTGGGCGTAGACGTCGTCCAGGGAGATCCCGCGGGCGACCATCATCACCTGGACGTGGTACAGCAGCTGCGAGATCTCCTCGGCGGCCGCCTCCTTGCCCTCGTACTCGGCGGCCATCCAGACCTCGGCGGCCTCTTCGACGACCTTCTTGCCGATGGCATGGACACCCTTGCCCACCAGTTCGGCGGTGCGGGAGGTGGCGGGATCGCCGTGGGCGGCCTTGTGCTGGAGCTCGGTGAAGAGCTCCTCGAACGTCTTCTTGGACATGGTGCCGCCCACTCTACGCGGTGTGCCGCACGACCTAGTGCCACGGTTCGGATACTGAACGCAGGGTGGCCGCGGTGGCGACCGCCGCCGTCACCGCCTCGTGCCCCTTGTCCTCGCTGGAGCCGTCGATGCCGGCCCGGTCCAGGGCCTGCTCCTCGGTGTCGCAGGTGAGCACGCCGAAGCCGACGGGGACGCCGGTGTCGACGGAGACCTGGGTCAGGCCCTGGGTGACGCCCTGGCACACGTACTCGAAGTGCGGGGTGCCGCCGCGGATGACGACGCCGAGGGCGACGACCGCGTCGTAGCCGCGCTTGGCCATGGCCATGGCCGCCACGGGCAGCTCCCAGCTGCCGGGGACCCTGAGCAGGGTCGGCTCGTCGATGCCCATCTCGTGCAGGGCGCGCAGGGCGCCGTCCACGAGGCCGTCCATCACCTTCTCGTGCCACTGCGCCGCGATGACGGCGACCCGCAGGTCACCCACATTGCGTACGGACAGCTCCGGTGCGCCCTTGCCGCTCACGTCTCTCCTCAGTGCTGTTTGTTACTGGTTGCCGCAGGTGGTCGCGGACGGGGCCGGGGTGTCCAGCCAGGGCAGGTCGTGCCCCATCCGGTCGCGCTTGGTGCGCAGGTAGCGCAGATTGTGCTCGCCGGCCGTGACGGGCATCGGCACCCGGCCGGTGACCTCGATGCCGTGGCGGCGCAGCGCCTCGGTCTTGTCGGGGTTGTTGGTCATCAGGCGGACGCCGCGCACGCCCAGGTCGGCGAGGATCTGCGCGCCGGCGGCGTAGTCGCGGGCGTCGGCGGGCAGCCCGAGCTCCAGGTTGGCGTCGAGGGTGTCGCGGCCGCGTTCCTGCAGCTCGTAGGCGCGCAGCTTGGACATCAGGCCGATGCCGCGGCCCTCGTGGCCGCGCAGGTAGACGACGACGCCCCGGCCCTCGCTCTGGATGCGCTCCAGGGAGGCGTCGAGCTGGGGGCCGCAGTCGCAGCGCTGGGAGCCGAAGACGTCGCCGGTGAGGCATTCGGAGTGGACGCGGACCAGGACGTCCCGGCCGTCGCCGATCTCGCCGTGGACGAGGGCGACGTGCTCGACGCCGTCGACGGTGGAGCGGTAGCCGTACGCGGTGAAGGTGCCGTGCGCGGTGGGCAGGTGGACCTCGGCCTCGCGGCGGACGGTGGGCTCGCTGCTGCGGCGGTAGGCGATCAGGTCCTCGATGGAGATGATCGTCAGGCCGTGCTTGCGGGCGAAGGGGATCAGCTCGGGCAGCCGCAGCATGCGGCCGTCCTCGCCGGCGATCTCGACGATGGCACCGGCCGGGCGCAGGCCCGCGAGCCGGGCGAGGTCGACGGCGGCCTCGGTGTGGCCGTTGCGCACCAGGACGCCGCCGGGCCGGGCGCGCAGCGGGAAGACGTGGCCGGGGCGGACCAGGTCGGTGGGCTCGGCGGTGCCGCTCGCCAGCAGCTGCAGCGTGGTGGCGCGGTCGGAGGCCGAGATGCCGGTGGTCACGCCGTGCGCGGCGGAGGCGTCGACGGAGACCGTGAAGGCGGTCTTCATGGACTCGGTGTTGTCCTGGACCATCTGCGGCAGGTCGAGCCGGTCCAGTTCGTCGCCCTCCATGGGGGCGCAAATCAGGCCGCGGCACTCGCTCATCATGAAGGCGACGATCTCCTCGGTCGCCTTCTCGGCGGCGATGACGAGGTCGCCCTCGTTCTCGCGGTCCTCGTCGTCGACGACCACGACCGGGCGGCCGGCGGCGATGTCGGCGATGGCCTGCTCGATGGGGTCGAGGGCGAAGTCCTCGATGTTGTCCGTGGAGTACAGGATCGGTGCCGTGCTCATGCCGGCGCTCCTTCCATGGCGGGCTGCGCGGTGCGACGGGAGCGCAGCCACCAGTCGCGCATGCCCCACAGGACGAGCGCGCCGTAGATGACGTAGACGAATCCGGAGAAGGCGTAGCCGTTGGCGAAGTTCAGGGGCACACCGACGAGGTCGACGAGCAGCCAGGCGAACCAGAACTCGACCATGCCCTTCGCCTGGGCGTACATGGCGACGACGGTGCCGACGAAGATGTAGGCGTCGGGCCAGGGGTCCCAGGACAGCGCCGGGTAGGCGGTGAAGAGCAGGGCCACGGCGACGGTGCCGACGGCGGCCGCGGCGAGCATGGCGCCGCGCTCGGTCCAGCTCGCGAACCGTACGGTGATCCGGCCGTCGTCGGCCTTGCCCCGGCCGCGCTGCCACTGCCACCAGCCGTAGAGGGCGACGACCATGACGACGACCTGCTTGCCGGCGCTGCCGGTGAGGTGGCCGTAGAAGGCCCCGAAGAGGACGAGGCCGGACAGGAACTGCACCGGCCAGGTCGCCACGGAGCGCCGCCAGCCGAGGGCGAGGGTGATCAGGCCGAGGATGTTGCCGACCATGTCGGACCAGATGATGTGCTGGCCGAAGAGGGTGAAGGCCTCGGAGTTCATCCAGTTCATCGGGCGGCCCCCGGCAGGCGGTCGCCGAGCATCCGCTCGACGTACTTGGCGACGACGTCGACCTCGAGGTTGACCGGGTCGCCGGGCTGCTTGTGGCCGAGCGTGGTCAGGGCGAGGGTGGTGGGGATGAGGCTGACGGTGAAGAAGTCGGGGCCGGCGTCGACGACGGTGAGGCTGATGCCGTCGACGGTGATGGAGCCCTTCTCCACGACGTAGCGGGAGAGGTCGGCGGGCAGGGAGATCTTCACGATCTCCCAGTGCTCGGACGGCTTGCGCTCGAGGATCTCGCCGGTGCCGTCGACGTGGCCCTGCACGATGTGGCCGCCGAGGCGGTCGCCGACGGCCATGGGGCGTTCGAGGTTGACCCGGGAGCCGACGGTGAGCGCGCCGAGGCTGGAGCGCTTGAGGGTCTCCGCCATGACGTCGGCGGTGAACTCGTCGCCCTCGTGCTCGACGACGGTGAGGCAGACGCCGTTGACGGCGATGGAGTCTCCGTGCTTCGCGCCGTCGGTGACGACGGGGCCGCGCAGCCGGAAGCGACAGGCGTCGTCGAGGGTCTCGACGGCGGTGACCTCGCCCAGCTCTTCGACGATTCCGGTGAACACTTCCCGGGTCCTCCTGCCTCGATGGGGCACGGACTCCGGGGATGCCGACGACGGCAGAGGACCACGGGCGAAAAGCACCGCCGAGCGACGCCGACAGACTCGTCCCGAAGGACGAGCGGATACGGCGGCGCGCATGGATGCCCGCCCGCCGCGCACTGCCTCCCATCCGGACTTTAACCGTCGGTCCAGGAATTTCACCTGGTCAACCGGTCACTGGAGGTGACCGGGTCGCGGACTGTAACCGCCGGTTCGGACTTTCACCGACCCCGGAGTGCGCTGCTACTGGTACAGGGCCAGTGTGCCACGGCCGGTACTCGTCCATGCGGGTGATCGATGTGGAGTGGCTCACAGGGCACCGCTTCCCGGGCCGCCGGAACCCCCCTCCGGAGATTGGTCCATACCTATTGACGCATTGGTCTAGTCCTCCCTAGGGTCTGCCCAACTTCCCTGGAGAGGAGCCGCCTTGCTGTCCTCCGCACGCCACCGGGCGAGACCCGCCCTGCTCGCGGCCGCCACCACCGCGGCGGGTCTGCTGCTGGCCGGCCTGCCCGGCGTCTCGCACGCCGCCGACCAGGAGTCCTGCCGCCCCAACGGCCTCTACCGGACGCCCGGTGTCGACGTCCCCTACTGCTCCGTGTACGACGCCGACGGCCGCGAGAAGATGGGCGCCGACCACCAGCGCCGGGTGATCGGCTACTTCACCGGCTGGCGCACCGGCAAGGACGGCACGCCCGCCTACCTCGCCTCCGACATCCCCTGGGACAAGGTCACCCACGTCAACTACGCGTTCGCGCACATCGACGCCGGCAACAAGATCTCCGTCGGCGCGGACGGCCCGGCCAACCCCGCGACCGGCATGACCTGGCCGGGCGTGCCCGGCGCCGAGATGGACCCGGCCCTGCCCTACAAGGGCCACCTCAACCTGCTGAACAAGTTCAAGAAGCAGCACCCGAACGTCAAGACGCTGATCTCGGTCGGCGGCTGGGCGGAGACCGGCGGCTTCTTCGGCGACGACGGCACGCGCGTGAACTCCGGCGGCTTCTACACGCTGGCCACCAACGCCGACGGCTCGGTCAACCAGGCCGGGATCGACACCTTCGCCCGCTCGGCCGTGGACTTCGTGCGGACGTACGGCTTCAACGGCGTCGACATCGACTACGAGTACCCCACGACCATGAAGGACGCGGGCAACCCACTCGACTGGTCCCTGTCCAACACCCGCCGGGCCGGCCTGGTCAAGGGCTACGCGGCGCTGATGAAGACCCTGCGCGAGCAGCTCGACCGCGCCGGCGCCGCCGACGGCCGGCACTACCTGCTCTCCGTGGCGGCCCCCTCCTCCGGCTATCTGCTGCGCGGCATGGAGACCTTCCAGGTCCAGAAGTACCTGGACTACGTCAACATCATGTCCTACGACCTGCACGGCGCCTGGAACGAGTACGTCGGCCCGAACGCCTCGCTCTTCGACGACGGCAAGGACGCCGAGCTCGCCGCCGCGGGGGTGTACACCACCTCCCAGTACGGCGGCATCGGCTACCTGAACACCGACTGGGCGTACCACTACTTCCGCGGCTCGATGCCGGCCGGGCGGATCAACATCGGTCTGCCGTACTACACACGCGGCTTCAAGAACGTCACCGGCGGCACCGACGGGCTGTGGGGCCGGGCGCCCTCGACGGCCTGCCCGGCCGGGTCGGGGCTGACCAAGTGCGGCGACGGCGCCACCGGGATCGACAACCTCTGGCACGACCTGGACACGAACGGCCAGGAGGCACCCGCCGGTTCGAACCCGATGTGGCACGCCAAGAACCTGGAGAAGGGGATCGTCGGGGACTACGTCACGCGGTACGGCTTCCCGGCCGGCACCCGGCTGACCGGCACCTACGCGCGCAAGTACGACCCCACCCTGGTGGCGCCCTGGCTGTGGAACGCCGAGAAGAAGGTGTTCCTGTCCACCGAGGACGAGCAGTCCGTGAACGCCAAGGCGGACTACGTCGTCGACCACGGCATCGGCGGCACGATGGTCTGGGAGCTGGCCGGCGACTACGGCTGGAACGCGGCCAAGGGGCAGTACGAGCCGGGCTCGACACTGACCTCGGCGATGTACGAGAAGTTCAAGTCGGCCTCGCCGTACGGCGCCCGCCGGTCGGCCGTCGACCTGCCCGCCGAGGCGCTGAAGATCGACGTGGACTTCGGGCAGTTCCCGCTCGGCGACTCCAACTACCCGATCAGCCCCAAGCTGCGGATCACCAACAACACCTCGGTGACCCTGCCGGGTGGCACCGAGTTCCGGTTCGACTACGGCACCTCGGCACCCGGCAACGCCAAGGACCAGTCCGGCTGGGGGACTTCGGTGATCCGCAGCGACCACACCGGCAGCAACGTCGGCGGTCTCAAGGGCGACTACCACCGGGTGTCCCTGAAGCTGCCGGCCTGGCAGACGCTCGCGCCCGGCGCCTCGGCGGAGCTGGACTTCGTGTACTACCTGCCGGTGTCGACGCCGTCCAACTGGACCGTGACGTTCGGCGGGAAGACGTACGCGCTGGCCGGCGACCTGTCCCGGGGGACGCAGGTGGTGGACCCGGGGACGGCGACCCCGACGCCCACGCCGACACCGACCCCCACGCCCACGCCGACTCCGACCCCCACTCCGACGCCCGGCGGCTCGTGCGGCGCGCCCGCCTGGTCGGCGACCGCGGAGTACGGCGGCGGCAGCACGGTCTCCCACAAGGCGCACACCTGGAAGGCCAAGTGGTGGACGAAGGGCGAGGAGCCCGGCACCACCGGTGAATGGGGCGTGTGGCAGGACCTCGGCGCCTGCTGAACCGCCCGCACGACGGGACCCGGCGGCGGTGACGACGGCCCTTGCCCGCCGCCGGGTCCTCCCACGTCCGGCCGCGCCCGCCGCCCGGTTCCGCGCTGCCCGGCCGGTGGGCCGTCTGGCAGGGTGAGGGGCATGACGACCGCGCTCGCCGAGGAGTTCGAGACCCTCCGCCCCCGCCTGTTCGGGCTCGCCTACCGCATGCTGGGCTCCGCGGAGGAGGCCGAGGACATCGTGCAGGACGCCTATCTCCGCCTGAGCGGCGCCGACCGCGCCGGGATCGCGCACCTCGGTGCCTGGCTCGCCAAGGTCGTCACCAACCTGTGCCTGAACCGGCTCACCTCGGCCCGGGCGCGGCGCGAGAGCTACGTCGGCACCTGGCTGCCGGAGCCCGTCGTCACCTCCGACGGCGCGCTCGGCCCGCTGGAGTCGGCGGAGCAGCGCGACGCGGTGTCCGTGGCGATGCTGGTGCTGCTGGAGCGGCTCACGCCCACCGAGCGCGCGGTGTACGTGCTGCGCGAGGCGTTCGGCTACGGCCACCGGGAGATCGCGGAGGTCCTGGACCTGGGCGAGGCCAACTGCCGTCAGCTGCACCGGCGGGCGCTGAAGCGGCTGGAGGCGGCCGAGAGCCGGTTCGAGCCGGCGCCCGAGCGGCAGCGGGAGCTGGTCGCCTCCTTCCTCGCCGCCGCCCGCGAGGGCGACCTCGCCTCTTTGGAGAAGCTGCTCGCCGACGACGTGGTCTGGTGGAGCGACGGCGGCGGCAAGGTCAGCGCGGCGCTGCGGCCCATCCTCGGCCGGGAGAAGGTGCTGCGCTTCCTGGTGGGCGCCACGCAGAAGTACGCCGCCGGGCTGTCCTTCACCCAGGAGGAGATCAACGGCGCCGGCGCGGTGCTGCTGTGGGCCGACGGGACGCTGATCGGGGTGACCGCCTTCGAGTACCGCGACGGCCTGGTCGCGAGCGCGCGGATGGTGATGAACCCCGACAAGCTCGACTTCGTACGGCGCCAGCTCGGCCGGCCGTAGGCGCCTGTCACATTTCCGGGGGCTGTCCGGTCTCGGCTGGTGACGGGCGCTCCACCCGGGGGTGCCCGCGCCTGCGAAGGAGCTGAACGGCATGACCACGATCCTGGTGACCGGTGCCACCGGAACCCTCGGCCGGCTCGTCACCGAGCGGCTGCGCGCGGACGGGCACGAGGTGCGGGAGCTCAGCCGGCACACCCGCCCCTACGCGGCCGACCTGCGCCGGGGCGGGCCCGGACTGGACGCGGCCGTCCAGGGCGTGGACACGGTCGTCCACTGCGCGAGCGGTCCGCGCGGGGACGAGGAGGCCGCCCGCCATCTGATCGCCGCGGCCCGGCGGGCCGGGGTGGGCCACCTGGTCTACATCTCGATCGTGGGTGTGGACCGGGTGCCGCTCGGCTACTACCGCGCCAAGCTCGCGGTCGAGCGGCTGGTGGAGGACTCCGGCCTCGGCTGGACGATCCTGCGCACGACGCAGTTCCACGACCTGGTGGTGGGGCTCCTGCAGCAGATGGCGAAGTCGCCGGTGATGCCGGTGCCGGCCGGGGTGAGCGACCAGCCCGTCGAGGTGGCGGAGGTCGCCGACCGGCTGGCCGGACTGGCCGCGGGCGCACCGGCGGGCCGGGTGGCGGACATGGGCGGGCCCGAGGTGCGCACCCTCGCGTCCCTGGCCCGGGCGTGGCTGAAGGCGACCGACCGGCGCCGGATCCTTCTTCCGGTACGGCTGTGGGGCGCGACGTACGGCGCCCTGCGGGCCGGCGGCCACCTGGCGCCGGAGCGGGCCGTGGGCAAGGGAACCTTCGAGGACCACCTGGCGCAGCGCTTCGGCGACGGCACGGCCCGCTGAGGACACACGCCTGGCCGGCGCCTCACTCCTCGGTCCGCGGCTCAGCCCCCGGCCCGCGCGTCACTCCCCGGGCCGCGCGTCACTCCACCGGCCGCGCGTCACGTCGTGGGCCGCGCTTCACCCTCGGCCCGCGCCTCCCCCCTGCGGCCGCTTACGCCTCCGGTCCCGCGAATAGCTCCTCCTGGGCGCGGTCCCGGGCCGTCAGCAGGGCGCCGCGCAGCACGGCGCCGCCCCCGAGCGCGCCGGCGCGCACCTCGGTGGACAGCGGCGACAGCGCGTCGAGCCGCCGCTGGACGCGGTGGGCGAGGACGTCCCCGCCGGCCCGGCCCAGCTCGCCGCCGAGGACCAAGCAGCCGGGGTCGAGGACGGCGACGACGGAGGCCGCGCCGACGGCGATCCGCCCGGCGAGGTCGTCGAGGAAGCGGTCGGCGGCGCCGGGTGCGGCGGCCCGGCGGCTCGCCGCCACGGCCTCCCGTACCAGGGCCGCGCCCACCGGCTCGCCGTCGCGCGCGGTGCCCGTCACGCCGTGCTCGGCGGCCAGCCGGGAGACCGCCGCCGCCCCGACCAGGGAGTGGAACCCCCCGTCGCAGCCCGTCGCCGAGGGCAGGCCGCCGGTGCCCGGCACCGGCAGGAAGCCGATCTCCCCGGTGCCTCCCGAGGCGCCCCGGCGCAGCACGCCGTCGAGGATCACCGCCGCGCCGGTGCCGTGGCCGAGCCAGAGCAGGACGAAGGTGTCGCGGTCGCGGGCGGCGCCGTCGCGCTGCTCGGCGAGGGCGGCGAGGTTGGTCTCGTTCTCGACGCTGACGCGGGCGTCGGGCAGCCGCTCCTGGAGGGCGGCGACCAGTCGGCGGTGCCACGCGGGCAGGCCGGTGGAGTCGCGCAGTTCGCCGGTGGCCGGGTCGATGAGGCCGGGGGCGCCGATGCCGACGGTGTGCGGCATCTCCGCGCCGGCCTCCTTGACGGTCCGCTCGACCAGGGCGACCGCCTGTTCGACGGCGGGGCCGGTGCCGTGCTCGCCGCCGATCGGCGCGGACGCCTCGGCGAGCACCCGGCCGACCAGGTCGGAGACGAGGACGGCGACGCCTTCGGTGCGCACGTCGAGGGCGGCGAGGTGGGCGCGGGCGGCGACGATGCCGTAGAGCTTGGCGTTGGGGCCGCGGCGCTGTTCGCCGGCCTCGCCGACCACGGTGATCAGGCCGGAGGCGGTCAGGCGCTCGACGAGGTCGGCGACCGTGGGCCGGGACAGGCCGGTCAGCTCCTTGAGCCGGGCGGCCGTGAGCGGGCCCTCCTGCTGGAGCAGCCGCAGGGCGAGCCGGTCGTTGATGGCCCGGGCGGTGCGCGGTGATGCGGGCATGGGGCGCATCCTATCCGCTATCTATCAGGCAGGGTTCCTGATAGTTTACTCCGGCGAAGCGCCGTGCCGCGGCCTGCGCCGGCACGCCCGGCGCGACGAGGGCACCGGGCGCGACGGCGAGACGTATCCGGGAGGGGCGGGAGAATGAAGGCAGTGTCCTACGACCAGCGCGCCGTGCGGCGGGCCCGGTACGCCGTGGCCGCCGTGTTCGCGGTGCACGGCGCCGTGACCGGCTCGTTCGCGACGCGGGTGCCGTGGATCCAGGACCATGCCGGGGTGAGTGCCGGCCAGCTGGGCCTCGCGCTCGCCTTCCCGGCGCTCGGCGCCTCGGTGGCGATGCCGCTGGCGGGCCGGATCAGCCACACCTTCGGCGTCCGCAACGCGCTGCGCGGCCTGATCGCCCTGTGGACGCTCTCGCTCACCCTGCCGGCCCTCTCCCCCGACCTGCTCACGCTGTGCCTGGCGCTGTTCGTCTACGGCGCGAGCGCGGGCATGGCGGACGTGGCGATGAACGCGCTCGGCGTCGAGGTGGAGAACCGGCTCGGCCGCTCGATCATGTCCGGGCTGCACGGCATGTGGAGCGCGGGCGCGCTCGTCGGCTCGGCCGCGGGCACGCTCGCCGCGCACCTGGGCGCCGACGCCCGGCTGCACCACGTCCTGGCCGCCGGCGTGCTCACCGTGCTCGGGGTCGGGGCGTGCGCCTGGGTGCTGGACCTGCAGCCGGCCGAGGACGAGGAGCCGCCGCCGCGGTTCGCGCTCCCGCCGAAGTCCGCGCTGCTCATCGGCGCGATCGGGTTCTGCGCGGTGTTCGCGGAAGGGGCGAGCCTGGACTGGTCGGCGGTCTATCTGCGCGACCGGCTGGAGGCCTCGGCGGGGCTCGCGGCCGCCTGCACCACCGGTTTCACGCTGACCATGGCGGTGGCCCGGATCGCCGGCGACAAGATCGTCGACCGCTACGGCTCGGTCCGCACGGTCCGGGCGGGCGGCGCGCTCGCCGTGCTCGGCGGCCTGCTGATCGTCGTGTCGCGGCACCCGGCCCTGGCGATGACCGGCTTCGCGCTGATGGGGCTCGGCATCGCGGTCGTCGTACCGCTGTGCTTCGCCGCGGCGGGCCGCAGCGGCCCGAACCCGAGCCAGGCCATCGCGGGCGTGGCGACCATCACCTACACCTCGGGGCTGGTCGCGCCGAGCGCCATCGGCGGGCTCGCCCAGGCGACCAGCCTGGTGGTGTCGTTCGGTCTGGTGACGCTGCTGGCCTGCGGGCTCGCCGCGTTCGCGGGGGTGCTGCGGGCCGGGGACCGGGACCGGCCGACGGTCAGCCGTCCGTCGGACGCAGCAGTGCCCGACCCGCGGCCCTGAACGTCTCGCTCCACGGCGCCGGGCGCAGCGTGTCGGCGTCCAGCCGGACCAGCACCCGGCTGCCGTGGGCGTACGTCGTCGCCCCGTCGGCCGAGCAGAAGCGGAAGCCGTAGGTCAGGCCGGTGGTGCCGAGCCGGTCCAGCCACAGGTGGACGGCGTAGGTGCCGGGCCGGGTGACCGGGGCCTCGTAGGTGATGCGCAGTTCCTTGACGGCGTTGCAGGCGTCGCCGGCGGCCGCCCAGTCGCCCTCGAAGACCAAGCCGTGCTCCTGCCACAGCTGCGCCCAGGCCCGCTCGACCATCAGCGGGTAGCGGGCGTTGTGCAGCAGTCCGAGCGCGTCCAGGTCGTCGAAGTGGACGGTGACGGGGATCAGCCGGCCGTACGACAGGGCGGGGGCGATCGGGGCTTCGGCGGTCACGGGTGGGTCTCCTGTGGTGGACGGTTCAACCACCTCATCCTAAGCGGACGCTCAGCACCCCTCGTGAGCGGGGACAATGGTCTGCGGCCCGCACCCGCACGACGAAAGCGAAACCACCATGGATCTCGGCGTCCGCTGGAAACTGCACGGCGACGGACGCACCCCGGCCCCCGGCGCGGTGGTCCGGCCCGACGAACGGCTCTCCTGGCCGCGCACGGTCGGCCTCGGCGCCCAGCACGTGGTGGCGATGTTCGGCGCGTCCTTCGTGGCGCCCGTGCTGATGGGGCTCGACCCCAACCTGGCGATCATGATGTCGGGCATCGCGACCGTCGTGTTCCTGCTGGCCACCCGGGGCCGCGTGCCCAGCTACCTGGGCTGCTCGCTGTCGTTCGTGGGCGTCGCCGCCGTCATCCGCGCCCAGGGCGGCACCAGCGCCACCGTCACCGGCGCGGTGTTCGTGGTCGGCGTGGCGCTGTTCCTGGTCGGGCTCGCGGTGCAGCGGTTCGGGGCGCGGATCATCCATGCCGCGATGCCGCCGATCGTCACCGGCGCGGTGGTGATGCTGATCGGCTTCAACCTGGCCCCGGTCACCGCCTCCACGTACTGGCCGCAGGACCAGTGGACGGCGCTGCTGGTGATGCTGTTCACCGGCCTCGCCGTGGTCGGACTGCGCGGCTTCCTCTCCCGCATCGCGATCTTCCTGGGCCTGGTCTTCGGCTACGGCATCTCCTGGGTCTTCGACAGGGTCTTCGGCAAGATCCACTCGGTGGACGCGAGCGGCAAGCTCACCGATCACTGGCGCCTGGACCTGTCCGGCGTCGCCAAGGCGGACTGGATCGGCCTGCCGCACCTGCACGGCCCGACCTTCCAGTGGTCGGCGATCCTGGTCGCGCTGCCCGTCGTCATCGCGCTGGTCGCGGAGAACGCCGGGCATGTCAAGGCGGTCGGCGAGATGACCGGCGACCGGCTCGACGACAAGCTGGGCACGGCGATCTCCGCCGACGGCATCGGCTCCATGCTCTCCACCGCGGTCGGCGGCCCGCCCAACACGACCTACTCCGAGAACATCGGTGTGATGGCCGCGACCCGCGTCTACTCCACGGCCGCCTACTGGGCCGCCGCCGGGTTCGCCCTGTTGTTCGGCCTGTGCCCGAAGTTCGGCGCGATCGTCGCCGCGATCCCGGGCGGCGTGCTCGGCGGCATCACGGTCATCCTGTACGGCATGATCGGCCTGCTCGGCGCCCAGATCTGGCTCAACGCCGGGGTCGACCTGCGCAACCCGCTCAACCTGGTCCCGGCCGCCGCGGGCATCATCATCGGCGTCGGCAACGTCACGATGAAGTTCACCGACACCTTCTCGCTCAGCGGCATCGCGCTCGGCACGCTCGTCGTCATCACCGGCTACCACGCCCTGCGCGCCTTCGCGCCCGCCCACCTCAAGACCCAGGAACCGCTCCTCGACGAGGGCACGAGTTCCTACGACACCGAGGGCGGCGACGGCCCCGAGCGCGCCGCGTCCTGACCGCCACCGCCGGGGGCGCGGCGCCCTCAGCGGGCCAGGTCGTAGGCGTACGCCGGGGCGAAGGTGCCCGGCGTGCCCTGGCAGCCGTCCGACTCCCCCGGCAGCTTCACCCACAGATAGGCGTCGATGCGCGCCTCGCCCGTGCGCAGTGTGGGCGCGTGGCCGAGCTTGCGGCCGGCCGGGTCGCACCAGGCGCCGTCCGGCGGGGCGCCGTTGCCGTTGCGGCTGGTGTCGATGACGGCCCCCAGGCTCGCGGGGCCGCCGAGCGCGTCCAGCACCTGCCGGTCGTAGACGATCTCGTCCGCGGTGCGGTGGAAGTTGGAGACGTTGCTGAAGACGCCGTCGGAGGACGCGGGGTCGGCGGCGCCCGCCTGTCGCAGCAGCGCCGCCTGTCGGGCCGCGTCGCGCCAGCCGGAGTGCCCGGCGTCGTGGTAGACCCGCGCCCGCGGGTCGGCGGCCTTCAGCACCCGTCCGGCGCGGGCCAGCGCCGCGAAGCGGGCGGCACGGTCGGCCGCGGACAGGCAGTCGGACTGGGCGATCGCGTCCGGCTCCAGGATGACGACGACCTCCCCGGAGCCCAGCCCGGCGGCGAAGCGGTCGATCCACTCGTCGTAGGCGGCCAGGTCGGGAGCCCCGCCCTCGGAGGCGCCGCCGCAGTCCCGGCCGGGGATCGCGTACGCCACGACCACCGGGACCCGGCCCTGCGCGGCGGCGGCCGCCGTGACCGCGCGCACCCGCGCGCCGACGGTGTCCGGCGCGGGATCGGTGAACCACACCGCGGCCGGCTGGTCGGCGATGCGGGAGGCGATCACCTCGGTGCGCGGGTCCGACGGGTGGGCGCGGACCCAGTCGAGGACCT
Organism: Streptomyces sp. NPDC014801; assembly: GCF_043082085.1. Taxonomy (NCBI): domain Bacteria; kingdom Bacillati; phylum Actinomycetota; class Actinomycetes; order Kitasatosporales; family Streptomycetaceae; genus Streptomyces; species Streptomyces sp. NPDC014801. Next base: position 483,734 of record NZ_JBIBXG010000005.1, on the reverse strand, counting down.
GCGAGTCGGGGTGCCGGTACAGGCGGGCGGGAGCCGGTGCGGCCCGCCGCGTCGGGGAGGTGCGCGGCCGGGGCCGCGCGGACGGCTCCGCGGACGCCGGGGCCGTCACCGACGGGGACACCGGCGCCGGGGACGGCACGGGCGGCGCCGAGCGGACGTCCAGCCGGGGCGTGCGGGTCGCTTGCGGGCGGGCGGTGTCGGCGCCGCGCCCCTCGTCGAGCCCGGTCAGCGTCCCGGTGACGGCGCCGACGGCGACCACGACGGACGCCGCGGCGACCATGGCGTGGCGCCGGGCGGCGCGCCGGCGTTCGGCCCGGCGCGCGGCGAGCCTGTGGGCACGTGAGCCAGGCACGGTCCCTCTCCCCCCTCACTGCGGCCGCTCCCCCACGGCACGCTCGCGCGGCGCGGCGGGCCCGTTCCCCCGTTCTGGGGAAGCAGCGGGCCCGCCGGCACTGCGGAAAGCCTAGGACTGGGACCCTGCCTGCATGGCGCAGTTGGAACAGTTCACCACACCAGTCGACGCGGTGGTCTCGCGCATGCGCGCCCTGGACGCGGCCCTGCCCGCGCGGGACGGCGTGGCGGTGTTCAACCGCGTCTACCTCACCGTCACCGAGGAGGTCGACCGGCGCGTCGGCACCGGTGCCTTCCCCGACCCGCGGACCGCGATCACGCTGGACGTGCTGTTCGCCGAGCGGTACCTGACGGCGGTCGAGGCGGACGGGCCGGACCGCCGTCCGCCGGCCTGCTGGCGGCCGCTGCTGCAGTTCCGCCGCCATCCCGGCGTACGGCCGCTGCAGTTCGCGCTCGCGGGCATCAACGCGCACATCGGGCACGACCTCGCGCTCGCCGTGGTGGACGCCTGCCGTAGCCTCGGCTGCGCCCCGGCCGAGCTGGAGGACGCCTACGACCGGGTGGGTGACCTCCTCGTGTCGCTGGAGGAGCGCATCCGCGAGGAGCTGATGCCGGGCCCCGATCTGCTGCAGATCGCCGACCCGCTCACCCATCTGCTCGGCTCCTGGAGCCTGGAGCGCGCCCGGGACGCCGCGTGGTCGGCCGCGCGTGCGCTGTGGGCGCTGCGCGGACTGCCCGAGCTCACCGCGGAGTTCACCGACCGGCTGGACGCGGCGGTCGGGTTCGCCGGGCGGATGCTGCTCACCCCGTTGCCGGACTGAGCGTGCCCTGACTGGCGTTCACGCGCGAGCGCTGTACGTTGGCCGATGGGGCACACCGAACGCGAAGGAGATGCGTCATGGCCATCCGTCTCGGACTCGGTCTTCCCCAGCTGCGGCAGTACGACCTCGCCAAGGACGTCACCGATGTGGCGCGTACCGCCGAGCAGATCGGCTACGACAGCGTGTGGGTGTACGAGCGGGCGCTCGTCCCCGAGCACCCCACCCAAGGGCTGTACGGCATCCCGGGTCTGCCCTGGCCGGACTGGTACCGCGGGATGGCCCATCCGCTGGTCACGCTGACCCTGGCGGCCGCGGTCACCGAACGGGTGCGGCTGGGCACCGGCGTCGTGGTCGGGCCGCTGCACGGGCCGTTCCAGCTCGCCAAGGCGCTGGCCACGCTGGACGCGGCGAGCGGGGGCCGGGTGATCGCGGGCCTGGGCAGCGGCTGGTCCACCGACGAGTTCGCCGCCGCCTCGCCACGTCCGTATGAGGAGCGCGGCCGGATGCTCGACGAGGTGATCGACGTGTGCCGGGCCGTGTGGGGCCCGGACCCGGTCAGCTACGAGGGCGCCGTCACCCGGCTCGACGCCGCGGTGGTCGGGCCGAAGCCGGCCCGGCCGATCCCGATCCTGGTCGGCGCGGCCGCCCGCAAGGCGCTCGTCCGGGTCGTGGACCACGCCGACGGCTGGATCCCGGTCGCCATGAGCCCGGACGCCTACGCCACCGGCTGGAACGAGCTCCAGGACATCGCCGCCGAGCGCGGCCGCAGCCGGCCCATCGAACGGGTGCCGCGGGTGAACGCCCTGTACAGCGCCAAGGCCTACGACGGCGACGACCGCCGGCCGTTCCAGGGCAACGCCGACCAGATCGTGACGGACCTCGCGGCGTTCGCCGAGATCGGCATGGACGCCGTCCTCCTCGACCTGCAGACCACCCCGCGCGACGCGCAGGAGCTGAAGGACGTCGCCGCGGAGGTCTACGAGAAGGCGGCGGGACTCTAGGGGGTGTCTCGTCGATCACGCCGGATCAGGGAGCGGCGCCTGGTGGTGGGGGTACCTCCCACGCCGTTCAGGCAGTGGGGGAGCATCGCAAGGCGGAGGAGGGAGTCGATGCGGAGCATCGGGGACCGACGACAACGCGGCGAGGTGCGGTGCCAGGCGCCGCGAGCCCGGCGTGATCGACGAGACACCCCCTAGGAGCGCGCCGCGCCCCGGGTCCCGCCGCCCCGCCCGTGGCGCCGGCGGTGACGCCGGCGCCTCCCGGTCAGTCCTCCGGGAGCTCCACCGGCGCGATCTCGTCGTAGACGTCGCCCGGGCCCGGGTTGGACGGGTCGGTCTCGCCGCCGAAGTGGTGCATGACGCCCCAGACCGCGTTCAGCGCGGTCTGGACGGCGCCCTCGGCCCAGCCGGCCGTCCAGGAGATGTCGTCGCCGGCGAGGAAGATGCCCCGCTTGTCCTCGGGCAGCCGGTCCTGCATGAAGTGCGTGAACAGGCGGCGCTGGTAGCGGTAGTGGCCCGGCAGGTTGGCCTTGAACGCGCCCATGAAGTAGGGCTCGTTCTCCCAGGAGACCGTCACCGGGTTGCCGATGATGTGCTTCCGGATGTCGACCTTCGGGTAGATCTCGCCGAGCGACTTCAGCATGACCTCCATCCGCTCGTTGGCGGACAGCGGCAGCCACTTCAGGCTGTCGTCGCACCAGGTGTACGACAGGCAGATGACGGCGGGCTGGTCCGGGCCGTTGTCGAGCAGGTAGGTGCCGCGGGTCATGCGGTCGGTGAGCGTCATCGACATGACGTCCCGGCCGGTCTCCTCGTCCTTGTCCAGCCAGAAGGGCCGGTCCACGGGCACGAAGAGCTTGGAGCTCTCCATGTAGTGGGTGCGCTCGATCGCGGTCCAGTGGTCGATCGGGAAGAGCGAGTCGTCACAGGCGATCTTGGACAGCAGCATCCACGACTGGGCGGTGAAGATGGCCGCCTTGTAGGTGCGGATGTCGCCGTTCGCGTCGGTCACGGTGATCTGGTTGCCGGCGGTGCGGTGCAGCCGGGTCACGGCCGGGCGCGGCTCGCCGTTCACGTGCAGGGACTTCAGCGAGGTGCCGTACGGCCAGTGGACGATCTTCTCCGGCTCGCGCTCCCACAGGCGCAGCGGGAGCTGCTGGGAGCCGCCGACGATGCCGCGGTGGTGGTCGTCGGCCTCGGTGTAGACGACGCGCAGGATCTCCAGGATGGAGTTCGGGAAGTCGGTGTCCCAGCCGCCGGTGCCGAAGCCGACCTGGCCGAAGATCTCCCGGTGGCGGAAGGACTTGAAGGCCTCGGAGTCGCACAGGAAGCCGTAGAAGGTCTGGTTGTCGAGCTTCTCGACGAGCTTGGCCCAGATCTCGCGGATGCGCGGCACGTCCCGCTCGCGCATGGCGCGGTTCATGTCGGAGAAGTCGGCGCCCTCTTCGAGGCACTTGTTCCAGGCGTCGGCGACGTCCCGGTACACCTGGGGCAGGTCGTCGATGGTCTCGGCGTAGTGCGACTCGCCCTTGAGGTCGACCACGGTCGAGGGGGTCGCCTCGGCCAGCGGGTTCGGGAAGGGCTTCGTCTCCAGGCCGACCAGGTCGATGTAGTGCTGCAGGGCGGTGGAGGACGGCGGGAAGCGCATGGCGCCCAGCTCGCAGTTGAGCGTCTCGTCGCAGCCCTCGAAGCCGACGGTGCGCAGCCGGCCGCCGAGCTGGTCCGCTTCGTAGACGACCGGCTTGAGGCCCATCTTCATCAGCTCGTACGCGGCCACGATGCCGGACAGACCGCCGCCGATGACCGCGACCTCGGTGCCGTGCTCGGTCGCGGGTATCTGGCCGAGGCCCGCGGGGTGGGCGAGGAAGTCGTCGTAGGCGTAGGGGAAGTCCGGGCCGAACATGGTGATCGGCGGCTGCTGCTCGTCGGTGTGCTCGACGGCGTTGGGCACCGTGGACGTCATGGGGTACGGACTCCTTGCGCGGGTGGTTCTGGGGAGGGTGCGGGGGTTTCCCGGGAGGTTCAGACGAGGGACCCGTACAGGTCCGGGCGGCGGTCCCTCAGGTACGGGTTGTCCTCGCGGGAGGCGGCCAGGAACGCCGGGTCGGCGTCGGCGAGGACCAGCTGCTCGGTGCGGCCGGCGCGGGCGCGGGCGACGCCGTCGGGGCCGGCGAGCGTGGAGAGCCCGACGAACTCGAACTCCTCTTCCCGGCCGACGCGGTTGACGTACGCGACGTACATCTGGTTCTCGAAGGCCCGCACCGGGATCATCGACTCGGCGACGAACTGGAAGGGGTGCATCTGCGCCGTCGGGACGAGCAGGAGGTCGGTGCCGGCCAGGGCGTGGGCGCGGACGTTCTCCGGGAACTCGACGTCGTAGCAGATCAGCAGGCCGACGGTGAGGCCGTTCAGCTCGGTCTGGACGAGCTGGCGGTCGCCCGGGGTGAAGTGGTCCCGCTCGAAGCAGCCGAAGAGGTGGGTCTTGCGGTAGTTCGCGCGGCGGGTGCCGGTCGCGTCGATCAGCTGGGCGGAGTTGTAGACGCTCTCGCCCTCGCGCTCCGGGTAGCCGTACGCGACGGCGACGCCGTGCCGGGCGGCGATCTCCGCGATCGCGTCGGCGGAGTCGCCGTCGGCGGGCTCGGCGAGACGGGCGATGTCGTCGCCGATCGCGTAGCCGGTCAGGAACATCTCCGGCGCGGTCAGCAGCCCGGCTCCGGCGGCGGCGGCACGGCCCGCGGCGTCGTCGAGCACCTTGAGGTTCTCGGCGACGGATCCGGGGCGGCCGGAGCTCTGGAGCAGGGCGGTGCGCATGCGTGTTCCTCACCGGTACGTAAGGGGTTGGGGGGCCTTCTAGACGGTACGGTCGGCTGCGCGGGCGGGACAAGGAGGAGCCGTTGCGCGCCGGTGAGCGGATCGTTGCGTGCGTTTGTTTCTTCGCGGCGATTCGTTGCGCGGTGTGTTTGCGGGGCCCACGGGGGCGGGGTCGTGCAGGTCGCGCCCCGGGTGCGGGTGAGTGGTGGGCCGGTCGCGCAGTTCCCCGCGCCCCTGGGGTGTTGCAGTCACCCCCTTCCCCTGCGGCTCCACACCAGGCGCAGGGCCACCAGCACGTACGGAACCGCCAGCACCGTGAACGCCCTGGCGTGGTCGCCCCCCACGCTCAGCGCCGCGTACAGCCCGTACACCCCGATCGTCGTGACATCCGTCCCCAGCCCCGCCAGCGACGTCACCGTCGCCCGCGTGCCGTCGTCCAGCCGTTCCTGCAGCCGCGCGTCCACCAGCACCGTCGCCAGCTGGAACCCGCAGAAGGCCACCGCGACCAGCACCAGCCCGAGCGCCGTGCCCCAGCACGCACCGGCCGCCAGCATCACTCCCGCGCCGGCCGACAACGCAGCCAGCCCCCGCGTCCCCACCCGGGCGGCCGCACCCGCGAGCAGTCCGCCCACGGTCGCCCCGGCCCCGATCAGCAGCAGGAAGTACGGTGCCATCGCGTCCCGCACCCCGGCCTCGCGCACCAGCAGCGGCGTGTACTCGTCGAGCGCTCCCCAGACCGCCGTGACGGCCGGGACCAGCAGCACCGCCGCCCGCACCCGGCGGTCACCCCGGACCGCCGCCATACCGGAGCGCAGGGTCGCGAGCCACGCTTCGGGCGGTTCCTCCGCCGCGCCCCGGTGTTCGGGGAAGCGCGTGGCGACCGCGGCGGTCAGCAGACAGGCCCCGACGCTCGCCGCTCCCACGGCGGCGTACCCGCCCGCGTCCAGCACCGGCCCGGCCAGTCCCGTTGCGGACATCACGCCGAGGAGGCCGGCCGCCCGGGCGCGGCCCATGAGCCGCGGATAGCGGGCGGCCGCGCCGAGCCGGTCGAGTTCGTCGTGGACGAGGGCCTCCAGGGAGCCGGAGGCGAGGGCGCCGCGCGTGCCCCACAGCAGGAAGCCGACGGCGAAGGCCCAGTAGGAGGGGTGGACGACCCACAGCGTGTAGCCGACCGCCGTGAGCAGCGGGCCGACCCACAGCAGCAGCCGTCGGGAGACCGCGTCGGCCCACGCGCCGGACGGCACCTCCAGCAGGACGCCGGTGAGCGACCACAGCGCGAACAGCGAGGAGATCTCACCGACGGACAGGCCGGTGTCCGTGAAGAGCAGCGCGTACACCGGGTAGAGCAGGACGAAGTCGTCCAGGAAGGAGTACGCGTCCAGGGTGCGCGCCAGTCGGCGGACCGCACCGGTGTCGTCCGGAACCCGGTCGGGTCAATGTCGTCGTCTCATGCCCCGATGGTAGGCCGCCGGGACCGGGCCGCGCAGGTGCTTTTCTCCTCCCCCGGAAGGAGGCCGCACGGCTCCGTCTCCCCCGCACGGCCGGGCGGGCGGGCCGCCGGGAGGAGGCCGCGCACGGCCCCGGCGCGCGAGACTGCCAGGGGAAGCCGCCGTCCGCCGAAAGGGCCCGTCATGAATCGCACCGAGATCCGCGCCCTGCCGTACGTCGACACGCACACGACGCTCGTAGCGGCGGATCCGGACGCCGTCTGGCACGCGCTCGGCGAGGTCGTGGGCCGTTCCTTCTCCCGCGGCCGTATGGCGGGGGTGGCCCGTCTGCTGGGGTGCGCCGACCGGGCGCCCGCAGGGCCCCGGCCCATGGCGGAGGGTTCGGTGCTGGGCGGCTTCCGGGTGGCGGCCGCGGTCCCGGGCCGGGAGCTGGCCCTGGTGGGCCGTCACCGCTTCGCGCGCTACGCCCTGGTCTTCCGCCTCGACGCGGCCGGCGCGGACCGGACCCGTCTGCGGGCCGAGACCCGGGCGGCCTTCCCCGGTCCCGCGGGCGCGGTCTACCGCGGGCTGGTCATCGGCACGGGCGGCCATGCCGTGGCGGTGCGGCGCCTGCTGGCCGCGGTACGCGGACGCGCCCCCGAAGGGGCGCGTCACCAGGGCTGAACGGCCGCGGCGACCGGAAGGCGGCACCGGGGCGGTGGCCGGTCCGGTCGGCGGCGGTGCGTCACGTCGGGGAGCCCGAGGAGAAGCGGCGCAGCAGCGGGGACAGCACCAGGACCGACTTGGTCCGCTCCACGAACGGCTCTCCGGCGATCCGCTCCAGCACCCGCTCGAAGTGGCGCATGTCGGAGGCGAAGACCTGGGCGATCGCGTCCGCGTCGCCGGTGACCGTGGAGGCGGCCACCACCTCCTGGTAGCGCTCCAGGCCGCGCTGGATCGTCTCCGGCGAGGTGTTGCTGCGGCAGTAGATCTCGACGAACCCCTCGGTCTCCCAGCCGAGGGCCGCCGGGTCGACCCGGACGGTGAATCCGGTGATGGCTCCGGTGGCCCGCAGCCGGTCCACGCGCCGCTTGACGGCGGGCGCGGACAGGCCGACGAGCTGCCCGATGTCCGCGTAGGAGCGGCGGGCGTCCTCGGCGAGGGCGTGCACGATGCGTTCGTCGAGATCGTTCAGCACTGGGGGTGGTTCACTTCTTCGGTTCGGTCAGTTCTCTGCCGCCACGGCGGGCTCCTCGGCGGACGCCGCGAGACGGGAACGGCGGTAGCCGTAACTGAAGTAGAACACGAGCCCGACGGCCATCCAGACACCGAACACCACCCAGGTGACGGTGGACAGGCTGCCCATCATCCAGACGCAGAAGGCGAAGCCGAGGGCGGGCAGCACCGGCGAGAGCGGCACCCGGAAGGTGCGCTTCATGTGCGGGCGGGTCCGGCGCAGCACCACGACGGCCACGTTGACGAGGGCGAAGGCGAACAGCGTGCCGATGCTGGTGGCGTCGGCCAGCTGACCGAGCGGGATGGCGGCGGCGAGGACGCCGCAGAACAGGGAGACGATCACCGTGTTGGCGCGCGGGGCGCCGGTCTTCGGGTTGACCTTGGCGAAGATCTTGGGCACCAGGCCGTCGCGGGACATGGCGAACAGGATGCGGGTCTGGCCGTAGAGCACGGTCAGCACGACGCTGGCGATGGCGATGACGGCGCAGAAGGCGAGCAGGGTGCCCCAGAAGCTCTGGCCGGTGACGTCCGTCATGATCTTGGCGAGCGCGGCCTCGGAGTCGTTGAACTGCCGCCACGGCTTCGCGCCGACGGCGACGGCGGCGACCAGCACGTACAGCGCGGTCACGATCACCAGCGACAGGATGATGGCGCGGGGCAGGTCGCGCTGAGCGTCCTTGGCCTCCTCACCGGCGGTGGAGGCGGCGTCGAAGCCGATGTAGGAGAAGAACAGGGTGGCGCCGGCCGCGCTGACGCCCGCCATGCCGAGCGGCATGAAGTGGGAGTAGTTGCCGGACTTGAAGCCCATGAAGCCGATGGCGCAGAACAGGATCAGCGCGGCGATCTTCACGCACACCATGACGGTGTTCGCGCGGGCGGACTCCTTGGCGCCGCCGAGCAGGAACACCATGGCGAGGACGACGACGATCAGGGCCGGCAGGTTGAACACGCCGCCGTCGACGCCGGGCGGGTTGGCGAGCGCGGCCGGGATGGTCACGCCGATCGTGCCGTCCAGCAGCTCGTTGAGGTACTCGCCCCAGCCGACGGCCACGGCGGCGACGGAGACGCCGTACTCCAGCAGCAGACACCAGCCGCACACCCAGGCGATCAGTTCGCCCATGGTTGCGTATGCGTACGAGTACGAGGAGCCGGAGACCGGGATGGTGCCCGCCAGCTCGGCGTAGGACAGGGCCGAGAACAGCGCGGTGAGGCCCGCGATCACGAACGAGAGGGTGACGGCCGGGCCCGCCTTGGGGACGGCCTCGCCGAGCACGACGAAGATGCCGGTGCCCAGGGTGGCACCGATGCTGATCATGGTCAGCTGCCACAGCCCGAGGGAGCGGCGCAGCTGCCCTCCTTCGCCCTGGCCGCCCTCCGCGACCAGGCGTTCCACGGGCTTGCGACGCATGAGGCGCGCGGCGACGCCCGGGGACGCGGGGGCGGCCGATATCTGCTTCTGCGGGGGTGCGCCTTGGTCGAGCACGCGCTGGCTCCTTATCGCTGCCGGGATGAGTCGTACGGACCGGCACGACCGCCGGCCCTCGTGGGTGGGGACCGGTGGAGCCTGCGAGAGCAGGAACCCGCCGAGCGGGGTCCCCGCACGCCACGTACTAGCGCAGCACCCTACGAGGCGGGGCTTCACGGGCGTAATGCAGCAACCTTGCGCATCCCCGCATGATCATTGCGTTCCTCGGCCCCGAATGCCAAATCGTTGCGCCGGGGCTGTCGAGTGTTGCGCACGGCCCTCGGGCGTCCCTTTTGCCCGCGTATCCGCCGGCGCCGGGGACGCGGACATGCCGACGGCCCCCGTGATGCCCGGACTGCGGGATCAACGGGGGCCGTACGGAAGGGAGTTGGCGCGTCAGCTCCAGCTGGCGTGCAGCGGCTTGCCCTCGGCGTAGCCGGCCGCGCTCTGGATGCCGACGATCGCGCGGTCGGCGAACTCCTCCAGGTTGGAGGCACCGGCGTAGGTGCAGGAGGAGCGGACGCCCGCGATGATCGAGTCGATCAGGTCCTCGACGCCCGGGCGGGCCGGGTCGAGGAACATCCGCGAGGTGGAGATGCCCTCCTCGAACAGCGCCTTGCGGGCGCGGTCGTAGGACGACTCCTCGGAGGTCCGGTTGAGCACCGCGCGCGCGGAGGCCATGCCGAAGGACTCCTTGTACAGCCGGCCGTTCGCGTCCTGCTGCAGGTCGCCCGGGGACTCGTAGGTCCCGGCGAACCAGGAGCCGATCATCACGTTGGAGGCGCCGGCCGCGAGGGCCATCGCCACGTCACGCGGGTGGCGGACACCGCCGTCGGCCCACACGTGCTTGCCGTACTTGTTCGCCTCTGCGGCGCACTCCAGCACGGCGGAGAACTGCGGGCGGCCCACGCCGGTCATCATGCGGGTGGTGCACATGGCGCCGGGGCCGACACCGACCTTGATGATGTCCGCGCCGGCCTCGACGAGGTCCTTGACGCCCTCGGCGGCGACGATGTTGCCGGCCACGATCGGCACCTGCGGGTCGAGCGCGCGCACCAGCTTGACGGCGCTGATCATCGACTCCTGGTGGCCGTGCGCGGTGTCGATGACGAGCGTGTCGACGCCCGCGTCCAGCAGCTGCTTGGCCTTGCCCGCGACGTCGCCGTTGATGCCGACGGCGGCGGCGATGCGCAGCTTGCCGTTCGCGTCCACGGCCGGCGTGTACAGGGTGGCGCGCAGGGCGCCCTTGCGGGTGAGGATGCCGGCCAGGCGGCCTTCCTGGTCCACGGCCGGGGCGTAGCGGCGGTTGTGGTGGTCCAGGGTGTTGAACGCCTCGCGCGGGTCGATGTCCGCGTCGAGCAGCAGCAGGTCCTTGGACATGACGACCTCGAGCTGCGTGAAGCGGTCCACGCCGGAGAGGTCGGCGTCGGTGACGACACCGATCGGGCGCTGCTCCTCGTCGACGACCACGCCGGCGTTGTGCGACCGCTTCGGCAGCAGGGCCAGGGCGTCGGCGACGGTCTGGTGCGGGGCCAGCACGATCGGGGTGTCGAGCACGAGGTGGCGGCTCTTGACCCAGGAGACGACCTCGGTGACGACGTCGATCGGGATGTCCTGCGGGATCACCACGAGGCCACCGCGACGGGCCACCGTCTCGGCCATGCGCCGGCCGGCGATGGCGGTCATGTTGGCGACGACGAGCGGGATGGTCGTGCCCGTGCCGTCCGGGGAGCTGAGGTCCACGCCCTGACGCGAGCCGACCGCGGAGCGGCTCGGCACCATGAAGACGTCGTCGTACGTCAGGTCGTACGGGGGCTGGATGTCGTTGAGGAAACGCACGTGCTGCACATCCCAGTCGTTCAGAGGCGACCCCCTGACAGGTGTGCCAGGGGGAAAGAGCACGTACTTCATTGTCCCATGCCGCCCGCACACCGGGGCACAGTCGGTTCGTCCAGGCTGGTCAGGGGCGCCTTCGGAGGATCATCCAAGGGCGAGGGCCACGGTGACGGCAGTGGCCTGCGAGAAGACCTCCCGCGCGGTCTCCCACTCGGCGGGGCGCGCCTCGGCGTAGGGCTGCCAGTTCCGCACCACGACCAGCGGCTCGGCCTCTTCGGGCCACACGCCCGGGTCGGACAGGACGTCGGCGAGCGCGTCCCAGTTGCGGCCGAACCAGTCCGGCAGCCCGAGGTCCCGGGCGCACCGGTCCATCAGGCCCGCCTTGTCCGTGACCCCGTCGAGGTCGAGGGTGAGCACGGCTTGGGTCATCGCAGTACCGCCCTGAACGAGTCGTAGTGGTCGTCGGTGTAATACGTCTCGCCGCCCCGCCCGGTGACCAGGCGCCGGGCCCCGCGGTCGCGCGAGCCCGGGGTCGGGACGGTGTACTCGTGGTAGTAGCCGCGCGGGTGGCGGGGCAGCCGCCCCTCCACGTTGCCGAAGACGATGCCGTCCCGGGCGTACGGGAAGGGGCCGCCCCGGTCGATGAGGTCGAGGGTGTGCCGGGCCTCGGCGGGCAGCCCGGACTCCCGGACGGTCGCCATGCCGGCCGCCCAGGACGGCGTGGCGGCCGCGGCGGGCGCCCGGGACGCCGTCGTGGCCGTGGCGGGCGCCCGGGACGGTGCCGTGTCCGTGGCGGGCGCCGCGCAGGCGCCCAGCAGCAGGACGAGCAGACCGGCCAGGACCCGGGGGACGAACCGCAGCACCATGGGCCCGATGCTGCCACGGGGGCGCCTGCGTCCGCTGCCGCCACGGCCGCGCCCCGTCCTGCCTCGTCACGGCCGCGACCGGGTCCCGCCTGGTTGCTGCCGTAACCGGGCCCCGCCTGGTTGCGGCCGCATCAAGTCCCACCCGGCTACGGCACCGCATAAAGCCCCGCCCGGTTACGGCCGCGCCCGGGTCCGGCAGCGCCTCGGCCGGGCCCGGGTCGGCCTCCGTCAGACGCCGTCGGGGTCGGCCCGGTTCAGCGCCGGCTTCGGCGTGGGGCCCGCGGTCATCAGGTAGTCCGCGGCCGAGGTGTCCGTCACCAGGCTGGTGACGAGCCCCGAGCGCAGCACCGCGTCGATCGCCGACGCCTTGCGCTGCCCGCCCGCGATCGCCACGACCTCGGGGATACGGCGGAGCTGGTCGGCCTTGACCGTGATGCACCGCTCCCCCAGGTCCCGGCCCACCCGGCGGCCCTCGGCGTCGAAGAGGTGCGCGGACATCTCCGCGGCCACGCCCAGCGAGGCGTAGTGCGCGCGCTCCTCCTCGGAGAGCATGTCGTGCACCGTGGAGATGCCCGGCTCCCAGGAGCCGATGGACACACAGGCGACCGTGACCTTGTCGAAGTACTCGAAGGCCCGGGCGATGCCGGTCTGGTTGCGCAGCGCCGCCGCGGTGGCCGCGTCCGGCAGCAGCATCGGCGCGTAGATGGGGTGGGCGTCGCCGCCGGAGACCTGCGCGGCGCGGCGCACGGCCTCCACCGAGCCGCGCTCGGCGGTCCCGGCGTCGTAGACACCCGTCAGCTGCACGACCGTGCAGGGCGGCAGCCGGTCCAGGGCGGCCGCCATGTGGATGGTGGACCGGCCCCAGGCCAGGCCCAGCACGTCCCCCTCGTTCACCAGCTCGCCGAGCAGGTCGGCGGCCACTTCCCCCAGGTTCTCCGGGTCGGGGGTCTCCTCCGACTCGGGCGGGGACTCGACCACGACGGCGTGCCGCAGGCCGTAGCGGGCGCGGAGCGCGTCGGAGCGCTCGGCGTCCAGTTCGGCCGGCACGCGGATCTCGATGCGCACGAGATCCCGTTCGAGGGCCGTCTCCAGGACCCGGGCCACCTTGAAGCGGCTGACGCCGAACTCCTCCGCGATCTGGATCTTGGATTTGCCCTCGAGGTAGAAGCGGCGGGCCATGGCCGCCGCCTGCACCAGCTCAGCGGGTCCCATCCGCATGGCTGACCGGCCCGCCGACATACCCGACACGGCGATCTCCTCACTGCTGTTCACACTCTGGATTCGCCGTTCATCCTTGCAGATCCGGCGCGGTCGATCAGCCCTGATGGCGGGCGTTCACGTATCCGTTGGTCAGTGGTCGCACGCCCAGCTCGCCTTGGCGGTGGCCGCCTCCGCCTGCCGGCGCAGGCCACGCACCGCGTCGGCGGGGTCCTTCGCGCCGTAGACCGCGGATCCGGCGACGAAGACGTCGGCGCCGGCGTCCGCGCACCGCTCGATCGTCGAGGCCGAGACGCCGCCGTCGACCTGGAGCCACAGCTGCAGGCCGTGCTTGCTGATCAACTCGCGGGTGCGCCGGATTTTGGGGAGCATGATGTCCAGGAACGCCTGCCCTCCGAAGCCCGGCTCGACCGTCATGATCAGCAGCATGTCGAGCTCGGGGAGCAGGTCCTCGTACGGCTCGATGGGCGTCGCGGGCTTGAGGGCCATGGACGCGCGTGCGCCCTTGGCACGGATCTCCCGGGCGAGCCGCACCGGGGCGGCGGACGCCTCGACGTGGAAGGTCACGGACCCGGCGCCCGCCTCGACGTACTGGGGGGCCCAGCGGTCGGGGTCCTCGATCATCAGGTGGCAGTCCAGCGGGGTGTCGGTCGCGCGGGCCAGGGACTCCACGATCGGCACGCCGAGCGTGAGGTTGGGGACGAAATGGTTGTCCATCACGTCGACGTGGAGCCAGTCGGCTCCCCGGACCGCCTCCGCCTCGTCCGCGAGGCGGGCGAAGTCGGCGGACAGGATGCTGGGGTTGATCTGCACGGCCATGACCCAAGCCTGCCATGCCCCCGGCGGGTGAGCGCCATCAGTCCCGGCAGGATGCCCCGCTTCTCCGGGTGCGGGCCGTATGTGGCGTGTCGCGGGACGCGGCCGTACGACGTCCCGTCGCGCGCCGGTGCCGGGGCGCCCGGGCGGGGGCCGCGATGACGGGCGACCGGAACGTCGCGCGGTTCGTCTGCGGGCGGCGGATGAAGTGGGTCGTGGTCGCGCTGTGGCTGCTGGTGCTCTTCGTGGTCGCGCCCCTCGCGCAGAAGCTCACCGACGCCCAGGACAACGACGCCCAGTCGTGGCTGCCCGGCTCCGCCGAGTCCACCCAGGTGCTGAACCTCTCCGAGGACTTCCGGCCGGAGCAGATCCCCGCCGTCGTGGTCTACGCCCGCGACGGCGGACTGACCGTGCGCGACCGCGCGCAGATCGCCCAGGACGCGGCGCAGCTGCGCACCCTGCACGACCACGGCGTGCGCGGCCCGGAGACCCGCGGCCCCGTCTTCGACCGGCCCACCGCCCCGCGCGCCGCCCAGATCTACGTGCCCATCACGATGGACGCCTCCGGCTGGCAGCGCATCCAGCCCGCGGTGCACTCGATCCGTGACCGGGTGGGCGAGGGCGGCGCCGGGCTCGCCGTGTACATCACCGGGCCCGGCGGCACCGCCGCGGACTCCGCCAAGGCGTTCGCGGGCATCGACTCCACGCTGCTGTTCTCCGCGATGGCCGTGGTGATCGTGATGCTGCTGCTGACCTACCGCAGCCCGATCCTGCTGTTCGTGCCGCTGATCGGCGTGGTCGTCTCCCTGTTCACCGCCCAGGCGCTGATCTACCTGCTGGCCCGGCACGCCGGCCTGACCGTGAACGGACAGAGCGCGGGCATCCTCACCGTCCTCGTCTTCGGCGCCGGCACGGACTACGCGCTGCTGCTGGTCGCCCGGTACAGAGAGGAGCTGCGCCGGCACGAGGACCGGCACGAGGCGATGCGGCGCGCCCTGCACCGGGCGGGCCCGGCGGTCGTGGCGTCCGGCGCGACGGTCGTGCTGAGCATGCTCGTGCTGCTGGTGGCCGAGATGAACTCCACGCGCGGCCTGGGACCGGTGGCGGCGATCGGCGTCCTGGTCGCCCTGGTGACCATGCTGACCCTGTTCCCCGCCCTGCTGGTGTGCCTGGGCCGCTGGATATTCTGGCCGGTGATCCCGCACGTCGGCTCGGCCGACCCCACGGTGCGCGGGGTGTGGGCCCGCATGGGCCGGCGCATCGCGCGCCGCCCGCGGATGGTGTGGAGCGTGACGGCCGTGGTGCTGGCCGTCCTCTCGCTCGGGCTGTTCCAGCTGCGCGCGTCGGGCATCCCCAACGCGGACTCCTTCACCAGCAAACCGGACTCGATCGTCGGGCAGGAGGTGTCGGCCCGCTACTTCCCCGCCGGCACCGGCGACCCCCTCGTCGTGGTCTCCAACGCCGCGCAGGCCGAGCGGGTGGGCCGCACGGTCGCCGCGGACCCGGCCGTCGTACCGACGAGCATCGGCATACCGCCGGGCGCCGCCCCGGTGCACGACGGCAGGGTGCTGTTCGAGGCGACCATGCGGGACCCGGCGGACAGCGACGCCGCCAAGGCGACCGTGCAGCGGGTCCGCGACGCGGTGCACGCCGTGCCGGGCGCCGACGCGCGGGTGGGCGGCGGCACCGCGGCCCTGCTGGACATGGAGGACGCCCAGGCCCACGACAACTACCTGGTCATCCCGCTGGTCCTCGCCGTCGTCCTGCTGGTCCTCGGGGTTCTGCTGCGCGCGCTGGTGGCCCCGCTGCTGCTGGTCGGCACGGTGGTGCTGTCGCTGGCCAGTGCGCTGGGCCTGAGCGCGCTCGCCTTCCGGCACGTCTTCGGCTACGCGGGCGAGGACGTGGCCTTCCCGCTGTTCGTCTTCGTGTTCCTGGTGGCGCTCGGCATCGACTACAACATCTTCCTCACCACGCGCGTCCGCGAGGAGGCGATCCGGCAGGGCACCCGGCCCGGCGTGGTGACGGCCCTGGCCGCCACCGGCGCGGTCATCACCTCGGCCGGCCTGGTTCTCGCGGGCACCTTCGCGGCCCTGGGCACGCTGCCCATCGTCGGGTTCGCGGAGATCGGCTTCGCGGTCGCGCTCGGTGTCCTGCTGGACACCTTCGTGGTGCGGTCGGTGCTGGTCACCTCGCTCTTCCTGGACGTGGGCAAGAAGGTGTGGTGGCCGCACCGCCTGGCGCACCACGACGGCACGCCCGCACCGAGACCGAGCGAGGTCAGCCGGTCCGGCGGATGAGCGCCAGATACATCGCGTCGGTGCCGTGCAGGTGCGGCGGACGAGGGCGGCCGCACCGGCGAATGAGGTCAACCGGTGCGGCGGGCGGGTCAGCCGGTCCGGCGGATGAGCGCCAGGTACATCGCGTCGGTGCCGTGCAGGTGCGGCCACAGCTGCACGTCGGGGCCCTCGCCGAGGTCCGGGACACCCGGCAGCAGCGGGCGGGCGTCGACCAGTTCGGTGTCCGGGAAGCGCTTGAGCAGGTCGGCGACGACGGCCCTCGTCTCCGCCAGGTGCGGTGAGCAGGTGGCGTAGCCGACGACTCCGCCGACGCGCACCGACTCCAGGGCCGTGCGCAGCAGGCCGCGCTGCAACGGGGCGAAGGTGTCCAGGTCCTCGGGCCGGCGCCGCCAGCGGGCCTCGGGGCGGCGGCGCAGGGCACCCAGACCGGTGCACGGCACGTCCACGAGCACCCGGTCGAAGGTGCCGGGCCGCCACGCGGGACGGGTGCCGTCGGCGGCGATGACCTGGTACGGCCCCGGGTTGCCGGCGAGCGCCTTGGCGACGAGCCCGGCACGGTGCGGCTGCTTCTCGGAGGCGAGCAGCGTGGCACCGCGTTCGGCGGCGAGCGCACCGAGCAGCGCGGCCTTGCCGCCGGGACCGGCACAGCCGTCCAGCCACAGCCGGTCGCGCCCCTCGACGGGCGCGTGGGCCAGCGCGAGCGCGACGAGCTGGCTGCCCTCGTCCTGCACGCCCGCCCGTCCCTCGCGCACGGCCTCGACGGCCCCCGGCTCGCCGCCCTCGGTCAGCCGCACGGCGTACGGCGACCAGCGCCCGGGCACCGCGGCCTCCTCGCGCAGCAGCTCCTCGGGAGTGGCCCGGCCCGGGCGGGCGACCAGGGTCACCTCGGGCCGTTCGTTGTCGGCCGCCAGCAGTTCCTCGATGCCGGCCCGGCCGCCGCCGAGGGAGTCCCACAGCGCGGAGACGACCCAGCGCGGGTGCGCGTGCACGACGGCGAGGTGGTCCTCGGGGTCCTTGTCGTAGGGCGGGGCGATCTCCGCGAGCCAGGCGTCGAGATCGCGCTGGGCGACCTTGCGCAGCACAGCGTTGACGAACTTCGCCCGGCCGTCGCCGAGCACCACCCGGGCGAGCTCCACCGTCGCCGACACGGCGGCGTGGGTGGGGATGCGGGTGCCGAGCAGCTGGTGCGCGCCGAGGCTCAGCACGTCCAGCACCGGCGGATCGACCTCGCGCAGCGGCCGGTCGACGCAGGCCGCGATCACGGCGTCGTAGGTGCCCTGCCGGCGCAGCGTGCCGTACACCAGCTCGGTGGCCAGGGCGGCGTCCCGCGCGTCGAACTTCTCGGGCCCCTCCTTCTCCCTGGCCTTGCGCAGCAGCGGGGGCAGCACGAGGTTGGCGTAGGCGTCGCGCTCGTCCACCGCGCGCAGCGCCTCGAAGGCGAGGATGCGCACGGGGTCCTTCTGCGGACGGCGGTAGGGCTTGCCGGGCTTGCGCGGCCTGCGGGAGGCGCCGGGGGTGTCGCTCACGAAAAAGGTGCTCCGGATGTCAGAACGGGCTGTCCACCCAGCCTACGTCCCCCACCTCACGCGCAGGCGACGCCCACCGTCCAGCGGACCTTGCCGCACACGCAGGCGACGCCCACCGTCCCGCGGACCCCGCCTTACCCGAGGCTCTCGCCGGAGGCGATGCGGACGCCGCGCGCCCAGTCGGCGGCGCGCATCGGCTTCTTGCCCTGGGCCTGCACCCACAGCAGCTCCACGGCGTGCGAACCGGTGCCGGCGTGGACGTGGTTCTTGCCGACGTCCAGGGCGCCGGGGGCGAGGTCGGTGCGGTCGGTGAGCAGCGCGACCTGAATGAGCTTCAGCCGCTCGCCGCGGAAGGTGGTCCAGGCGCCGGGGGCCGGCGTGCAGCCGCGCACGACCCGGTCCACGCGCAGCGCGGGCGCGGCCCAGTCGACGCGGGCGTCCTCGACGGTGATCTTCGGCGCGAGGGTGACGCCCTCGTGGGGCTGCGGGACGGCCTTCAGCGTGCCGTCCTCGATGCCGTCCATGGTGGCGGCGAGCAGCCCGGCGCCGGCGAAGGCGAGCCGGGTCAGCAGGTCGCCGCTGGTGTCCGTGGGCCGGATCTCCTCGGTGACGGTGCCGTAGACGGGCCCGGAGTCGAGGCCCTCCTCGATGAGGAAGGTGGACGCGCCCGTGATCTGGTCGCCGGCCATCAGGGAGTGCTGCACGGGGGCGGCGCCCCGCCAGGCGGGCAGCAGCGAGAAGTGCAGGTTGACCCAGCCGTGCGCGGGGATGTCCAGCGCCACCCGGGGCAGCAGCGCGCCGTAGGCGACGACGGGGCAGCAGTCCGGCGCGATCTCCTTCAGCCGCTCCAGGAACTCCGGATCGCGCGGCTTGGCCGGCTTCAGCACCTCGATCCCGGCCTCCTCCGCCCGCTCCGCCACGGGCGACGCCACCAGCCTGCGGCCCCGCCCGGCCGGCGCGTCGGGCCGCGTGACGACGGCGGCCACCTCGTGCCGCCCGGAGGCGATCAGGGCGTCCAGAGCGGGAACGGCGACCTCGGGGGTACCGGCGAAGACGAGCTTCATGGGCGGGATCGAACCTCTCGGACGACAACGGTCGACGGGCAGCGCACCAGTCTATGACCACGAGGAAGAAGCCGCCGAAGCACCGGACACCGGAGGGAGAATCGCCGAAGGCGGCGGCGGGACACCGCTGGACGGCGGGACAGCCGCCGACGGCGATCGGCCGGAGAAGGAAGGGGCCGGCCTCCTGCCCGGCCGGAAACGGGCGGCGGGTGGGAGAACACCCCCGGCGAAGCCGAAGGCGAGCCGACCCGAGGGGCGCAGTCATATGCCCTCACGCCCCCACTGCGTGACCCGCGGAGCGAAGACGCGTTGGTCAAGAAAGAGTTGACCCCTTCTCCTCACCCCCGGTTCGAGAGGCTTGTTCATGGCCGACCACGCAACCCACGACGCCCAGGCCCGGGCCAGCCTGCACTTGCTGGTGCGGGACATCGAGCGGGTCCGCCGGCAGGTGGACGCGCTGCGCACGCTCACCGCTCAGCTGGGCAACGTCTACCGCCCGCGCCGCTCCGGCCCCTCCACGGGCTTCGTCGTCTACGGCCGCGCTCCCGCCCCGACGGTCCGCCTCGCCCAGGAACTGCGGGACAGCGTCGAGACCCTGGTCACCGCCGCGGTCGACTTCGACCGTTCGCTCGGCTTCTCGTGGGACGCGGTGGGCTCCGCACTGGGTGTCACCAAGCAGGCGGTGCACCGCCGCTACGGCTCCCGCCGCGCGGCCGCGCAGGCCGCGACCGAGCCCGAGCGGGCCGCCGAGCCGTCGGGCACCCGCACCGTCAACGTGGGCACCGGCATCCCCGTCGTGCCCACCGTCCCGGCCGCCCGCTCCATGCCGACCCAGCCGACGGCGGGCAGCACGTCCCTGCGGGACGAGGCGAGGCCGACGGCGTTCCCGGGCCCGCGCAACGGCTGACCCGTGCGCGGGGCCCGCGTGAGGTGAGACGCCGTCAACTGCCCTCCCGGTCACTCCGGGAGGGCAGACGCGTATCTACCCGCACCGGACGCCACCGACCGGCACCACGCCACCGAGCACCACCGACCGGCACCACGCCACCGAGCACCACCGACCGCACGACGCCACCGACCCGCACGGCACCGCCCCCTCACCCCCGCGCCCCCGTGCCTCCTCGGCGACCACCGACGTCGTGCCCGCGCAGCTCAGCCGATGTCCGGGGGATCGATCCGCACCCGGACCGCCTCTCCTCCCCCGCGGGCCATCCGTGCCGCCTGCGCGGCCTTGAGCGCGGCGGCCAGCGCCGCCCCGCTGCCCGGCGGCACCCGGATCAGCGCCCGCTCCCAGTGCTCCCCCGGCGGCGGGGCGCCGGGCCGGCGCGGCCGGCCGGGCGCGGTGACCGGCAGCGGCACCGGCCCCAGCACCTCCGCCTCCCGCGGCAGCTCCACCGCGCCCAGGAACTCCGCCAGCACCGGTCCCGGCGCCGACACGGCCGCCATCCGCGAGACCGGGGGAAAGCCCAGCTCGGCCCGCTCGGCGAGTTCGCGCACGGCGTGCCCGACCGGGTCCCAGCGCACCAGCGCCTGCACCGGGCGGGCCGTGGGCTCGGCGACGACGGCGACGGTGCCGCCGGCGCTCTGCGGCCGTACCAGCGCGGCGGCCGCGATCCAGCGCCGCAGCGCGTCCTCCTCGGCGCGCAGGTCGGGACGCCCGAGCATGGCCCAGCCGTCCAGCAGCAGCGCCGCCGCGTAGCCGCCCTCGGCGACGGGTTCGGCGCCGGGCGTGCTCACCACCAGCGCGGGCGTCTCCGGCACGGTGTCCAGCACGTGCTCGCGCCCGGAGGTGCGCACCGGGACGGCCGGGAAGGCCCGCCCCAGCTCCTCGGCGGTGCGCCGGGCGCCGACGACCTGGGCGCGCAGCCGGAAGGACCCGCACTCGGGACAGTGCCAGGCGGTCTCCTCCCGCCCGCACCAGCCGCACCACAGCGACCCCGCGCCCGCGGCGCCGTGCCGCGCCTCCAGCGGCCCGGCACAGTGCCGGCACCGCGCGGGCTCACGGCACTGCGCACAGGCCATCCGCGGCACGTACCCCCGGCGCGGCACCTGCACGAGCACCGGCCCGTGCCGCAGACCCTCCCGGGCCACCTGCCAGGCGAGGGTCGGCAGCCGGGCGGCGCGCGCGGCCTCGTCGCGGGCGAGGTCGGCGTCGCCGACGGTCCGCACCAGCGGCGCGGCGGCCCGCACCTGGTCCCGTACGGCGACGATGGGCCGCGCCCAGCCGCTCTCCACCAGCTGCGCGGCCTCCACGGTGCAGCTGAAGCCGCCCAGCAGGAAGGCGCACCGGTCCTGGGCGGCGCGCAGCAGCAGGACCTCGCGGGCGTGCGGCTGCGGGGCGTGCTGTTCGCTGTGGCTGTCGTCGCCGTCGTCCCACAGGGCGACCAGGCCCAGGTCCTGCACGGGCGCGAACATGGCGGCCCGGGTGCCGAGCACGGCCCGTACGGAGCCGCGCCGCACGGCCAGCCACTCGCGGTAGCGCTTCTCGGGCCCGGCGTCGGCGGTGAGCACGGCGTGCCGTCCCTCGCCGAGCAGCGCGGTCAGGGCGGCGTCGACGCGGGCGACGGCCCGGCCGTCCGGCAGGACGACGAGGGCGCCGCGGCCGGAGGCGAGCGTGGCGGCGACCGCGCGGGCCAGTTCCTCGCTCCACTGCGGCCCGGGCAGCGCGTTCCACACGGCACGCGGTGCGTTCCCGGCGGCCAGGGCCTCCAGGAAGGCGGCCCCGCGCTCGTAGCGCGCCCAGGAGCCCGCCTCGGGGGCCGGTGGCGGCGGCAGTGGGGCGGGCGAGGGCCGTTGCTCGGCCCGCGCGCTGCGCGGCGGTACGGCGAGCTGCAGGACGTCGGCGAGGCTGCCGGCGTACCGGTCGGCGACGGCCCGGGCGAGCCCGAGGAGCTCGGGTCCGAGCACGGGCTCGGGCGAGACCACCTGGGCGAGCGCGGCGAGCGGCCCGGAGTAGTCGGACTCGGGCAGCCGCTCGATGAGGAACCCGTCGATCAGCCCGCCGCCCTCGCGCCGCCCCTCGCGGACCCGGTGCCGTCCGGCCCCGAAGCGGACGCGCACCCGCACCCCGGGCTGTGCGTCGGCGTCCAGTTCGGCGGGCACGGCGTAGTCGAAGTAGCGGTCGAGGTGCAGGACGCCCTTGTCGACGAGCACCCGCGCGACCGGCAGCGTGGGCGCGAGCGCGGCGCCGCGCCAGGTGCGGGGCTTGGCGCGCGGCTCCTTGGCCTTGCGCACGCTCTCCCGGATGAACGCGAGCTGCTCCGGCGGTGCCCCGTCGGCACCCCCGCCACCCTTCCCGTTCTCGCTGCTCACGCTTGCATTCTTACCAAACGCCACTGACAGGAGCGCCGGCCCCGGGGCGTCAGGGACGTCGCCGGAACGCGGCGAGGCCCGGCCTCCCCGAAGGGAAACCGGGCCTCGCGGGACACCGGAGGGTGCTTACAGCCCCGCGGCCTCGCGCAGCGCGTCCACGCGGTCGGTGCGCTCCCACGTGAAGTCGGGCAGCTCGCGGCCGAAGTGGCCGTAGGCGGCCGTCTGGGCGTAGATCGGGCGCAGCAGGTCCAGGTCGCGGATGATCGCGGCCGGGCGCAGGTCGAAGACCTGGTCGATGGCCTGCTCGATCTTGTCGATCTCGACCTTCTCGGTGCCGAAGGTCTCGACGAACAGACCGACCGGCTCGGCCTTGCCGATCGCGTACGCGACCTGCACCTCGCAGCGGGAGGCAAGGCCCGCGGCGACGACGTTCTTGGCGACCCAGCGCATGGCGTAGGCGGCCGAGCGGTCCACCTTGGACGGGTCCTTGCCGGAGAAGGCGCCGCCGCCGTGGCGGGCCATGCCGCCGTAGGTGTCGATGATGATCTTGCGGCCGGTGAGGCCGGCGTCGCCCATCGGGCCGCCGATCTCGAAGCGGCCGGTCGGGTTGACCAGCAGCCGGTAGCCCTCGGTGTCGAGCTTGATGCCCTCGTCGAGCAGGGCCTTCAGCTCCGGCTCCACGACGAACTCGCGGATGTCGGGGGCGAGCAGCGACTCCAGGTCGATGTCGGAGGCGTGCTGGGAGGAGACGACCACCGTGTCGAGGCGGACGGCCTTGTCGCCGTCGTACTCGATGGTGACCTGCGTCTTGCCGTCGGGGCGCAGGTAGGGAATGGTGCCGTTCTTGCGGACCTCGGAGAGGCGCTTGGACAGGCGGTGCGCGAGGAAGATCGGCAGCGGCATCAGGGTCGGCGTCTCGTCGGAGGCGTAGCCGAACATCAGGCCCTGGTCGCCCGCGCCCTGCCGGTCCAGCTCGTCCTCGTCGCCCTCGACCCGGGACTCGTAGGCGGTGTCGACACCCTGCGCGATGTCCGGGGACTGCGCGCCGATGGACACGGACACACCACAGGAAGCGCCGTCGAAGCCCTTCTTGGAGGAGTCGTAGCCGATCTCGAGGATCTTACCGCGGACCAGGGTGGCGATGTCCGCGTAGGCCTTGGTGGTGACCTCGCCGGCCACGTGGACCAGGCCGGTGGTGATCAGCGTCTCGACGGCGACGCGCGAGGTCGGGTCCTCGCGCAGGAGCGCGTCGAGAATGGTGTCGCTGATCTGGTCAGCGATCTTGTCGGGGTGACCCTCGGTCACGGACTCCGAGGTGAACAGGCGACGGGACACAACGCTCCCTGGGGTTGCAGCGGCTGCTGGCTGATCATTGGCGGACGGCTCGGGGGCTGCGCCCGGTGCCGTCCGGGAACAGTTTATCGGTCAGGCTCGGCCGCCGGGTCACGTGTCTCGCCACTCGGGAGCTCTGTGACCTGCGGCACGGGGCATTCTGCCGAATGCCGGGCGGCCTTGGCCAGGGCTTCCGCCTCCGCGTGTGGGCGTGGCGGCCGGCCGGACGGCGCGAGGGGGCGTTACTCCAGACGCGCGGCCACGAGGTCCCACACGGTGTCGGCGAGGGCTTCCTTGGGACCGTGGGGCACGGGCGTCTCGCTGCCGTCGGCGCCGAGCACGACCGCCTCGTTCTCCTCGGAACCGAACGTCTTGCGCTCCCCCACCTCGTTCACCACGAGCAGGTCGCATCCCTTGCGGCGCAGCTTGGTGCGGCCGTTGGCGAGGACGTCGTCGGTCTCGGCGGCGAAGCCGACGATCACCTGGCCGTCCCGGGCGCGGTCGGCGGAGATCTCCGCGAGGATGTCGGGGTTGCGGACCAGGACGATCGGCTCGGGCTCCTGGCCGTCCTTCTTCTTGATCTTCCCGGCGGCGTAGGTGGCCGGCCGGAAGTCCGCCACGGCGGCGGCCATGACGACCGCGTCGGCGTCGGCGGCGGCCTTGAGCACCGCCTCGCGCAGTTGTACGGCCGTGCCCACCGGGACGACATCGACGCCGGCCGGGTCCGGCAGGGCGCCGGTGTTGGCGGCGACCAGGGTGACCCGGGCGCCGCGCGCGGCGGCGGTGCGGGCGAGGGCGTAGCCCTGCTTGCCGGAGGAGCGGTTGCCGAGGAAGCGGACCGGGTCGAGGGGTTCGCGGGTGCCGCCGGCGCTGACGACGACATGGCGCCCGGCGAGGTCGGGCTCGCGCACCCCGCGGGCGAGGACGCGGCGGCACACCTCGAAGATCTCCGCCGGGTCGGGCAGCCGGCCCTTGCCGGTGTCGACGCCGGTGAGGCGGCCGACGGCGGGCTCGACGACCACGACGCCGCGGCGGCGCAGCGTCGCCACGTTCTCCTGGGTGGCCGGGTGCTCCCACATCTCGGTGTGCATGGCGGGCGCGAAGACGACCGGGCAGCGGGCGGTGAGCAGGGTGTTGGTCAGCAGGTCGTCGGCGAGGCCGTGGGCCGCCTTGGCGAGCATGTCCGCGGTCGCGGGGGCGACGACGACCAGGTCGGCCTGCTGCCCGATGCGCACGTGCGGGACCTCGTGGACGGCGTCCCAGACCTCGGTGGAGACGGGGTTGCCGGACAGCGCCGACCAGGTGGCCGCGCCGACGAAGTGCAGCGCGGAGGCGGTGGGGACGACGCGGACGTCGTGGCCCGATTCGGTGAACCGGCGCAGCAGCTCGCACGCCTTGTAGGCGGCGATGCCGCCGCTGACCCCCAGTACGACCTTCGGCTTGTCCACCGTCACTCCCCGGACCTCGGAATATGTCTGGACCCCATGAGACACCACAGGCCCGGCAGAGTGACTGCCGGGCCTGTGGAAAAACCCACTGCGGTGCGCAGATATGACTTACTGACCCGGGCCTTCGACGGCCTCGGAGGTCAGCAGCCCCGCGTTGATCTCGCGCAGGGCGATCGAGAGCGGCTTCTCGTGGACGTGCGTGTCCACGAGGGGACCGACGTACTCGAGGAGACCCTCGCCGAGCTGCGAGTAGTACGCGTTGATCTGGCGGGCCCGCTTGGCCGCGTAGATCACGAGGCTGTACTTCGAGTCGGTGGCCTCGAGGAGCTCGTCGATCGGCGGGTTGATGATGCCCTCGGGCGCGGAGATGGAAGAGGACACGCTCTACCTTCCGATGGATGGGAAAAAACAGTCACGGTGACCGGTGGCGGTCACCCACAGGATGACCAGTTTTGATCACACAACGTCCATCAAGGCTAGCAGCTCGCGCGCCACGTCCTCGACGGAGGTGTTGACCAAGGTCGTATCGAACTCCGGCTCGGCCGCCAGTTCGGTCCTGGCCGCCTGAAGACGGCGCTCGATGACCTCCGGCGACTCGGTGCCCCGGCCGGTCAGCCTGCGCACCAGCTCCTCCCAGGAGGGAGGGGCCAGGAACACCAGCTGGGCGTCGGACATCGACTCCCGGACCTGCCGGGCGCCCTGGAGGTCGATCTCCAGCAGGACGGGCTCGCCGTTCTCCAGCCGCTCCAGCACGGCCGCGCGGGGCGTGCCGTAGCGGTTGCCGGCGAACTCGGCCCACTCCAGCAGCTCGCCGTTGGCGATCAGCTTGTCCATCTCCTCGTCGGTGACGAAGAAGTAGTGGACTCCGTGCTGCTCGCCGGGGCGGGGCTTGCGGGTCGTCGCCGACACCGAGAGCCAGACCTCGGGGTGTTCCTTGCGCATATGGGCGACGACCGTGCTCTTGCCGACCCCCGAGGGGCCGGAGAGCACGGTCAGCCGCGGACGTGCGTCCGGGGGCTCGGGGGTCGTCCCCCGGGGTGTTACAGCCATGCAGCGATTATTCCAGCAATCCCGGAGTGCCCGGGACTCCCTTCCCGGCAGGGACCGGGTTCAG
Source organism: Streptomyces sp. NPDC014801 (assembly GCF_043082085.1). Taxonomy (NCBI): domain Bacteria; kingdom Bacillati; phylum Actinomycetota; class Actinomycetes; order Kitasatosporales; family Streptomycetaceae; genus Streptomyces; species Streptomyces sp. NPDC014801. Next base: position 457,796 of record NZ_JBIBXG010000005.1, on the reverse strand, counting down.
GAACCCGTGCTGCCGAACTCACGCTCCAGGGAAGCGATCTGGTTGGAGCCGAGGCCGCGCACGCGACGGCTCTCGGAGATGCCGAGTCGCTCCATGATCTGCTTGGCGCGGACCTTGCCCACGCCCGGCAGGGACTCCAGCAGGGCGGAGACCTTCATCTTGCCGATGACGTCGTTCTCCTGGCCCTGCTTGATGACCTCGTGCAGGGAGGCGCCGGAGTGCTTGAGTCGATTCTTGACCTCGGCCCGCTCCCGGCGAGCCGCGGCGGCCTTTTCGAGCGCGGCTGCGCGCTGTTCGGGGGTAAGGGGCGGAAGAGCCACGCCTACGTCACCTCGGATGTCGAACTGTCGGATACGGACCGGTGAGGAACCTAGTCGCCCCACACCTGGGGAGTGGCGAGCAACACGCTTGCCCGCTCTCCCCCACTGCCTTGAGGGCGTGAGAGGTGCCCTCACACGTCGGAGACTAGCGGTCAAGTCCGCCGGAGTCAGCGAGAACAGCGGAAAAGTCCTGGTCAGCCTCCGTCAGTGCGGGACATTTAGGACATACTGCCCCGGATTTGAGACTGTATCCAGACTCGGGTCGCCCTTGAAGGCCCCGCCGGGACCACCCGGCGGGGCCGGCGCCCCTCAGGCAGCCGCGACGGCGACCCGGATCTCGTCGGCGAAGCGTTGCGCGGCGTCACGCAGGGTGACGACATCGGGTCCGTGGCGCAGCACACCCCGGCTGACGTTGGGCACCACGTTGCGTACGACTCCGGCGAAGACCCGGGGAAGATCCGCCGGGGTCGCCCCCTGCGCGCCGATGCCGGGGGCGAGCAGCGGACCGTTGATGTCCAGGTCGTAGGAGGACAGGTCGCCGAGCGTGGCGCCCACGACCGCGCCGAAGGAGCCCAGCGGCTCCTCGCCGGCGTTCTCCGCCGCCAGGTGCGCCAGCACGGTCGCGCCCACGGTCCGGCCGTCGGCGCGCACCGCGTGCTGCACCTCGCCGCCCTCGGGGTTGGAGGTCAGCGCCAGCACGAACAGTCCCGCGCCGCTCTCCCGGGCCAGCGCCACGGCCGGGGCGAGCGAGCCGTAGCCCAGGTACGGGGAGACCGTCAGCGCGTCGGAGAACAGCGGGGAGTCCTTGTGCAGGAACGCCTCCGCGTAGGCGGCCATGGTGGAGCCGATGTCGCCGCGCTTGGCGTCCATCACGACCAGCGCGCCGGCCGCCCGCGCCTCCTCCACGCTCTTCTCCAGCACCGCCACGCCCCGCGAGCCGAACCGCTCGAAGAAGGCGGCCTGCGGCTTGAGCACGGCCACCCGGTCCGCCACGGCCTCGACGACCGTGCGGCTGAAGCGCTCCAGGCCGGCCACGTCGTCGTTCAGGCCCCACTCGGCGAGCAGGGAGGCGTGCGGGTCGATGCCGACGCACAGAGGGCCGCGCTCGTCCATGGCGTGGCGCAGCCGGGCGCCGAAGGGCTCCAGGGAGGTCATGCGGGCTTCCTCACGTCGGCGCCGACCGCGTCGGCGAGGGTGGCGTAGGGGCTGGTGCGCAGGCGGGCGGCGAGCCCCTTGTGGATCGCGCGCATCCAGAACGGGCCCTCGTAGATGAAGGCGCTGTAGCCCTGGACGAGCGTGGCGCCGGCCAGGATGCGCTGCCAGGCGTCCTCGGCGGTCTCGATGCCGCCGACGCCCACCAGGGTGATGCGGTCGCCCACGCGCGCGTACAGGCGGCGCAGGACCTCGAGCGAACGCTCCTTGAGCGGGGCGCCGGACAGCCCGCCGGTCTCCTTGACCAGGGAGGGTGCGGACGTCAGGCCGAGGCCGTCGCGGGCGATGGTGGTGTTGGTGGCGATGATGCCGTCCAGGCCCAGCTCGACGGCCAGGTCGGCGACCGCGTCGATGTCCTCGTCGGCCAGGTCGGGCGCGATCTTGACCAGGAGGGGGACGCGGCGGGTGGTGACCACGCGGTCGGCGGCCTCGCGCACGGCGGTCAGCAGCGGCCGCAGCGCCTCGGTGGCCTGGAGGTTGCGCAGGCCGGGCGTGTTCGGCGAGGAGACGTTGACGACCAGGTAGTCGGCGTACGGCGCGAGGCGCTCGGCGGACTTCACGTAGTCGGCGGCGGCCTCCTCCTCGGGGACGACCTTGGTCTTGCCGATGTTGACGCCGACGACGGTCTTGAAGACCGGGGTGCGGGAGGCGAGTCGTGCGGCGACGGCCAGCGAGCCCTCGTTGTTGAAGCCCATGCGGTTGATCAGCGCCCGGTCCGGAACCAGGCGGAACAGCCGCTTCTTGGGGTTGCCGGGCTGTCCCTCGCCGGTGACCGTGCCGATCTCGACGTGGTCGAAGCCGAGCATGGCCATGCCGTCGATGGCGACGGCGTTCTTGTCGAAACCGGCGGCGAGCCCGAAGGGGCCGTGCATGCGCAGGCCGAGGGCCTCGGTGCGCAGCTCCTTGTGGCGGGGGGCGAGGGCGGCGGCGACGAAGGTGCGCAGCACGGGGACGCGGGCGGCCAGGCGGATCCAGCGGAAGGCCAGGTGGTGGGCCTGTTCGGGATCCATGCGCGCGAAGAAGAGCTTGAAGAAGATCTTGTACATGGTGTCCTCATGACGAGGGGGACACCGTGTGTCGGTGTCCCCCTCGCCGGCTGCTAGTCGCGGGCCGCGGTCAGGTGTTCGGCGTGTTCCTGGAGGGAGCGCACGCCCACGTCGCCGTGGTTGAGGGCGTCGATGCCCTGTACGGCGGCCGCCAGGGCCTGGACCGTCGTCAGGCAGGGCACGGAGCGCGCCACCGCCGCCGTACGGATCTCGTAGCCGTCGAGGCGGCCGCCGGTGCCGTACGGGGTGTTGACGATGAGGTCGACCTCGCCGTCGTGGATGAGCTGCACGATGGTCTTCTCGCCGTTCGGGCCGGTGCCCTCGGACTGCTTGCGCACGACGGTGGCGTTGATGCCGTTGCGCTTGAGGACCTCGGCGGTGCCGGAGGTGGCCAGCAGCTCGAAGCCGTGGGCGACCAGCTCGCGGGCCGGGAAGATCATCGAGCGCTTGTCGCGGTTGGCGACCGAGATGAACGCGCGTCCCTTGGTGGGCAGCGGGCCGTAGGCGCCGGCCTGCGACTTGGCGTAGGCGGTGCCGAAGACGGAGTCGATGCCCATGACCTCGCCGGTGGAGCGCATCTCCGGGCCGAGGACGGTGTCCACGCCGCGGCCGGAGGTGTCGCGGAAGCGGCTCCACGGCATCACGGCCTCCTTGACGGAGATCGGCGCGTCCAGCGGCAGCTCGCCGCCGTCGCCGTTCTTCGGCAGCAGGCCCTCGGCGCGCAGCTCGGCGATGGTCGCGCCCATGGAGATGCGGGCGGCGGCCTTGGCGAGCGGCACCGCGGTCGCCTTGGAGGTGAAGGGGACCGTGCGCGAGGCGCGCGGGTTGGCCTCCAGGACGTAGAGGATGTCGCCGGCCATCGCGAACTGGATGTTGATCAGGCCGCGCACGCCGACGCCCTTGGCGATGGCCTCGGTGGAGGCGCGCAGGCGCTTGATGTCGAAGCCGCCCAGCGTGATGGGGGGCAGCGCGCACGCCGAGTCGCCGGAGTGGATGCCGGCCTCCTCGATGTGCTCCATCACGCCGCCGAGGTAGAGCTCCTCGCCGTCGTAGAGGGCGTCGACGTCGATCTCGATCGCGTCGTCGAGGAAGCGGTCGACCAGCACGGGGCGGGTCGGGCTGATCTCGGTGGACTCGGCGATGTAGGAGGCCAGGCGGGTCTCGTCGTAGACGATCTCCATGCCGCGGCCGCCGAGGACGTAGGACGGGCGGACCAGGACCGGGTAGCCGATCTCGTCGGCGATGGCCTTGGCCTCGTCGAAGGTGGTGGCGGTGCCGTGCTTGGGGGCGGGCAGGCCGGCCTCCTTCAGCACCCGGCCGAAGGCGCCCCGGTCCTCGGCCGCGTGGATGGCCTCGGGCGAGGTGCCGACGACCGGCACGCCGTTGTCCTTCAGGGCCTGCGCGAGGCCCAGCGGGGTCTGGCCGCCGAGCTGGACGATGACGCCCGCGATCGGGCCGGCGAGGGACTCGGCGTGGACGATCTCCAGCACGTCCTCGAGCGTGAGCGGCTCGAAGTACAGGCGGTCGGAGGTGTCGTAGTCGGTGGAGACGGTCTCCGGGTTGCAGTTGACCATCACCGTCTCGTAGCCCGCGTCGCTGAGCGCGAAGGAGGCGTGGACACAGGAGTAGTCGAACTCGATGCCCTGGCCGATGCGGTTCGGGCCGGAGCCCAGGATGATCACCGCGGGCTTCTCGCGCCGCGCGACCTCGGTCTCCTCGTCGTAGGAGGAGTAGAAGTACGGCGTCTTCGCGGCGAACTCGGCGGCGCAGGTGTCGACCGTCTTGTAGACCGGGCGGATGCCGAGGGCGTGCCGCACCTCGCGGACGACGTCCTCGCGCAGGCCGCGGATCTCGGCGATCTGCTGGTCGGAGAAGCCGTGCCGCTTGGCGTCGGCGAGCAGCTCACCGGTCAGCTCGGGGGCCTCGGCCAGCTCGTCCGCGATCTCCTTGATCAGGAAGAGCTGGTCGACGAACCACGGGTCGATCTTCGTGTAGTCGAAGACCTCCTGCGGGGTGGCGCCGGCGCGGATGGCCTGCATGACCGTGTTGATCCGGCCGTCGGTGGGGCGCACGGCCGCTTCGAGGAGGGCGGTCTTGTCGCCGGGGTCCCCCACGAAGGTGAACTGGCTGCCCTTCTTCTCCAGCGAGCGCAGCGCCTTCTGGAAGGCCTCGGGGAAGTTGCGGCCGATGGCCATGGCCTCGCCGACCGACTTCATGGTGGTGGTCAGCGTGGAGTCGGCCTGCGGGAACTTCTCGAAGGCGAAGCGCGGGGCCTTGACGACGACGTAGTCGAGGGTCGGCTCGAAGGAGGCCGGGGTCTCGGCGGTGATGTCGTTGGGGATCTCGTCCAGCGTGTAGCCGACGGCCAGCTTGGCGGCGATCTTGGCGATCGGGAAGCCGGTGGCCTTGGAGGCGAGCGCCGAGGAGCGGGAGACGCGCGGGTTCATCTCGATGACGATCACGCGGCCGTCCTCGGGGTTCACCGCGAACTGGATGTTGCAGCCGCCGGTGTCGACGCCGACCTCGCGGATGACGGCGATGCCGATGTCGCGCAGGATCTGGTACTCGCGGTCGGTGAGCGTCATCGCGGGCGCGACGGTGATGGAGTCACCGGTGTGCACGCCCATCGGGTCGAAGTTCTCGATGGAGCAGACGACCACGACGTTGTCGTGCTTGTCGCGCATCAGCTCCAGCTCGTACTCCTTCCAGCCGAGGATGGACTCCTCCAGGAGCACCTCGGTGGTCGGGGAGAGCGTCAGGCCCTGGCCGGCGATGCGGCGCAGCTCCTCCTCGTCGTGCGCGAAGCCGGAGCCGGCGCCGCCCATGGTGAAGGAGGGGCGCACGACGACCGGGTAGCCGCCGAGGGTCTCGACGCCCTGGAGGACGTCGTCCATGGAGTGGCAGATGACCGAGCGGGCGGACTCGCCGTGCCCGATCTTCTTGCGGACCTCCTCGACGACCTCCTTGAACAGGTCGCGGTCCTCGCCCTTGTGGATCGCCTCGGGCTTGGCGCCGATGAGCTCGACGCCGTACTTCTCCAGGACGCCGTTCTCGTGCAGCGAGATCGCCGTGTTGAGCGCCGTCTGGCCGCCCAGGGTGGGCAGCAGGGCGTCGGGGCGCTCCTTGGCGATGATCTTCTCGACGAACTCGGGGGTGATCGGCTCGACGTAGGTGGCGTCGGCGATCTCCGGGTCGGTCATGATCGTCGCCGGGTTGGAGTTGACGAGGATCACGCGAAGGCCCTCGGCCTTCAGCACGCGGCACGCCTGGGTGCCGGAGTAGTCGAACTCGGCGGCCTGGCCGATGACGATCGGGCCGGAGCCGATGACCAGGACGGACTGGATATCGGTGCGCTTAGGCACGCTGGCCCTCCATCAGGGAAACGAAGCGGTCGAACAGGTAGGCGGCGTCGTGCGGACCGGCGGCCGCTTCGGGGTGGTACTGGACGGAGAAGGCCGGCTGGTCGAGCAGCTGCAGGCCCTCCACGACGTTGTCGTTCAGGCAGACGTGCGAGACCTCGGCGCGGCCGAAGGGGGTCTCGCTGACCTTGTCGAGCGGCGCGTCCACGGCGAAGCCGTGGTTGTGCGCGGTGACCTCGACCTTGCCGGTGGTGCGGTCCTGGACCGGCTGGTTGATGCCGCGGTGGCCGTACTTCAGCTTGTAGGTGCCGAAGCCGAGGGCGCGGCCGAGGATCTGGTTGCCGAAGCAGATGCCGAACAGCGGCGTCCTGCGCTCCAGCACGGCCCGCATCAGGGCGACGGGGCCGTCGGCGGTGGCGGGGTCGCCGGGGCCGTTGGAGAAGAACACCCCGTCGGGGCCGACGGCGTAGACCTCGTCGGCGGTGGCGGTGGCGGGCAGGACGTGCACCTCGATGCCGCGCTCGGCCATGCGGTGCGGGGTCATGCCCTTGATGCCGAGGTCGATGGCGGCGACGGTGAACTTCTTCTCGCCGACCGCCGGGACGACGTAGGCCTCCTTGGTGGCGACCTCCTCGTACAGGCTGGCGCCCTTCATGTGGGGCTGGGCCTGCACCAGGGCGAGCAGCTCGCCGTCGCTCTTCACGGCCTCGCCGGAGAAGATGCCGGCGCGCATGGAGCCGCGCTCGCGCAGGTGGCGGGTGAGGGCGCGGGTGTCGATGCCGGAGATGCCGACGACGCCCTGGTTCACCAGCTCCTCGTCCAGGGAGCGGGTGGCGCGCCAGTTGGACGGCACGCGTGCGGGGTCGCGCACGACGTAGCCGGAGACCCAGATCCGCTTGGACTCGTCGTCCTCGTCGTTCCAGCCGGTGTTGCCGATCTGCGGGGCGGTCGCGACGACGATCTGGCGGTCGTACGACGGGTCGGTGAGGGTCTCCTGGTAGCCGGTCATGCCGGTGGAGAACACGGCCTCGCCGAAGGTCTCCCCCACGGCCCCGTAGGCACGGCCGCGGAAGATCCGGCCGTCCTCCAGGACGAGTACGGCGGGAACCTTGTCCGCTCCCCTTGTGGAGGTCGTCATCGTGCGCCTTCCGTCTTGTTGATCATGTCGTTCAGGGTGTCGACCCAGGTGGTGTGCTCGGCCGCGTGGTCCGAGCGGAAGCCGGAGTCGATCAGTTTGTCGCCGTGGGCCCAGGTCACCACCAGCAGTCCGCCCTCGGTGAGGACCTTGCCGGCGATGCCCTTGTCCAGCCGGGCTCCGCGCAGCCGCTCGGCCGGGACGAAGAAGTCGCGTGCGCCGGGGCGTACGACCTCCAGTCCCGCGTCCGTCAGGGTGAGCTCGGCGCGGCTGCGGGTGCCGAGCCCGTGGGCCACGATGCGGTCCAGCCACTGTCCGGCGGTGGTGGAGCCGTGGTAGCGGCCGCTCATCGTCAGTGTCGCCTCGCCCGGCTCCGCGGGCGCGCCGGGCAGCTCCGGCAGGTCGCTCTGGAGGGTGCCGCGCCACTTCCAGCCCTCGCGCATCAGCCAGTAGACGAGCGCGACGAAGAGGAGGAGGCCGATCACCCAGCCGAGGCGGGCGGCCCAGTCGGTGACCGGTGCCGATTTCTCCGCGGCTGTGAGCAGGGGTGCAGGTGTCACGTGAGCTTCCCGTCGACGAGCGTGGCCTTGCCCCGCAGCCACGTGTGCGTCACACGGCCCGGCAGCTCGCGCCCCGCGTAGGGGGTGTTGCGGCTGCGCGAGGCGAAGCCCGCGGGGTCCACGTCGCCACGGTATTCCGTGTCGACCAGGGTGAGGTTGGCGGGCTCACCAGCCGAGACGGGACGGCCGTGACCGGTGGCCTGTCCGATCTGCGCGGGCTTGACGGACATCCGGTCGGCGACGCCGGCCCAGTCCAGCAGGCCCGTGTCCACCATGGTCGCCTGCACCACCGACAGCGCGGTCTCCAGGCCGACCATGCCCATGGCGGCGGCGGCCCACTCGCAGTCCTTGTCCTCGTGCGGGTGCGGGGCGTGGTCGGTGGCGACGATGTCGATCGTGCCGTCGGCGAGGGCCTCGCGCAGCGCCATGACGTCACGCTCGGTGCGCAGCGGCGGGTTGACCTTGTAGACCGGGTCGTAGGTGCGCACCAGCTCGTCGGTGAGGAGCAGGTGGTGCGGGGTGACCTCGGCGGTGACCCGGATGCCGCGGGACTTGGCCCAGCGGACGATCTCGACGCTGCCGGCGGTCGACAGGTGGCAGATGTGCACCCGGGAACCGACGTGCTCGGCGAGCAGCACGTCCCGCGCGATGATCGACTCCTCGGCGACGGCCGGCCAGCCGCCCAGGCCCAGCTCGGCGGAGACGACGCCCTCGTTCATCTGGGCGCCCTCGGTGAGCCGGGGCTCCTGCGCGTGCTGGGCGACGACCCCGTCGAAGGCCTTCACGTACTCCAGGGCGCGGCGCATGATCACGGCGTCGTCGACGCACTTGCCGTCGTCGGAGAAGACGGTGACGCCGGCGGCCGACTCGTGCATGGCGCCCAGCTCGGCGAGCTTCTTGCCCTCCAGGCCGACGGTGACGGCGCCGATGGGCTGCACGTCGCAGTAGCCGTGCTCCTTGCCGAGCCGCCAGACCTGCTCGACGACACCGGCGGTGTCGGCGACCGGGAAGGTGTTGGCCATGGCGAACACGGAGGTGTAGCCGCCGCTCGCCGCCGCGCGCGTGCCGGTCAGGACGGTCTCGGAGTCCTCGCGGCCGGGCTCGCGCAGGTGGGTGTGCAGGTCGACCAGGCCGGGGAGCAGCACCTTGCCGGCCGCCTCGACGACCTCGGCGCCCTGGGCGGACAGGCCCTGGCCGACCTCGGCGATCGTCTCGCCGTCGATGAGGACGTCCTGGGGCTCGCCGCCGAGCACCTTCGCACCACGGATCAGGATCTTGCTCATGGTTCTTACTTCTCCTCGATACGGGTGGTGGTGACGGCGGGCTCGTTGCCACCGAGCAGCAGGTAGAGGACGGCCATCCGGATGGAGACGCCGTTGGCGACCTGCTCGATCGCGGTGCAGCGGCCGGAGTCGGCGACCTCGGCGGTGATCTCCATGCCGCGGACCATCGGGCCGGGGTGCATCACGATGGCGTGCTCGGGCAGCTTGGCCATGCGGTCGCCGTCGAGGCCGTAGCGGCGGGAGTACTCGCGCTCGGTGGGGAAGAAGGCGGCGTTCATGCGCTCGCGCTGGACGCGCAGCATCATCACCGCGTCGCACTTGGGCAGCGTCGAGTCGAGGTCGTAGCTCACCTCGCAGGGCCAGGTCTCGACACCGACCGGCAGCAGGGTGGGCGGGGCGACCAGGGTGACCTCGGCGCCGAGGGTGTGCAGCAGGTCGACGTTGGAGCGCGCGACGCGGCTGTGCAGGACGTCGCCGACGATGGTGATGCGCTTGCCGGCGAGGTCCTGGCCGAGACCGGCGTCCCGGCCGACCAGGCGGCGGCGCATGGTGAAGGCGTCCAGCAGGGCCTGGGTGGGGTGCTGGTGGGTGCCGTCGCCGGCGTTGATCACGGCGGCGTCGATCCAGCCGGAGGTGGCGAGGCGGTACGGCGCCCCGGAGGCGCCGTGCCGGATGACGACGGCGTCGACGCCCATCGCCTCCAGGGTCTGGGCGGTGTCCTTCAGGGACTCGCCCTTGGACACGCTGGAGCCCTTGGCGGAGAAGTTGATGACGTCGGCGGACAGGCGCTTCTCGGCGGCCTCGAAGGAGATCCGGGTGCGCGTGGAGTCCTCGAAGAAGAGGTTGACGATCGTGCGGCCGCGCAGGGTCGGCAGCTTCTTGATCGGCCGGTCGGCCACCCGGGCCATCTCCTCGGCGGTGTCGAGGATCAGGACGGCGTCGTCGCGGGTGAGGTCGGCGGCCGAGATGAGATGACGCTGCATCTGTCAGGCTCCGTAAGGCTGTTCAAATCGGGAGGATGAGGGCACATCGGCGCGTGCGCGGGCATGCCGAAGCGGCCCGGCGCGCGAGGTGCTACTGGTCGGCCTTCACACCGAGCAGCACGGTGTCGCGACCGTCCTCCTCGGCGAGCTGGACCTTGACCGTCTCCCGCAGCGACGTGGGGAGGTTCTTGCCGACGTAGTCGGCGCGGATCGGCAGTTCCCGGTGACCGCGGTCGACGAGGACCGCGAGCTGCACCGCGCGGGGGCGCCCGATGTCGTTCAGGGCGTCGAGGGCGGCGCGGATGGTGCGGCCGGAGAAGAGGACGTCGTCGACGAGGACGACGAGCTTGCCGTCGATGCCGTCACCGGGGATCTCGGTGCGGGCCAGCGCGCGCGGCGGGTGCATGCGCAGGTCGTCGCGGTACATGGTGATGTCCAGCGAGCCGACCGGGACCTTGCGCTCGGTGATCTGCTCGAGCTTGACGGCGATCCGCTGGGCGAGGAAGACGCCTCGGGTCGGAATGCCGAGGAGCACCACGTCGTCGGCGCCCTTGGCGCGCTCGACGATCTCGTGGGCGATGCGGGTCAGTACCCGCGCGATGTCGGGGCCCTCGAGAACGGGCCTCGCATCGGACGCGTGCGTGTCCATACGAGAAGGACCTCCTTCTCCGCCTCACGGGACGGACCTTAAAGGACGTCGGGTTTGCGCCATCCACGGTAGCAGGCCGCCACGGCAGCCAGGGGACCACCCCCGTGCGACCTCGCACACCACCGCCTCGCCGGCGGCGGGGCCACGCCGCGGCGCCACCCGGTCGGCCCCACGCGACCACCCGCATGGAGCAGCCGGTCACCAGTACCACGGAAGAGTCGGTGTGGACCATTCGGCTTGACGCAGGAGAATCACGCTGCGTAACCTCACAGTGAGTTACCAGCCGCGCGGCATGGACGAAGCCAGTCGCGTCGACACAGTGCCGGGGAGCTATATGTCCAGCGAATACGCCAAACAGCTCGGGGCCAAGCTCCGGGCCATCCGCACCCAGCAGGGCCTTTCCCTCCACGGTGTCGAGGAGAAGAGCCAGGGACGCTGGAAGGCGGTCGTGGTCGGTTCCTACGAGCGCGGCGACCGTGCCGTGACCGTGCAGCGCCTCGCCGAGCTGGCGGACTTCTACGGCGTCCCGGTGCAGGAGCTGCTCCCGGGCACGACCCCCGGCGGCGCCGCCGAGCCCCCGCCGAAGCTGGTCCTGGACCTGGAGCGCCTGGCCCACGTCCCCGTGGAGAAGGCGGGCCCGCTGCAGCGGTACGCGGCCACGATCCAGTCGCAGCGCGGTGACTACAACGGCAAGGTGCTCTCCATCCGCCAGGACGACCTGCGCACCCTCGCCGTCATCTACGACCAGTCGCCCTCGGTGCTCACCGAGCAGCTGATCAGCTGGGGCGTGCTGGACGCCGACGCGCGGCGCGCCGTCGCCACCCACGAAGAGGGCTGACGACGAGGGCTGAGCGCCCCGGCTCCTGCGAGCAGAAACGTTGCCGCCGGGTGGCTCCCGGGACCCTGAGGGTCCGGAGCCACCCGGCGGCTTTTTCGCGCCCGGTGAGGACGACGCACGAAGGGGCGCGGGGGAAGTGCGCGACACGCCGTGAACGGCGTGCACACGCGCTTCTCCCGCGCCCCTCGCGGCGCTCGGTGGCGGTGGTGAGCTTGTCGGGCTACTCCCGGCGCAGGGACGGCTTGAGGTCCTTCAGCCGGCCCAGCAGACCGTTGACGAACGCCGGCGACTCGTCCGTGGAGAACTCCTTCGCCAGCTGCACCATCTCGTCCAGGACGACGGCGTCCGGGGTCTCGTCGACCCAGATCAGCTCGTAGGCGCCCAGGCGCAGGATGTTGCGGTCGACGACCGGCATCCGGTCCAGCGTCCAGCCCACCGCGTACTGGGCGATCAGCTCGTCGATCCGCTTCGCCTGCTGGGCGTAGCCCTCGACCAGCTGCATCGTGTACTCGCTCACCGGCGGCTGCCGGGTGTCGGAGCGGGACAGCCGGACCCAGTCCGCGAGCACCGTCAGGACGTCGGCGTCGCGCTGGTCGCCCTCGAAGAGGATCTGGAAGGCGCGCTTGCGGGCCGTGTTACGGGCAGCCACGGTTAGCCGTTCACCCGGCCGAGGTAGTCGCTGGTGCGGGTGTCGACCTTGATCTTCTCACCGGTGGTGATGAAGAGCGGGACCTGGATCTGGTGGCCGGTCTCCAGGGTGGCGGGCTTGGTGCCACCGGTGGAGCGGTCGCCCTGGACACCCGGCTCGGTCTCCTGGACGGTCAGCTCGACGGCGGCCGGCAGCTCCACGAAGAGCACCTCGCCCTCGTGCTGCGCGACGGTGGCCGTGAAGCCCTCGATCAGGAAGTTGGCGGCGTCGCCGACGGCCTTGCGGTCGACCATCAGCTGGTCGTAGGTCTCCATGTCCATGAAGACGAAGTACTCGCCGTCCATGTAGGAGAACTGCATGTCGCGCTTGTCGACGGTGGCCGTCTCGACCTTGACGCCGGCGTTGAAGGTCTTGTCGACGACCTTCCCGGACAGCACGTTCTTGAGCTTGGTGCGCACGAAGGCCGGGCCCTTGCCGGGCTTGACGTGCTGGAACTCGACGACGGACCAGAGCTGGCCGCCTTCGAGCTTGAGCACCATGCCGTTCTTGAGGTCGTTCGTGGAAGCCACGGTTGCGGAATCTCCTGGACTGACGTGGACGACCCCGGGGCACGCACCGAGCGGCGCCGGGGAAGGCCTGGTGCGTTCCCGCGTCGTTCGGTGCGTGCTCTCGGCGTGCCGGGTGAAGGTCCTCGTAGCGGAGCTACTGGGGCCTTTCGGCCGGTGCGGCGAGAGTGCGTGCCGGGCGGCGTGGGAACATGCCTGGTCTTCCCTGGGGTCGCTACAGGGCGAGCAGCTCCTTGGTCGTGATGGTGAGTAGCTCGGGTCCGCCGTCCGCCTCGGGGCGGACGACGAGCGTGTCATCGATCCGGACACCTCCCCGGCCCGGGAGGTGAACCCCCGGTTCGACGGTGACCGGCACGCAAGCGTCCAGTTTACCCATGGCCGCGGGGGTCAACTGAGGGTCCTCGTCGATTTCGAGTCCGACGCCGTGTCCGGTGAGCGAGAGCAGGCGCTCTCCGTGACCGGCGGAGTCCAGGACCTGCCGCGCCGCACGGTCCACGTCACGGTACGGCGTGCCGGGCGCGAGGCTCTCCCGGCCGGCCCGCTGGGCGGCGAAGACCAGGTCGTAGAGCTCGATCTGCCAGTCCGCGGGCGAGGTGCCGATGACGAAGGTGCGGCCGATCTCGCAGCGGTAGCCGCGGTAGGTGGCGCCCAGGCAGACGGAGAGGAAGTCGCCCTCCTCCACCCGCCGGTCGGTGGGCCGGTGACCGCGGCGTCCGGCGTGCGGGCCGGTCGCCACGGAGGTGGGGAAGGCGGGCCCGTCGGCGCCGTGGTCGACCAGGCGGCGCTCCAGCTCCAGGGCCAGGTGGCGTTCGGTCCGGCCGACGAGGATGGACTCCAGCAGCTCCCCCAGCGCCTGGTCGGCGATCTCGGCGCCGATGCGCAGACAGGAGATCTCCTCCTCGTCCTTGACCACCCGCAGCTGCTCGACCGCGCCGCCGAGGTCGGTCAGTCTGAGCCGCGGCGCGACCGAGCGGATGGCCCGGTGGCGGGAGACGGTCAGGTGGTGTTCTTCCACGGCGAGGCAGTCCACGGCCGCGCCCTGGGCCAGGTCCGCCGCCGCGACGACCGCGTCGCCGCCGGAACCGGACAGGGTGTGGATGCGCACCGCCTCGTCGGGGCGGCCCGCGCTGGGCTGGTCGCCGGGCGGGCCCGCGCAGACCAGGACGTCCTCGTCCCGGCCCAGCAGCAGGGCGGCGCCCTGCGGCGCGGCGCCGGCCAGGTAGCGGACATTGGCGGGGCGGGTCACCAGGGCGGACTGGCTGCCGCCGGCATTGCAGCGTTCCCTCAGCCGGGCTCGGCGGCCGGCATGCACCTCTGACATGACACGAGCGTAGGAGCGGTGGGCGTTTTGTGCCGGTTGGGGAGGGCCGAAGGGGGGCGCTCCGCGGGGTACGGCGTCGGAGCGCGCCGTGGGGACGTCACTCGCCCGCCGGGTGCGGCGCCGATCCGGTGCTCGCGCCCACGGGGGCGGCGCATGCCTCGGGACGGATCCGCGCCTCGGACGCGGACCCGCGCTCCTTCAGGCGGGCCCGCTCCCCTTCGCTACCACTGCGGCGGGCTCGCTATCGCCCTCGCCAGGACGTCGTCCAGGATCTTCGCCGTCTCGGGGACGTCCAGCTGGGAGTTGTCGATGATCGGCAGCCCCGAGCCGTACCAGCCGGCCATGCGGCCGTGGATGCGGGCGACCTCCTCGTCGGTGAGGCGGCGGTTGCCCGTGCGCTCGGCGTTGCGCTCCAGGACGACGTCCAGGCCGGGCAGCAGCACGACCGGGAGGAGGCCGGGGCCGACGTGCCGCTTCCAGCCGCCGAGGCCCACGACCGGGCGGTCGGGGAAGACGGCGTCGTCGAGGATGCAGGAGATGCCGTTGGCGAGGAAGTTGCGCGCGGCGAAGCCGCAGGTGCGACGGGCGAGGCGGTACTGCGCCTCCGAGTTGTCGTTCCACCCCGACTGCGGGTCGGCGAAGCCCGAGCGGACCCATTCGCGTACGTCGTCCAGGCTGATGTGGGCCGTGGGCACGCCCCGGTGGTCGGCCCAGTAGCGGGCGACGCTGGTCTTGCCGGCGCCGGCCGGGCCGATGAGCAGCACGGCGAGGGTGGTGATCGCCGGGTCTGGGCCGGCCGGGGCGGGCGGCGCGGTGGGCACGCCGACGGGCCCGCCGGGCGGCAGCGCGACGTGCCCGGTGGTGTCCGGCGGGGGCGCCGAGGGGTGCGGCGGCAGGGGCTGCGGCGGTGGACCGGGGTGCGGCGGGTGGGGGCCGGACGGCGGCCCCCCGGTGAAGCCCGGGGGCGGCGGGGGCACGGGGCCGGAGCCCCGGGGCGCGGGGGCCGGGCCGCCCTGGGGGGCACCCGGGTGATGTGCGGCCGGCGACCAGCCGGCGGCCGGTCCGTGCCCCGGCTGGTGGGGCGGCGGCAGCGGAGAACCCACTGCGTGCTGCATCCGGTGCCACTCCGTCTCGTACAGACAATTCTCGCTGGCAGCGGGGGCGGGCCCCGCCCTACCGAACGGTACCGCCCCCGGCCGCCGATTGGTGAACGGCCGGGGGCGGTGTGAAGTGCCCGCTGTGCACGGGGAATCGGGCGGAAGGGACCCCGTGGGAGCTACTGCCCCACTTCCCCGTACGCGGCGAGCAGCACCGCCGGGTCCGGGCCCTCCAGGACGGTCGGCTTGGCCAGGCCGTCCAGGACGATGAAGCGGAGCAGGTCGCCGCGGGACTTCTTGTCGACCTTCATGGTCTCCAGCAGCTTCGGCCACTGGTCGTAGCGGTAGTGCAGCGGCAGGCCGACGGCTTCCAGGATCGTGCGGTGCCGGTCGGCGGTGGCGTCGTCCAACCGGCCCGCCAGACGGCCGAGTTCGGCCGCGAAATGCATGCCGACGGCGACGGCGGCGCCGTGCCGCCACTTGTACCGCTCGTTCTTCTCGATTGCGTGACCGAGCGTGTGGCCGTAGTTGAGGATCTCCCTGCGGCCGGACTCCTTGAGGTCGTCGGAGACGACCTCGGCCTTCACCCGGATCGAGCGTTCGATGAGCTCGGCCGTGTGCGGGCCCGCAGGGGTGCGCGCGGCCTCGGGGTCGGACTCGATCAGGTCCAGGATCACCGGGTCGGCGATGAAGCCGGCCTTGATGACCTCGGCGAGGCCGGAGACGTAGTCGTTGACCGGGAGGGAGTCCAGCGCGGCCAGGTCGCACAGGACGCCGGCCGGCGGGTGGAAGGCGCCGACGAGGTTCTTGCCCTCGGCGGTGTTGATGCCGGTCTTGCCGCCGACGGCCGCGTCGACCATCGCGAGGACGGTGGTCGGCACGGCGATCCAGCGCACCCCGCGCAGCCAGGTCGCGGCGACGAAGCCCGCGAGGTCCGTGGTCGCGCCGCCGCCGACGGCGACGATGACGTCGGTGCGGGTGAAGCCGGACTGGCCGAGCGCCTTCCAGCAGTAGGCGGCGACCTCGGCGGTCTTGGCCTCCTCGGCGTTCGGCACCTGGATCGCGACGGCCTCGTAGCCCTGCTCGGCGAGGTCGGCGCGCAGCGCGTCACCGGTCTCGGCGAGCGCCTCGGGGTGGACGACCGCGACCCGCTTGGCCCGGGTGCCGATCAGCCCGGCGAGTTCGCCGAGCAGCTGACGGCCCACCAGGACGTCGTACGGCTCGGTGCCGGCCGTACCGCCGACGTGGATCCGCGTCACCGACTCGCTCATGCCTTCTTCAACTCCACTGCGTCCAGGGCGGCCTGGGTGACCTCTTCGGGGGTGCGCCCGTCGGTCGGCACGACCGCGGTGGCGACCTCCTCGTACAGATGGCGGCGGGCCTCCATCAGCTCGCGCCACTGCTTGCGCGGGTTGACGGCGAGCAGGGGCCGCGCGGCGTTGAGGCCGGTGCGCTTGACGGCCTCCTCGACGTCCATCGACAGATAGACGACCTGGTGGCCGGCGAGGAGCCGGCGGGTGTCCGCGTCGAGGATCGCGCCGCCGCCGAGCGCGAGGACGCCCTCGTGCTCGGCGAGCGCGCGGTGCACCGCCCGCTTCTCGATCGCGCGGAAGGCGCTCTCGCCCTCCTCGACGAAGATGTCGGCGATCGTGCGGCCCTGCTCGGCGACGATGTCGTCGTCGGTGTCCCGGTAGCCGGCGCCCAGGCGCTCGGCGAGGAGCTGCCCGACGGTGGACTTGCCGACGCCCATCGGTCCGACCAGGACGACAAGCGGCCCGCTCATCGGATGTGGAGGTTGTCGAGGTACGACCGGACGTTGCGGCGGGTCTCGGCCACCGAGTCGCCGCCGAACTTCTCCGCCACCGCGTCCGCGAGGACGAGCGCCACCATCGCCTCGGCGACGATGCCGGCGGCCGGGACCGCGGAGACGTCGGAGCGCTGGTGGTGGGCCTGCGTGGCCTCACCGGTGGTGACGTCGACGGTCTTCAGGGCGCGCGGCACGGTCGCGATCGGCTTCATCGCGGCGCGCACCCGCAGCAGCTCGCCCGTGGACAGGCCGCCCTCGGTGCCGCCGGCGCGGCCGGAGACGCGCCGGATGCCCTCCGGGGTGTTGACGATCTCGTCGTGCGCCTTGGAGCCGGGCACCCGGGCCAGCTCGAAGCCGTCGCCGATCTCGACGCCCTTGATCGCCTGGATGCCCATGAGGGCGCCGGCGAGCCGGGCGTCCAGCTTGCGGTCCCAGTGGACGTGCGAGCCGAGGCCGACGGGCACGCCATAGGCCAGCACCTCGACCACACCGCCGAGCGTGTCGCCGTCCTTGTGGGCCTGGTCGACCTCCGCGACCATCGCCTTGGAGGTGTCCGCGTCCAGGCAGCGCAGCGGGTCGGCGTCCAGCTTCTCGACGTCGGCCGGGGTGGGGTACACGCCCTGCGGCGCCTTGACGGAGCACAGCTCGACGACGTGGCTGACGATCTCGACGCCGGCCGTCTCCTTCAGGTACGACCGGGCGACCGCGCCGAGCGCCACCCGAGCCGCGGTCTCGCGGGCGGAGGCGCGCTCCAGGATCGGGCGGGCCTCGTCGAAGCCGTACTTCTGCATGCCCGCCAGGTCGGCGTGGCCGGGGCGGGGCCGGGTCAGCGGGGCGTTGCGGGCGAGGCCGGCGAGCACCTCGGTGTCGACCGGGTCGGCCGCCATGACCTGCTCCCACTTCGGCCACTCGGTGTTGCCCACCATGATCGCGACCGGGGAGCCCAGGGTCAGTCCGTGCCGGACGCCACCGAGGAAGGTGACCTCGTCCCGCTCGAACTTCATGCGCGCACCGCGGCCATAGCCGAGCCGCCGCCGCGCGAGGTGGTCCGCCACCATCTCCGTGGTGATCGGCACGCCGGCGGGAAGGCCCTCCAGCGTCGCGACAAGTGCGGGACCGTGGGACTCACCCGCGGTCAGCCAACGCAGCCTGCTCAACGATGCTCCTCAGTGCTCGCGCCTGGTTCTGCTCCGCGTACACGCACGCGCGCGTACGGCGACGGCGCGACCGGGTGCGCGGCCCGGGCCCGCCACCTCCGATCCTCCCACGTCCGCGGCGGAGTCCCGGCCGCCGGTCCAGCAGGCGGACGCCGCGGCGGACGCGGGCGCCCCGGGCGGCCGTACCGGTGACCTGTGGGCGAGGGGCCGGCGGCGCGGGTGTCAGCGTTCGCCGAGGGCCTTCTCGCCGGCCCGGCGCATCGCCTCCAGGGGGGCCGGGGCGCGGCCGGTCATCTGCTCGACCTGGAGGACGGCCTGGTGCACCAGCAGGTCCAGGCCGCTGACCACGGCCCCGCCGAACATCGACCAGCGCGCCGCCAGCTCGGTCGGCCATGGGTCGTACAGCACGTCGAAGAGCGTCGCGGGCCGCTCCGGTACGGCGGCGGCGAGGGCGTCCGTCGTCCCGGCGGGGGTGGTCGCGATCACCAGGGGCGCCCGCAGCGCCTCGGCCGCGTCCGCCCAGTCGGCGGTGCGCACCTCGACGTCCAGGCGCTCGCCCCACTGGCGCATCTCGGCGGCGCGGGCCTCGCTGCGCACATAGACGACGACCTCGCCGGTGCACACCCGGGACAGCGCGGCGAGCGCGGAGGAGGCGGTGGCGCCGGCGCCGAGGACGGCGGCCGTGCCGACCTGTTCGATGCCGTGTTCGCGCAGCGCGGCGACCATGCCGGGGATGTCGGTGTTGTCGCCGACGCGGCGGCCGTCCTCGGTGCAGACGACCGTGTTGACGGCCTCCACCGAGGACGCGGTCTCGCTGATCTCGTCGAGCAGCGGGATCACGGCCCGCTTCAGCGGCATGGTCAGCGACAGCCCCGCCCAGTTCGGCCCCAGCGTCTCGAAGAAGCCGGGCAGGCCGGCCTCGTCGACCTCGAAACGCTCGTAGGTCCAGCCGTCGAGCCCCAGTTCCGCGTACGCGGTGCGGTGCAGCACCGGGGAGAGCGAGTGGGCGATGGGCGAGCCGAGGACGGCGGCCCGGCGGGCGTCAGTTGCCCGAGCTGTCATTGAACTTGTCCTTGAGCTTCTGGAAATCGGCGTACGTCTTGGCGAACTCGGTGTTGTTCTCGCCGTCGGTCGCCACGAAGTAGATCCAGCCGTCGTGCGTCGGATTCAGCGCCGCCTTCAGGGCGTCGTCACCGGGGTTGCCGATGGGGCCGGGCGGCAGCCCCCTGTTGGTGTACGTGTTGTACGGGTCCTTGTTGCTGTTGATCTCGCGTTCGCTGATGTGGATGTTGCTCTCGCCCTTGAGGTAGTTGAAGGTCGAGTCGAACTGGAGCAGCTGGTTGGTCTCCGTGTTGGTGGGCTTGAGGCGGTTGTAGACCACTTCGGCCATCTTGCGGTAGTCGTCGTGGGTCTTGCCCTCGGCCTGCACGAGGCTCGCGACCGTGACGAGCTGCAGCGGGTTCTTCAGCCCCAGGGCCTGCGCCTTGCCCGCCAGGTCGTACTTCCCGTACGCGTCGCCGGCCTGCTTCACCATGTCCTTCAGCACGGTCTCGGGCTTCATGCCCTTGGCCGCGGGATAGGTGCCCGGGTAGAGGAAGCCCTCCAGCGGGTCCTTGATGTCGCTGTCGCTGTTCGCCCAGCCCGGCAGGCCGAGGCTCTTGTACTGCTTCTTGGCGATGTCCTTGGTGGTGCCGGAGGACAGGCCCAGCTTCAGGTCGATCGCCGCGTAGACATGCGCGTTGCGCTCGCCGGGCGTGACCATGATGTTGTTCTGGCTCTTGGGGTCGAGCATCATCTCGACGGCGCTGGCGGCCGACATCTGCTTGCGCAGGATGTAGGCGCCGGCCTGGATGGTGTTGCCCTTCGGGTTCTGCTGCTGGGCGGAGACGAACGCGTCGACGCTCTTGACCACGCCGGCCGCCTTGAGCCGGCGGCCGATGTCGTAACCGCCGGCGCCCCTGGGGATCTCGACGGTGACCGTCTCGCTGGTGCCGTCGCCCGCGTAGTCCGGGGCGGAGCCGAAACGATTTTGGTAGAAGGTGTAGCCGACGTAGCCGACCCCGGCGAGGCCGCCGCCGAACACCAGGGCGACCACCAGGCAGGCCAGGCCGTTGCGGCTCTTCTTCTTGCCGCCCTTGCCGCCTTTTCCGCCCTTGGCGTCCCTGCCCCCGCCTCCACCGCGCCGGGCGGCACGTCCGCGGGGTTCGGGCTCCTCCTCCGGGTCCTCCCCGTCGTCGCCCGCGAAGAAGGCGTGCTCGCCCTGGTCGGGGCCGGGGTCCCAGTCGGTGTCCCGCGGCTCGGGCTCGGGCCGCCTGCGGCCGGGCGGCTCCGGCGGCGGGTAGGCGTCCGCCGTCTGGTAGAAGTCGGGCTGCTCGCCGCCGTAGGCGACGGCGTGCTGTCCGTAGGGGTCGGCGGGGTCCGGCGGGTAGGGCACGTGCGCGTGCGTGCCCGTGCCGTCCCAGCCGCCGTCCTGCGGGTAGGACTGCTCACCGTAGTACTGCTGCGGGACCTGCTGGTCCTGGCCGTAACCCGGCTGCCGGCCCTGGCCGTGATCGGGCTGTGCGCCCTGGCCGTACCCGGAGTGCGGGTCCTGGCCGTACCCGGAGTGCGGGTCCTGGCCGTAACCGGAGTGCGGGTCCTGGCCGTAACCGGGCTGCCGGTCCTGGGCGTATCCGGTCTGCTGGTCGTATCCGGACTGTTGGCCGTAGCCGGACTGCGGGTCGTAACCCGCCTGCTGGTCGTGACCGGGCTGCTGCCCGTGGCCCCAGTCGCCGTACTGCTGCTGAGGGTGGTGCGGCTGCTGCGGGTGCCGGCCGTCGTAGGCAGCCTGATGGCCCGCGTGGGGCTGCTGCCCTCCCCATCCGCCGTCCCCGTACGACGGGTCCTCCGGATGCCACGGTTCGGAGCCTTGGCCCCGGCCATACTCAGTCATCGATCCCCTAGAGCCGCGAGGCGGCGGCAACGCGGCCGGTGGCTCCGGCTCCCGTCCCGCCTCTTGCTGTGCGGCAGCTGTTCGAACACCGCCGCACCGCGCGGAACGTTACCGTATCGCGATCAGATGACCACTTCGACGCCCTCGCCGGGTGCCGTCCCTGACACCCGTTCGGATTCGAGCGCCTGCTGCAGGATGATGACGGCGGCCGCCTGGTCGATGACCGAGCGGCCCTTCTTGGACTTCACGCCCGAGGCGCGCAGCCCCTGGCTCGCCGTGACCGTGGTCATCCGCTCGTCCACCAGGCGGACCGGCACCGGCGCGATGCCCCGGGCCAGCTCCTGGGCGAAGGCGCGGACCTTGACCGCGGCCGGGCCCTCGCCCCCCTTGAGGGAACGAGGGAGGCCGACGACGACCTCGATCGGTTCGTACTCCTCCACCAGCTGCCGCAGGCGGCGGTGGGCGGCGGGGACGTCCCGGCCCGGGACCGTCTCCACCGGGGTGGCGAGGATCCCGTCGGGGTCGCACGAGGCGACCCCGATCCGGGCGTCCCCGACGTCGATCGAGAGCCGGCGTCCTCTGCGCATGTTTCCGACCGTTTCCTTACCCGGCCGTCACTTGGCCGTCTCGGCGACGAGGCGCTCGACGGCGTCGACGGCCTCGCCGACGGCGGCCGGGTTCTGGCCGCCGCCCTGGGCGACGTCCGGCTTGCCGCCACCGCCGCCACCGAGGGTCTTGGCGGCGGTGCGGACCAGGTCACCGGCCTTGAGACCGCGCTCGCGGGCGGCCTCGTTGGTGGCGATGACCGTCAGCGGCTTGCCGTTGTTCACCGTGAACAGGGCGACCACGGCGGCCCGGCCGCCCTGGATGCGGCCGCGCACGTCGAGGACCAGCTTGCGCAGGTCGTCGGGGGTGGTGCCGTCCGGGACCTGGCCGGTGACGAGGGCCACGCCGCGCACGTCCTTGGCGGACTCGGCGAGGCCGGCGGCGGCCTGCAGCACCTTCTCGGCGCGGAACTTCTCGATCTCCTTCTCGGCGTCCTTCAGCTTGCCGAGCATGGCGGAGACCTTCTCCGGCAGCTCCTCCGGGCGGCCCTTGAGCAGCTCGGTGAGCTGGTTGACGACCGTGTGCTCCCGGGCGAGGAAGCTGTAGGCGTCCACCCCGACGAGGGCCTCGATACGGCGCACACCGGAGCCGATGGAGGACTCGCCGAGCAGCTTCACCAGACCCAGCTGGGAGGTGTTGTGCACGTGGGTGCCGCCGCACAGCTCCTTGGAGAAGTCGCCGATGGTGACCACGCGGACCCGCTCGCCGTACTTCTCGCCGAACTCGGCGATGGCGCCCTGCTTCTTGGCCTCGTCGATGCCCATGACCTCGGCGTGCACCGACAGGTCGCGGGCGAGCACCTCGTTGATCTTCTGCTCGACGTCGGTCATCACGGCCGTCGGCACGGCGGACGGGGAGCCGAAGTCGAAGCGGAAGCGGCCGGGCTGGTTCTCGGAACCGGCCTGGGCGGCCGTCGGGCCGAGGGCGTCGCGCAGGGCCTGGTGGGTCAGGTGGGTGGCCGAGTGGGCGCGGGCGATGGCGTGCCGGCGGCGGGCGTCGATCGAGGCGTGGGCCTTGGCGCCGACGGTGACCTCGCCGACCTGGACGACGCCCTTGTGGACGTAGACACCCGGGACCGGCTTCTGGCAGTCGCGGATCTCGATGACGGCACCGGAGTCGGCCTTGATCCTGCCGGTGTCGCCGATCTGGCCGCCGCCCTCGGCGTAGAACGGGGTGCGGTCGAGGACGATCTCCACCTCGTCGCCCTCGGTGGCGGCCGGCGAGGACACGCCGTCGACGAGGATGCCGACGATCGTGGACTCGCCCTCGGTGTCGGTGTAGCCGATGAAGTCGGTCTCGCCGGCGGTGTCGGCGATCTCCCGGTAGGCACCGAGGTCGGCGTGGCCGGTCTTCTTGGCCTGGGCGTCGGCCTTGGCGCGCTCCCGCTGCTCCTTCATCAGGCGGCGGAAGCCGTCCTCGTCCACGGACAGCCCCTGCTCGGCGGCCATCTCGAGGGTGAGGTCGATCGGGAAGCCCCAGGTGTCGTGGAGCAGGAAGGCCTTCTCGCCGGACAGGACCGTGCCGCCGGACTGCTTGGTCTCGGTGACGGCGGTGTCGAGGATGTTGGTGCCGGCCTTCAGCGTCTTGAGGAAGGCGTTCTCCTCGGCGACGGCGACCTTCTCGATGCGCTCACGGTCGGTGATCAGCTCGGGGTACTGCTGGCCCATCATGCCGATCACGGTGTCGATCAGGTCCTTGACGACCGGACCGGTGGCACCGAGGAGGCGCATGTTGCGGATGGCGCGGCGCATGATGCGGCGCAGGACGTAGCCGCGGCCCTCGTTGCCGGGGGTGACGCCGTCACCGATGAGCATCACCGAGGTGCGCATGTGGTCGGTGACCACGCGCAGGGAGACGTCCGAGTCGTGGGCGTCGCCGTAGGCCACGCCGGTCAGCTCGGTGGCCTTGTTGATGACGGCCATGGAGGTGTCGATCTCGTACATGTTCTGCACGCCCTGCAGAATCATGGCGAGACGCTCCAGGCCGAGGCCCGTGTCGATGTTCTTGCTCGGCAGCTCGCCGAGGATCTCGAAGTTGTCCTTGCCGATGCCCTCGCCGCGCTCGTACTGCATGAAGACGAGGTTCCAGATCTCCACGTACCGCTCGTCGTTGACGGCGGGGCCGCCCTCGACGCCGAACTCGGGGCCGCGGTCGTAGTTGATCTCGGAGCAGGGGCCGCACGGGCCGGGCACGCCCATGGACCAGTAGTTGTCCTTCATGCCGAGGCGCTGGATGCGCTCCTTCGGCACGCCGACGACCTCGTGCCAGATGCGCTCGGCCTCGTCGTCGTCCTGGTAGACGGTGATCCAGAGCTTCTCCGGCTCCAGGCCGTAACCACCCTTGTCCTGGGGCGTGGTGAGCAGCTCCCAGGCGTACGTGATGGCGCCTTCCTTGAAGTAGTCGCCGAAGGAGAAGTTGCCGCACATCTGGAAGAACGTGCCGTGGCGCGTGGTCTTGCCGACCTCTTCGATGTCGGGCGTGCGCACGCACTTCTGCACGCTGGTGGCGCGCGGGAACGGCGGCTTGACCTCGCCCAGGAAGTAGGGCTTGAAGGGCACCATGCCGGCCGGGACGAGGAGCAGAGTCGGGTCGTCCGCGATGAGCGACGCCGAAGGGACGACGGTGTGCCCGCGCTCCTCGAAGAAGCTCAGCCAGCGACGGCGGATCTCAGCCGACTCCATCAGTGGTCCTCATTCCGGTTGTACGAGTACGCCGTGTTCTCGACGTACGTCGGGTTGCTGCGGTTGTTCTCGATGGCGGCGAGCCGCCGGGGGGCGGGGAGTTCCGGGTTCTCGTGGATGCCGAGGGCCTCCTCGAGCTCGGCCTCCCGCTGGGCCATGTTGTCGCGGACGTCGAGGGCGAACCCCACCGCTCGGTCCTTGAGCCGCTGGCCCGTCTCGAGCGCCTTGTTCGCCGCGGTCGCGGCGAGGTGCTCGGGCGTCAGCTGCTTCAGCTTGCGGTTGACCTTGGTGGTGGCCCACACACCGGCGGCGACGCCCGTGGTGAACCAGAACGTACGGCGGAACATCGCTCGGTCTCAGTCCTTACTTCCGCTTGCCCCGTCGCGTGATCGGGACGGTGCGGCCCACGATCACGGTACGCCTCGCTTCCTGCGCGGGCACGTCCCCCTTGCGGCCGCCGAGCGCCCGGCGGACGCCGTAGCCGAAGGCCGCGACCTTGACCAGCGGGCCGCCGAAGGTGGAGGCGACCGTGGTCGACAGCGCGGAGGCGTTGGAGGTGACCTCCTGCACGTCGGAGGCGATCGCGTCGACCCGGTCGATCTGGGTCTGCGCGGAGCGCACCGCCGCGGAGGCGTCGGCCAGCAGCGGGACGGCCTGGTCGGTCACGTCCGCCACGAGCTTGGTGGTCGCCTTGAGCGTCTGGGCCAGCCTCGCGAGAGCCACCGCGAGGAAGGAGACCAGGATCGCCCAGAACACGGCCACCAGGATCCCGGCCACCTCTCCACCGGACACTGTGCGCACCCGCTCCCTGAAACGTGCCTGAACATCGAGAAAGTCGTGCACCGAGCCTATCGCGCCGGGGCTCGGGCTCCGTACCGGATTAGGGGGCGTGGACGCCGGAGTTCCGGGAAGCGATTGTACGCGGTGATTACGGTTCAGTACGCTCCGTGTCCCATGCGAGATCATCAACGCGCCGGGTCCCCCCAGGGCGGCAACCTGCCTGCGGAATCCACCGCGTTCGTCGGCCGCGCCGCCGAACTGGCCGAGCTGGCCGAGGCCCTGCGCCTGACACGGCTGGTGACGGTGACCGGTCCGGGCGGGGTCGGCAAGTCGCGGCTGGCGGCCCGGGCGGCGGCGCACTGCCCGGTCCGCGACGGCGTGTGGCACGTGGACCTGGCGCCGCTGCGCGACGGCGGACTCGTCGAGTACGCCCTCGTGGAGGCGCTCGGACTGACCGACCACACCCGCCGGGGTCCCCGCGAGACGCTGCTCGCGCATCTCGCCGGGCGGGAACTCCTGCTGCTGCTCGACGGGTTCGAGCACCTGGCCGAGGCCTGTGCCGACCTGGTCGCCGATCTGCTGGCCCGGCTGCCCGGGCTGCGGATCCTGGCGGTGGGGCGCCGGCCGCTGCTGCTGGCCGGGGAACGGCTGCTGACGCTGGCGCCGCTCGGCGAGGAGGAGGCGGTGGAGCTGTTCGCCGACCGCGCCGCCGCGCTGGGGGTGCCGGTGGGCGACGACCCCCGGGTGCCGGAGCTGTGCCGGCGCCTGGACGGGATCCCGCTGGCCCTGGAACTGGCGGCCGGGCGGCTGCGGGCGCTGTCGCCGGGGCAGCTGCTGGAGCGCCTCGACGACCGGTTCCGGCTGCTGGCGGGCGGGACGCGGGACGCGCTGCCCCGGCACCGCACCCTGCGCACCGCGATCGGCTGGAGCCACGAGCTGTGCACGGCGCCCGAGCGGCTGCTGTGGGCCCGCCTCACGGTGTTCGCGGGGCAGTTCGACCTGGACGCGGTCGAGTACGTGTGCAGCGGGCACGGCCTGCCCGCCGAAGACGTCCTGGACGTGCTGACCGAGCTGATCGCGCAGTCCGTCGTCACCCGTGAGGAGACCGCGTCGGGCACCCGCTACCGCATGCTCGACACGATCCGGGCCTACGGCGCCGAGTGGCTCGCGGCGACGGGGGACGCGGAGCGGATGCGGCGCCGCCACCGCGACTGGTACATGGGCCTGGCGACGTGGTGCGAGCTGGACTGGTTCTCACCCCGGCAGGCGGAGGTGGCCGAGCGCGTCGAGGCCGAACTGCCGAATCTGCGGTGCGCGCTGGAGCACTGCCTGAGCGAGCCGGGCGAGGCGCATCTGGGCCAGTATCTGGCCGGTTCCCTGTGGTTCTACTGGGTGGGCTGCGGGCGGCTGGCCGAGGGCCGGCACTGGCTGGGCCGCAGCCTGGAGCTGGAGACGGAGGGGACCGGGCACAGCGCGGGCGAACAGCCGCGGCTGAAGGCGCTGTGGGTGCTGGGCTATGTGGCGATCCTGCAGGGCGACCCGGTCCCGGCGCTGGCGGCCCTGACCGAGTGCCGGTCGGAGGCGGAGCGGCTGGGCAGCGCGACGGGCATCGCCTACGCCGAGCACCGCACCGGCTGTCTGGCGCTGGTCACGGACGACATGGCGCGTGCGGAGCGGCTGTTGCGCTCGGCGCTGGAGCGCTACCGCGAGATCGGCGAGCTCAACAGCAACGTGCTGATGGCCCAGGTGGAACTGGCGATGACGAGGGCGTTCCAGGGGGACCTGCCGGACGCGGTGCGGCTGAGCGAGGACGTGCGCCGGGTGTGCGAGGACCACGGCGAGCGGTGGGCGCTGTCGTACGCGCTGTTCGTGCTGGCGTACGCGGCCTGGGCGCAGGAGGACCTGCCGCGGGCGCGGGCGCTGCTGACCGAGTGCCTGGGCAGCGCGCACGCGTTTCACGATCTGCTCGGCTCGGTGCTGGCGATGGAGCTGCTGGCGCTGGTCACCGCCTCCGAGGGGGACGCGGTGGAGGCGGCGGTGCTGCAGGGCGCGGCGGCCCGGATGTGGCCGTCGGTGGGGCTGCCGCTGTTCGGCTCCGCCCACTACAGCGGTCCGCACCGGCGGTGCGAGGCGATGGCCCGGGAGCGGCTCGGCGACGCGCGCTACGAGGAGTGCCTGGACCGGGGGCGCCTGCTGGACCGGTCCGAGGCGGTGACACGGGCGCTGCGCGGGCGCCGGTCGCTGCGCGCGGTGCCGCCGCCGCGCAGGGCGGTGCGGGACGGCGGTACAACGCGGCAGCCCGCCGCCTCGCCCACCCGGAAGGGCGGGGAGACGACGGGCTGAGGAGTGCTCGCGCCTGCCGTGGATCAGCGGGCGTAGTACTCGACGACGAGCTGCTCGTCGCAGATCACCGGGATCTCCTTGCGGTTCGGCTCGCGGTCCAGGCGGAACGCCAGGGCCTTGAGGTTCACCTGCAGGTAGCGCGGGGTCTCGCCGTCGGGGGCGAAGCCACCCTCACGGGCGATCGTGAAGAGCGTCTTCTCCTTGGAGCGGTCGCGGACCTGGACGACATCGTCGGGACGGACGACGAAGGACGGCTTGTCGACCTTCTTGCCGTTGACCTGGATGTGGCCGTGGACGACCATCTGGCGGGCCTGGTAGATCGTCCGGGCGATGCCGGAGCGCAGGACCAGCGCGTCGAGGCGCTTCTCCAGCTCCACGATCAGGGCCTCACCGGTCTTGCCCTGGACCTTGGACGCGCGCTCGTAGGCGCGGACCAGCTGGCGCTCGGAGATGTCGTACTGAGCGCGCAGGCGCTGCTTCTCGAGCAGACGGACCTTGTAGTCCGAGTTCTGCTTGCGGCCGCGGCCGTGCTCACCCGGCGGGTAGGGGCGGGCCTCGAAGTACTTGACGGCCTTCGGGGTCAGCGCGATGCCGAGGGCACGCGACTTCTTGACCTTGGGGCGGGACTGGTTCGCCACTGTTTCTCTTTTCCTAGTTTCGGCTTGTCAGGGTTGCGGGAGGTCGCATCCGCAGCCGGGGAAACCCGCCTCGCCGCGATGGACGAAGGTGGGCAGCCGCTCCCTGGTCTGGGCACATACGTGCAGCACGCGAGTGGCCCACCGACCTCTCCCGGGGCTCCGGGTGGTGGTGGGCTGCCCGCGACACCGTTCGACGGTGCGCGACGCTCCTGGAACCCGCGGAGGGTTCCGGCCGGCTGTCCCGCTCTGACAGCACGGGACTCGGCACTTCGGAGCAGTCTACAGGGCCCTCACGACCGCTTGCGACCGAGGTGCTTGCGGGTCCACTCCACCGCGTCCGCGTAGCGCGCCTCGGCGCCGTGCCGGGTCGGGGTGTAGTACTCGCGGTCCTTCAGGGCGTCCGGGGCGTACTGCTGGGCGGCGATGCCCTCGGCCAGGTCGTGCGGGTAGACGTACCCCTTGCCGTGCCCGAGCTTGCCGGCGCCCTGGTAGTGGCTGTCGCGCAGATGCGCCGGCACGGGCCCGGCCAGTCCCTTGCGTACGTCGTCCAGGGCGGCGCCGATCGCGGTGGTGGCGGCGTTGGACTTGGGGGCGAGCGCGAGGGCGATGGTGGCGTGGCTGAGGGTGAGCGCGGCCTCCGGGAAGCCGATCATGGCGACGGCCTGGGCGGCGGCGACCGCGATCGGCAGGGCGTTCGGGTCGGCGAGGCCGATGTCCTCGCTGGCGGAGATCATCAGCCGGCGGGCGATGAACCGGGGGTCCTCGCCGGCCTCGATCATGCGGGCCAGGTAGTGCAGGGCGGCGTCGACGTCGGAGCCGCGGATGGACTTGATCAGGGCGCTGGCGACGTCGTAGTGCTGGTCGCCGTCGCGGTCGTACTTCACCGCGGCCCGGTCGACGGTCTCCTCCAGGGTGGACAGGGAGATCTCCGTCTCGCCCTTGTCCAGGGCGGCCCCGGCGGCCGCCTCCAGGGCGGTCAGGGCGCGGCGCGCGTCTCCGCCGGCGATCCGCAGCAGGTGGTCCTCGGTGTCCTCGGGCAGGCCGACGGCCTCCTTCAGGCCGCGCTCGTCGGCGAGGGCGCGCCGGAGCAGGCCGCGGATGTCGTCGTCGGTGAGCGGTTCGAGGGTGAGCAGCAGGGAGCGGGAGAGCAGGGGGGAGATCACCGAGAAGTACGGGTTCTCCGTCGTCGCCGCGATCAGGGTCACCCAGCGGTTCTCGACGGCCGGCAGGAGGGAGTCCTGCTGGGCCTTGCTGAAGCGGTGGATCTCGTCGAGGAAGAGGACCGTCTCCTGGCCGTAGCCGCCGCTGGCGCGGCGGGCGCCGTCGATGACCGTGCGGACCTCTTTCACGCCCGCGGTGATCGCGGACAGCTCCACGAAGCGCTTGTTGGTGGCCTTGGAGACGACGTAGGCGAGGGTGGTCTTGCCGGTGCCGGGCGGGCCCCACAGGATCACCGAGGACGGCCCGGCCGGGCCGCCGACGCCCTCCCCCACCAGGCGGCGCAGGGGTGAGCCCGGCTTGAGCAGGTGCTGCTGGCCGACGACCTCGTCGAGGGTGCGCGGACGCATCCGGACCGCGAGGGGACTGGTCGTCGGGTCCTTCTCCTGGCGTTCTTCTGCTGCGGCGGTGAACAGGTCGGGCTCCACGCCAGAAACCCTAAATCACCGCACTGACAACGCGGCCGGCCGCGGGGGGCGGCCGGCCGGGGTCGGGTGCTGCGGGGGCTGCGGGGTCGGGTGCTGCGGGGGCTGCGGGCGGCGGGTGGCTCAGCCGGTGGGCGACGGGCGCCACAGCCGCTGGGTGTGGCGCCTCAGCCGGAGGGCGGCCGGCGCCTCAGCTGGTCCAGAAGTCCCACCAGCGGGTCAGCACCAGCATGCCGACGATGCCGATGTGCAGCACCGGCATCACCCAGGTGAACTCGCCGAAGAAGCCCTTGAGCCAGCGCGGGGCGGGCAGCAGGTCGTTGCGGATGTTGAACGAGGTCACGTACCAGAACATGATGATCGTGGCGACCCAGGCCAGGCAGCACCACAGGCACAGCGCGTTGATCCGGTACAGCGACTGGAACTGCAGCCAGGTGCAGAACCCCACGCCGAACAGCGTGCCGAAGTTGAAGGTGAGCCAGTACCAGCGCGGGAAGCGGGCGCGGGCGAGCAGGCTCATGCCGACGCAGACGACGATGCCGTAGCAGACCAGGCCGAGCATCGGGTTGGGGAACCCGAAGGCGGCGGCCTGCTTGGACTCCATCACGCTGCCGCAGGAGACGACCGGGTTGAGGCTGCAGCCGGGGGTGAACGTCTTGCCCGCGACCTTGGCCTCGAGGAGCTTGAACTTGTCGAGCGTGATGACCCAGGCGGCGAGCAGTCCGGCCGCGCCGGTGATCACCAGCAGCAGCGCGAAGGCACGGCTGCCGCCCACGGAGCGCGGCGCGGCGGCCCCGGCGTGCTGCGGCTCGGGTTCGGTGGAGACGTCCTTCACTGTCGTCTTGCTCATTCCGCCGGTTCCGTCACTTGAGAGTTGGACCTTCTTCGGGCAGGGCCATTGTGCCGCACGCGACCCACTGTCCACCGTTCGATGAACATAAGGAAGTACGCACGGTGGGTGCCGAGCGTTCGATTCCGGCCGGATGCTCTCGGCAGGACAGCAGCGGACGGGGAAACACCGGCCGTCGAGGTACGGAGGCTGCGCAAGCGGTAGGGGGACGTGACCGCTGCAGACGGCATCGACCTGCGGATACGCGCCGGAAGGTGTGCGGACTGCTCGGCCCGAGCGGTGCAGGAAAGTCCACCACGGTGGAGATCCCGCAGGGCAACCGGAGCCTTGACGCGGGCGAGCTCCGGGTCCTCGGGGCGGACCCGGCGACGGCCACACGCGCGTGACGCTCGCGCGTCGGAATCGTCTGGCAGGACGAATGCGCGCCCGCCGAGTTGACGGTCCGCGCGACCGTCCGGCACGGGCCGGGCCGTGAACGGCGAGGGGCGCCGGGGTGTGACCCCGGCGCCCCTCGGCGGGGTTGTCGTCAGCCGCCGAGGCGGGATTCCAGCTCCGCGACGATCTCGCCCACGCCGACCGCGATCTGCTCGCCGGACTCCATGTCCTTGAGCTGGACGACGCCCTCGGCGAGGTCGCGCTCGCCGGCGACGATCGTGTAGCGGGCGCCGCTGCGGTTGGCGTTCTTCATCGCGCCCTTGAGGCCCTTGTGGCCGTAAGAGAAGTCCGCCGCCACACCGATCTTGCGCAGTTCGGTGACCTTGGCGAACAGCACCCGGCGGGCCTCCTCGCCGAGCGGGACCGCGAAGACGCTGGTGGTGGAGGGGAGTTCGAGCGCGACGCCCTCCGCCTCCAGGGCGAGGACCGTGCGGTCCACGCCGAGGGCCCAGCCGACGGACGGCAGCGCCGGGCCGCCGATCATCTCCGACAGGCCGTCGTAGCGGCCGCCGCCGCCCACCGCGGACTGCGAGCCGAGGCCGTCGTGGACGAACTCGAAGGTGGTGCGGGTGTAGTAGTCCAGGCCGCGGACCAGCTTCGGGTCGTCCTCGAAGGTGACGCCCGCGGCGGTGATCAGCTCACGGACCTCCTCGTGGTACGCCTTGCAGGCGTCGCAGAGGTAGTCGCGCAGCAGCGGGGCGTCGCCGAGCTGCTTCTGGACCGACTCGCGCTTGTCGTCGAGGACGCGCAGCGGGTTGATCTCGGCGCGGCGGCGGGTGTCCTCGTCGATGTCCAGACCGCGCAGGAAGTCCTGCAGCGCCTGCCGGTACACCGGCCGGCACTCCTTGTCGCCCAGCGAGTTCAGCAGGATGCGGAAGTCGCGCAGGCCGAGCGAGCGGTACGCCTGGTCGGCGAGGATGATCAGCTCGGCGTCCAGCGCCGGGTCCTCCGCGCCGATCGCCTCGGCGCCGACCTGCGAGAAGTGCCGGTAACGGCCCTTCTGCGGGCGCTCGTAGCGGTAGTAGGAGCCGGAGTACCACAGCTTGACGGGGAGGTTGCCCGCCTTGTGCAGGTTGGCCTCCAGCGCGGCGCGCAGCACGGAGGCGGTGCCCTCGGGACGCAGGGCGAGCTTGTCGCCGCCCTTGGTCTCGAAGGCGTACATCTCCTTGGTGACGATGTCGGTGGACTCGCCGACACCGCGCGCGAACAGCTCGACGTTCTCGAAGCCGGGGGTCTCGATGTAGCCGTAGCCGGAGGTGCGCAGCGGGGCGGCGATGGCCTCGCGCACGGCCAGGTACTTCGCGGAGTCCGGCGGGATGAGGTCGTACGTGCCCTTGGGGGCCTTGAAGGTGCTCACGGAAGGTCTCTCGTCACATTCCTCGTCGGGGAGCGCGCGGGGCGTCCGCTCCCTGGCCGGCGGCCACCTGCCGCAGATAGGGGTTGGTGGCGCGCTCCTGGCCGATGGTCGTGTACTCGTTGTGCCCGGGCAGCACCACGGTGGAGTCGTCGAGCGGCAGGACCACGCGGGCCAGGGACTCGAGCATGTCGTCCATGGAGCCACCGGGGAAGTCGGTGCGTCCGATGGAGCCGGCGAACAGCAGGTCGCCCGAGAAGAGGATGGGCGGGATGTCCGCCGCCTCGGGCAGCCCGAAGGTCACCGACCCCATGGTATGGCCGGGGGCGTGCGACACGGTCAGCTCCAGGCCGGCCAGCTCCAGCTTGACGCCGTCGGTCAGCTCCTTGACGTCGTCCGGCTCCCCCACGGTCAGCTCCCCCATGAGCGGCATGCCGATGGTGCGGCCGATGCCCTTCTCGGGGTCGCTCATCATGAACCGGTCCTCGGGGTGGATCCAGGCCGGGACGTCGTGCGCACCGCAGACGGGGACGACCGAGGCCACGTGGTCGATGTGGCCGTGGGTGAGGACGACGGCGACGGGCTTGAGCCGATGCTTCTTCAGCGCCTCTTCGACTCCGGGGGCCGCCTGGTGGCCCGGGTCGATGATCACGCACTCCTCACCGGCGGCGGGGGCGACGAGATAGCAGTTCGTCCCCCAGGCCCCGGCGGGGAACCCGGCAATGAGCACGATCGTCCTTCGTTGTGGCGGTTGCGGTCGGTTCGCGGGCGCCTGCGTCGGCCCGCGCCCGCTGTCAGAGCCTACCGGCGCTGCCGATTCCTCAGCGAACCCATATACGGTACGGGGCACACGCAGGCGATCGGCTCATCAGACGCACGCGCCCCAACCGACGTACGAGACGCATTGAGGAGTAAACCCGGTGGTCAGCCAGGAGCAGCGGCGGCGTCAGCTCGCCCGGGAGAAGTTCTTGCGGCAGCAGCAGCGGCGGACCGACGCGCGGCGCAAGGCGCGGGTCCGCAATTCCGTCATCGCCTCGGTGCTCGGCGTGGTCGTGGTGGGCAGCCTCGCGCTGTACACGACCGGTGCGTTCAAGGGCGACGACGACAAGGCGAACGCGAGCGCCGAGGTGACGCCGTCGGCCTCGGCCAAGCCGAAGGACCCGTGCGCGAAGCCGGCTCCGGGTTCGGTGAAGAAGCTGAAGTTCGGCAAGGAGCCGGCGCTGACGATCGACACGTCGGCGAAGTACACGATGAAGCTCGACACCACGTGCGGCGAGATCGACCTCGACCTGAAGGCGAAGGCCGCCCCGCACACGGTGAACTCGTTCAGCTTCCTCGCGGGCAAGGGCTACTTCGACCACACCAAGTGCCACCGCCTGACCGACACCGGCATCTACGTGCTGCAGTGCGGCGACCCGACGGCCACCGGCATGGGCGACCCGGGCTACAAGATGAAGGACGAGAACCTCAAGGACGCGAGCCTGAAGGGCAACGTGTACCCGGCGGGCACGGTGGCGATGGCGAACTCCGGCCCGAACACCAACGGCAGCCAGTTCTTCCTGGTCTACCAGGACAGCCCGCTGCCGCCCAGCTACACACCGTTCGGTACGGTGTCCGAGGCGGGCATGAAGGTGCTGAAGAAGATCGCGGGAGCCGGCGCCCAGCCCGCCGACCCCACCACGCAGAACACCGCGCCCAACGCGACGGTGGTGATCAACAAGGCGACCGTCACGAAGTCGTGACGCCGCGGGGGCGTTCTCGGTGGCCAGCGGGGAAATTTCGGTCGCGCTGGATGCGGACAGGCAACCCGCTGGTCGCCTATGTTGGCGGTGAACAAACTGTGGACGATGCCCGGGGGAGCTCGAAGGCCCCTCGCAGGCATCATGTGGAGGAGGCGCTGTGAGCAGCGACCCGTGGGGCCGCGTCGACGAGACGGGGACCGTGTACGTGCGAACGGCCGACGGTGAGCAGGTCGTCGGTTCCTGGCAGGCCGGCTCCCCCGAGGAAGCGCTGGCCTACTTCGAGCGCAAGTACGAGGGCCTGGTTGTCGAGATCGGCCTCCTCGAGAAGCGAGTGCGCACCACCGACCTGTCCGCCAAGGACGCGATGGCCGCGATCGACCACCTGCGCGAGCAGGTCGACGCGCACCACGCGGTCGGTGACCTGGACGCGCTGCGGGCGCGCCTGGACAAGCTCGTGCAGACCGTCGAGGCGCGCCGCGAGGAGCGCAAGGCGCAGCGCGCGAAGCAGGCCGACGAGGCACGGCACGCCAAGGAGGCCCTGGTCGTCGAGGCCGAGGAGCTGGCGCAGTCCGACCAGTGGCGGGCGGCCGGTGAGCGGCTGCGGGCCCTGGTGGACACCTGGAAGGGGCTGCCCCGGCTGGACCGCAAGTCGGACGACGAGCTGTGGCACCGCTTCTCGCACGCCCGCTCGGCGTTCTCCAAGCGGCGCAAGGCGCACTTCGCGCAGCTGGACGCGCAGCGCGAGGAGGCCCGCCGCACCAAGGAGCGGCTGGTCGCCGAGGCCGAGGAGCTGTCGAACTCGACGGACTGGGGTCCGACGGCCGCCCGCTACCGCGAGCTGATGGCCGAGTGGAAGGCCGCGGGCCGCGCCCAGCGTGAGCACGAGGACGACCTGTGGAACCGCTTCCGCGGCGCCCAGGACGTCTTCTTCGCCGCGCGCAGCTCGGTCTTCGCCGAGCGTGACGCCGAGCAGGCGGAGAACCTGAAGCTGAAGGAGGAGCTGGCCGAGGAGGCCGAGAAGCTCCTGCCGGTGACGGATCTCAAGGCCGCGCGGGCCGCGTTCCGCTCGATCAACGAGCGCTGGGAGGCCATCGGCCATGTGCCGCGGGACGCCCGGCCGAAGGTCGAGGGCCGGATGCACGCCGTCGAGCGGGCGATCCAGGAGGCCGAGGAGGCCGAGTGGCGCCGGACGAACCCGGAGGCACGCGCGCGTGCCGAGGGTCTGACCGGTCAGCTGCAGGCCGCCGTCGACAAGCTGAAGGGCCAGATCGAGCAGGCGCGCGCCCAGGGCAACACCGCGAAGGCCGAGAAGCTGGAGCGGGAGCTGGAGGGCCGCCAGGCGCTGCTGGACCAGGCGCTGAAGGGCCTGCAGGAGTTCGGCGGCTGATCCACCGGATCGGCCCGCATGCGTAAAGCCCCCCGTACCTCGCCGGTACGGGGGGCTTTCGCATGCCGCGGGGTGAGGGCCCCTGAGGGCCCTGTGGCGTCCGCTACGACGGCCGGCGGGCCGAGGTGACGCGGTAGACGTCGTAGACGCCCTCGACGCCGCGTACGGCCTTCAGGACGTGCCCCAGGTGCTTGGGGTCGCCCATCTCGAAGGTGAACCGGGAGGTGGCCACCCGGTCGCGGGAGGTCTGCACCGCCGCCGACAGGATGTTGACGTGCTGGTCGGACAGCACGCGCGTGACGTCCGACAGCAGCCGGGAGCGGTCCAGGGCCTCCACCTGGATGGCGACCAGGAAGACCGAGGACTGGGTGGGCGCCCACTCGACGTCGAGGATGCGCTCCGGCTCCCGGGACAGCGACTCCACGTTGACGCAGTCGCTGCGGTGAACCGATACGCCGCTGCCGCGGGTGACGAAGCCGATGATCGGATCGCCGGGCACCGGGGTACAACAGCGGGCCAGCTTCACCCACACGTCGTCGACGCCCTTGACGACCACACCGGGGTCGTTGCTGCTGCGGCGCTTGCGGGAGCGGCCGCGGGCCGGCGGGACCGACTCGTCGATCTCCTCGGTGGCGGCCTCCTCGCCGCCGAGCGCCTGCACCAGCTTCTGCACGATGTGCTGCGCCGAGACATGGCCCTCGCCGATCGCCGCGTACAGCGCGGAGATGTCCGAGTAGCGCATCTCGTGCGCCAGCGTGACCAGGGAGTCGCCGGTGAGGATGCGCTGGATCGGCAGGTTCTGCTTGCGCATGGCCCGCACGATGGCGTCCTTGCCCTGCTCGATCGCCTCGTCGCGGCGCTCCTTGGAGAACCAGGCCCGGATCTTGTTGCGGGCGCGGGGCGACTTGACGAAGCCGAGCCAGTCCCGGGACGGGCCGGCGCCGGGCGCCTTGGAGGTGAAGACCTCCACCAGGTCGCCGTTGTCGAGCGTCGACTCCAGCGGGACGAGCCGGCCGTTGACCCGCGCCCCTATGGTGCGGTGGCCGACCTCGGTGTGCACGGCGTAGGCGAAGTCCACCGGGGTGGCGCCGGCCGGCAGCGCGATGACGTCGCCCTTGGGGGTGAAGACGAAGACCTCGTTGCGGGAGAGGTCGAACCGCAGGGACTCCAGGAACTCGCCCGGGTCCTCGGTCTCCTTCTGCCAGTCCAGCAGCTGCCGCAGCCACGCCATGTCGTTGAGGTGGTCGTCCTTGCCCTTGCCGGACGACTTCGGCGCGTCACTGCGCACCTTGGAGGCGCCGGCGACGGCGTCCTGCTTGTACTTCCAGTGCGCGGCGATGCCGTACTCGGCGCGGCGGTGCATGTCGAAGGTGCGGATCTGCAGCTCGACCGGCTTGCCGCTGGGCCCGATGACCGTCGTGTGCAGCGACTGGTACATGTTGAACTTGGGCATCGCGATGTAGTCCTTGAACCGCCCGGGAACGGGGTTCCAGCGGGCGTGGACGGTGCCCAGCGCGGCGTAGCAGTCGCGGACGGTGTCCACCAGGACGCGGATGCCGACCAGGTCGTAGATCTCCGCGAAGTCACGGCCGCGGACGATCATCTTCTGGTAGACGCTGTAGTAGTGCTTCGGGCGGCCGGTGACGGTGGCGCGGATGCGGGCCGCGCGCAGGTCCGACTGGACCTCGTCGATCACCTTGGCCAGGTACTCGTCGCGCTTGGGGGCGCGCTCGGCGACCAGGCGCACGATCTCGTCGTACATCTTGGGGTAGAGGATCGCGAAGGCGAGGTCCTCCAGCTCCCACTTGATGGTGTTCATGCCCAGGCGGTGGGCGAGCGGCGCGTAGATCTCCAGGGTCTCGCGCGCCTTCTTCTCCTGCTTCTCGCGCTTGAGGTAGCGCATGGTGCGCATATTGTGCAGGCGGTCGGCGAGCTTGATGACGAGGACGCGGGGGTCCTTGGCCATGGCGACGACCATCTTGCGCACGGTCTCGGCCTGCGCGGCCTCGCCGAACTTGACCTTGTCCAGCTTGGTCACGCCGTCCACGAGCAGGGCGACGACGTCGCCGAAGTCGCGGCGCAGGTCCTCCAGGCCGTACTCGGTGTCCTCGACGGTGTCGTGCAGCAGGCCGGCCATCAGGGTGGCCGGATCCATGCCCAGCTCGGCGAGGATGGTGGTGACGGCGAGCGGGTGCGTGATGTACGGGTCGCCGCTCTTGCGCTTCTGGCCGCGGTGCCAGCGCTCGGCGACCTGGTAGGCGCGCTCGATCTGGCGCAGCACCGAGTTCTCGATCTTGGGGTCGTTGCTGCGGACTATCCGCAGCAGCGGTTCCAGGACCGGGTTGTAGGGGTTCGCGCGCTGGACGCCGAGACGGGCCAGACGGGCGCGGACGCGGTTGGAGGAGCCGGTGCGCGGCGCGGGCTGGGGGGCCGGGGCGCGGACCACGGGCGGGTTGACGGGCCGCTCGGGGGGTGCGGGCTTGGGGCGGGTCTCCTCGGCCGGCTTGTCGACGGGCGCGGCCTGGGCGTGCTGCACCGGCCCGCGGGTGTCGTTCGTCGCGTGCGGCGCGCTCGGCGCGGGCTGGGCCGCGGGTCCCGGGGCGGGCTCGGGCTTGGCGGCGGTCAGGTGCTGGGCCTCGTCTGGCAAGAGGACTCCTCGTGCGCGATCCGGGTCCCCCGGTCAGGCTCCGGAGTCCCCATCGTAGCGATCCTGGGCTCCAGGATCGCCTTCAGGCCAGGGTGAAGGCCCTGTACCGGGCAAAAACACCGGGGGCGGGCGCCGGATTCCTCCGGGCCCGCCCCCGGTGTCAGGGCGGTTGTCTCGATCGGCCGGGCCTCGCTCAGACCGTGAGCAGCGCCTGCAGCGGGGCCTCGCCGAGCGCGGCCTGCAGGCGCGGGCGGCCCTGCAGGAAGCTCAGCTCCATCAGGACCGCCGCGCCGGTGACCGTGGCGCCCGCCCGCTGGACGAGCTGGACCGCGGCCTGGGCGGTGCCGCCGGTGGCGAGGACGTCGTCGACGATCAGGACACGGTCCTGAGGCGTCAGGTCCTCGGCGTGCACCTCGATCTCCGCCGAGCCGTACTCCAGGTCGTAGGCCTGGCTGAGGGTCGCTCCGGGGAGCTTGCCCGCCTTGCGGACCGGGATGAAGCCGAGGCCCGCGCGGACCGCGACCGGGGCGCCGAGGATGAAGCCCCGGGCCTCCAGGCCGACGATCTTGGTGGCGCCGGTCTGCTCGGCGATCATCGCGAACGCGTCGGTGAGCACGGTGAACGCCGCCGGGTCCGCGAGCAGCGGGGTGATGTCCTTGAACATCACTCCGGGCTCGGGGTAGTCGGCCACGTCCCGGATGCGGCTGAGCAGCAGCTCCTCGATGCCCGTCATCGGCGCTTCCCGGAGGGGCGGCCACGGCCGCCGCGGTTGCGGGACGCGGACTGCTCGCGCGGCCCGACGACCGCCGGGGTGGCGTCGTCCGTCTCGTCGGCGCCGGTACGGGCCGCGGCGGTCTCCTGGCCGGCCGCGCCCTGGGCCCGCTTGGCCAGGACGCGCTTGCGCAGGGCCTTCATCTGCGGCTCGCGCTCCTTGAGGTCGGCGACGAGCGGCGTGGCGATGAAGATCGAGGAGTACGCACCGGCCGCGAGGCCGACGAACAGCGACAGCGAGATGTCGTTGAGCATGCCCGCGCCGAGGAAGCCGCCGCCGATGAACAGCAGGCCCGCGACCGGCAGCAGCGCGACCACCGTGGTGTTGATGGAGCGGACCAGGGTGCCGTTGATGGAGCGGTTGGCGACGTCGCTGTAGGTCCACTTGGTCTGCTTGGTGATGTCCTTCGTCTGCTCCTTGAGGCTGTCGAAGACGACGACCGTGTCGTAGAGCGAGTAACCGAGGATGGTCAGCAGACCGATCACCGTACCCGGCGTGACCTCGAAGCCGACGAGGGCGTAGATGCCGGTGGTGATGGTGATGTCGTGGATCAGGGCGACGAGCGCGGCCAGCGCCATCCGCCACTCGAAGGCGATCGCCAGGTAGATCACGACCAGGATCATGAAGATCGCCAGGCCCTGCCAGGCCTTGTTGGCGATCTGCTCGCCCCAGCTGGGGCCGACCAGGTCGGCGTTGATCTTCTCGGTGTCGACCTTCAGGTCCTTGGCGAG
This sequence comes from Streptomyces sp. NPDC014801, assembly GCF_043082085.1. Lineage (NCBI taxonomy): Bacteria > Bacillati > Actinomycetota > Actinomycetes > Kitasatosporales > Streptomycetaceae > Streptomyces > Streptomyces sp. NPDC014801. The sequence continues at coordinate 418,273 of NZ_JBIBXG010000005.1, read as the reverse complement.
GGTGTCCTTGATGCGGTCGGCGTCGGCGGTGTCGATGCCGGCGACCTGGATGCGCAGGCTGCCGTCGCCGAGCTTCTGGACGATCGCGTCGTGACCGGAGGCGTCCTGCGCGTAGCCCTCGGCGGTGGCGACCGAGGCGGACATGTTCTTCGGGGTGGTGAAGACCGCGCCGCCCTGGAACTCGATGCCCATGTTCAGGCCGCGCACCGCCAGGCCGAGGATGGCCGTGATGGTGATCAGGATCGAGACGCCGTACCAGATCTTGCGGTTGCCGATGAAGTCGTAACCGACTTCGCCGCGGTGGAGCCGGGCGCCGAGGTTGCCGAGCTTCGACATCTCTCACGCCTCCTTCGGGTCGACGGGGCCGCCGGCGGCCGGACGGGAGGAACGACGGGTGCTGCGCAGCGGCGGCTTGGCGCCCAGGCTCTTGGGGTCGAGGCCGGACCACTTGTGGCCCTCGGCGAAGAACTTCCGGCGGGCCAGGATCGTCAGCAGCGGCTTGGTGAACAGGAACACCACGACGACGTCGAGCAGGGTGGTCAGACCGAGCGTGAACGCGAAGCCCTGCACCTTGCCGACGGTCACGATGAACAGCACCGCGGCGGCCAGGAAGGAGACGAAGTCGGAGACCAGGATGGTGCGCCGGGCGCGCGGCCAGCCGCGCTCCACGGCGGGACGCAGCGAGCGGCCCTCGCGGATCTCGTCGCGGACGCGTTCGAAGTACACGATGAACGAGTCGGCGGTGATACCGATGGCGACGATCGCACCGCACACGGCCGGCAGGTTCAGCGCGAAGCCGATGGCCGGGCCGAGCAGCGACATGATCACGTAGGTCAGCGCGGCGGACACCAGCAGCGAGGCGCAGGCGATCATCGCCAGGCCGCGGTAGTAGGCCACCAGGTAGATCACGACCAGCGCCAGACCGATCGCGCCGGCGATCAGACCGGCCTTGAGCTGCTCACCGCCGAGGGCCGCGGTCACCGTGGTGACGCTGTCCTCCTTGAAGGTCAGCGGCAGGGCGCCGTAGGAGAGCATGTTGGACAGGCTCTGCGCCTCCTGCTGCGTGAACCGGCCGGTGATCTCGGCGTTGCCGCCGGTCAGCGCCTCGCGGACGTACGGGTCGGAGACCACGTTGCCGTCGAGGACGATCGCGAACTGGTTCTGCGGGGACTGCTGCTGGGCCAGCTTGCCGGTGATGTCGGCGAACTTCTTCGCACCCTTGGAGGTGAACTCCATGGTGACGGTCCAGCCGGAGGCGTTCTGCGTGTTGAAGACGGCCTGGGCCTTCTTCACGTCGGTGCCGTCGACGCCGGCGGGGCCGAGGATGTACTTCTGCCACTGGCCGGAGGAGTTCTTGCCGCAGGCGACCGTGGAGTCGGTGGGCTTGGCGCCCTTGCCGGCGTTGGCGCGCTGGTCGGCGTTGGAGCAGTCCAGGGCGGCGTACTGCGCCTGGAGCTTGCCGGCCGCGTCACCGGTGGAGCCGGAGGGGGTGGCCGACGGCGTGGCCTTCGGGCTGCCGGAGGCGCTCGCGGACGGGCTGGCGTCGGCCTTCAGCGCGTCGGAGACGGCGCGACCCTGGGAGGTGGAGTGGGCGGACGGCGCGGAGGACGCCTTGCCGGTCGCCTTCTCCTTGTCCGCGGCCTTGTCCTTGTCCGACGCCTTGCCGCTCGGCGAGGCCGAGGGGCTGCCGGTGCCGCTCGGCGACGGGCTGGCCGTGCCGGCGGGGCCGGAGATCTCGGTGGCGAGCACCGGGCGGAAGTAGAGCTTGGCGGTGGTGCCGACCTGCTCGCGGGCTTCCTTGGAGTTGGTGCCCTTGGGGATGTTGACGATGATGTTGCGATCGCCCTGGGTCTGGACCTCGGACTCCGACACACCAAGACCGTTGACGCGGCGCTCCATGATCTCGACCGCGGTGTTCATGTTGGTCTTGTTGATCGCCGACTCCTGGCCGGCCTCCGGGACCGCCCGCAGCGTGATGCTCGTGCCACCGGCGAGATCGATGCCGAGCCGCGGGGTGGTGTGCCCGGAGGCGAACATCCCCCCGGTGAGCGCCACGATGGCGATCAGAATCAGGGCCAGCGCGCGCCACGGCTTGCTCTGGGCGCTCGCGTTCCGGCCCTTTCTAGGTGCTGCCACCTTCTCGTACTCCCTCTCGGGCCGCCCGCGCCGGGTCGGCGCGGCGGCGGCCATGACATGGTTGGGACCCCCTGCGAGAAGCGCACGTCACCCAGGGCACGCGCGACGGTGGTGGCGCCTGCCCCGGGGACGCGACTACTTCGCGTCGGAGTCGCCGTCGGTCTTCTTCGGCTCTTCCTCGGCCTTCGCCTGTGCGGCGGCGTCCTCGGCAGCGTTGTCGTCCGTGACGTCCTTCTTGCCGAGGTCGACGCTCTTGTCGTCGGAGGCGGCGGCAGCGTCGGCGGCGGGCTCGTCGGCCTCGGTGAGGGAGGAGGCGTCGTCCGGGACGATGTCGGTGTCGGACTTCAGGTCGTGCTCGATGCCGTGGACGATGCGGTTGTACTCGTCGTCGGACAGGACGGCGCCGATCGCGTTCTTCGCGAAGAGGAGCTCGACACCGGGTCCGGCGTCGAGGAGGACCGTGTCCTCGTTGACCTCCTTGACCGTCGCGTACATGCCCCCGATGGTGCGGACGCCGGAGCCGGGCTGCATGTCATTCCGCATGGCCGCGGCCTGCTGCTGCTTCTTCTTGGCCGAGCGGGTCATCAGGAACATGGCCCCGATGAGCACGATGAACGGGAGGAGGGTCACGAGACTCACGGGTCGGTACTTCCTTCACACGACCGCGATGGTGAGCGGCCTGATGGCTGGGGGTGTATTGGGGGACTGCCGTCACAGGCGGCATCGGCGGAGTCTAAGCGAGTCCGCGCGCAAGGAACAACGCTCAGCATGGCACCTGGGTTCCTGAGCTTGCCAATCCCTCGCCGACCGGCCCGCCGTCATGCGCCGACTGCTGCTGTCATGCCCCGGCTGCTGCTGTCATGCCCCGAACAGGTCTGCTTGTCCGTTTCCGGCCGCGGAGGAGCGCGGCGGGGTCAGTCCGAGGTGGGCCCAGGCGGCGGGGGTCGCGACCCGGCCGCGCGGGGTGCGGGCCAGCAGGCCCTCGCGCACCAGGAAGGGCTCGGCCACCTCCTCGACGGTCTCGCGCTCCTCCCCCACCGCGACGGCCAGGGTGGACAGGCCGACGGGGCCGCCGCCGAACAGCTTCAGCAGCGCCTCCAGCACGGCCCGGTCCAGGCGGTCCAGGCCGCGCGCGTCGACCTCGTAGACGGCGAGCGCGGCCGCGGCGATCTCCCGGGTGATCACGCCGTCGGCCTTGACCTGCGCGTAGTCGCGGACGCGGCGCAGCAGGCGGTTGGCGATGCGGGGCGTGCCGCGCGAGCGGCCGGCGATCTCGGCGGCGCCGTCGGGCTCGATCTCGACGTCCAGCAGGCCGGCCGAGCGGTGCACGACCCGCTCCAGCTCGCGCGGCTCGTAGAACTCCATGTGCGCGGTGAAGCCGAAGCGGTCGCGCAGCGGAGGCGGCAGCAGGCCCGCGCGGGTGGTGGCGCCGACCAGTGTGAACGGCGGCAGCTCCAGCGGGATCGCGGTGGCGCCGGGGCCCTTGCCGACGATCACGTCGACCCGGAAGTCCTCCATCGCCATGTACAGCATCTCCTCGGCCGGCCGCGACATGCGGTGGATCTCGTCGAGGAAGAGCACCTCGCCCTCCTGCAAGGAGGAGAGGATCGCTGCGAGGTCGCCGGCGTGCTGGATGGCGGGGCCGGAGGTGATGCGGATGGGGGCGCCCATCTCGGCCGCGATGATCATCGACAGGGTGGTCTTGCCGAGGCCGGGGGCGCCGGAGAGCAGCACGTGGTCGGCGGTGGCGCCCCGCGCGCGGGCGGCGCGCAGGACCAGGTCGAGCTGTTCGCGGACCTTCTCCTGGCCGATGAACTCGCCCAGGTCCTTGGGGCGCAGGGCGGCCTCGACGGCCTGGTCCTCGCGGTCGGCGGACGCACCGACGAGCCGCTCCTCGGCGGCGGCGTCGGTCGTGTCGTCCCAGTTCATGTGGTGTGCCTTCGGCTGTCGGGGTCGGCTAAGACGAGGAGGCGGGCGGGCGGGGCCCAGCGCGGTCAGCGGGCGCGGTTCAGGGTCTGCAGGGCGGCCTTGAGCAGCTGCCCGACCTGCGGTGTGCCGTCCGCGGCCTCGGCCTGCGGGGCGACGGCGGCGACCGCCTCGTCGGCCTCTCTGGTGGCGTAGCCGAGGCCGATCAGCGCCGCGTGCAGCTGGTCGCGCCAGCCCTGAGCGGCCGGGGCGCCGACCGCGGGTGCGCCGACGGGTGCGCCGAGCCGGTCCTTCAGCTCCAGCAGCAGCTTCTGGGCGCCCTTCTTGCCGATGCCGGGGACCGCGGTGAGCGCCTTCTCGTCACCGGTGGCCACCGCTCGGCGCAGCGCGTCCGGGGTGTGCACGGCGAGCATGGCCTGGGCCAGGCGCGGTCCGACGCCGCTCGCGGTCTGCAGCAGTTCGAAGACCTGGCGTTCGTCGTCGTCCGCGAAGCCGTACAGGGTCAGCGAGTCCTCGCGCACGACCAGGGACGTGTGCAGCTTGGCGGGCTGCCCGATCCGCAGCGTGGACAGCGTGTTCGGCGTGCACTGGACGGCCATGCCGACCCCGCCGACCTCCACCACCGCGGCGTCGGGGGCGAGCGCGGCGACCGTGCCGCTGACGAAGGCGATCATGCCGTACGGCCTTTCGTGACGGGGGCGGCGTGCCGGGCGACGGCCTGCTGGAGCCGGTTGTGCGCCGGGGCGCGCCAGATGTGGCAGATGGCGAGCGCGAGGGCGTCGGCGGCGTCGGCGGGCTTGGGCGGCGCGGCGAGCCGCAGCAGCCGGGTGACCATGGCGCCGACCTGCGCCTTGTCGGCGCGGCCGCTGCCGGTGACGGCGGCCTTGACCTCGCTGGGGGTGTGCAGGGCGACCGGGATGCCGCGCCGGGCGGCGCACAGCATGGCGACGGCGCTGGCCTGGGCGGTGCCCATGACCGTGCGCACGTTGTGCTGGCTGAAGACGCGCTCCACGGCGACGAACTCGGGCCGGTGCTCGTCCAGCCACTGCTCCAGGCCCTGCTCGACCGCGAGGAGGCGGTGGCTGAGGTCGGCGTCCACCGGCGTGCGGACGACTCCGACGCCGAGCATGGTCAGCGGGCGGCCCGCGACCCCCTCGACGACGCCCACCCCGCACCGCGTCAGTCCGGGGTCCACCCCCAGTACGCGCACCGCGCCCCTCCCTCGGTCCTCGATCACCTGTTTGTGCAGGCTATCGGGTCCCACTGACAATGACGGCGGGCCGGTGGTTCGTGTCCCACCGGCCCGCCGTCATGGAGCTGCGTCAGCGGCGCGTCACGCGTCGACCTTCTCCATGATCTCGTCGCTGACGTCGAAGTTCGCGAAGACGTTCTGCACGTCGTCGCTGTCCTCCAGCGCGTCGATCAGCTTGAAGATCTTCTTGGCGCCCTCCTCGTCCAGCTCGACCTGCATGGTCGGGACGAAGTTGGCCTCGGCGGAGTCGTAGTCGATGCCGGCGTCCTGCAGGGCGGTGCGCACGGCGACCAGGTCGGTGGCCTCGCTGATGACCTCGAAGGTCTCACCGAGGTCGTTGACCTCCTCGGCACCGGCGTCCAGGACGGCGCCGAGGACGTCGTCCTCGGTCAGCTCGCCCTTGGGGACGATCACGACACCCTTGCGGTTGAACAGGTACGACACCGAGCCCGGGTCGGCCATCGAGCCGCCGTTGCGGGTCATGGCGACGCGGACCTCGGAGGCGGCGCGGTTGCGGTTGTCGGTGAGGCACTCGATGAGCACCGCGACACCGTTCGGGCCGTAGCCCTCGTACATGATCGTCTCGTAGTCGGCGCCGCCGGCCTCCAGGCCCGCGCCGCGCTTGACCGCGGAGTCGATGTTCTTGTTCGGGACCGACGACTTCTTCGCCTTCTGGATGGCGTCGTAGAGCGTCGGGTTGCCCTCGGGGTCCGCGCCGCCCATGCGCGCCGCGACCTCGATGTTCTTGATCAGCTTCGCGAAGAGCTTGCCGCGCTTGGCGTCGATCACGGCCTTCTTGTGCTTCGTCGTGGCCCATTTAGAGTGGCCGGACATCTGCCTGTCTCCTTCGCGTAACCAATCTCTGTACGAACGCCAGGAATCCTACAAGGACTCTCACGCCGCGTCGGCGCGCACCATGTCGACGAAGAGCGCGTGGACGCGGTGGTCGCCGGTCAGTTCCGGGTGGAACGACGTGGCGAGCGCGTTGCCCTGGCGGACGGCGACGATGTGACCGTCGTGCTCGGCGAGCACCTCGGTCCCCGCGCCGACGGACTCCACCCAGGGCGCGCGGATGAAGACGCCCTCCACAGGATCGCCCGGGATGCCCCGCACGTCGAGCGCGGCCTCGAAGGACTCGTTCTGCCGGCCGAAGGCGTTGCGGCGCACGATCATGTCGATGCCGCCGACGGTCTCCTGGCCCGAGCGCGGGTCGAGGATCTTGTCGGCGAGCATGATCATGCCCGCGCAGGTGCCGTAGACGGGCATGCCGGCACGCACGCGTGCGCGCAGGGGGTCCATCAGGCCGAACAGGACGGCCAGCTTGGAGATGGTGGTGGACTCGCCGCCGGGGAGGACGAGACCGTCGACCTCGGCGAGCTCTTCGGGGCGCCGCACCGGCCTGGCCACGGCGTCCGCCGCGGCCAGGGCGATGAGGTGCTCCCGTACGTCGCCCTGGAGAGCCAGGACGCCGATGACAGGAGTGTTCATGAGTGGCTTACCTGTAGTGGCTGACCCGCGTGCTCACCAGCCGCGGTTGGCGTAGCGCTCGGTCTCGGGGAGGGTGTCGCAGTTGATGCCGACCATGGCCTCGCCGAGGTTGCGGGACGCGTCCGCGATGATCTTCGGGTCGTCGTAGAAGGTGGTGGCCTTCACGATGGCGGCGGCGCGCTTGGCCGGGTCGCCGGACTTGAAGATGCCGGAGCCGACGAAGACGCCCTCGGCACCGAGCTGGCGCATCAGGGCGGCGTCGGCCGGGGTGGCGACACCACCGGCGGAGAAGAGGACCACCGGGAGCTTGCCCAGCTCGGCGACCTCCTTGACCAGCTCGTACGGGGCGCGCAGCTCCTTGGCGGCGGCGTACAGCTCGTGGTTGTCGTAGCCGCGCAGACGGGCGATCTCGTTCTTGATCTGGCGCAGGTGGCGGACGGCCTCGACGACGTTGCCGGTGCCGGCCTCGCCCTTGGAGCGGATCATCGCGGCGCCCTCGGCGATGCGGCGCAGGGCCTCGCCCAGGTTGGTGGCACCGCACACGAAGGGGGTGGTGAAGGCCCACTTGTCGGAGTGGTTGACCTCGTCGGCGGGGGTGAGGACCTCGGACTCGTCGATGTAGTCCACGCCGAGGGACTGCAGCACCTGGGCCTCGACGAAGTGGCCGATGCGGGACTTGGCCATGACCGGGATCGAGACGGCGTCGATGATGCCCTCGATCATGTCCGGGTCGGACATCCGGGCCACGCCGCCGTCCTTGCGGATGTCGGCGGGGACCCGCTCGAGGGCCATGACGGCGACGGCGCCCGCGTCCTCGGCGATCTTCGCCTGCTCCGGCGTGACGACGTCCATGATCACGCCGCCCTTGAGCTGCTCGGCCATGCCGCGCTTGACGCGGGCGGTACCGGTCTCGGGAGCCTGGTTCTCGGTGCTGGACACGGGTTGACCTCACTGAAGGAAAGAGGGGGTTACTGCAGCACCGAGGAAACGTGAAAGCAGCAGTCCACAGCAAGGGCCAATGGAAACCCGGTGGCTCCTTTTGTCACCTGCTCAACCACGTGGATCGGGCCACGCGGAGGGGCACACCCCCCGGACGGGACCGCCCGAACCGGGGCGGGCGGGACTAGACGGACCGGTCCGCCAGGGCCGCCGGAGGCTCGTCGTCCATTTCGAAGGCCATCGGGAAGGGCGCGTGCCCGGCCAGCCGGAACCAGCGGACCTTGCGGTGTTCCCGCAGCCGGCGGGCGGCGCCGACCGCGTCGTTGTGGAAGCGGCGGGCCATCGGGACACGGCGCACGGCCTCCGTCAGCTCGCGGGCCGCCTCCTCTCCCCCGGGCGCCTCGCGGACGGCCTCCAGCTGCTCCCGGTCCCCGAACACCGCGCGCAGGGCCTGGCTGAGCTCGCTCTCGGCGACCTCCCGCTGCTCCTCCTCGGCCTGCCGGGCGGCGTGCGCGGCCTCGTACAGGACGATCGACGCGGCCGGGTCCAGTACGCCCGAGGTGGCCACCTCCTGCGCCACCGACGCCCGCCGCAGCAGCTGCGCGTCCAGGGCGGCGCGCGCGGCGTCGATCCGCGCGTGCAGCCGGTCCAGCCGCCCCGCCGTCCAGCTCAGATAGAGGCCGATCGCGACGAGGACGACGAGAGCCCAGATCAAGGTTGCGGTCACGGGCGGCAACCTTACCGGCGTGGCACCGGCGCGAATCCGGTCCGTGCGGCCTCGCCGGATCCGGTCCGTACGGCCTCGCCGGATCCGGTCCGTGCGACCTCGCCGGCCCCGGTCCGCAGGGCCTCGCCGATCCCGGTCCGCAGGGCCCCGCCGGCCCCGGCACGGGAGGGTCGCGCGGAAGGCCGCGTACGGCCCTCGCACGGCCGCTCAGGGGCCTCACACGGCCGCGGACGTGCGGCGGGCGCCCGGGGCACCCACGGGCCGCCCACAGACAGCCGAGGCGCTGCCGAAAGCCCTCCTGGCCGCCCCCTGGCCCCTCCCCCAGGCCCCCGGCTCCCCCGGCTCCCTCAGTCCCGTGCGAGACCGAAGCGGGCCCGCAGTCTCGTCGGGCCCGTGTCCTCCGCGGCGACCGCGGCCGCTCCGGCCGTCACCGTCTCGTACACCGACAGGATGTCCGCGCCCACCGTGGACCAGTCGAAGCGCCGCACGTGCGTGCTGCCGCGCTCGCGCAGTTCCGCCCGGCGCTCCGGGTCGTCCAGCAGCCGCAGTGCCGCCTCGGCGAGGGCGTCGGCGTCCTCGTTGGCGAACAGCTCGCCCGCCTTGCCCTGGTCGAGGACCTGGGCGAAGGCGTCGAGGTCGGAGGCGAGCACGGGTGCGCCCGCCGACATCGCCTCGACCAGGATGATCCCGAAGCTCTCCCCGCCGGTGTTGGGCGCCACGTACAGGTCGACGGAGCGCAGGAAGCGGGCCTTGTCCTCGTCGCTGACCATGCCGAGGAACTCCACCCGGGAGCGCAGCTCGGCCGGCAGCGAGGCCACCGCCTCCTCCTCGTCGCCGCGCCCGGCCACCAGCAGCCGCGTCTGCGGCCGGGCGGCGAGGATCTTCGGCAGCGCCCGCATCAGCACCGGCAGGCCCTTGCGGGGCTCGTCGATACGCCCTATGAAGCCGATGGTGTCGCCCTGCCACGCCGGGTTGGGCTCGGCCTTCGCGAAGAAGTCCACGTCGACGCCGTTGGGGATGACGACGGCGTCACCGCCCAGGTGTTCCACCAGCGTCCGCCGCGCGTACTCGCTCACCGCGATCCGCGCGCTGATCTTCTCCAGCGCGGCCTGCAGGATGGCGTACGCGGCGATCATCGCCTTGGAGCGCGGGTTGGAGGTGTGGAAGGTCGCGACCATCGGCCCGCGCGCCGCCCAGCAGGTGAGCAGGCCCAGCGACGGCGAGGTCGGCTCGTGGATGTGCACCACGTCGAAGTTGCCGTCGTGCAGCCAGCGCCGTACCCGCGCGGCGGACAGGAAGCCGAAGTTCAGCCGGGCGACCGAGCCGTTGTACGGCACCGGCACCGCGCGCCCGGCGGAGACGACGTACGGCGGCAGCGGCGTGTCGTCGTCGGCCGGGGCGAGCACGGACACCTCGTGGCCGAGCCGGATGAAGTACGCGGCGAGGTCGCGGATGTGGAACTGGACGCCCCCGGGCACGTCCCAGGAGTACGGGCAGACGATGCCGATCCTCACGGCGTGCCCTTCGACGGGTCGAGATCAGCGAGCCACAGCCGCTGCAGCATGTGCCAGTCCTCCGGATGGTCGGCGATCCCCGTGGCGAAGGCGTCGGCCAGCGCCTGTGTCATGGAGGACGTCTTCTCGGCGCGCGTGCCTGACTCGGGGACCTCGACCGGGGGGTGCACCCGGCCGCGCATGACGGGCGAGTCGTCGTACCAGAGGGTGACCGGCAGCAGCGCCGCGCCGGTCTGCTGGGCGAGGAGGGCCGGGCCGGCGGGCATCCGGGCCGTCTCGCCGAAGAAGTCGACCTCCACCCCGGAGGAGGACAGGTCCCGGTCGGCGACCAGGCAGACCAGGCCGCCGTCGCGCAGCCGCCGGGCGAGCGTGCCGAAGGCGGAGCCGCCGCTGTGCGGCAGGACCTCCATGCCGAGGCCCTCGCGGTAGGCAACGAACCGGTCGTAGAGCGTCTCGGGCTTGAGGCGCTCGGCGACCGTGGTGAACGGGATGCCCAGCTTCGTGGTGACCCAGGCGCCCGCCAGGTCCCAGTTGGCCAGGTGCGGCAGGGCGAGGATCACGCCCTTGCCGGCGGCCATGCCGTCGGTGAGGTGGTGCAGGTCCTTGGGGTCGAAGCCGTCCTTGACGCGCTCGGCGCTCCAGGCGGGCAGCCGGAAGGACTCCATCCAGTAGCGCAGATAGGAGCGCATGCCCGCGCGGGAGAGTTCGGCGAGCCGTTCGGGGCTCGCGCCGGGCACCACGCGCGCGTAGTTGGACTCCAGCCGCCGCACGCCCTTGCCGCGCTGCTTCCAGGCGAGGTCGGCGATGGTGCGGCCGAGGCGCACCGCGACCGGCTCGGGCAGTTTCTTCACGGTGCCCCAGCCCAGGCCGTACAGGGCGTCGGTCAGCCGCTCCTGGGCGCTCACTTCGCCGTCTCCCTCCCCTGGGGCTCACCGGGCGCCGCCGCGGCGGCGGCCTCCGCCTCCGCCGACTCGCGGCGCACGGTGACGACCCGCTGGATCAGCGTGACCAGGCTGCCGACGGCGACGATCCACAGCGCGACCGGCAGCAGGTACTGGATGCCGGGCACGCCGAACTTGTGCAGGCCCGCGAAACCGGCCGCGACCAGCGAGATCACCAGCCGCTCGGCCCGCTCCACCAGGCCGTTCACGGCCACCGGCAGCCCGATCGACTCGCCGCGCGCCTTGGTGTACGACACCACCTGGCCGCTGGCCAGGCAGAAGATCGACACCGCGCACAGCACGTTGTCGTTGCCGTTCCCGGCGTACCAGAGGGCGAAGCCGCCGAAGATGGCGCCGTCGGCGACCCGGTCGAGCGTGGAGTCCAGGAAGGCGCCCCAGCGGCTGGAGCGGCCCAGCTGGCGGGCCATGTTGCCGTCGACGAGGTCGGAGAAGACGAACAGCGTGATCACGACCGTGCCCCAGAAGAACTCGCCCCGGGGGTAGAAGACCAGCGCTCCGGCGATCACTCCGGCGGTGCCGATCAGCGTGACCGTGTCGGGGCTGACCCCCCGGCGGATGAGAAACGCGGCGAACGGCGTGAGAACACGCGTGAAGAATGCACGCGCGTACTTGTTCAGCATGGCCTTCCCGACTGGTCGGTGTCGCCGCGCGGCCCCTGCTGGCCACCGGCTGGCCCATCGTAGCCACGCGCGCGTGGCGGCGAGGGCCGGGCACCCGCAGCCCGTGTCTTCGAGCGCCGGTTCGCAGGTCGGGGTGGGGCGGCGTCCGTCGTATGGACGAGGCGTTACGGGAGTGGAAAGCTCGAAGGACGCGGGCGTCGCCGGAGCCGCCCACACGCGGCATCCCGCGTGTCCGCGCCCACAGTGACCTCACCGTGCACGGGAGGCAGGACCATGGGCGACAAGGCACAATCCCACCCCGGAGCCGCCGGCAGGGCAGTGGCGGCCGACCACCCCGCGTCCATTCGGAATGTGGTGCTGGTCGGCCACTCCGGATCGGGCAAGACGACTCTGGTGGAGGCTCTCGCGCTGACCGCGGGGGCGATCAACCGGGCGGGCCGCGTCGAGGACGGCGGCACCGTCTCCGACTACGACGACATCGAGCACCGCCAGCAGCGCTCGGTGCAGCTGTCCCTGGTGCCCGTCGAATGGGACGGCATCAAGATCAATCTGCTGGACACCCCCGGATACGCCGACTTCGTCGGGGAGCTGCGGGCCGGTCTGCGCGCTGCGGACGCGGCCCTCTTCGTCGTCTCGGCCTCGGACGGGGTCGACGGCTCGACCCGCATGGTGTGGGACGAGTGCGCGGCCGTCGGGATGCCGCGCGCGATCGTCGTCACCCACCTGGAGGCGGCCCGCGCGGACTTCGAGGAGATGACCCGGATCTGCGCCGAGGCCTTCGGCGGCGACGACCCCGACGCCGTACTGCCGCTCTACCTGCCGCTGCACGGCCCGCAGGCCCCCGACGGGCACGCGCCCGTGACCGGGCTGATCGGGCTGCTCACCCAGAAGCTGTTCGACTACGCCTCCGGCGAGCGCAAGGAGTCCGAGCCCGGCCCGGACCAGCTGCCGGACATCGACGAGGCCCGCAACCGGCTCATCGAGGGGATCATCGCCGAGAGCGAGGACGAGACCCTCATGGACCGCTATCTCGGCGGCGAGCAGGTCGAGCTGAAGACGCTGATCCAGGACCTGGAGCGGGCCGTGGCCCGCGGCACGTTCTTCCCCGTCCTGGCCGCCGCTCCGGCCGCCGAGGGCGCCCGGCAGGGCATCGGCACGGTGGAACTGCTGGAACTCATCACGGGCGGCTTCCCGACCCCCTTCGAGCACCCCACGCCCGCCGTCACCACCCTCGACGGCACACCGCGCGAGCTGAAGCCGTGCGACACCGACGGCCCGCTGGTCGCCGAGGTCGTCAAGACCTCCTCCGACCCCTACGTCGGCCGGCTCTCCCTGGTCCGCGTCTTCTCCGGCACCCTGCGCCCCGACGAGACCGTGCACGTCTCCGGACACGGCCTCGCCGACCGCGGCCACGAGGACCACGACGTCGACGAGAAGATCGGCGCCCTGTCCCTCTCGTTCGGCAAACAGCAGCGGCCGGTGACCCACGCCGTCGCGGGCGACCTGGTGTGCGTGGCGAAGCTGAGCCGCGCCGAGACCGGGGACACACTGTCCGCCAAGGACGACCCGCTGCTGATGGAGCCGTGGCAGATGCCCGACCCGCTGCTGCCGCTGGCCATCCAGGCGCACAGCAAGGCCGACGAGGACAAACTGTCCCAGGGCCTGGCCCGGCTGGTCGCCGAGGACCCGACGATGCGCCTGGAGCAGAACCAGGACACCCACCAGGTGGTGCTGTGGTGCCTGGGCGAGGCGCACGCCGACGTCGCCCTGGAGCGGCTGCGCACGCGCTACGGCGTCCAGGTCGACGTCGTACCGCACAAGGTGTCCCTGCGGGAGACCTTCGCCGGCCGGTCCGCCGGGCGCGGGCGGCACGTGAAGCAGTCCGGCGGGCACGGGCAGTACGCGATCTGCGAGATCGAGGTGGAGCCGCTGCCCGGCGGCTCCGGCATCGAGTTCGTCGACAAGGTGGTCGGCGGGGCCGTGCCCCGGCAGTTCATCCCCTCGGTCGAGAAGGGCGTGCGGGCGCAGGCGGCCAAGGGTGTCGCGGCCGGATACCCGCTGATCGACGTGCGGGTCACCCTGCTCGACGGCAAGGCCCACTCGGTGGACTCCTCCGACGCCGCCTTCCAGACCGCGGGCGCGCTCGCCCTGCGGGAGGCCGCGGCCGACGCCAGGATTCATCTGCTGGAGCCGGTGGCCGAGGTGTCCGTGCTGGTCGGCGACGACTTCGTCGGGGCCGTGATGAGCGACCTGTCGGGGCGGCGCGGCCGGGTGCTGGGCACCGAGCAGACCAACGACGGGCGGACCGTGATCCGGGCCGAGGTGCCGGAGATCGAGATCGGGCGGTACGCCATCGATCTGCGGTCGATGACCCACGGCACCGCGCGTTTCGACCGGCGCTATGTGCGGCACGAGCCGATGCCGGCCCAGGTCGCCGAGCGGGTCCGCGAACAGGAGCGCGTGGCCTCGTAGTTGACGCGCCCCCGCGCACAACGGGTGCGCGGGCGGGGCTCTTCCGGGTCGGCGGGCGGCCGCTTGGGCCGTCCGCCGACGGATGTCGGTGCCGGCGGATACGCTGATGACCTGATCAACAGGTGTGCACGGCACGGAAGTCGGGAAGGCCGCAGAAGCGAGAGTCGCGGCGACCGGGGGTGGGGATGAGCGTGGACGGCGGTTACGCGGACTTTTTCGGCCCGCAGGTGCCGCGCACCGGCGACGAGGGCCAGACGGCGACGTTCGCGCTGGCCTCCGCGGCCTACCGGGACAGCCCCATGGAGGAGATCAAGAAGGCCGACAACGAGTGGCACCAGTCGGAGGTGAAGCCCGGCCGGCTCGCCCTGTTCCGGCCCAACCTCGGCGAGGCCTTCGCCCGCGCGGTGGTGGACCGCATGATCGGCGAGGGCCGCAAACCGCTCATCCAGTCCTTCGGCGCCGAGCCGCAGGTGGTCGTCGAGCACTGCCTGGCGGCCAACAACATCCGCCGCGAGCGCGACAACCGGCTCACCGCCGCGATCGTGCTGTGCGGGCTGCTCTTCCTGCCCGGGTTCCTGGTGTGGCTGCTGGTCTTCCAGATCCGCACCACCATCGACAAGACCGACAACAAGCGCGCCTCCGCGCTGGCCACCACCCTGCTCGTCGCCGTGGCCGCGCTCGCCGTCCTCTTCCTGGTCCGCATGCCCTTCGGCGGCTTCTGGGGCTGGTACGCCCGCGCGGCGGTGGTGATGCCGGTGGTCGGCTGGTTCTGGGCCCGGCGGATCTGCGAGCGCACCGCCGTCGACCTGCGGGAGCGCTGGGACAGCCTGCTGTCCGGCAGCAGCATCGGCGCCAAGGTCCCCGAGGCGGTGCCCACCAGCCCGCGCGAGACCGCCGCCGAGCAGCTGCGCCAGTCCCTGGCCCGGCTCGGCGCCGAGCAGCAGTCGAACTCCGTCTTCTACGCCGGCCCCAAGGGCATCCTCGGCATGGGCACCCGCTGGGGCTCCTGGCAGCTGGCCGAGGAGCTCGTGCCCGCCGACCCCGACCGGGAGATCCACCCCTTCCGCAGCTGGGACGTCATCCGGGCGATCCACGACCAGCTGCGCATGCTGGAGCGCGGCCCGCTGAACACCGGCGGCTTCCCCGCCCCCTCGATACGGCACTGGATCGTCACGCCGATCGGCGAGGGAGCCAAGGAGGTGGCCCGGCCGTCCGGCACGGACGTCGAGGAGTACCAGGTCAAGCCGCACGCGATACAGGACATCTGCAACAAGCAGCAGTTCGGCGCGGGTGACCGGCACTACCTGGGCGTGCAGTGGACGCTGTGGGACGGGCAGCTGGTCATCACCATGATGATCACCGTGACCGTGCTGCACGCGACGCTGCGCATCGAGGTCACGGGCCATGCCCTGGGGCCGGTGAACCCGCTGTTCACCACCAAGCCGGCGGCGCCGACCAAGGAGGTCGCCAAGTCCTTCAAGCCGTGGGAGAACCGCACGGTCAAGCTGCCGCTGGTCACCACCAACGAGGTCGTGCGGCTCGCCGTGCGGGCGCCGCTGACCTGGTATCCCCCGGCGCTGAAGTGGCTCGGCGGCACGATAGGGCTGCCGGAGCCGTTCGGTCTGCGGCACGCGTGGGCGGACCAGCCGTGGCGGCACCGGTTCATGGCCGACGACGCGCTGCGCGCGGCCACACCGGTGCTGCGGGTGGTGCACTCGGCGGCGATCAAGGTCCTGCAGGAGAACGGCGTCGACACGGAGAAGTTCGGCGCCCGGTCCGCGTTCCTCAGCACGGCGGTCCAGGACGTGTCCCCGCGCAAGGCGGACGTGTACGACGCGTGAGCGGTGCCCCCGGGCCCGGGGGCACCCACCGGCCCGCTCAGACGGGCCAGGCCTCCGCCAGCATCTTGCGGGTGTCGGCCAGGAGCTGCGGCAGCACCTTGGTGTGACCGACCACCGGCATGAAGTTCGTGTCGCCGCCCCAGCGCGGGACGATGTGCTGGTGCAGATGGGCCGCGATGCCGGCGCCCGCGACCGTGCCCTGGTTCATGCCGATGTTGAAGCCGTGCGCGCCGGAGGCGGTCCGCAGGGCCGTCATCGCCTGCTTGGTCAGCTCCGCGAGCTCCGCGGTCTCCGCCTCGGTGAGGTCGGTGTAGTCGGCGACGTGCCGGTAGGGGACGGTCATCAGATGGCCGCCGTTGTACGGGTAGAGGTTGAGCACGGCGTACACCTGCTCGCCCCGCTTGACGATCAGCCCGTCCTCGTCGGATCCCGCCGGGATGGAGCAGAAGGGGCAGCCGTCGGCCGCACCGGGACCGCTCGGCTTGTTCTCGCCCTGGATGTAGGCCATCCGGTGGGGCGTCCACAGGCGCTGGAACGCGTCCTGCGTCCCCACTCCGATCTGCTGCTCCGGCTCACTCGTCATGCGTGCAGCATATGGCGTCCGGGTGACGGACAGGGCAAGGCCCCCGGCGCGATCACGTCACCGGGGGCCCGTGCCGGGGCGGCTCAGACCTGCGCCCGCTCCTCGACGACCTTGAGGATCTTCGCGATGGCCTCGTCGAAGGGGATGCCGTTCTCCTGGGAGCCGTCGCGGTAGCGGAAGGACACGGTGTCGTGACCCATGTCCTCGTCGCCCGCGATGACCATGAACGGCACCTTCTGCTTCTGGGCGTTGCGGATCTTCTTCTGCATCCGGTCCGAGGAGGAGTCCACCTCGACCCGCAGGCCCTTGTCCCTCGCGGCCTCGGCCCAGCGCTGGAGGTACTCGACGTGGGCGTCGCCGATCGGGATGCCGACGGCCTGGACCGGGGCCAGCCAGGCCGGGAAGGCGCCGGCGTAGTGCTCCAGGAGCACGCCGAAGAACCGCTCGATCGAGCCGAACAGCGCGCGGTGGATCATCACCGGCTGCTGGCGGGAGCCGTCCGCGGCGGTGTACTCCAGGCCGAACCGCTTGGGCTGGTTGAAGTCGACCTGGATGGTCGACATCTGCCAGGAGCGGCCGATGGCGTCCTTGGCCTGCACGGAGATCTTCGGGCCGTAGTAGGCGGCGCCGCCCGGGTCCGGGACCAGCGGCAGGTTCTGCTTCTCGGCGGCCAGGCGGAGGGCCTCGGTGGCCTCCTCCCAGTCCTCGTCGGTGCCGATGAACTTGTCCGAGTCGTCGCGGGTGGACAGCTCCAGCTCGAACTCGGTCAGGCCGTAGTCGCGCAGCAGGTCCAGGACGAACGTCAGGAGCGTGTCCAGCTCCTGCGGCATCTGCTCCTTGGTGCAGTAGATGTGCGAGTCGTCCTGGGTGAAGCCGCGCGAGCGGGTCAGGCCGTGCACGACGCCCGACTTCTCGTACCGGTACACGGTGCCGAACTCGAAGAGGCGCAGCGGCAGTTCACGGTAGGAACGCCCGCGCGACTTGAAGATCAGGTTGTGCATCGGGCAGTTCATCGCCTTGAGGCGGTAGTTCTGCTCGTCGAACTCGATGGCCGGGAACATGCCGTCGGAGTAGTGCGGCAGGTGGCCGGAGATCTCGAACAGCCGCTCCTTGGAGATGTGCGGGGTGTTCACGAACTCGTAGCCGGAGACCTCGTGCCGCTTGCGCGAGTAGGTCTCCATCTCCTTGCGGATGACCCCGCCCTTGGGGTGGAACACGGCGAGGCCCGGGCCGAGCTCCTCGGGGAAGGAGAACAGGTCCAGCTCGGCGCCCAGCTTGCGGTGGTCGCGCTTCTCGGCCTCGGCGAGGAAGTCGAGGTACTGCTTCAGCTCGTCCTTGGTCGGCCAGGCGGTGCCGTAGATGCGCTGCAGCTGCGGGTTCTTCTCGCTGCCGCGCCAGTAGGCGGCGGCGGAGCGCATCAGCTTGAACGCCGGGATGTTCCGGGTGGTGGGCAGGTGGGGACCGCGGCAGAGGTCCTTCCAGCACAGTTCGCCGGTCTTGGCGTCGAGGTTGTCGTAGATCGTCAGCTCGCCGCCGCCGACCTCGGCGTCGGCGCCCTCGGCGGCCTGCGCGGCGTTGCCCTTGAGGCCGATCAGCTCCAGCTTGTACGGCTCGCCGGCCAGCTCCTCGCGGGCGGCCTCGTCGGTGGTGACACGGCGCTCGAAGCGCTGACCGCGCTTGATGATCTCCTGCATCTTCTTCTCGATGCGCTTGAGATCGTCGGGGTGGAAGGGCTGGGCGACGTCGAAGTCGTAGTAGAAGCCGTCACGGATGGGCGGGCCGATGCCGAGCTTGGCCTCGGGGAAGATCTCCTGCACGGCCTGCGCCATGACGTGCGCCGTGGAGTGGCGCAGGATGTTGAGACCGTCCTCGGAGGAGATCTCGACGCCCTCGACGGTCTCGCCGTCCTTGACCTCGTAGGCGAGGTCCTTGAGCTCGCCGCCGACGCGGGCGGCCACGATCGAGCGCTCGCCGGCGAAGAGGTCGGCGGCCGTAGTGCCCGTCGTCACCACGCGTTCTTCCCGCTCGGAATCGCGCTGGATGATCACACGGACGTCTGACACCGGTCTCTCCTGACTGAAGGTGGGGATGCGGCGCCATACCGGAGCGCACGCACGAGTAAGGATCGTACCGACCGCATCCCCCCGGAGGCGAAACCGGTGCCTGGTGCGACCAGGCGGGCGGTGACTGCACCCCCCGGGGCGCGGGGAACCGCGCGACCGGCCACGGCGAAGGCCGCAGACGAACGACGGACCCGACCCCGCTCAGTCCCCTCCGCACGCCTCCTCGAAGAAGTCCAGGTTCTCCTGGAGCGACTTGATCAGCCGGTCCCGCTCCGCCTCGTCCACCTGCACCGGTACGACGCCGGAGGCACCCGTGAGCCGGCGGAAGCCGCCCCGGCTCTCCAGCCGGCCGTGGACGCGGACCGGGAGCCCGACGAGGTGGGCGTGCCCGGCGATGCGGTAGTCCTCCTCGTCGAGGGTGAGGCGGACGTGCGGGACCTCCGCGCCGGCGAGCACGCGCAGCCGTATCGTCCCCTCGCCCCGCGGCGTGGCGCGCCGCATGCGCACCACCGTCCCCGTCAGGGTCACCGGGACGGCTGGTTCCGCGTGCAGATAGCGGGCGCCGGCCTCGCGCAGCACGGGCAGGTCCCCCGGCGAGAACTCCACCGGCTCCCCGTCCGCCGCGCATCCCTCGGGGACGCCGGCCGCCGGCGCCCACTGCACCGCGATCCGCGCCCCTTCCGTGCCCTGGACGAGCGCGATCAGCGCCTCGGTGAGCTCGCGGCTGACGCCGGCCCGCACCGCGCCGTCGAACGCGTCCATGCCGCCGGTGGCGCGCTGGTAGTCGACGGCCTCACGCGCGGCGTACAGCGCCTGCTGCAGGCGTACGGCCAAGGGGCGCGCGGTGGCGACGGGCGCGAACGCGGTGAGGGTGCCTCCCTCGGTCGCGGCGCCCACGAGAACGTGTTCGAGCAGGGCGGCGGCGGGACGGCGGTGCCGTGCCCCGTAGTAGCCGGCCCGGGCGCGGGTGGCGAGCGCGGCCGCGAGCAGCATCCGCCGGGCGGCGCCGCGCAGGTGCTCGTCGGCACTCCAGGGCGTACTGCCCGCGGGCCCGCCGGGGGCGTCGCGCCACCAGCGGATCTCGTCGCTGGGGACGGCGAGGGAGACGAGCACCTCGCGCGCGGACGGCGTGCCGCTGCGGGCGAGGGCGTCGAGGGCCTCGCCGAGCAGGTCGTCGCTGTCCGGGAAGGCGCGGCTGACGGGTACGAGCAGGCTGGTGCCGGCGGCACCCGGGCCGGGCGGGGTCCAGCGGCCGTAGCGCCCGGGGGCGCCGCCGCGGCGCTGCCAGCCGTGGCGCGCGAGCAGGGCGCCGAGGACGGCCGGGTCGACGTCGGCGGGCGCGGGCGGCCGTGTCCAGGGTGCCTCGGGGTGCGGGCGCACCGGGCGGGGGGCTTCCGGCAGTGGGCGGTGGGTCATGGTCTGCCTCCCGTGCCGACCCGGGTCATGATCTCGCACAGCGCCCGGTCGTCGAAGATGCGTGAGGTCGGGATCCGGACGGTGGTGCGGTTGCGGCCGGTGATCGGGTGCCCGGCGAGGTTGACCCAGTAGCAGCAGTGCCTGAGGTCGAGCCGGTCGTGTCCGGCGCGCAGCCACTGCTCCCGGGAGCGCGGCACGATCATGACGACGAGGATCTTGTGCACGGTCACCGGCGTGCGGGCGAGCTTGCGCAGGTGGTCGTTGTCGAGGGTGAAGGAGAAGGAGCGCCCGGGCGGGTGGGGGGCGACCTGGTAGGTGGCCTTCAGCTGCACCTTGATGGTGACCTCGTCGTCCACGGTGTGCCCGGGGGCGCTGTGGCTGACGTGCCAGTCGATGCCGTTGTCCGGGAACGGCTGGGACAGCGAGCACCCCGCGGCCGCCGCGACCGCGTGCAGATAGCCCACCTGCAGTGTCTCCATGCAGGCGGTGGTGGCGAGGGTGCCGCGAATCAGGCCCGTGCTCTGGGGCAGCAGCCCGCCCCGCTCGGGCTGCGCTATCGCCATGACCAACAGCCTTCCACGCAGAGTGATTCCCCGACGGGGGGCGCTGAACTGCAAAGACCCGTACTCCTGTTGTCTCCTTCCGGCGTACGGCGCAAACAGCCCGGGTATCACCGGAACGGGCAGTGGACGGTATGTCAACTGCCGATGGTGAACGAGGGGTTGTTGGGTATGGCGTGCTGGTACGAGGGGCCCCTGGCCGCTTTCGACACGGAGACCACGGGCGTGGACGTCGAGACCGACCGGATCGTGTCGGCGGCCCTCGTCGTCCAGGACGGGCCGGGCTACCGCCCGCGGGTGAGCCGGTGGCTGGTCAACCCGGGTGTGCCGGTGCCCGAGGCGGCGACGGCGGTGCACGGGCTGACGGAGGACCACCTGCAGCGCAACGGCCGCTGGCCGGCTCCGGTGATGTACGAGATAGCCGAGCAGCTGGCCGAACAGGCGCTGGCCCGCCGCCCGCTGGTGGTGATGAACGCGCCGTTCGATCTGACGCTGCTGGACCGTGAGCTGCGCCGGCACCGGGCGTCCGGGCTGGACCGCTGGTTCGAGCGGGCGCCGCTGCTGGTGCTGGACCCGCGGGTGCTGGACAAGCATCTGGACCGCTACCGCAAGGGACGGCGCACGCTGACCGACCTGTGCGCGCACTACGAGGTGACGCTGGACGAGGCGCACGACGCGGCGGCGGACGCGCTGGCCGCGCTGGAGGTGGTCCGGGCGCTCGGCCGCCGTTTCGCCTCCCGGCTGGAGCGGCTGACGCCCGCGGAGCTGCACACGCTGCAGGCGACCTGGCACGCGGCGCAGGCCCGGGGCCTGCAGGCGTGGTTCGCGCGCAGCGGCACGGAGGAGGAAGTGGATCCGGCGTGGCCGCTGCGACCGGAGCTGCCGGCGGCGGCGTGAGAACGCAGAAGGCCGGTCCGCGACTGCGGACCGGCCTCTCCCGGTGGGCGATACTGGGTTCGAACCAGTGACCTCTTCGGTGTGAACGAAGCGCTCTCCCACTGAGCTAATCGCCCGGGAACGCACTGAACAATACAGGTCCCGGCGGGCTACCTTCAAACCGCTTGGAGATACGCCGCGAGCCCGCGCCGTCCCGCGCGCATCATCATCCGGTGGTTGGCCCGGAAGAGGGGCCGTCCGGGCACGGCGAGGCGGCGCAGCAGCGGCTTGTTCACATGGACGTCCTGCTCGTAGCGGGCGAGGCTGCCGGGGCCGCCGGCGGTGACGGTCCAGCGCGCCCAGCCGTCCAGGTCGCCGGTCATCGCGATCTCCAGGACGCCGGCCGCCGGGTCGTGGCGCACCGAGCGCGCGGTGAAGGTCAGGGCGTAGGGCAGGGCGGACCGCACGGTGATCACGCCGGTGGTGTCGTCGAGCCGGGTGACCGTGCGCACCTGAGGCCACCAGCGCGGGTAGTCCTCGGGCCGCTGCAGGGCGGCGAAGACGGCGGCGGGCGGGGCGGGCAGGGCCCACAGGCTGCGGAAGCGGTAGTGCGTCCAGTCCATGATCCGAGTCTTCCCGCACCCGGGTGCGCCACCCGGGAACTGAGTACGGCCTGAGTACGCGCGCTCATGCCCCACGGCGGGCGGCGGCCCAGACTCCGAACCATGACACACCTTCCGCCGCCGGCCGAGGAGCTGCGGCTCATCGACGCCGAGCTGTGGCAACTGGACGCCCGCCGGGCGCAGTTGCTCGCCCGCCGCGCCTGGCTGGTCGCCCACCTCCCGGCCCCGTCGGCCCCGGCACCGTTCGCCACGCCGGCCCTGCCGCCCCGCCCCGAGGCCGGCGCGCCGCGGGTGCAGAACGTGCTGCTGCTCCTCGGCGGGCTGCTGCTGACCATCGCGGCGATCGCGTTCACGCTGGTCAGCTGGGGTCATCTGGGCATCGCCGGCCGCTCGGTGGTGCTGGGCGCGGTCACCGTGGCCGCGCTGGCCGCCCCGCTGCCATTGCTCGCGCGCGCCCTGCGTTCGACGGCCGAGGCGGTGGCCGGTCTGGCGCTGGCGCTGACGGTGCTCGACGCCTACGCCCTGCACGCGGCCGCCCTGCCCGGGACGGACGGCACGGCGTACGCGGCGGTCGCGGCGGCGGTGCTGGCGGCGGTGTGGACGGCGTACGGGTGGCTGCCGGGCACGGAGGGGCTGCGGCTGCCGCGTCCGGCCGCGCTGGCCGCCGCGCAGCTGCCGCTGCTGCTGTGGGCGGTGGCGGCCGGTGCGGGCCCGTCCTGGATCAGCGCCGCGCTGCTGGTGACGGCCGCCTGCGACACGGTGTCGGCGCTGCGCGCACCGGCGGGCCCGGTGCGGGTGGCCGCCGCGGTCGGCGCGTACGGCACCGGGGCGTGGGGCGTGCTGGTGGCGGTCGGGCTGTCGTGGACGGCGGGCGGTCCGGCCGCCGGGGCGCGTGCGGCGGCGCTGCTGCTGTGCGCGGCCGGTGTGGCGCTGGCGGCGGCGTGGCGGGACCGTGCCGAGGCGCGCGCGGCCGGGCTGTCCGGGGTGGCCGGGCTGCTCGCGGTCGTCGCCCTCGGCGGCGTCGTCCGCCCGGCGCTGCCGGCCGCCTGGACGGTGCCCGTGCATCTCGCCGTCGGCATCGCGCTGTTGGCGGCGGTACGGGCGGGCCGGCTGCCGGGGTCCGTGCGGCGCGGGTTCCTGGCGGCCTCCGCCGTGGTGCACGGCGTGGCGGTGCTGGGGGCGCTGCCCCTGGTCGCGCTGACGCTGATGGGGCCGGCCGGCTGGGTGACCCGGGTGTGGTCGGGGGCGCCGGGCGGTGCCCGGGAGGCCGTGACGGCGCGCGCTCCGTGGCCGCCGTACTCCGAGACGGGGCCGCTGGTCCTGGCCGCCGTGGCCGCGGTCCTCGTGCTCGCGGTGCGCGAGGCGACGTGGCGGCCGCGGGCGCTGACGGGCGCACGGGTCCTGGCCGGCGCCGCCCTGGTGGCCGTACCCGTGGTGCTGGACGCGCCCTACCCGGTGGCGCTGCTGGTGGAGGGGGCGGTGGCGGCGGGCCTGCTCGCGGCCGCGGCACGGTCCCGGACGGCGTCGGCCGTCCTCGCCCAGGCGGTCCCGGCGCTCGTGGTGTCCGTCGCGCTCGTCCTCCTCGCCCTGCCGTCGCGGCCGGCGACGCTCGGTGTGCTCGCCGCGCTCACGGCGCTGTTCGCGGCGGGCTCGGTGAACAGGCGTCTCGCCCGGGTCACGGCCCCGGCCGCGCTCGCCCATGCCGCCGCGCTGGCCTGCGCGGTGGGGGCCGCGGCGGGCTGGGCGCCCCGGCACACGGCCCTGCTCGTGCTGGTCGTCCCGGCGCTGGCGGCGCTGCTCGCGGCGCGGATCGCCGACGTGCCGACGACGGTGGCCGTCGAGGCGACGGGCGCGGCCTGCGCGCTCCTGGCCGTCGGACTCGCGGTCACCGACCCCCCGATGCTCGCCCTCGTGCTGTCGCTGTGCGCGGTGATCGCCGCCGGGACGGCGGTGCGTGCCGACCGCCGGCCGGCCGCCTGGGTGGCCACCGCGCTGTTCGCCCTGGCCGCCTGGGTGCGGCTGGCGGCCTGGGACGTCACGGCGCCCGAGGCGTACACGCTGCCGGTGACGGTGCCGGCGCTCGTGCTGGGTGCGCTGCGCCGGCGCCGGGACGCGGACGTCTCGTCGTGGGGGGCGTACGGTCCCGGGCTCGCGGCGACGCTCGTGCCGAGCCTGCCGGCGGCCTGGGCCGACGCGCACGCCACCCGTCCG
This sequence comes from Streptomyces sp. NPDC014801, assembly GCF_043082085.1. Classification (NCBI taxonomy): domain Bacteria; kingdom Bacillati; phylum Actinomycetota; class Actinomycetes; order Kitasatosporales; family Streptomycetaceae; genus Streptomyces; species Streptomyces sp. NPDC014801. The sequence goes on along the minus strand of NZ_JBIBXG010000005.1, from coordinate 394,064 downwards.
TGGCTGCTGGGCGCGGCGGCGCTGGTGATCACCCTGCTGGGCGCCCGGCACCGGCTGCAGGCGCCGCTGCTGCTGGGCGGCGGGGTCCTGGTGCTGGACGCGCTGCACGAGCTGGCCCCCTATCTGGCGCAGGTCGCCGACGCCCTCCCCCGCTGGGTGCCTCCCGCACTCGCCGGTCTGGTGCTGCTCGCCGTCGGCGCGACGTATGAACGGCGGCTGCGTGACGTGCGGCGGGTGCGGGAGGTGCTCGGGAGGATGAACTAGCCGATCGCTACGGCATCTTGTCGCCGAGCAGGGCCAGGTTCTCGATGGCGGCGAGGCCGTAGAGCGCGGTGTCGTTGCTGGACACCCAGGCGGCCTCGCTGCCCTCGACGAGGGTGGCGGGGCCGGTCAGCCGCTCGGTCGTCCAGGGCGCGGACTCCTTGTAGCCGTCGGAGTTGTAGAACTTGTCCCAGGCCCGCTTGGCGAGCTTGGCGTCCCCGGTCTGGACGGCGGCGTACGCGTCCAGGCGGGAGTGGCCCTGGAAGAGGATCAGCGAGCCGAAGTTCGAGCCGTAGCGCGCGGCCTGCTCGGTCTTGCTCGCGTTGAAGTAGCGGCAGTAGTCGAGGTAGGCGTCCTTGAACTTCGGCATGTCCACCAGGTAGATGAGCTCGGCGCACAGTTCGTTGAGGCCGAAGACGGCCGACAGGTGCGAGACGCCGACGACGGGCTCGGTGGCGACGGCGAACTTCCCGGTGTCGAGGTCGTACAGGCCGCTGCCCTGGACGAAGCCGTTGGGCTGGGCGGCGATGCCCTCCATCGTGGACAGCACGCGCGCCTTGGCCTTCTCCCACTTCGGTCCCTTGCGCTCCCACTCCGTGAGCCACGCCGAGACCAGGCCGCTCCAGTCCGTGCCGAAGCCGATGGACAGGGCGTGCCGGTCGGGCGTGTAGGGGTCGGTGCGGACCTTGCGCTGCGGGTCGAGGACGAGGAACGTCTCGTCGGAGTCGACGTTGGCGGCCATGAGGTCGCCGACGCGTTCGTCGGCGGTGAGGAAGTAGTAGAAGCGCCGGTAGGTGGTGTTGGCGATGCGCTGCTGCTTGGCGCTGTCGGCGTAGTGCTGGACGCCGTGCCGGGTGCCGAGGCCGGCCCACTGGCCGATGTGGTAGACGTCGACCTCGCCGGTGTGCCGGGTCATCGCCTCGGCGAAGCGGAAGATGTCCGCGCGGCCGGAGCGCAGATAGGCGTACCAGAGCCACAGGTCGGGCGACAGCTCGGAGTTGTCCCAGGCGTAGCCGCCGATGTCGTACCGCCACACGTGCCGGGCCGAGTCGTAGGTGTGCATGATGTCGCCGTAGTCCCAGAAGCCGTACCAGCGGCGCATCTCCACCTGGTCCTTGTAGTAGGTGAAGAGGAAGTCCAGGTGGTCCTCGATCTTCGCCTTGGCCGGGGTGGAGCGGTCCGGCTCGGAGTACAGACCGGGCCCGAACACCTTGGCCTTGATGAGCTGCCGGGGCGGCGCGGCGAGCTGCGGCAGGGTCCGTACGGCCTGCACCTGCCGGGCGAGGGTGTCGGCTGCGGGGGTGGAGTCGTTGGCCCAGAAGAGCAGTTCGGAGGTGCGGGCGATGCCGTAGGGCGTGCCGAAGCCGGGCTCGTAGTCCTCGTAGGTGATGTTGAGGCCTTCGAGCTGTTCGGCGTAGGTGTCCTGGCCCATGCCGTCGTGGTAGAAGCGCAGGTCCATCGGCTGCGCCTCGGGCGACCAGAGCCACAGGGTGACCTCGGCCTCGTCGGTGTGGGCGCCGCGGATGTCGAGCTGGGCGGGGAACTTCTCCCAGAAGTCGCGCAGGCCGAAGGAGAAGCCGCCGCTCGCGCCGCCGACGTAGCCGAAGCCGGAGGCGCGCCGGCCGCCGCCCGCGGTGATCCAGCCGTGGCCCGCCTTGGTCCGCTTGCGCACGGTGAAGCCGTCGGCGGACAGCTGGGAGAGGGTGTAGTCGCCCCAGTGCGGGATGTACTGCAGCCGGGTGGTGACGCGCTGGTCCCAGGTGGACGGGTCGGGCAGCTTCCGGCCCTCGTACTGGGCTTCCTGCACGGCGGCGCCGGGGTCGCGGCGCAGTCCGGTGATGCCCTGGACGGCCTCGCGCAGCAGACCGGTGCCCTCGCCGCCGATGCGGATGTGCCGGTCGTAGGCGGCGTCGCGCATCGGCACGCTGAAGCGGACACCGAGGCCGCGGATGAAGTCGCCGGACGCCTTGCCGGGCTCCTGGGTGCCGTCGTAGGTGAGGGTGTGCACCATGCGGAAGGAGTCGGCGCCCGCGTAGAAGTACAGCCGGATGGAGAACGGCAGCCAGCTGCGGTCGCCCTTGCGGTGCTTGCCGTCGATGCGGACGACGGCCCGCACGGGGCCCTCCTGTTCGACGGTGACCTTGTCGATCGCGCCGTCGAAGCGCTCGGTCTTCACCGCGCCCTGGTCGCCGTCCTCGATCTCCGGCTGGCGGATGAGGACGAGCCGGCCGTTCCTCGCGATCTCGGTGTTGCCGCGGGTGACGGACTTGACGAGGGTGGAGCCGTATCTGCCGATCTTGGCGGTGATGACGCCGGTGGAGACGGTGACCGTGCCGCCGCCGTGGTCGACGCTCACCTTCTTCTCGGGCGCGGCGGGGGTGCCGGCGGTCAGGGTGAGCTTGCCGTTGCCGGAGCTGACCGCGTGCGCGGTCCACTTCAGCGAGCCGTCGGGCCAGTAGGCGAGGGGCCAGGTCTGGACGGGGACGGCCTTGCCGTCGGCGTCGGTCAGGGCGAAGGTCTGGTCCTCGCGGAAGGCGCCCATGGGCCAGGGCACGCCGACGGTGGAGCCGGGTGCGGCGCCGAGGCCGCCGTCCTCCAGCCAGTCCAGGGTCACCGGGTCGGTGTCGGCGGCGCCGGCGGTGGGTGCGGCCTGGGCGTCCCTGCTGCCCAGCGCCCAGCTGAACTGGGCGGCGGCTCCGGCGACGGCGGCGGCCTTCAGGAGAGATCTGCGGGGGATGGGAGACATGGGGTGCCGTTGGTCCTTTCCGTACGGGGACGTGCGGAGGCATGCGGGGGGCGGCGGGTCGGGGGCCTGCGGGGGGCGGGGTGACTGGTCAGGGGCCTACGGGTGGGGCGAGGTCACTGATCAGGGGCATGACAGAGAGAGGTACGGCACCCGGGGGTGCCGCCCTTCGTACGGGGCGGGTGGGGTGGGTCAGCGACCGCGCCGGTACCGCGTCTCCACGGCGACGGCCGCCGCCGCGACGGCCCCGAGCACGGGAACCGCCAGCGGCGCGACGAACCACCCGGACAGGCAGACGACCGCCAGCCCGGCGACGAGCAGGAACGATCCGGCGGGATCGAGGACGGTACGGCGGCCCGCGTCCGCGAGCAGCGCGCGCCAGGACGCGCCGGGCGTCCAGGAGGCGGCGGCGCGCATCCCGGCGACGGCCACGCCGATCAGGGCGACGAGACCGGCCGCTCCGACGAGCGGCCCGCCGGGCAGCCCCGCGCGCGCCGCCTGGATGTCGACCCACACCGCGGCCGCCGCCGCCCAGCCGGCGAGCCCGGCGAGCCACCCGCCGCGCAGCGCGGCCCGGAAGTCGGCGGCGAATCGGCGCCATCCGCCCGCCTCGTGGGCGGTACGACGGCGCAGGTGCCGGGCGCCGGCGGCGAACGCGGCCGGGTAGGTGACGACGCCGAGCGAGGCGACGGCGATCCAGACGCCGGTGAGCAGACACTCCGAGAAGAGGGCGAACCGTTCGCCGAGGGGCGAGTCGCCGGCCTTCGCGCGGCCGGGGGCTTTCGCGTGGGCCTGTGCCATGGATTCCGCCTCAGCCCTTCAGTCCGGAGGTCGCCATGCCGTCGATGAGGTAGCGCTGGAAGGCGAGGAAGAACAGCAGCACCGGCAGCAGCGCCACCAGGGACATGGCGATCATGCCGCCGTAGTTGGCGACGCTCTCCTGGTCGCGGAACATCATCATGCCGAGCGAGACGGTGTACTTGCCGGGCTCGTTGAGGTAGATCAGCGGGCCCATGAAGTCGTTCCAGGCGTTGATGAAGGTGAAGATCGCGCTGGTGATGAGCGCGGGCCGGCACAGCGGCAGCACGATCGACCAGTAGATCCGCAGATGGCCGCAGCCGTCGATGCGGGCCGCCTCGTCCAGCTCGCGCGGCAGGTTCCGCATGAACTGCACCATCAGGAAGACGAAGAACGCCTCCGTCGCGAGGTACTTGCCGAGCAGCAGCGGCACATAGGTGTTGATCAGCTCCAGCTTCTGGAACATCACGTACTGCGGGATGAGCAGCACGTGGTACGGCAGCAGCAGGGTGCCGATCATCAGGCTGAACAGCAGGTTCCGCCCGGCGAAGCGGATCTTGGCGAAGGCGTAGGCGGTCAGCGAGCAGGAGATGAGGATGCCGGCGACCGAGCCGAGCGCGTAGAGGAGGGAGTTCTGGAAGAACGTCCAGATCGAGATGTCGGCGATGCCGTCGGCCAGGCCCTTGAAGTTGTCCAGGATCGGGCTCCCGGGGAACAGCTCCAGGCTGCCGATGATGTCCCGGCTGGGCTTGAAGGAGGCGCCGATCACCCAGACCACGGGGTACAGGACGACCGCGAGGACCAGCAGGGCCCCCACGTGCCAGACGAGTGATCCGGTGCGCCGGCGCCCGAGGCCGGAGGACTTGTGGACGGTGGGAGTGGTGGCGCTCATCGGGCGTCCTCCGCGTAGTGCACCCACTTCTTCTGCGACCAGAACAGCACGGCCGTCACCAGGGCCACCGCGAGCAGCAGCATCCAGGCCATCGCCGAGGCGAAGCCCATCTGGGACTCCTTGAAGCCCTTCTGGTACAGGTAGCAGGTGTAGACGAGGGTGGCGTCGGCGGGACCGCACTGCGTGTTGGAGACGACGTAGGCGGAACCGAAGATCTGGAAGGAGTGGATGGTCTCCAGCAGCACGTTGAAGAAGAGCACCGGGGAGATCATCGGCAGGGTGATGTTCCAGAACTGCCGCAGCCGCCCGGCGCCGTCCATCTGCGCCGCCTCGTACAGCTCCCTCGGCACCTGCTTCAGCCCCGCCAGGAAGATCACCATGGGGGCGCCGAACTGCCACACCGTGAGGGCGACCAGGCAGTACAGGATCCAGTCCGGGTTGCCGACCCAGCCGCCGATGTGCACGCCGAACAGGGACAGACCGCGGTCCACGACGGCGTCGTCGGAGAACAGTGCCCGCCACACGAAGCCGACGGACACGCTCGCGCCGATCAGCGACGGGGCGTAGAAGGCGGCCCGGTAGAAGGCCTGGCCGCGCCGGCTCTGCGCGAGCAGCAGCGCGACGCCGAGGGCGAGCAGCAGCTTCAGCGGGGTCCCGATGACGACGTACTTCGCGGTCACCTCCACCGACTTCTGCCACCGCGGGTCGTCGAACATCCGGGTGAAGTTGTCGAAGCCGATCCACTTCGGGGAGGCGAAGAGGTTGTAGTCGGTGAAGGCGAAGTACAGCGAGGCGACCATGGGGCCCGCGGTCAGGAGCAGGAAGCCCGCGATCCACGGGGACATGAACAGGTATCCGGCGAGGTTCTCCCGGCGGCCCCGCCGCTTGGCGGCGGCGGGGGCGGCGGAGCGGACCTTCCGGGTGTCGAGCGGTGAGTCCTTGACGAGCGTCACGGCGGTTCCCATCGAATTCCGGTGAGGTCCGTATCAGGCCTGGAAGGCGGCCTCGGCCTCGGAGAAGAACTGCTTCACCGCGTCCGGGACCTTGGTCTTGCCCTGGGCCATGTCACCGCCGATGCGCAGGAACGCGGACTCGACGGTGTCGGCACCCGACGGGTGCGGGGTGATCGTGCCGAGGACGCCGGCCTTCGCGGTGTCCTCCTCGTACTGGGCGATCTCCTTGCTGACCGGGTCGGTCGGCCGGTACGCCCGGTACTGCTCGGTGCTGGCGAGGATGCCGCGGTCGTAGCCCATGATCTTGCCGACCTCGGGGTCGTGGACCATGAAGTCGATGAACTGCGCGACCTCCTTCGGGTGTTTGGTGCGGGCGGAGGCGCTGAGCATCAGGGAGGCCAGGTACTGCCCGGTCTGCTTGCCGTCCGTGGTGGGGATCGGGGCGAGGCCGTAGTCGCTGTCGCCCTCGGCGGTGTAGCGCACGGTGAAGTTGTCCCAGGTGAATTCCGAGGCGCCGTGGCCGGCGGTCACCGAGGACTTCGGCTTGTCCTGTTCGACGATCTTCGGGCTGGTGATGATGCCGGCCTTCACGCGGTTGTAGGCGTCCGTCCACCACTCCGTCAGGTCGGCCCGGTCGAAGCCGAGTCCGTCCTTGGTGAAGAAGGCCTTGCCGTTCTGCCGCAGGTAGAGGTCGTAGAGGTACATGATGGCGAAGTAGCCGGTGTCGCCGGGCACCTTCGTCTTGTCGTGGATGGTCTTCAGGGCCTTGAAGTACTCGTCCCAGGTCCAGCCCTGCTCGGGCTCGACGCCGGCCTTCCGGAACAGCTTCTTGTCGATGACCAGCGCCATGGTGTTGGAGCCGACCGGGATCGCCAGCTGCTTGCCGTCCACCTCGCCGACGGAGACGACGCCCTCGCGGAAGTTACTGACCCTCAGATTGCCTGCGTCTATCTGGGACTTGAGGTCCAGCAGCACGCCGCGCTTGTCGTACTTCCTAAGAAATGCAACGGAGTTCTGGAAAACGTCCGGCGGATTTCCGCCCGCGGCCTGGGTCTGGAACTTCTCCCAGAAAGACACATAGTCCTGGAAGTCGGTCTTCACCTTGATCTTCGGATACTTCTTCTCGAAGAGTGCGATGGACTGGTTGATCCGCTTGGCGCGCTCGTCGGCCCCCCACCAGGAGTAACGGATCGTCACCTTTCCGTCGGCCGCGGTACCGTCCCCGCCGCCGCAGCCGGTGGTCGCGGCCAGCCCCAGCGTGGCCATCGAGGCGCCGGCCGCCCTGAGGATCGTGCGCCTGTCAATGTTGCCGGTTCCCATGATCGGGCCCTCCCCGCAGCGTGCTCGCCGCCTCGTGAATCGTTTCAAGTAAGCGCTTGCTGGCACAAGGTACGGAGGGGCTGGGGGTGCGTCAATGATTCGGACAGGAATTTCTGCGGGGGCCTCCGGCGGTTGGCGGGGGGACGGCGAGGCGGCGAGACGGGTGGGCGAGGGAAAGGCGCAGGTGGGGGTGCGTGGGTTCGGAGGGCCGAACGGGGGGCGGGGGGTCGGGAGGAAGGTGGGGGTGGCGGGAAGTTGCCGGAGGCTTCGGGGGCGGGGCCAGGGTGTGGGTTCCGTCTGGGGGTGGGCCGGCGTCGAGGGGTCATCGACGGGGGCCTACGGCTCCGCAGCGGCAAGGTCAGCATGGCAGCGGGCGGGGGCAGGCGGTTGCTCAGGGCGAGGCGGGGAGCGCCTTGGAGCCAGGGCCTGGTCGGCAACCCCGCCGAGACCGTCCAGCGGGCCGCGGAAGCGCTCCCAGCAGCGGAAACGCGGGCGTGGTAGCTCCCACGTCGCCGGACCGCCGTAACCCTGCGTGAGGAGTCACTGTGCCGCGTGATGTACACGCCAGGAGACGGGTATCGCAGAGCGCCGGCTCGCAGAGGCTCAAGATGCGGCCGAGCAGGGGATGGCGAGGCCGGCCAGCGCCTTCCGGCGATCCTCCGTCACAGGGCCGGGCAGGGCCGCCCGCGACCAACACCAGCAGTTCGCCTCAGCGACCCGTCGTTGGCCGGGCCCAGGCGGGGCACGAGCGGCCTCCCGGAACAGAACCCCGCCAACCCCGCCCCTGGGTACCGTCCGCGGGCGGCGCACCGGTGCCTCGCGGCGGGGGCGAACCGCCTGGCGCATCGGCAGGTCGGTGGGTACGGCCCGCCCCCTGCCAGCTGGGCGTCGGCGGCGCCGCAGGTGGCGTGCGGAGACGACCTGACGCCGGGGGCGCATCGCGCCGCAACGCGGCCTTTCGGCAGAGGCTCACCGTAGCCCCCGCCATCAGGATGACGGGGCCCGTACGGCCTCGTGAGGCGGAGGGAGACCGGGCGTCGTGGAGGGGGGTCGGCCACTCCCCCGGCGGTGCCGCCCTGCGCTCTTCAGGGGCGGGCCGGGCACGCCCGTCGGCGTAACCGACCGGGCCGCACCGCGGCGGGAGCGTCTCGCGCCCGGCCGGGGGCCGGACCTCGCGGCCGCCGATCCGGGGCCGTACGCGCACCGCCGCGCGCCTGCGGCGCAAACGCCACCGGCCCACCTGCGTTGTCGCAGGTGGGCCGGTGGTCCGGGTGGGCGATACTGGGTTCGAACCAGTGACCTCTTCGGTGTGAACGAAGCGCTCTCCCACTGAGCTAATCGCCCGGGCGCAGGAAGAACATTACCCCATGTCAGGGGGTGCCTGTGACCACCCCCGGCCGCCCCGGGCGGCCCGCGCCCGCCCGACCCGTCACTGGTTCTCGATCTTCCACGGCATCACGAAGCCGAACTTCCACACGTAGACGGCGACCAGCGCGGCCACGATCACCACACCGATGACCGTAAGCGTGATGTTGCGCCGCCGCACCTTGGGATCGAGCGCCCGGTGGGCCGCCTCGGTCACCTTCCGTTTCGTCCAGCGCAGCACGAGCTGTGCCCAGACGAACTCGGTCGCCCAGATCGCCATGCCGCCGAAGATCACGACCCAGCCCGGCCCGGGCAGCGGCAGCATGATCACGCCGGCCACCACGACCGCGAGCCCGACCACGAAGACGCCCACCTGCCAGCTCAGATGGAGCATGCGGCGGGACTTGATGAATTCCGGCGCCCGCGAGCCCAGCCCCTGCTTCTGGTCGTTCGCCTGCGCCCCGCCCGGCTTCTCGCCGTCTGCTGCCACGGCAACCTCGCCCGGCTCGTCACTCCCCGTATTCATACGGAGAAACTTTACCGGAAGGAAACCAGTCACCGGAATGGCCGTAGTTCGCGAAGATCTCTCCGCCGGAAGAGTTACGTAAAGAGACGCAAAACCCTCAGAGGGGTTTACAACGGCACCGTAGGTGGCATGTCGATTTCGCCGACGTGCGAATCCCCGAGCGCACACTGAGCGAAAGGCCCTGGCGCTTATGAACACCACGGTCAGCTGCGAGCTGCACCTGCGCCTCGTTGTGTCGAGCGAGTCCTCCCTGCCTGTCCCCGCAGGCCTGCGGTACGACACGGCCGACCCCTACGCCGTGCACGCCACCTTCCACACCGGAGCCGAGGAGACCGTCGAGTGGGTGTTCGCCCGCGACCTCCTCGCCGAGGGGCTTCACCGACCCACCGGCACCGGCGACGTCCGCGTCTGGCCGTCGCGCAGTCACGGTCAGGGCGTGGTCTGCATCGCCCTCAGCTCCCCGGAGGGGGAAGCCCTGCTCGAGGCCCCGGCGCGGGCTCTGGAGTCGTTCCTGAAGCGGACGGACGCCGCCGTGCCTCCCGGCACGGAGCACCGCCATTTCGATCTCGACAAGGAGCTCTCCCACATCCTGGCGGAAAGCTAGGCCGAGGCCCTCACCAAGCAGCCCGGCGCCGTCCACTCGGGGAGACGGCTCGGGCCCGGACAACCGCATAGGGCATACGCCGACGTCGCCTGAGCAGTGCGCTGCCCGGGCGGCGTCGGCGTGCCCGTGTGTGGGGCGCCGCTCACTCCCCGCGTTCGCCCGGGAACGTTGGCGTACCGCACGGCGTTCTACGGTCATCCACGGACCGGAGACCGCCGGTGCGCTGCCGTCGGGAGCCATTACCATCGGCCAGCATCCGCGGGCGCCCGCCCGACCCCCAGGCCAGGGAGCGAAACGTGCTGATCACCCACGACACCCGGTGCGCCCTCGACGCCGTGGTGGATCTGGTGAACACCGCACCGGAGGACGACACGGCGCCGGACGGGCTGCCGGACGTCGCCGCACTCGAGGAGTTCGTCCGAAAGCACCAGATCAGCGAGGTCGGGGTGCTGTCGGAGTTCGATCTCTCGGCCGTGCGCAAGATCCGGGGCCGGTTCGCCGGGATCTTCGCCGCGCAGGACCCGCGCCGCGCGGCCGGCATGATCAACGAGCTGATCGCCGCCGCCGGGACCACCCCGCGGCTGACTGACCACGACGGCTACGACTGGCATGTGCACTACTTCGCGCCGGGCGCGTCGATCGCCGACCACCTGGCGGCCGACTGCGGGATGGCGCTGGCGTTCTTCGTGGTGGCCGGTGAGCAGGAGCGGCTCAGGCGCTGCGAGGCGCCGGACTGCCGGCGGGCCTTCGTGGATCTCTCGCGCAACCGGTCGCGCCGGTACTGCGACAGCCGCACCTGCGGCAACCGTCTGCACGTGGCGGCCTACCGGGCGCGCCGCAAGGAGGCGGCGGGCTGACACGAGGCGGCTGTTCCTGCACGGGGCGGCCGGTCCGGCGGTCGTGAGGCCCGGCGGGTGACGCCGGGCTCCACGGGTACGGCTCACAGCAACAGCAGGTCGTGCAACGAAGCCATGAGCAGCAGACACCCGATCACCGCAAGGAAGATCATCAGCGGTGGCTGGGAAAGGGCGAAGAGGCAGCCGCGCGGCTCTTCCTGCGGCGGCGCGGCGTCGCTCTGTGTCGTGTCCGGCTGCGTCGTGTCCAGCATCTCGCGGCGATGATGGCGCAGTCGGGCCACCCTCGGCGATCAACACGCACCGAAAGTCCAGGTGTGCGCCGAATTCCGTGATGACCTGCGCGAACCGTGATCGTTTCGGGTCACGCCCGGACCCACTGTGTCGTTTCGCCCCAGGGGCGGCCAGGGACGGCACACCGGCGTCCGCGCGGACCGGGCGGGGTCAGATGCCGTGCTTCTTGAGGATGGCCTCGATGTCGGAGAAGTCGTCGGAGGCCTCCGCCCGGGGCGCGGCCGTAGGCCGGCCCGCCTGCCGGGTGCCCGGTCCGAGGGACGGGGCGGAAGCAGTGGGGGCGACGGCGTCCGGCTGGGCGGAACGGGCCGCCTTCCGCTCGGCGCGGGTCCCGCCGCGCCGGCGTTCGATCATGCGGGTGGTGGCGAACAGGCCCCAGGCGGCGCCGAGCACGACCACCCCCGCCCAGGCGGTGGGGCTGAAGGCGGTGTCCGCGGCCCACTGGACCACGCCGGTCATGACCAGGCCGAGCGGCACCAGGGCGTAGGCCGCGATGCGGGCGGCGGCGAGGTAACGCTTGCGGTAGGCCGTGACCACCGCGATGCCCAGGCCGGCGGCGGCGACGGCTGAGCAGACGGTCTCGGCAATCATCCGGTCCTCCAGCGGGCTCGGTCGGGCCGACGAGCGGTCGGTTCGTCCCTTCCATCCTGCACCGCCCGATCCCCGCGGGCCATGCCCCGGCCCCGGACATCAGGGAGATCTCCGGGTCGCCTCCACCCCGCGCTCCGGGTCGCCTCCACCCCAGGTGGGAGACTGGGCCCATGAGCGACTCCTCCTCCGCAGCCACCCCTGACGTCTCCCCCGTCGTGCTCGACGTGTGGTGCGAGCTGCAGTGCCCCGACTGCCGCACCGCCCTCGACGACGTGCGCGCCCTGCGTGCCCGCTACGGCGAGCGGCTGGACGTGCGGCTGCGCCACTTCCCGCTGGAGAAGCACCAGCACGCCTTCGCCGCGGCGCAGGCCGCCGAGGAGGCCGTGGTGCAGGGGAAGGGCTGGCCGTACGTGGAGGCGGTGCTCGGCCGGGTCGAGGAGCTGGACCGCAAGGGCGAGCCCTTCCTCGTCGAGGTGGCGGGCGAACTGGGCCTGGACGCCGAGGAGTTCGACACCGCGCTGATCGACGGCCGGCACATCCTGATCGTGGACGCCGACCAGGCCGAGGGGAAGGCGATCGGGGTGACGGGCACCCCGACCTACGTCATCGGCGGGGAGCGCCTCGACGGCGGCAAGAGCCAGGAGGGCCTGCGCGAGCGCATCGAGCAGATCGCCGACCGACTGCTCGCGGAGCAGCCGCAGGGCTGACCGGCGCCCACCGGCCCCTTGTGCGGGAACGGCCGGCGGCCACGCTCACCGTTGCCGCGCGGCACGGCCGGCCGCCGCGATCGCCGCCGGCCTCGCTCCCTTGTGCGCCCGGCGTGCCCGCGGCCTCGCGCGCCCCTCCGCGCACGCCGCACCCGCCGTCTACACCAGTTGCTTGTAGACCGCGTACAGCGTCGTCGTGTAGCCGAGCGAGTCGTAGAGCCGTTCGGCGGGTGTGTTGCCCGCGAAGACGTTGAGGCCGATCGTCCGCCGGCCCGCGGCGACGGCCTGGGCCTCGGCCAGCAGCATGAGGGAGCGCCCGTGCCCCCGGCCGCGGTGGGCGGCGTCGACCTCCACGTCGAAGACGAAGGCGCCGTCCTCGCGCAGGGCCAGCCAGAGCGTCCCGACCGGGGTCCCCTCGTGTTCGAGGACGCTGACGGCCATGCCCTCGGTGGCCAGGCCGTCCGGCAGCAGCCGGGCGTGATCGGTCTCCGACTTGGCCCGGGCCTCGGCCTCCGGCACCCCGCGCTGGATCCAGCTGCGGGAGTAGTCCTTCTTGTTCTGGGCCAGCCAGGGCCCGAACTCCTCCTCCGTCATGGGCCGGCCGGCGACGCCCTCGGGCAGCCGGGGCGGGGTGGCGCCGAGCGGCTTGGCCATGTTCCGGTTGCGCACCACGTATCCGAGCGCGGTGGCGAGGCGGACGGCGGGGCCGGCGTCGGCCGGGACGGTGGCCTCGATCCGCCGGCAGCCCCAGCCGCGGACGACCTCCTCGGCGGCGAGCGCCGCCACCGTGGCGCGGCCGCGCCGCCGGTCGGGTTCCTCGATCCGCAGATCCAGCAGCTGGGCGACGGCGTCGCCGAAGACGGGGTGGGTGCCGAGGTGTATCGCGCCGACGGGACGGCCGTTCACACACACCTGGAAGCGGCGCGAACGGGTCCCGTCTTCGTGTGCCTGGAGCGGCTCGGTCGGCCGCAGTGTCGTGGTCATCACGGGTGTTCTACCCGCCGTACGCTTCCGCGTCAGCCGAATATCGGGCGGCCCGCCGCCGAAGTCCCGGACGCCCGGGCGCCGGCGGGCCGCGTCCGGCGGGGCCTACGGGTCGAGGTCGTCCCCGGAGCGCTCCTGGAAGATCCGCATCGCCTTGGCGGTCACCGGGCCGGAGGCTCCGGGCAGTTCCCGCCCGTCGATCTTGTGCACGGCCTGCACGTCGCGCAGGGTGGAGGTGAGGAAGACCTCCTCGGCGCGCTCCAGCAGGTCGAGCGGCAGGTCGGTCTCCTTGGCGCCGGTCCACTCGATCACCAGCTGCCGGGTGATGCCGGCGAGGCAGCCCGAGGCGACCGGCGGGGTGTGGATCTCGCCGTCGAGCACGACGAAGACGTTCGACCCGGTGCCCTCGCACAGCTGCCCTACGGTGTTGGCGAACAGCGCCTCGGAGGCGCCCTGTTCGTGGGCGCGGGCGAGGGCGACGACGTTCTCGGCGTAGGAGGTCGTCTTCAGGCCGGTGAGGGCGCCGCGCTCGTTGCGGGTCCACGGGACGGTGACGACGGCCGTGGAGTCCGGGCGGCGCGTGGTCTCGCCGAGGGCGACGACCAGGGTGGGGCCGTGCTCGCCGCGGTCGGAGCCGAGGGGGCCGTGGCCGCCGGTGTAGGTGATGCGCAGCCGGCCGAGCGGCATCGGGTTGGCCGCCAGGACGGCCGTGCAGGCGCGGCGGACCTCGTCGTGGTCCGGGTCGGGCAGGCCGAGGCCGCGCGCGGAGCGGGTCAGCCGGTCGAGATGGCGGGTCAGGGCGAACGGCGCGCCGTCCACCGCCTTCACCGTCTCGAAGATGCCGTCGCCCACGGTCAGCCCGTGGTCGAAGACGGAGACGCGGGCGGACTCGACGTCCTGCAGCGCGCCGTCCAGCCAGATCTTCACTGGTCGCTACCTCGCAACTTCGGGCCGGGGACCTGATCGCGGCCGCCCGTCCGGGGTCGGCACGTCATGCGGTCGGTCCCTCTCCACTCACCTCGTACGCCCCTGACGCTACCGCGAGCAGGCGGGAGGCCTTCAGCTCGGTCTCGCACCACTCCCCCTCGGGGTCCGATCCCCAGGTGATCCCGGCGCCCGTGCCGAAGCGCAGCATTCCCGCGGCGCGGTCGATCCAGAAGGTGCGTATCCCGACGGCCAGCTCGCCCGCGCCCCGGTCGGCGTCCACCCAGCCGATCCCGCCGCAGTACGGGCCGCGCGGCGCCGTCTCCAGCTCCTCGATGATCCGCAGCGCGCTGGACTTCGGCGCGCCCGTGACCGAGCCCGGCGGGAACGCCGCCCCCAGCAGCTCCGGCCAGCCGGCGCCGGGGCGCAGCTCACCGCGCACCGTGGACACCAGGTGGACCAGGCCCGGATGCTTCTCCACCGCGCACAGGTCCGGCACCGTCACAGTGCCCGTCGCGCACACCCGGCCGATGTCGTTGCGGACCAGGTCCACGATCATCACGTTCTCGGCGTAGTCCTTGGCCAGCAGATCGGCCTCGGTCCGGCCGGTGCCCTTGATCGGCCCGGACTCGATGATCCGCCCGCTGCGGCGCAGGAACAGCTCCGGGGAGGCGGTGGCGATCTCCACCCCGTGCCCGGGCAGCCGAATCGTTCCGGCGTACGGCGCCGGGTTGCCCCGTGCCAGCAGCGCGGTGAGCGCGTCCACGTCGGCCCCGGCCGCGACCGGAGCGGAGAGCACCCGGCACAGGTTGGCCTGGTAGACCTCGCCGGCCGCGATGTACTCCCGGATGCGCTCCACCCCCGCCGTGTAGGCGGCGCGGTCCAGGGAGGACGACCAGGCGCCGGCCGCCGGGCCCTGCCAGCCGCCCGGCACCGGCGCGGGCACCGGCACCCGGTGCACCTCGGAGAAACGGGCGCACGTCAGCCGGCCCTCGAAATCGGCGGCCACCGCCCAGAAACCGGAGGAGTCCAGGGCCGCGGGATCACTGGTGACATCGGTCAGACCGGTGGCGAGGCGATCGCCGAACCGGGCGAGCGGGGGGAGTTCGAGCACGCTGCCGAGTCTATGGCGGGTGTCCGGCGGGTGGCCCGGGCCTGTCCGCGCGGTGCCCCGGGACGGGCGCCGCAGCGGCCCCGGCCAGGTCGCCGCGGGGAGGCAGCGCAGCACGCTGCGCAAACGCGTTTTTGTACTGGCCCAGGAATCCGCTAGAGTTCAACACGTCGCCGGGACGCGGAAGCGGACCGAAACGACAAGCGGACGTAGCTCAGTTGGTAGAGCGCAACCTTGCCAAGGTTGAGGTCGCGAGTTCGAGCCTCGTCGTCCGCTCGAAGGAAGTAAGGGATCTTCCCGGATCCCCTACACTCCTGGTGGAGTGGCCGAGAGGCGAGGCAACGGCCTGCAAAGCCGTCTACACGGGTTCAAATCCCGTCTCCACCTCCAAGGACGATTAGCTCAGCGGGAGAGCGCTTCCCTGACACGGAAGAGGTCACTGGTTCAATCCCAGTATCGTCCACTGGACCTTCTCGTGAGGTCCGGGGATCTTCTCGAAGATCCGAACCCGCGCGATTAGCTCAGCGGGAGAGCGCTTCCCTGACACGGAAGAGGTCACTGGTTCAATCCCAGTATCGCGCACGCTCTGTGACTCACGGGTCACAGTCTCGCGGACGATTAGCTCAGCGGGAGAGCGCTTCCCTGACACGGAAGAGGTCACTGGTTCAATCCCAGTATCGTCCACACACCGACAGCCCCCGGTCCTGCGACCGGGGGCTTCGTCGCGATCAGCTGGAGAACAGCATGTGGCCGAAGCTCTTGTGACGGTGGTGGCCGCCGTGGCCGTAGTGACCGCCGTGGCCGCCGTGGTGCGGGGCGCCCCAGGCCGGGGCCGGCGGGGCCGGGTAGGCCTGCGGGGCGGGCGGGGGCGGAGCCGGCTGGGACCACTGCGACTCCAGCCGGGTCAGCGCCTCCAGCTCGCCGTAGTCCAGGAAGATCCCCCGGCAGCCGCTGCACTGCTCGATCTGGACGCCGTTGCGGTTGTAGGTGTGCATGGGCGCATGACACTTCGGACACTGTATCGTCGGCTCAACTCCTCGCCGGTCGGTCCTGCTTCGCGTATCGCCAGGACAGACACTGTGCGGCCGCGGTCGGTTGCACCCTACGGTGTGACCTGCGCCGCCGTCTGCGGTGGTGCGCCGTCCATGCGGGCGCAGGCGTCGACGAGCGCCTGCTCCACCTCGTCCAGGGGGCGCCGCGCGGCGAGGGCCTTGGTGAGGGCGCGGGCGGCGGTCTGCACGGTCAGGGCACGCGCCGGGACGTCCAGGGCGGCCCAGACGTCGCCGGTCGCGGGCACGGCGGGGCCGCCGGCGGCGCGGTAGGCGTCGAGGAAGCGGGAGAAGTCCTCGGGCGCGAGCAGCCCGCAGGCGTACCAGGCGGCGGGGCGGGCCAGGTCCCAGCCCGGCACGCCCACGCCGAGGTCGTCGACGTCGATGAGCCGCCAGGAGCCGGCCGGGGCGGGATGGCGGACCAGCTGGCCGAGGTGCAGGTCGCCGTGGCACAGGGCGAGGGGGCCCGGCATGGGGGCCTCGGCCCGGGCCCAGGCGGGCAGAGCGGCCCAGGCGTCCAGCACCGGGCGCGCGGGGCCGGCGGACGACGGGGGCGCGGCCTCCACGGCGGCGCGCAGACGCCGGACCGCGTCCGCCGCCTTGGCCGGGCCGCGCATCCCGGGCAGGCCGTCCGGGACGGGGCTGCGGTGCAGGCGGGCGAGGAGGGTGGCGGCGGCCTCCCAGGGCGCGGCGTCCGGGTCGTCGGGGTCCACGGGCGTGCCGTACGGCCACAGGGTGACCAGGCGGCCGTGCAGGGTGACCGGTGACGGGGTGAGCGGGGGCAGCAGGATCCCGGGGAGCCGGGCGGCCGTGGCGAGGCGGGGGGCGAGGGCGGCCGGCTCGGTGTGCGGGGCGTGCGCCTTGGCGACCGTGCCGGCGTGCCGGACGACGGGGGCGTCGGGACGGTCGGCCAGCGCCGACGCCGTACAGGAGGAGCAGGGGGTGTCCGGGTGGGCCCACCGTCCGGCGGCGGCGGTCAGGTCGGCGAGGAGGGCGGAGGGCATGGGGGTGAGCGTACGACGGGGCCGTACGCGCGCGTGGTGGCCGCCGGGTCGTCCCCGGGGAAAAGCAATGCCGGCGCAGCTCCCCAGCTGCGCCGGCATTTGTGCCGTCCGCCGCACCCCCGTCCCCACGGGGTTTCATGGATGGATGTCCCCGCCCGGACCGCTCTTCCGGGCCTGGGGTCGCCGCTCAGCGCCCCAGCATCACACCCACGGACGACGCCTGTGTGGCCACTGTCTCCCAGCCGTCGAAGACGAGCAGGAGCAGGACCGCCAGGGGAAGGGCCATCAGCGTCGCCACCAAGGGGTGGCGGCGGCCCGTGCGGCGGGGGCGCGTGAGGCGTCCCTGCGTGCGGAGCAGCGTCCGCGGTGCCGTGTGGGCCATGGTCCCTCTCCCGACCGTGCTCGGTTGTCTTGGCAGCGGCGAGTGTCGTGACCTCGGGGGACGAGTGCTGCACCCGCCGCTTGACCTCAAATCTAGGCCGGTGGCGGGTCCGGAACGTCATGCCCTCGTACCGATTGCCGGGCCTCCCGGAGGATGAGCCGGCCTCCCCGGCGTACTCCCCTGGGTGGAGACGCCCTCCTCCGTCTCGGGGTCTTCCCGGAGGGGGCGTCCGGTCCCGGCGGGTTTGCCCTGGCCGTACGGCCCCCCGCGCCGGGGGTCCGGCCGGGTGACTTCGATCACTTCGTCCGCCCCAGGGCGTCGCGTCGCCGGCGTCCGGCGGACCGCTCCCGGCGCCCGCGGCCCCGGCGCGCGCGGGGTGACGCGGGGAGGGACCGCCGGGCGGGAGTGATCGACTTCGGAAAGATCAACCGGCCTGCGCGGACGGGCGGTTGGGAAACCGTACGACTCGGAAGCGGGGCGTCCGCATGGCTTCTGACCCGTCCTCAACTGTCCTGCGCGCGACGGGCAACGGTTCGGCACGAGAGGGCGCGGCCTCTGCGCGCGAGCGGCCGCGGAAACGTAAGCTGTGCCACGTCACACGGACCGGGCAGCGGGGATGAACATGGCGATGATGCGCCTGAGGCGCGAGGACCCGCGCGTCGTCGGCTCGTTCAGGCTTCACCGACGGCTCGGCGCGGGCGGGATGGGCGTGGTCTACCTGGGCTCCGACCGCAAGGGACAGCGGGTCGCGCTCAAGGTGATCCGGCCCGATCTCGCGGAGGACCAGGAGTTCCGGTCGCGGTTCGCGCGCGAGGTCTCGGCGGCGCGGCGCATCCGCGGCGGCTGTACGGCCCGGCTGGTCGCCGCCGACCTGGAAGCGGAGCGCCCGTGGTTCGCCACGCAGTACGTGCCCGGTCCGTCGCTGCACGACAAGGTCGCCGACGAGGGCCCGCTGCTCGCGGCCGACGTCGCGGCGATCGGCGCCGCCCTGTCGGAGGGGCTGGTCGCCGTGCACGAGGCCGGCGTGGTCCACCGGGACCTGAAGCCCTCCAACATCCTGCTCTCCCCCAAGGGCCCGCGGATCATCGACTTCGGCATCGCCTGGGCCACCGGGGCCTCCACGCTGACCCACGTCGGGACGGCGGTCGGCTCCCCCGGCTTCCTGGCGCCGGAGCAGGTGCGTGGCGCCGCGGTGACGCCGGCCACGGACGTGTTCTCGCTGGGGGCGACCCTCGCCTACGCGTGCACCGGTGACTCGCCGTTCGGGCACGGCAGTTCCGAGGTGATGCTGTACCGGGTGGTGCACGAGGAGCCGCAGCTGCACGGCGTACCGGACGCGCTCGCCCCGCTGGTGCGCACCTGTCTGGCGAAGGACCCCGAGGAGCGGCCCAGCACGCTGGAGCTGTCCCTGCGGCTGAAGGAGATCGCGGCCCGTGAGGCGCAGGACCTGGCCGACGTCCGGCCGCCCGCGCCGCGCTCCGCCGAGGCGGACCGGCCCACCGGGCGGCTCGCCGACACCCTGTACGCCGAGCGCCCCCAGCGGCGCGCGCAGGGGCCCACGAGCAGCCCGGGCACTCCCCTGCCGCGCGGCGGTGCGGGGTCGCGGGGCGGGGCGGCGCGGGGCGGGACGCCCTCGCGCGGTGACAGCCCCTCCCGCGGCGGTGCCGCCTCGCGCGGCGGGGGCCCGGTGTCGCGTGGCGGCTCCGGTTCCCGATCGGCGGGCAGGGCGACGCCCTCCCCGCGGGACGGCCGGCGGCCGGGCAGCGGCAGCCGGCCGGCGCCGCGCGGCGGTTCCGGACGTCCGGCGCCGCGCACCACGGGGACCAGGCTGCGGCCGGCCAACCCGAGGCTGCTGCGCCAGCGGCTGACCGTGTTCTTCGTGGTGACGCTGCTGGTGGCCCTCGGTATCGCGCTGGTCCAGGGCTGCGAGGGCCCCGCCCGCGGGCTCGGCGGCGACGGCGGTGTGCGGCGGACGCACGAGAGCGTACGGCCGCAGGTCACGCCGCTCGACGAGGCCGGACCGATGTCCCGGCGGTACGAGTCGGCGTCGAGCCGGGACTGAGCGCGGGCGCCCCGCGGCTCCGGGCGCGCCTCCGTCAGAGCTGCGGGCGGCCCGTCGCCACCGCGTAGAAGGCGACGGCGGCGGCCGCGCCCACGTTGAGGGAGTCCACGCCGTGGGCCATCGGGATGCGGACCCACTCGTCGGCTGCGGCCAGGGCCCGCCGGGACAGGCCGTCGCCCTCCGCGCCGAGCATGAGCGCCACCCGGTCCATGGTGTGCGGGGCGGTCTCGTCGAGCGTCTTGGCCTTCTCGTCCGGGGTGAGGGCGAGCAGCGTGAAGCCGGCCGCGCGGACCGCGTCCAGGCCCGAGGGCCAGGTCTCCAGGCGGGCGTACGGCACGGAGAAGACCGCGCCCATCGACACCTTCACGCTGCGCCGGTACAGCGGGTCGGCGCAGTCCGGGGAGAGCAGGACCGCGTCCATGCCGAGGGCGGCGGCCGAGCGGAAGATCGCGCCGATGTTGGTGTGGTCGTTGACCGACTCCATCACCGCGACGCGGCGGGCGCGCCCCAGCAGCTCGGCCGCCGTGGGCAGGGGCTTGCGCTGCATGGAGGCGAGGGCGCCGCGGTGGACGTGGTAGCCGGTGACCCGTTCGGCGAGCTCCGGGCTCACCGTGTACACGGGCGCCGCGACCTCGTCGATGACGTCGCGCATCACGTCGACCCACTTGGCCGAGAGCAGCATCGAGCGCATCGCGTAGCCGGCGTCCCCGGCCCGGCGGATGACCTTCTCGCCCTCGGCGATGAACAGGCCCTCGGCCGGCTCGCGTCTGCGGCGCAGCTCGACGTCGGTCAGGCCGGTGTAGTCACGCAGGCGCGGGTCGTCGGGGTCGTCGATGCTGATGAGTTCGGCCACGGGGTGATACTGCCTTGTCGTGCGGGTGCGGAGCCAACGGCGGGGGGTGGGGGGTGCCGCCCAGGGGTCAGGGGGTCGGGCCGACCTTCACCACGTCGCCGATGACGATGACCGCCGGGGGCTTCACGTCCTCGGTGCGGACCGTCTCCGCGACCGTCGCCAGGGTGGCGTCGACGCGGCGCTGCGCGGCCGTGGTGCCCTCCTGGACGAGGGCGACCGGGGTGTCGGGGGACTTGCCGTGGGCGACGAGCGTCTCGGCGATCTTCCCGATCTTGTCGACGCCCATGAGGACCACCAGGGTGCCCGTCAGCTTGGCGAGCGAGGGCCAGTCGACCAGGGAGCGCTCGTCGTCGGGGGCCACGTGGCCGCTGACCACGGTGAACTCGTGGGCGACCCCGCGGTGGGTGACCGGGATGCCGGCCGCGCCGGGGACCGAGATGGAGCTGGAGATGCCGGGCACCACCGTGCAGGGGATGCCAGCCTCGGCGAGCGCGTGCAGCTCCTCCATGCCCCGGCCGAAGACGTACGGGTCGCCGCCCTTGAGCCGGACCACGGACTTGCCCTGCTTGGCATGCTCGATCAGCGCGTTGTTGATGGCCTCCTGGGCCATGAACCGGCCGTAGGGGATCTTCGCCGCGTCGATGACCTCGACGTGCGGGGGCAGCTCGGCGAGCAGGTCGCGCGGGCCGAGGCGGTCGGCGATGACGACGTCGGCCTCGGCGAGCAGACGGCGGCCGCGCACGGTGATCAGGTCCGGGTCGCCGGGGCCGCCGCCGACGAGCGCGACACCCGGCGTGCGGGTGCGGTGGTGGGGTGCGACCAGGGTGCCGTCGCGCAGGCCCTCCACGACGGCGTCGCGGATGGCGGCGGTGTGCCGCGGGTCGCGGCCGCGGGCGCTCGTGGTCAGGACGGCGACGGTGACGCCCTCGCTGTGCCCGGTGGCCGGGGTCCAGGCGGTCGCCGCGTCGGCGTCGTCGGAGCGCACGCACCACACGCGGTGGCGCTCGGCCTCGGCGGAGGCGGCGGCGTTGGCGCCGGCGTCGCTGGTGGCGATCAGGGCGTACCAGGCCTCGGCGAGGTCGCCGTCCTGGTAGGGGCGCCGGTGCCAGGTGATCTCGCCGGCGTCGGCCATGGCCTCGACCGAGGGGGTGGCCTCCGGGGAGACCAGGTGGACGTCGGCGCCGGCCGCGATCAGGGCGGGCAGCCGGCGCTGGGCGACCTGGCCGCCGCCGAGCACGACCACGCGACGGCCGGTGAGGCGGAGGCCTACGGGGTAAGCGGGGTGTTCGGCCATGAGGGACGGCTCCTCGTGCAGCGGTGCGGTGGGGCGCGCTGCGGCGTCGGAGCGGCCCTGACGTGCGGATTTTAGGCGGTGGGCGGGGCAGGCGGCAGGGGTGGTCCGGCAGGTGAACGCCGGACCACCCCCGCGCGGGTCGCCTACTTCTCGGTGACGCCCGCCGAGTCGAACGTGGCCACCTCGTGCATCGCCCGGGCCGTGGACTGCACCAGCGGCAGCGCGAGCAGGGCGCCGGTGCCCTCGCCGAGGCGCAGGTCCAGGTCGACCAGGGGGCGCAGGCCGAGCTTGTTGAGCGCGGCGACATGGCCGGGCTCGGCGCTGCGGTGGCCGGCGATGCAGGCGGCGAGCACCTCGGGCGCGATGGCGCGGGCGACCAGGGCCGCCGCACCCGCGCTGACGCCGTCCAGGATGACCGGCGTCCGCAGGGAGGCACCGCCGAGGAGCAGACCGACCATCGCGGCGTGCTCGAAGCCGCCGACGGCCGCGAGGACGCCGATCGGGTCGGCCGGGTCGGGCTGGTGCAGCTCCAGGGCGCGGCGCACCACGTCGGTCTTGCGGGCCAGCGTCTCGTCGTTGATGCCGGTGCCCCGGCCGGTGACCTCGGCCGGCTCGGCGCCGGTGAAGACGGAGATCAGCGCGGCGGACGCGGTGGTGTTGGCGATGCCCATCTCGCCCGTGAGCAGCGCCTTGTTGCCGGCCGCCACCAGGTCGCGGGCGGTCTCGATGCCGACCTCGATGGCCTTCTTGGCCTCCTCGCGGGTCATCGCGGGGCCGGTGGTCATGTCGGACGTACCGCCGCGGATCTTGCGCGGCAGCAGGCCCGGCGTGGCCGGCAGGTCGGCGGCGACACCGACGTCGACGACGCACACCTCGGCGCCGACCTGGCTCGCGAAGGCGTTGCAGACGGCTCCCCCGCCGAGGAAGTTGGCCACCATCTGACCGGTGACCTCCTGCGGCCAGGGGGTGACGCCCTGGGCGTGCACCCCGTGGTCACCGGCGAAGATGGCGACGGCGGCGGGCTCCGGGATGGGCGGCGGGCACTGCCGGGACAGGCCGCACAGCTGCGCGGAGATGATCTCCAGCATGCCGAGCGCGCCGGCCGGCTTGGTCATCCGCTTCTGCCGCTCCCAGGCCTCGCCGAGCGCCTTGGCGTCCAGCGGGCGGATCTGCGCGACGGTCTCGGCGAGCAGGTCGTGCGGCTCCTCGCCGGGCAGGGCGCGGCGGCCGTACGTCTCCTCGTGCACGACCCAGGACAGCGGGCGGCGCTTGGACCAGCCGGCCTGCATCAGCTCGGGCTCGTCCGGGAACTCGTCGACGTACCCGACGCACAGGTAGGCGATGACCTCCAGGTGCTCGGGCAGGCCCAGCGCGCGGACCATCTCCCGCTCGTCGAAGAAGCTGACCCAGCCGACGCCGAGGCCCTCCGCGCGGGCGGCGAGCCAGAGGTTCTCCACGGCGAGCGCGGCCGAGTACGGCGCCATCTGCGGCTGGGTGTGCCGGCCGAGGGTGTGGCGGCCGCCGCGGGTGGGGTCGGCGGTGACGACGATGTTCACCGGGGTGTCGAGGATGGCCTCGATCTTCAGTTCCTTGAACTGCTTCGCCCGGCCCTTGGGCAGGGACTTGGCGTACGCCTCGCGCTGCCGCGTCGCCAGTTCGTGCATCGCGCGGCGGGTGTCCGCGGAGCGGATGACGACGAAGTCCCAGGGCTGGGAGTGGCCGACCGACGGCGCGTGGTGGGCCGCCTCCAGGACGCGGAGCAGCACCTCGTGCGGGATGGGGTCCTTGCGGAAGCCGTTGCGGATGTCGCGGCGCTCGCGCATCACCTTCAGGACGGCCTCGCGCTCGGCCTCGTCGTAGCCGGGGGCCGCCGGGCCGGTGGACTCGGGTGCTTCTGCCACAGCGGCGTCGCCCTCTTCGTGCGGGTCTTGCGGGGTCTGTGGGTCCTGCGGGAGCCGGATGTCCTGCGGGAGCTGGGCGTCCTGCGGGAGCCGGGCGTCCTGCGGGAGCTGCGGGTGCGGGATCTCCGCTCCCAGCGGGACCTGTGGGGCCGGCTGAGCCTGCGGGACGGGCGCGGCCTGCGGGAGGCCGGGGGTCTGCCCGTCCTCCTGGTCCTCCTGGTCGGCTGCCCTCGTCCGCAGGTCGTCGGCGTGCTGGACGACGCCGGGGTCGGCCTCGGCCTCACGGGGGGCCGGGACCGGGGCCACGGCCTGCGGCTGCGCGGCGGCCGGCGCCTCCTCGGCGGGCAGGGTCAGGGGGTGCGGCGGCGTCGGGGCGAGGTGCGGGGTCGTCGGCACGGAACCCTCGACCGGCACGAACTGCCCGATCGGCTGCCCCGGCTGCGGCGCCGCGGCGACGGTCCCGGGCAGCGGGGTGGCCGTCTCGGAGGGGGCCGGCTGCGCGGCGGGGGCCGCGAACTCCTCCGCGGCGGGGCCCTCGGGTGCGGGGACGGGCGCGTCGACCGCCGCGAGCGGCGCCGCGTGCACGGCGTCCTGCGGCACCTGCGGGCCCTGCACGGGCGGCGCGGCGGGGCCCGGCTGCTGCGGGGCCACGGCCGGTGCCGGGGCGGGGGCCGGGTCCGCGTGGGGGGCCGCGACGGGGGCGGCTTCGGCGGGCGCGGCGGCCTGTGCGGGCTGTGCCGCTTCGTCCGGGGTGGACAGGGGGGCCTCCTGAGCTGCGGCGGCGGCCACCGGGGGGTGCACGGCGGCGGACGCGTCCTGGGGAGCGGCAGCCTGGACGGTACCCAGGCCGGCGACGGGGGCGTCGGCGGGGTGCGCGGACGCGACGGGGGCGGGCGCCTGTGCCGGCGCGGGAGCGGGCTCGGGCGCCTGCGCGGGAGCGGGCTCGGGCGCCTGTGCCGGGGTGGCGGAGGCGGGGGCCTGCTGCTGCGCGTGCTCGGGGGCCTGCGCGGGCTCGGGGGCCTGCGCGGGCGCTTCCGCGGGCAGCGGGGCCTCGGCGGCGAGCGGCTGGGCGGGCTGCGGCTCGTCGGGGGCCGCGGGCGCGGGCGGCTGCGGGGCCTCGGGGGCAACGGCCTCCGGGGCAACGGTCTCGGGGGCAACCGCCCCGGCGGCCGGCTGCTCGGCGGTCGGCTGCTCGGCGGTCGGCTGGTCGGCCACGGGCGGCTCCGCTGCGGGCTGCGGCTGGTGCTCCTCCGGAGCCTGAGCTGCGGGCGCCTCGGGGGCCTCCGGTGCCGGGGCGGCGGACGCGGCCGCGGGCTCACCGGCTTCGGGAGCCGCGGGTGCCTCGGCCTGCGGATCGGTGGCGGGGAGCTGCGCCTCGGCAGTGGCCGCTGCCGCGGTCTCCGGCGTGGCCGGGGCCTCGGGCGCTGCGGCGGCAGGCGGAACCGCGCCGTTCTCCTGCGCCTCCGGGGCGTCGGCCGCCTGGGCCTCGGCGGAGGGCTGCTCCGGCGCCTGAGCCGTCTCGGCAACGGCGGCGTCGGCCGACGGCGCCTCGGCGGGCAGCTCGGACGGCTGCGGGGCCTCGGCGGCGGCCGGCTCGGCGGTGACGGCCGGCTCGGCGGCCTGCGCCTCGGCGGGAAGTTCGGCGGCCTGCGGCGCCTCGGGAGCGGCGGCCTCGGAGGCCTGGGCGACGCCCGCCGCAGCCGCGTCCGCCGGGGCGGGAATGGGCTGGGCGGCCTCGGTCGCCACGGGCTCGGCCGGCTGGGCCGCCTCGGCGCTCTGGGCGGCGTCGGCGGCAACCGGCTCGGCAGCCGGTACGGCATCGGCCGCGACGGGCGCGGGCTCGGCCGCCGTATCGGCCGCCTCGGCCTGGGCGGCGACCGGCTCGGCCGGCTGCTCGGTGGCGTCGCCGACCGGCTGGGCCGCCTCGGCCGCGCCGCCCTCGGACTCGGCGGGCTGACCCGGCGCGGTCTCGGGCGTCTCGGTCGGCGCGGTCTCGGGCGCATCGCTCTGCGCGGTCTCGGGCGCGGTCGCCGCCGCGGCTTCCGCAGCACCGGCCTGCTCGACCGGCACACCCTCGGCCTCGGGCGCGGCGGCCTGCTCGGCCTGCCCGGCCTCGGCGACCGGCTCGGCCTGGGCCTCCGCAGCGGCTCCCGCGGCGGACGCCACCTGCTCCGGTCCTGCCTCGGCACCCCCCACGGATTCCTGGCCCGGCTCCACGGCGCCCTGCTCGACGGCGCCAGGCTCCACCGAGGCGGGCTCGCCGCCCCCCGGCACCTGCTCCGGAGCCGGGGCCGGGGCAGCCGCCGCCTCGTCCTGGGCCACAGCCTCCACCTGCGGCTCCGCGACCGGCTGGGCCTCGGGCACCGCCGGTGCGCCCGGTGCCGTGCCCGCCGCCTGGGTCGTGAGGCGGGCCACGGCGGCCTGGGCGGCGTCCACCGGGCCGGGCTGCGGGGCAGCCGCCGGGACAACCGTTTCGGCAGGGCTCGCCCCCGGGGCCACCTGGGCCTGCGCGGCCCACGGCGCCGCGGCCTGGGGCGCCGGCGCGGCCTGCTGGGCGACGTCGAGGTACTCGGGGCCGGCGGTCGCCGGGGCCGGCTGCCTGACCGGCGCGTCCGCGGGGCCGCGGTCGGCGAGGGAGCGGACCGGGCTGGCGGAGGTGTCGGGGGTCGGCGGGCCGAGGTGCAGCGGCCGGCGCGGGGTGATGGGCGGGATCGGCCGGGTGGGCGCCGTACGCCGGGGCGCCGGGCCCGGCAGGCGTACGCCGTTGAGGTCGACGGACCCGCTGTCGCGGCCGGAGAGCTCGTGCGGGCCCGGCTCGTGCACGGCCTCGACGACCGGCTCGGGCGCTGGCGGGGCCACCTCGTTGCCCCAGGCGCCGTGGGAGCCGGGCAGCAGCAGGTCTTCGTCCTCGGCGGTGGTCTCGGAGAGGTAGGCGTACGCACCGGGCGCGGAGACGCCCGGCTGCTCCACCGTGCCTGCGTTCTCCGGCAGCCCCTCGCCCGGGACCTGGCCGGTGTCGGTCATGCGTACCCCTCGCCCATCGGTTAGTGCCTCTACGACCAGTTCACCCGGAACGGCGCACCGACCGCCCCGCAGTGAAGAACGAGCGGGCGTGCCCAGCGGCACGAACGACCCGCCCGGAAAAGGCGACAAAGCCATTCAGTGGCATTGTCCCGGCCGTTCCGCCATCGCGACAGCGTGATCCGCGACAGCCCGCTGTGGACTGCGCCACGTTGCGCATCCACGCGTTCTGCCGTACCGCACCCGCCCCGAAACGAGCCGGTTTTTACGGACATTGACCGGCGCAGCGCCGGGCGACCGGTTGCGGTACGACGATCGGCCAGCCTACCCCGCGATACGACAAGCCGATCACGGGGTTCGGTCCGCGAGCACCCCGGTGAGCAGGAACGCGACGCTCCGCTCGGTCTCGGTCCAGGCGCGGGTGTCGAGTTCCACGGACTGCAGCAGGGCGCACTGGACCTGGTAGCCGTGCTCGGTCAGGTCCCGGCCGATGCGTTCGGCGGCGTCCCGGGTGGCGGCGTGGGTGACGATGCGCTGCGGACGCCGGTCGGCGACGGCGGCGACGACGGCCGCTCCCCCGCCGCCGACCCGGACGACGTCGGGTTCGGGCAGGTTCTCCAGGACCTGCGGGGCGGTGCCGTGCACGATCTGCATCTGGACGCCGTGCCGGCGGGCGGCGGCGTCGGTGCGGGCGCAGGCGTCCAGGTCCCGGTCGACGGCGAGGACGGCGGCGCCGGCCCGGGCGGCCTCGGTGGCGAAGGCGCCGGAGCCGCAGCCGATGTCCCACACGAGGTCGCCGACGCGCGGGCCGAGGCGGGCGAGTTGCCCGGCACGCAGCGGTTCGGTCTCGCCCTCGCCGAGGTCGCCGTCGTAGGCGTCGGCGGGCAGGGTCCAGCCGCGGGGCACGGCGGCCGGGTCGCGGCCGGCGATCCAGCCGCCGCTCTCGGGGGTGCCGGGCCGGCCGCCGATGACGATGACGACGTTCGGGTCGCGCCAGGTGTGGTCGGGGGCCTTGTCGGAGGTGACGACGGAGACCTGCTCGCGTTCGGTGCCGAGTTCCTCGCAGATGACGAAGGTGCGGTGGACGCCTTCGAGGAGCAGCCCGAGTTCGGCGGGGCCGGCGCCGGGGGCGGTGAGGACGGCGACCTTGGTGTGGGCGCGGCAGACGTTGACGGCGCGGCGCAGGGTGCGCGGGTGGGCGACGACCACCTGGGCGTCGTCCCAGGGCATGCCGGCGCGGGCGAAGGCGGCGGCGACGGAGGAGACCGCGGGGACGACCTCGACCTCCAGGCCGAACTCGGGGTCGCGCAGGGTGCGTACGACGCCGAAGAAGCCGGGGTCGCCGTCGGCGAGGACGACGGCGGTGCCGCGGTGGGCGGCGATGCGGCGGGCGGCGAGGGCGACGCTGCCGAGGCGGATGCGTTCGGCGGCGGGCGGGACCTCGGGCAGTGCCAGGTGGTGGGCGGCACCGGCCACCAGTGTGGCGGCGCCGAGCGCGGCGCGTGCCGCGTCGGTCAGCGGCGAGCCGTCCCAGCCGATCACCGTGACCCGGTCGGCCATCGTCGTCAGTCTCCAGGGGGTTCTCGGGAGGTTTCGGGGGCCGGCCCGCGGCGCGGGCGGGCTCCGTGAGATTACCTGGTCGAGCTGGGCGAACGTGGTGTGCGGTGGTGTCCGCGTGTTCGCGTGGTGGCGTGGTGGTCAGTTCCACTCGCCGTAGGAGGTGAACCCGCTGTCGGCGAGGGACTCGCCGACGCCCTCCAGGTCCTCCGGCAGCAGGCTCCAGACGATGAGGTCGGTGCGCACCTCGGTCCAGGTGCCGCTCTCGCTTCTGCTGCGCGCTATCCAGGCGCCGCGCAGGACGCCCTCGCTGATGCAGCCGATCTTCTGGGCGACCTGCTGGGAGGCGGTGTTGTCGGCGGCGGTGCGCAGCTCCAGCCGTTCGAACTTCTGGTCGTTGAAGAGCCACTGGGCGGTCGCGAGGGCGGCTTCGCTGGCGTAGCCCTCGCCGCGGGCCCAGGGGGCGACGACGTAGGCGATCTCGACGGAGCGGATCCGCCAGTCGGTGTTGCGCAGATGGACGGTGCCGACCAGGCGCTGGGTGAGGAACTCGGTGACGGCGAAGACGATGCCGCGGCCCTCGGTGCGTTCGGCGGGGGCGAGTTCGGTGATCCAGGCGCGGGCGTCGGCCTCGGTGTAGGGCTGCGGCACGGAGGTCCAGGCGGTGACGAGTTCGTCGTTCATCATCTCGGTGAACGCCTCGACGTCGGAGACCTCGAAGGGGCGCAGGACCAACCGCTCCGTGCTGATGGAGACGTTGGGGAAGGTGCCAGTCATGCGCCGCTCCGTAAACCTCGGTTGTTCCACGCCTGCAGGGCCTGCTGAACTGCCCAGCATGCAGCATGAAAGCACTGAACCGCACCACGGGGTCGGCTCCGGGCTGCGGAGCCGACCCCGTGCGGTGGACGTGCCGGAAAGCCGGGCGTGGCTTTAGAACGCCGGGACGACGGCGCCCTGGTACTTGTCCTCGATGAACTTCTTCACCTCGGGCGAGGTGAGCAGCTTCGCCAGCTTCTTGACGCGCGGGTCGTCCTCGTTGCCCTTCTTCACGGCGAGGAAGTTGGCGTAGGGGTTGTTCTGGGCCTTCTCCGCGGCGAGGGCGTCCTTGGCGGGGCTGAGCTTGGCCTCGAGCGCGTAGTTGCCGTTGATGACGGCGGCGTCCACGTCACCGAGGGAGCGCGGCAGCTGGGCCGCCTCCAGCTCCTTGAACTTCAGGTTCTTGGGGTTGGAGGTGACGTCCTTGGGGGTCGCGGAGTACCCGGCACCGGCCTTGAGCTTGATGACCCCGTTGTCCTCGAGGAGCTTGAGCGCGCGGGCCTCGTTGGTGGTGTCGTTGGGCAGCGCGACGGTGGCGCCGGCCTTGAGGTCGCCGAGCTTCTTCAGGCTCTTGGAGTAGACGCCGAGGGGTTCCAGGTGGACCGTGCCGCCGGGCACCGGGACGATGTCGGTGCCGTTCTTCTGGTTGAAGTCGTCGAGGTACGGCTTGTGCTGGAAGTAGTTGGCGTCGACCTCGCCCTGCTGGACGGCGGTGTTGGGGGTCACGTAGTCGGTGAACTCCTTGACCTCGAGCTTGAGGCCGGCCTTCTGCGCCAGGTTGTCCTTGATGTAGGTGAGGATCTCGCCCTGCGGGGTGGGCGTGGCGGCGACCGTCAGCGTGGCGTTCGGGTCCTTGGCGGAGTCCTTGTCCGAGCCGCAGGCGGACAGGCCCAGGGTGAGGGCTCCGGCGGCGAGGACAGCGGCGGTGATCTTGGCGGTGTTACGCACGAAAAGTGCCTTTCCTAGGGGTGGTGCGACCCCGACATGGGTGTGCGGGGAGAACGGGGGGACCGTGCCGGGAGGTCAGACGGTCTTGCTGGTCGCGGTGGCGGCCTTCAGCAGCCGCAGCCGGGGGGCGGGGCCGGACTGGCCGCCGCGGCGGTGCAGGCTGCGGGCGAGGTGGTCGCCGGCGAACTGGATGAGGGAGATGACGACGGCGAGGATCGCGACGGTGATCCACATCAGGTCGGTCTCGAAGCGCTGGTAGCCGTAGCGGATGGCGATGTCGCCGAGACCGCCCGCGCCGACCGTGCCGGCCATGGCGGAGTAGCCGATGAGCGCGACGATCGTGGTGGTGGTGGAGGCGATCAGGGAGGGCAGGGCCTCGGGGACGAGCACCTTGCGCACGACGGTCCAGGTGGTGCCGCCCATGGCCTGCACGGCTTCGACGAGCCCGCCGTCCACTTCGCGGACACCCGTCTCGACGAGGCGCGCGAAGAACGGGATGGCGCCGATCGCGAGCGGCACGATCGCGGCGTCGCGGCCGATGGTGGTGCCGGTGACCCAGCGGGTGAAGCCCATCAGCGCGACCATCAGGATGATGAACGGCATCGAGCGGGCGATGTTCACGATCTGCCCGATGACCTTGTTCGCGACGACGTTCTGCAGCAGGCCGCCCTTGTCCGTGAGGACGAGCAGGATGCCGAGCGGGAGGCCGCCGACGATGGCGATGAGGGTGGACCAGCCGACCATGTAGAGCGTGTCCCAACACGCCTGCGACAGCAGCGGCTGCATCTCGGACCAGGTCACTTGGCACCTTCCTTCACCAGAGCGGGCTCCTGGCCCAGGACGTCGATCTGGAGTCCCTGCTCGCGCAGGAAGCCGATGGGCACGACGTTGTCCTCGTAGCGGCCGGGCAGCTCGATGCGCATACGGCCGACCTGCAGGCCGCCGACGGTGTCGATGGCGGCGCCGAGGATCGATATGTCGATGTTGTAGGTGCGCGAGAGCTGGGAGATGACGGGCTGGGTGGCGGCCTCGCCGTGGAAGGTGACGTCCACGACGGTGCGGTCGGCCGCGGAGGCCTCGCCGCCGACCGGGAACAGCGCGGTGGCGAGCTTGCTGCCGGGGGTGGCGAGCAGTTCGCCGACGGTGCCGGACTCGACGATGCGGCCCTTCTCCATGAGCGCGGCGGAGTCGCAGACCGTCTTCACGACGTCCATCTCGTGGGTGATGAGCAGGACGGTGAGGCCGAGCTCGCGGTTGAGGTCGCGCAGCAGCTGCAGGATGGAGCGGGTGGTCTCCGGGTCGAGGGCGCTGGTGGCCTCGTCGGAGAGCAGCACCTTGGGGTCGCCGGCCAGGGCGCGGGCGATGCCGACGCGCTGCTTCTGGCCGCCGGAGAGCTGGGCGGGGTAGGCGCCCGCCTTGTCGGCGAGGCCGACGAGGTCGAGCAGTTCGAGCGCCTTGCGGGAGCGGTCCTTGCCGGAGCGGCCGAGGATCTCCAGGGGCAGCTCGACGTTGTCCTGCACGGTGCGCGAGGACAGCAGGTTGAAGTGCTGGAAGACCATGCCGATCCGGCTGCGCGCCTGCCGCAGCTCACGGCCGGCCCGCTGGCCGCGGCCGGCGAGGGCGGTGAGGTCCTGACCGTCGACGGTCACGGTGCCGGAGGTGGGGCGCTCCAGCAGGTTGACGCAGCGGATGAGGGAGGACTTGCCGGCGCCGGACTGGCCGATGACGCCGTACACCTCGCCTTCGCGGACGTGCAGGTCGACGCCGGCCAGGGCGGTGACCTCGCGGCCGCGTGAGCGGTAGACCTTGGTGAGGCCCTGTGTCGTGATCACGTGGGGTTTCCGTCGCTGTCGAGTGCGCGGCACGTCGTGGGCGCCGGGCACGGGGCATGGATGGTCGAAGGCAGCCGGACGCGGCACGTCCTTCGGTGCGTGGTGCAGCCGTGGGGGTGGGAGTGTGCGCGCGGGGCGGGCTCGGCCGCCTGGGGCGGGACACGAGCGGGCTCTCGCTTCGGGGCGCGAGGCGCAGGTGGTGCGGGGGCCCTCTAGCAGGCGCACATTCGGCGCGGACGACACATACAACGAGCACCGGGCGTCATGGTCGCCTCGGTCGCAGGGGTGCGGTCGCTCGTCGTGGTCATGCGATCAGTAAAGCAGACGGACGCTCCTGACCGGTCATCACTGTCCGGATAGTGGACACACGTGGACGGGCGCCGGGCGCGGGTCAGGCCCGGACGGCGATCTCCACGCCCTCGTCGGTGACCAGCACGGACAGCGCGGAGAGGTCGTCGACCACGAGATCGGCGTCCAGCTCGTCGGCGCGGTGGGTTGTGGCCAACGCCACGCAGGTCATCCCGGCGGCGCGTCCGGCCTGCAGGCCGGCGGGGGCGTCCTCGAAGACCACGCAGCGGGCGGGGTCGACGCCGAGGCGGCGGGCGGCGAGCAGGTAGGGCTCGGGGTCGGGCTTGCCGCGGGTGATGTCGTCGGCGGCGATGAGCGTCTTGGGCAGGATGCCGACGGCGTCCAGGCGCGCCTCGGCGAGCCGGCGGGTGGCGGAGGTGACGACCGCCCAGCGCTCGGCGGGCAGCGCGTCGAGGAAGTCCTTCGTGCCGGGCAGCAGACGCACGCCGCCGTCGGCCACGTCGTCGACCTCCAGCTGCTCGACCCGGGCGACGGCCTGCGGCACGAGGCCGGCGGGCAGCAGGTCGGCGACTATCTCGGCGGCGGGCCGCCCGTGCAGCTCCACGCGCGCGAACGCCTCGGCGGTGATGCCGTACTCCCCCGCCCACCGCGTCCAGCACCGCCGGACGGAGTCGAGCGAGGAGACGAGAGTGCCGTCGTTGTCGAACAGAAGCGCCTGCGCATGAATCGTCATGGTCTAGACCCTACGGCGCCGACACACCTTGCCGGACCGGGGCCCGGCCGCGCGGCCCGGGGCCGCCGATGGCCGCTCACGGGAGGCCGGCCATCGGCGAGTGGCGGCACCGGTTGTGGCGGCGGGGGTGGACGGCGGGCTGGTGACCGGGGAGGAGGGGCGGGACGGGGAGGGTGGGGGCGGGGGTTCGTTTCGGGCGTAATAAAGTCGCTGCATGCTTGATGTCCTGACCCTGGTGACCGGGGTCGCCGCGCTGCTGCTCGCCCTCTGGTGCGGCTGGGCGGCCTACCGTGACCAGCCGACGAAGGACTGGCACTTCATCGGCATGGCCGTGGTCTCGGTGCTGGCGGTGATCCAGCTGGTGGTCGGGATCGTGCAGCTGGCGCGGGGCGAGAAGCCGGAGCAGGGCACGACGATCTTCGTGGCGTATCTGCTGGGCGCGTTCGCGTGCGTGCCGGCGGCCGGGTTCATGTCGCTGGCCGAGCGCACCCGGTGGGGCTCGGTGACGGTCGCCGCGGGCGGTGTGGTCCTCGCCGTGCTGGAAGTGCGGCTCTACGACATCTGGGGAGGCTGAGATGACGGCGGTGCAGGAGAAGCCGGCCCGGCTGATCAGCGGGCCCGGCATGCTGCTGGTGTGGCTGTACGGCGTGATGGTGGTCGGCGCGGTGTCGCGGTCGGCGTACCAGATCGCGACCGAGTTCGACCGGGCGCCGCTCGCCTACTCGCTGTCGGCGGTGGCCGGCGTGGTCTACGGCTTCATCACGTACTCGCTGGTGCGCGGCGGGGAGACCGCCCGACGGGCCGCCCTGTGGTGCTGCGCCGCCGAACTCGCCGGCGTGCTCACCGTGGGCACCTGGACCCTGGTCGAGCCGTCGGCGTTCCCCGACGCGACCGTGTGGTCCGACTACGGGATGGGCTACCTCTTCATCCCGGTGCTGCTGCCGCTCTCGGCGATCTACTGGCTGCGCAGGTCACGGCAGCAGCAGCCCTGACTCACGCCGTCTGCGCGTACACCCCGGCCGGCTTCTCCAGGACGATCATCGGGACGCCGTCGGTGCCCTCGGCGGTGCCGACCGCCTGGTAGCCGACCTTGCGGTACAGTCGCAGGCCGCCCTCGCTGCGGTGCCCGCTGTGCAGCCGGAAGCGTGTGACACCGTGCTGTTCGGCGAGCGCCGTCTCCGCCGTGCGCAGCAGGCGGGCGCCGATGCCGTGGCCCTGCAGCCGCGGGTGGACGCACAGTTTGCCGATCGAGGCGGTGCCGTCCCCGGCGACCTGGCCGCGCACCGAGCCGATCACCTCCTCGCCGAGCCGTGCCACGAACACGCAGTCCCGGGCGACCTCCTCGCGCACCGAGTCCAGGGGCTGGACGAGCGGGTCGATGCGGTAGTTGCCGTAGAGCGCGGCCTCGCTCTGGAAGCACAGGTACTGCAGCCTGAAGATCTGCTCTGCATCCTGCTCGGTCGCCGCAGAGATGGTCACGCTCATGCCCATGTGCGCATGCCTCCCGCTCACCTGATCACCTGTCGTCCCCCACTCCTATCCCCGCGGTCACCGGGCCGCAACCTCCCCTGCGAGCAAACGACGCAGACATCCCAGACATCTGGAGCGTTCCGGGCCGAGACTGCCCTGTGAGATACCCAACTCCCCCGCGATCTCCCGGTAGGTGAGGTCCCGCGGCGACAGCAGCGCCTCCAGCAGCCGCGGGCACCGGCCGGGCAGCCGCCGCACCGCGGCCCGCAGTGCCCGGCCCCGCGCGGCGCCCAGCGCCAGCGCTTCCGGACCGGGCTCGGCGCCGGCCGGCTCACCGTCGTGGGCCCTCTCCCGGCGCGCCGTGCGGCGGGCCCGGCGTGCCTCGGCGCGGACGGCGCGGCGCAGCCAGCCGTGCGGGTCGGGCGGCGGGCCGGCGGCGGCGAGGCGTTCGAGCAGCCGCAGCCAGACCGCCTGCTCCAGGTCGGCCGGGTCGCCGGCGCCGGCGTGCGCTTCCGCGCCGGCCTCGGCGGCGAGCAGCGGGCGCAGCGTGGTGAGCAGGTCGTGCGTCATGTCCGGCACGACGCGGCCGCCCGGGCGCGGGTTGCCCGGGCGGCCGTGAGGTCACTCCAACGAGTCGGTCAGCCGTTGACGAAGTCCTCGCGGGCCAGCAGTCCGGTGTCGGGGTTGTCGGTGAAGACACCGTCGATGCCGGTGGCGAAGTAGGTCCGGAAGGCGCCGAAGGCGTCGCCGTAGCCGTCGGGGTCGCTCCCCTTGCGGAAGCTCGTCGGCAGGAAGGGGTTCTCGTTGCGCATGGTGTACGGGTGCAGGATCAGCCCCACCTTGTGCGCGTCGGCGACCAGGGTGGTGGGCTTGGTCAGGTTGCCGCTCGCGTCCTTGGGGATGACCAGGTCGAGGGTGGGGCCGATGCCCTGGGCGTACCCGGCGATCTCGCGCAGCCCCTTGGGGGTGATCAGGTCGGCGACCGTGCGCGGGTCACCGGCCTCCACGAAGTCGTACGGGCGGCTGTTCGCCGACGACAGCAGGACGACCAGCGGGTTGTCGACGAGCTTGTTCAGCCGCTGGATGCTGGTCGGCTCGAAGGACTGCAGGATGACCGGCGAGGTGCGCTTGTCCTTGCCGTGCCGGTGCAGCAGCTTGGCCACCCGCTCCTCCAGGCCGAGGCCGAGCTTGCGGAAGTAGGTGGGGTGCTTGGTCTCGGGGTAGATCCACACCTGCTTGCCGCGCTTGCGGGTCTGCTCGTCCTGCCACTTCAGGACCTCTTCGAAGGTGGGGATCTCCCAGCGGCCGTTGTAGAGCGTGTTGTGCGGCCGGTTGGCGGGGATGCGCTCGATCGCGCGCAGCGTCTTCAGCTCGGCGAGCGTGAAGTCCTCGGTGAACCAGCCGGTCGTGGGGACCCCGTCGAGCGTCTTGGTGGTCCTGCGGTCGGCGAACTCGGGGTGGTCGGCGACGTCGGTGGTGCCGCCGATCTCCGGTTCGTGCCGGCACACCAGGTGGCCGTCCCTGGTGGGCACCAGGTCGCCGGCCTCGACGATGTCGGCGCCCAGGTCGAGGGCGAGCTGGTAGGAGCCGAAGGTGTGTTCCGGCCGGTAGCCGCTCGCCCCGCGGTGCCCGATGATCGTCGGCACGGGCAGGCTCTTCAGTCCGCCGCCGTGCCGTGCGGCACCGCCGGCCGCCCGCGCCGTGCCGGACAGCCCGAGCACGGAGGCGCCGGCGCCGAGCACGGCGGCCCCGAGGAGGGCCCGGCGCCCCGTCCCCCCGCTGGTGTGCTCCCCGGTCTCCCGCGACTGCTGTGTCCCCATCTGCGTCCTCCTGCCCCTTCGGTGTCCCTGCGCCGCGATCGTAGGGGCGTGCACATGACGAAGGGGAGGCCTCGGCCCGAACACACGGATGACTGCGGATGTCGTATTTCGTTTCCCCCCGCGTCTGCTGACTCCGCGTCGGGGTAGCCGAACGGTGTCCGGGTGACCCCCGTCGGAGCAATCGGGTCCCTTCCCGGTGAGCCGTCGGTCACATCGTCGCCCGTGCGTCACACGCCGGTCACACGGCGGCTTCGCAGGTGAACTCGCGTCAACAGTGCGTAAGACCTCGGTGAACCCGATGTGCGCCGGGGCGGTGACCGCGAGTATCGTCCTCACCTGCACAGACTCATACCGACTCCCTTGACACCGGAGGGCCCGTTGTCCCGCTTCGCGATCATCAAGGCAGTGCTCGGACCGGTCATGCGCCTGATGTTCCGTCTCCGGGCCGAGGGCGCCGAGAACATCCCGGGCGACGGTCCGGTCATCCTCGCCGGCAACCACCTCACCTTCATCGACTCGATGATCCTGCCGCTGGTCTGCGACCGGCAGGTGTTCTTCATCGGCAAGGACGAGTACGTCACCGGCAAGGGCGTCAAGGGCAGGCTGATGGCCTGGTTCTTCACCGGGGTCGGCATGATCCCGGTCGACCGCGACGGCGGCCGCGGCGGTGTCGCCGCGCTGATGACCGGCCGCCGGGTGCTGGAGGAGGGCAAGGTCTTCGGCATCTACCCCGAGGGCACCCGCTCGCCCGACGGGCGCCTGTACCGGGGGCGCACCGGCATCGCGCGGCTGACGCTGATGACCGGGGCGCCGGTGGTGCCGTTCGCGATGATCGGCACGGACAAGCTCCAGCCCGGCGGGTCGGGGATGCCGCGCCCCGGGCAGGTGACGGTCCGCTTCGGCGAGCCCATGGAGTTCTCCCGCTACGAGGGCATGGACCGCGACCGGTACGTGCTGCGGGCCGTGACGGACTCCGTGATGGCCGAGGTCATGCGGCTGTCGGGGCAGGAGTACGTGGACATGTACGCGAGCAAGGCCAAGGAAGCGGCCTAGTTTTCTGCGCCGGTTCGCCCACCCGCCGTTGCGGTTTCCGCCGTACGGCGGGTGCGGCTTTGTTGTGGCTGGTCGCGCAGGTCCCCGGGGCCCTCGGGTCAGCTTCCCAGCCGTTGGCCGCGCAGCATGAACCAGGCCGCTGCCGCCGCCGTCAGCAGGACCGCCGCGCCGACGCCCGAGGCGAGGGCGAGGCCGTCCACGAAGGACTGGCGGGCCGAGTCCAGCAACGCCTGTGCCGTGTCCGCCGGCAGGCCGTGCGCCGCCTCCAGCGCGCCGCCCAGTGACTCGTGGGCCGCGGCCGGGGTGCCCGCCGGGGACGGGAAGCCGCGGTAGACGCCCGTCACGATCGAGCCGAGGACCGCGATGCCGAGGGCGGCGCCGAGTTCGTACGCCGTCTCGGAGACCGCGGAGGCCGCGCCCGCCTGGTCCTTGGGGACGCTGGAGAGGATCACGTCGGCGGTCACCG
Source organism: Streptomyces sp. NPDC014801 (assembly GCF_043082085.1). NCBI lineage: Bacteria > Bacillati > Actinomycetota > Actinomycetes > Kitasatosporales > Streptomycetaceae > Streptomyces > Streptomyces sp. NPDC014801. The sequence goes on along the minus strand of NZ_JBIBXG010000005.1, from coordinate 356,567 downwards.
TGAACGAGAAGCCGGCGCCCACGCCGACGACCAGGAGCACGGCGCCGAGGACAGGGTAGCCCGTCGACTGCCGCAGCAGGGTCAGCGCGGCCAGCGCGAGGCCGACCGCGGCCAGGCCGCCGGAGACCACGGTGCGCACCGTGAAGCGGCGGGCGGCGCGGCCGGCGACCAGACCGGCGGCCACCGCCCCCACGGCGGCGGGGAGTTCGGCGAGGCCCGCCTCGAACGGGCGCCTGCCCTGGACCAGCTGCAGGTACTGCGACAGGAAGAACACCAGCCCCGACATGCCGAGGACGGTCAGCAGGTCGGCCAGCACGGCGCCGCTGAAGCCGCGGCTGCGGAACAGCCGCATGTCCAGCAGCGGGGTCGGCATCGTGAGCTGACGCCGGACGAAGCCGTACAGGGCGGCCGCGCCCAGCAGGCCCACGGCGAGCGCCGGCCAGGAGAAGCCGTGCGACGCGGCCTCCTTGACGGCGTACACCACACCGATCATGCCGAGCAGCGACAGCACGACACTGCGCAGGTCCCAGGGGCCCGGGTGTGGGTTGCGGGACTCGGGCAGGGTGCGGATGCCGACGAGGACGAGCACCGCCATCACCGGCAGGTTGATGAGGAACACCGAGCCCCACCAGAAGTGCTCCAGCAGGAAGCCGCCCGCGATCGGGCCGACGGCGGTGCCGGCGGAGGCGGTGGCGCCCCAGATGCCGATGGCGAGGCTGCGCTCGCGCGGGTCGTGGAAGATGTTGCGGATGAGGGCGAGGGTGGCCGGCATCAGGGTCGCGCCCGCGACGCCGAGCAGCGCCCGCGCCAGGATCATCAGCTCGGGTGTGGTGGCGTAGGCGTTGAGCACGGAGATCACGCCGAACGCGGTGGCACCCACGAGCAGAATGCGCTTGCGGCCGATGCGGTCGCCGAGGCTGCCCATGGAGACCAGCAGGCCGGCGATGACGAAGGAGTACACGTCGCCGATCCACAGCAGCTGGGTGCCGGACGGCTCGAGGTCTTCGCTGATGTAGGGGGTCGCGAGGCCGAGGACGGTGGCGTCCACGGCCACCAGCAGCACGGCCAGGACGAGGACGGACAGCGCGAGCCAGCGGCCCGGGCGCTTCACCGCCTCCGTCGTGCCGGCCGGCTGCAGGGTGCTGGTCATGATTCCTCTCTTCTGATCGGGTCGTTGCGTCGTACGCCGCCGAGCAGCAGCTCGACGATCATGTGCGTGAAGTCCTTGGGGGCCACCCGGCCCTCGGCCACCGCCCAGGCGCCGGAGGCGAGCAGGCCGTACAGCGCCTCGGTGAGCCAGACCGGGGTGAGGTCGATGCGGAACTCGCCGCTCGCCTGGCCGCGCCGGAACAGGGCCGTCATGCGCTCGTCGATGCGGGCCCAGCCGGCGTTCTGCTCCTCGCCCTCGAACAGCTGGTTCTCCGTGTAGAGGAAGGCGAGCAGGCCGGCGGCGGGTTCGATCTCCCGCACCAGCCGGTGGACGGCGTCGGCGGCGGGGCCGTCGTCGAGCCGGGCCGCGTCCAGGGCGGCCTCGCACTCGGCGATGCCGAGCGCTTCCAGCGCGCGCACCAGCGCGTCCCGTCCGGCGAACTGCCGGTGCAGGGTGGCGCGGCTGATCCCGGCGGCCTTGGCGACCTCGTCCATGGTCGCGGTGGATTTGCGGGTCAGCAGGGCAGCGGCGCTGCGCAGCACGTGGTCACGATCGACAGCCATGAGACAACAATAGACCATGTGAGACATTGATGTCTCAAAATAGGCGTGCGTGACTCACCCAGTGGGCTGTTCGGAACGGTGCGGCTCAGTGCCAGGGCAACCGGCTGCGCTGCTCCCAGTAGGCGCGCGGCTCCTCGGTCAGGGCGGTGAGCCGGGCGAGCTGCTCGTCGTCCAGGTCGACGGCGGGGGCGTGCAGATTGGAGGCGAGCTGCTCGGTGGTCGCCGCGCCGGAGAGGACGACCCCGGCCCAGGGCTGGCGCAGGACGAACGCGAGGGCGACCGCGTCGCAGCCGAGGCCGGCGGACGCGGCCACGTCCCGCAGGGCGCCGGGAGCCTGCGGACCGGCGAGGCGCCCGTTGGCCATGCCCTCCTTGACGATCACGGTGAGCCCGGCGGCGTGCGCCTCGGCGAGGGCGGGCCCGGCCGAGGTCTCCAGCAGGTTGAACGTGGACTGGACGGTCCCGAAGAGCGGCTCGCCGTCGACGGTCACGGCGAGCGCGGCGCGGATGGCGTCGGCCTGGGCGGGACCGCTGGTGGAGAAGCCGACGGTGACGCCCCGCGCGGCGGCCTCGGCGAGCCGGGCGTGCAGGTCCTTGTCGGCGAGGGCCGGGCTGTCCGGGGTGACCGAGTGGATCTGGTAGAGGTCGAGCCGGTCCCCGAGCAACGCCTCGGTCTCGGCGCGCTGCCGCTCGTAGGTGGCGAGGCTGTGGTCCTTCACCTCGTGCCGCTCGGCGTCGGTGGTCCAGCCGGCCGTGTAGGTGTAGCCCCACTTGCTGCCGACGACGACGTCCGTGGCGTCGGGCCTGGCCTTGAGCCAGTCGGCGAGGAACTCCTCGGAGCGGCCGTAGGAGCGGGCCGCGTCGACGTAGCGCACGCCCTGGGCGTAGGCGGCGTCGAGCAGTTCGTGGGTACGGGCGCGCAGGGCGTCGACGCTGCGGTCGTCCGGCAGGTCCCGGTCCCGCCCGAGGTTGATGTACCCGGGCCGCCCGACGGCGGCGAGACCCAGCCCGAGGTGGCAGGTGGGCGTCGTGGCGGTCGCGAGACGTGCGAAGGGCATCGCGGGCTCCGTTCGGATCGGCCGGCTGCCGGTCCAACGTACCCCGCGATGCCCGCGCGTCACTTCTTGGCGTGCGCCCACTCCTGCTGCGCCGCCACGTCCGCCTTGAGCTCGGCGAGCTGCACGGCGACGGCGCTCGGTGCGGTGCCGCCGCGGCCGTTGCGGGAGGCGAGGGCGCCGGGCACGTTGAGGACCGAACGCACCTCGGGCGTGAGGTGGGCGGAGATCTTCGCGAACTGCTCGTCCGTGAGGTCGTCCAGCTCCTTGCCCTCGGCCTCGGCGACCTTGACGCACTCGCCGGCGACCTCGTGCGCCACCCGGAAGGGCACGCCCTGCTTGACCAGCCACTCGGCGATGTCGGTGGCCAGGGAGAAGCCGGCCGGGGCGAGCTCCTCCATGCGCTCGCGGTGGACCGTCAGGGTGGCGATCATGCCGGTGAAGGCGGGGAGCAGCACCTCCAGCTGGTCGCAGGAGTCGAAGACGGGCTCCTTGTCCTCCTGCAGGTCGCGGTTGTACGCGAGCGGGAGCGCCTTGAGGGTGGCCATCAGGCCGGTCAGGTTGCCGATGAGGCGGCCGGACTTGCCGCGCGCCAGCTCGGCGATGTCCGGGTTCTTCTTCTGCGGCATGATCGACGAGCCCGTGGAGAAGGCGTCGTGCAGGGTCACGAAGGAGAACTCCTTCGTGTTCCAGATGATGATCTCCTCGGCGATCCGGGAGAGGTTGACGCCGATCATCGCGGTGATGAAGGCGAACTCGGCGACGAAGTCCCGGGAGGCCGTGCCGTCGATGGAGTTGCCGGCGCTGCCGTGCTCGAAGCCGAGGTCCTTCGCGACCGCCTCCGGGTCCAGGCCCAGGGAGGAACCGGCCAGGGCGCCCGAGCCGTACGGCGAGACGGCCGTGCGCTCGTCCCACTGGCGCAGCCGCTCGGCGTCCCGGGACAGGGACTGCACGTGCGCGAGGACGTGGTGGGCGAAGAGCACCGGCTGGGCGTGCTGGAGGTGGGTGCGGCCGGGCATGGCCACGTCCGGGTGGGCCTCGGCGAGGCCGATCAGCGCCTCCTGCAGCTCGGCGATCAGGCCGCCGATGATCCGGGCGTGGTCGCGCAGGTACATCCGGAAGAGGGTGGCGACCTGGTCGTTGCGGGAGCGGCCGGCGCGCAGCTTGCCGCCGAGGTCGGGCCCGAGCCGCTCCAGCAGGCCGCGCTCCAGGGCGGTGTGCACGTCCTCGTCGGCGATGGTGCCGACGAAGGTGCCGGCGGCCACGTCGGCCTCCAGCCGGTCGAGCCCGGCGATCATCCGGGTCAGCTCGTCCTCGGTGAGGAGCCCCGCCTTGTGCAGCACGCGCGCGTGGGCACGCGAGCCGGCGATGTCGTACGGCGCGAGCCGCCAGTCGAAGTGGACGGATGCGGACAGCTTCGCCAGGGCGTCGGCGGGACCGTCGGCGAAACGGCCGCCCCAGAGCCGTACGTCACCGCTGTTGCTGCTCACTGCGTTGCTCCTCGAGAAGGTACGGATGTGCCACCGCCTCCCCACACTTCCAGGCGGGGAGGCGGCTGTCAGGCAGATGCGGGTGAGGTGAACCCGTACGGGGTCAGGCGAGGTCTGCGTCAGGCTCCGCCTGCAAGATCACGCCGCGCGGCGATCTTCGACGACAGGCTGTAGATGTCGATGAAGCCCTTGGCCGCGGACTGGTCGAACGTGTCGCCCGTGTCGTAGGTGGCGAGGTTGAAGTCGTACAGCGACTCCGTGGAGCGCCGGCCGGTGACGACCGCGCGGCCGCCGTGCAGGGTCATCCGGATGTCGCCGGTGACGTGCTGGTTGGCCTCGTTGATGAAGCCGTCCAGGGCGCGCTTGAGCGGGGAGAACCACTGGCCGTCGTAGACCAGCTCGCCCCAGCGCTGCTCGACCTGCCGCTTGTAGCGGGCCAGCTCGCGCTCGACGGTGACGTTCTCCAGCTCCTGGTGGGCGGTGATCAGGGCGATCGCGCCGGGGGCCTCGTAGACCTCGCGGGACTTGATGCCGACGAGGCGGTCCTCGACCATGTCGATCCGGCCGATGCCCTGGGCGCCGGCGCGCTCGTTGAGCTGCTGGATGGCCTGCAGCACGGTGACGGGCTTGCCGTCGATGGCGACCGGGACGCCCTCCTTGAAGGAGATGATCACCTCGTCGGCCTCGCGGGCGACGGCCGGGTTCTGGGTGTACTCGTAGATGTCCTCGATCGGGGCGTTCCAGATGTCCTCGAGGAAGCCGGTCTCGACGGCGCGGCCGAAGACGTTCTGGTCGATGGAGTACGGGGACTTCTTGGTGGTCGCGATCGGGAGGTTCTTCTCCTCGCAGAACGCGATGGCCTTGTCCCGGGTCATCGCGTAGTCACGGACCGGCGCGATGCACTTCAGGTCGGGGGCGAGGGCGACGATGCCGGCCTCGAAGCGGACCTGGTCGTTGCCCTTGCCGGTGCAGCCGTGGGCGACCGTGGTGGCGCCGTGCTTCTTCGCGGCGGCGACGAGGTGCTTGACGATCGTCGGCCGGGACAGGGCGGAGACCAGCGGGTAGCGGTCCATGTAGAGGGCGTTGGCCTTGATCGCCGGGAGGCAGTACTCGTCGGCGAACTCGTCCTTGGCGTCGGCGACCTCGGCCTCGACGGCACCGCAGGCGAGCGCGCGCTTGCGGATGACGTCCAGGTCCTCGCCGCCCTGGCCGACGTCGACCGCAACGGCGATGACCTCGGCGCCCGTCTCCTCGGCGATCCAGCCGATGGCGACGGAGGTGTCCAGACCGCCTGAGTAGGCGAGTACGACGCGCTCGGTCACGGGTTTCTCCTCACAGTGCATTCGCTGACATGCATGAGTATGCAGAACTCTGCATGGTTCGTCAATCCACCCCTCTCACGGCTCCGGAATCGCCCACGCGGCGGACCCGGCGAAGCTCACCGAAACGGACCCGGAAATTCCTTAGACACTCGAACGATCCTGGTCGATAATCGTTAGACATGGGAAAGACTTATGAGCGCATCGACGGCAGGCTCCGCACGTTCATCGAGGAGCAACCCCTCTTCTTCACCGCGACCGCCCCGCTCGGCGAGGACGGCACGATCAACCTCTCCCCCAAGGGGCTCAAGGGCTCCTTCGCCGTGCTCGACGAGCACACCGTGGCCTACCTGGACTTCGCCGGGTCCAACGCCGAGACCATCGCCCATCTGCGGGAGAACGGCCGGATCACCCTGATGTGGTGCGCCTTCCAGGGCCCGCCGAACATCGTGCGCGTGCACGGCCGGGGCGAGCCGGTCTTCCGCGACGACCCCCGCTTCCCCGAGCTGCTCACGCACTTCCCCGGCATCGACCCCGCCCCGCACGGCCTGCGCGCGGTCATCGTCGTGCACGCCGAACTGGTCCGCGACACCTGCGGCTACGCGGTCCCGTTCCTGTCCTACGACGCCGAGCGCGACCTGCACGCCAAGCGCTTCGCCCGGGAGGACGACGCCTCGCTGAACGCGTACTTCACCAAGAAGGAGCACATCGCGACCAGCCTGGACGGACTGCCCGGGCTGCCGCTGCCGCTGCCCCCGTCTACGGTCTGAGCCATGCGCCCCCGTGCCGTCGCCGTCGCCCTGTCCTGTGCCTCGCTGCTCGCCCTCGGTGCCGCCCCCGGCGGCGAGGCGCCGCTGCCCGAGCGGATGCGGGACACCGGCGGCGGCACGCAGCTGATCGTCGCCCAGGCGCCTGACACCGGCTCGACGAGGGGCACGGTCACCTGGTGGGAACGGCGCGGCGGGCGGTGGGCGCGGGTCGGCTCGGCGCCCGCGCGGTTCGGGGCGAAAGGGCTCGTCGAGGGCGCCGAGCGGCGCCAGGGCACGAACACCACGCCCACCGGGTTGTACGACCTGCCCTTCGCCTTCGGGGTCAAGGCGGCGCCGAGCGGCACGCGGATGCCGTACCGGCCGGTGCGGCAGGACTCCTGGTGGTGCCAGGACAACGACTCCCGTTCCTACAACCGGTGGAGCGAGCCGTTGGCGTCCGACTGCCGGGCCGCCGAGTCCGAGCACCTGGTGGCGTACCGGACGCAGTACGCCTACGCGCTCGTCGTCGGGTTCAACTACCGGGCGCCGGTGCGGGGGCGCGGCGCCGGCATCTTCCTGCATGTCCACGGGCGTGGGGCCACGGCGGGATGTGTGTCGGTACCGGAGGCCACGATGCGGAAGATCCTGCGCTGGGCCGTGCCGTCCCGGAAGCCGCACATCGCCGTGGGGACGGTGGACGGCGCCACGGCGGTGACACGTTACTGAGGGTGCCGTGCGCGGTTGTTCCCCGCGCGCCTTTCGGTGGGCACACGCACCGTGAACGTCGTCGAACCCGGCCTGCTCTCCACCTCCACGCCTCCCCCGTGTGCCCGCACCACCGCCGCGACGATCGACAGGCCGAGGCCCGCGCCGCCGCCGGGGGCGTTCGTGCGGCGGTGGTCGGCGCGGGTGAAGCGTTCGAAGACGTCCGGCTGGATGGCGGCGGGGATGCCGGGGCCGTCGTCGTGGACCGTGAGGACCGCGTCCGGGCCGTCCGCCGACAGGGACACCGTGACCTTCGTACCGGCGGGCGTGTGGCCGCGGGCGTTGGCCAGCAGGTTGGCCACCACCTGCTGCAGCCGGTGGGCGTCGCCCGTGACCGTCACCGGCTCCTCCGGCAGGTCGAGGGCCCAGCGGTGGCCCGGTCCGGCGGCCCGCGCGTCGGTCACCGCGTCCAGCACCAGCCGGGTGAGGTCGACCGGGCGGCTCTCCAGCGGGCGCCCCGCGTCCAGGCGGGCCAGCAGCAGCATCTCGTCGACCATCTCGCCCATGCGGGACGACTCGGCGGCGATGCGCTCCAGCGCGCGGGTGACCTCGGGCGGGACGGGACCGGGGTGGAGCAGTGCGAGCTCGGCGTGCCCGCGCACCGAGGCGACGGGCGTGCGCAGCTCGTGGCTGGCGTCGGCGGCGAAGCGGCGCAGCCGTTCCTCACTGGCGTGGCGTTTGGTCAGCGCGTCCTCGACGTGGCCGAGCATGCGGTTGAAGGCGGCGGCGACGCGCCCCACCTCGCCGCGCGGGTCGGCTTCCGGCGCCCGCGGCGGCAGCGCGACCTCGCCGCTGGCCAGCGGCAGTTCGCTGACCCGGGTGGCGGTGGCCGCGACCCGGCTGAGCGGGCGCAGCGACCAGCGCACCCACAGCGCCCCGGCCACGCCGGTCGCGGCGAGGGCGACGCCGAAGACGATCGCGGCGACCGCCTCCAGCCGGTGCACGGCGGCCTCCACGGGCTCCAGCGGCAGCCCGGTGATCAGCACGTCGCCGTCACGGCCGGGGCTCGCCACGACCCGGTAGTCGTCCAGCGCGGACAGGTGGACGCTGTGGCCGCGTCCGTCGGCGGGTACGGCGGCCAGCTTCTGCCGGTCGCGGGCCGAGAGGGGCACGCCCAGGTCCGTCGTGGCGTCGCCGGGGCGGACCACCGCCGCGTTGACGACCGTGCCGTTCACCAGGCGGGCGCCGAAGGTGCCGGTGGCCTGGCGGCGGGTGTCGCCGTGCTCGTCGCCGTCGTGGTCGTCCGGTTTCTGCCCGGCGTGCTCCAGGCTGGCCGGGAAGCGGCTGCCGACGTCGGTGAGCTGCTGGTCGACGCGGCGGGTGAGGAAGCCGTTCAGCTCGATCACCGCGGCCACGCCGACCGCGGCGCAGCTGATCGCCAGCAGCACCACCAGCCCGGCGGTGAGGCGGGCCCGCAGCGTCCGCGGCCAGGGCACCCGCGGCCGCCGGCTCACGAGGTCACCGGCTTGAGCACGTACCCCGCGCCGCGCACGGTGTGGATCATCGGCTCCCGGCCCGCGTCGACCTTCTTGCGCAGGTAGGAGATGTACAGCTCCACGACATGGGCGCGGCCGCCGAAGTCGTAGGACCACACCCGGTCGAGGATCTGGGCCTTGCTGAGCACCCGGCGCGGGTTGCGCATGAGGAAGCGCAGCAGCTCGAACTCGGTCGGGGACAGCTCGATCAGCTCGCCGGCGCGGGTGACCTCGCGGGCCTCCTCGTCCATGACTAGGTCGCCCACGACGAGCTGGTCGCCCTCCTCGCTCTGGCGGGCCATGCCGGCGCGGCGCAGCAGGCCGCGCAGCCGGGCGACGACCTCCTCCAGGCTGAACGGTTTGGTGACGTAGTCGTCCCCGCCGGCGGTGATGCCGGCGATGCGGTCCTCCACGGCGTCGCGCGCGGTGAGGAACAGCACGCACACGTCCGGGCGCACCTCGCGCAGGCCGCGCAGCACGGCGAAGCCGTCGGTGTCGGGGAGCATCACGTCCAGGACGACCGCGTCGGGCAGCAGGTCGCGGGCGGCGGCCAGCGCGGCCGCGCCGTCCCCGGCCGTGCGGATCTGCCAGCCCTCGTAGCGCAGGGCGCCGGAGAGCACCTCGGCGAGGTCGGGGTCGTCGTCGACGACGAGGACGCGCAGGGGCGTGCCGTCGGGTCGGGTGAGGGCGGGGCGGCCGGAGCGGGTGGTGGTGTTCATGGCTGTCTCCAGGATCGCCCCTCGCGCGGGCGCCGGGTGTCCCGGGCGGCTCTGAGTTTCCTTTGAGTGCGCGCTGAGGTCCCCGTTTCAGAGGGTCCTCAGAGGTTCGCCCCGCACAGTGGCGTACCGGACGGGGGCGCGCTGCGAGCGAGCGCGCGCCCCGAAAGGGGGCGCTCACTGCTGAGGCGTACGCCCCGCACGGGGGCGCATTCCGCACGGTACGCGCCCCGGACTGGCGAAAGGAATCGACGGATGACGACGGTGGACGAGCGGCGGGTCGCCCCGCACGCGGCGCCGCCCGCCCGGCCCTCCCCCGCGGCCGGGGTGCTGGCCGCGCTGTGGGCGGGGGCCGCGGCGGTGATCGCGCTGTGGTGGTCGGACACCGCGTCGGTGGTCGGCGCGGCGGGCTGGCTGACCGGGGCCGGGCGGATCGCCGGGCTGCTGTGCGGGTACGCCTGCGCGGTGCTGGTCGCGCTGATGGCCCGGGTGCCGCTGCTGGAGCGGCGGATCGGCTCGGACCGGGTGGCCCGCTGGCACGCCATGGCCGGCCGGTACACGATCTGCCTGCTGCTCGCGCACGTCGTGCTGATCCTCCTGGGGTACGCGGCGCAGGACCGCGCCTCGCTCCTGCACGAGGCGGTGACGGTGGTCCTGGACTACCCGGACATGCTGAAGGCCACCGCCGGGACGGTGATCCTGCTCGCGGTGGGCGTCACCTCGGCGCGGGCGGTGCGGCGCCGCACCGGCTACGAGTTCTGGTACTACGTGCACCTGCTGACCTACGCCGCCGTGTTCCTGGCCTTCGGCCACCAGCTGACCCTCGGCAACGACTTCCACGGCAAGCCGGTCGCGACCGCCTTCTGGTACGCCCTGTACCTGGGGGCCGCGGCCCTGGTGGTGTGGTTCCGTCTGCTGACCCCGTGGCGGCTCAACGCCCGCCACCGGCTGCGCGTGGAGTCCGTGCAGCCCGAGGCGCCGGGCGTGTACTCGGTCGTCGTACGGGGGCGGCGGCTGGACGAACTCGGGGCGCGGCCGGGGCAGTTCTTCCGGTGGCGGTTCCTCGCCCCGGGCCTGGCGTGGACGTCGACGCCGTACTCCCTGTCGGCGCCGCCACGCGCGGAGCGGATGCGGATCACGGTGAAGGCGCTCGGCGGCCACAGCGCGGCCGTGGCACGACTGCGGCCCGGCACCCGGGTGTGGGCGGAGGGGCCGTACGGCGCGCTGACCGCGGACCGGGGCACGGCGGCGAAGTCGCTGCTGATCGCGGGCGGCGTCGGCATCACCCCGTTGCGCGCCCTGTTCGAGACGCTGCCGGGCGAGGTGACCCTGCTCTACCGGGCGCGCCGGGCCGAGGACCTGGCGCTGGGCGGCGAACTGGAGGCGCTCGCGCGCTGGCGCGGGGCGCGGGTGCGGTACGCGCTCAACGGCCCGCACGGCGAGCGCCCCGACCTGTCCGCCGCGGCGCTGCGCGCCGCCTTCCCCGACCTCGCCTCCCACGACGTGTACCTGTGCGGGCCGCACGGCTTCGCCCAGGACCTGTACCGGGAGCTGCGCGCCGCCGGGGTGCCGGACCGGCGTATCCACCACGAGTCGTTCGAGCTGTGAGGGCCCTTACGTGCACGCGCTGAACAAGAACCGCCCGCTGCGCCGGATCGTGCTGGCGAGCGCCGCCACGGTCTCCGGGATGGTGCTGCTGCTGTCGCTGAAGCCGCACGCGAGCCCGGCCCTGGCCACCACCTCCCCCAAGGCGGTGGTCAGTTCGCCCGCCACGCCCGGCGGCTCGGGCGGCAGCGGAAGTACAGCCGGCTCGGGTGGCTCCGGCGGTTCCGGCACCACCACGGGCACGAAGTCCGTCACCGGCGACTCGGTGGACACCCGTTGGGGCCCCGTGCAGGTGCGCGTCACCGTCACGGACGGCAAGCTGACCGACGTCACCGCGGTCGCCTACCCGACGGAGAACCCCCACGACCAGGAGATCAACAGCTACGCCATCCCCCAACTGCGGCGTGAGGCACTGGACGCGCAGAGCGCGAACATCGACTCCGTGTCCGGCGCCACCTACACCAGCGACGGCTACAAGCAGTCGCTGCAGTCCGCGCTGGACTCGGCGGGGCTCTGAACACTCCCGTGGGGCGGCACGTATGTGTGGGCCAAGGGTCCCGTCCCCCCGGAGGAACCGTGAGCACCACGCTCGCCGGCGGCCGTGCCGCCCGCCGCCAGACGATGCGCCGCATCCGGCCGCGCCGCTCCCCTGCCGCCGTCCTGCTGTTCGCCGTGGCCGCGGGCGCGGCGGCGGTGCTGTGGCTGTGGTGGCGCAACACGCCGTCCATCGCGGACGACACCGGCCGGATCCTGGGCGCGGGCCGGATCACCGGGCTGCTGGCGGGCTATCTGATGGCCCTGGTCGTGCTGCAGATGGCCCGGGTGCCCGCGCTGGAGCGCCGGGTGGGCTCCGACCGGGTGGCCCGCTGGCACGCGATGAGCGGCCGCTACACGCTCTGCCTGGTGCTCGCCCACATCGTGCTGATCATGTGGGGGTACGCGCTGCAGGCGGGCCGGTCGGTCACGGACATCGTGCGGCAGACCGTCGACTCGGTCACCCAGCTGCCCGACATGGGCAAAGCCGCGATCGGCACCGGACTGCTGCTCGTCATCGGGCTGCTGTCCGTCGGCGGCGTCCGCCGCCGGCTCGGCTACGACACCTGGTACCACGTCCATCTGCTGACGTACGCAGCCGTGTTCCTGACGTTCTGGCACCAGATCAGCACCGGCAACGACTTCGCCGTCGAACCCGCCGCGAAGACCTTCTGGTACGGGCTGTACGGCACGGTCACCGCGCTGGTGCTGTGGTACCGCATCCTCACCCCCCTCCGCCTGAACCTGCGGCACCGCATGCGGGTGGAGGCGGTCGTCGAGGAGACGCCCGGCATCGTGTCGGTCCTGATCGGCGGCACCAAGCTGCACCGGATGGGCGCGGAGGCCGGGCAGTTCTTCCGCTGGCGGTTCCTCGCGCCGGGCATGCGGTTCAGCTCGCACCCGTACTCGCTGTCGGCGGCGCCCCGCCCCGGCATGCTGCGGATCACCGTGAAGGCGATCGGCGACCACAGCTCCCGGCTGCGCGACCTGACGCCGGGCACCCGGGTGTGGGCGGAGGGGCCCTACGGCGCGCTGACCGCCCAGCGGCGCAGCCGCGGCAAGGTGCTGCTGGTCGCCGGCGGTGTCGGCATCACCCCGATGCGGGCCCTGTTCGAGACGCTGCCCGGCGCGGCCGGGGACATCACGCTGCTGTATCGGGCCAACAGCACCCAGGACCTCGCGCTGTGGGACGAACTCGCGAAGATCGCCGACGAGCGCGGGGCACGCCTGATGTACGCCGTGAACAGCCCGGACGGCGAACGCCCCGACATCTCCCCCGAGTCGCTGCGCCGCAAGATCCCGGACGTCGACCACCACGACGTCTTCCTGTGCGGCCCGCCCGGGTTCGCCCAGTCCGTGTACGAGGCGCTGCGCGGCGCGGGGGTCCCCGCCCGGCGTATCCACCACGAGTCGTTCGAGATGTGAGCGGGAGCCGCGAACCGATGAGGAAGAGTCACCCCGTACGGCGTGCCGTGCTGGCCACCGCCGCCACCGTCTCCGGTGTCGTCCTGCTGCTGACGCTCAAGCCCGCCTCCGACCCGGCCTCGGCCGAGGCCGGCGCCGTCGCACCGCCGCCCGGGGCGGCCCGGCAGTCCGCGCAGGGCGGCAGCGCGGCCGCCGCCTCGGGCACGGTCACCGGGGACGCGGCCCGCACCCAGTACGGCACCGTGCAGGTCCGCCTCACCGTCGCCGGCGGCCGGATCACCCGGGCGGAGGCGGTGCAGGCGCCCAAGGGCGGCCACAGCGACGAGGTCACGGCGATGGCCGTGCCGAAGCTGAACCAGGAGGCGGTCGCGGCGGGCGGCGCGGACATCGACGCGGTGTCCGGGGCGACGTACACGAGCGCCGGGTACAAGCAGTCGCTGCAGTCGGCGCTGGACAAGCTCGGCGCGGCGAAGGGACCGGCGGCCACGCCGCCCTCGGCTCCCGCGCAGGGGGCGCGGACCGTCACCGGCACGGTGGCGCGGACGCAGTACGGGCCGGTCCAGGTGCGGATCACGGTGAGCGGCGGCCGGATCACCCGGGCGGAGGCCGTGCAGGCGCCCAAGGGCGGCCTCAGCGACCAGAAGACGGCGATGGCCGTGCCGAAGCTCGACCAGGAGGCGGTCGCGGCGGGCAGCGCCGCCATCGACGCGGTCTCCGGCGCCACCTACACCAGCGAGGGCTACCGGCAGTCCCTCCAGTCCGCCCTGGACCAGGCGGGTGGCTGACCCGGTGGCCGAACAGACTCCCGCCGCGGAGCGCCGGGTGGAGGAGGTCATGGGGACGGTCTTCTCCTTCGACGTCCGCGGCGGGGACCCCGACGCCGTGCGGGCCGCGCTCGACGAGGCGGTCGCCGGGCTGCACCGCGCCGACGCGGTGTTCAGCACCTACCGCGACGACAGCCAGCTCTCCCGGCTGGCGCGCGGGGAGCTGACCGTCGGCGCCTGCGACCCGGAGGTCGCCGAGGTGCTGGAGCTCGCGGCGCAGGCGGAACTGGTCAGCGACGGCTGGTTCAGCCCCCGCTACGGCGGCCGGCTCGACCCGACCGGCGTGGTCAAGGGCTGGGCGGCCGAACGCGCCGCGCGGGTCCTGGCGCTGGCCGGGGCCAGTGGGGTGAGCGTCAACGGCGGCGGGGACGTGCAGATGTACGGCACCCCGGGCCCGCAGCGGCCCTGGCGGGTCGGCATCGCGGACCCGATGCGCCCCGGCGGCCTGGCCGCGGTGATCTCCGCGGCGGGCACGGACCGGCTGGCGGTCGCCACCTCCGGCACGGCGGAGCGCGGCACGCACATCATCGACCCCCGCACCCGCCGCCCGGCGGTCACGGACCTCGTCGCGGTGACGGTCACCGCCCCCTCCCTCACCTGGGCCGACTGCTGGGCCACGGCGGCCTTCGCGATGGGCTCGACGGCGGCCCTGCCCTGGCTGGAGTCCCTGCCGGAGGTGGAGGCCCTGCTCATCACGGCAGGAGACGAGGTCCGCTGCACAAGCGGATTGGCGGAACGACTGGGCTGACGACGGGGGTCGCGGGGGGGTGACGACGGGGGCGACGATGAAGGCGTCCCACGGCCCGGGCCGATCCGACCTCCGTGCTGCCGCGCCGACGCCGGCACGCTCACCGCCCGGCCACGCCCGAGGCCGACGCCGGCACGCTCACCGACCCGCCACGCCGGAGGCCGACGCCGGCCGGCCCCACCCCACGGCCGGCCACCGCGCCGCAGCGAAGGTGTTTCGGGATTTCTGCGCCGGGAGCCATCCGAAAGCGGGGCCGGGACGTATCCCTTGTGGACCGAGTTCCACGGGTTTCCAGGAGGGACACCATGGCCATCTTCCGTCATCTCATGCCCGCCAAGCACCGCGGCAACGGCAAGGACACCTCGCGCCACGACACGACCAGGCACGGGCACCGCCGCCAGACCAGCGGTCACGGCGACTCCCACCGCCACGACCACGGCAGCGGCCACGGCCACCGCGGTTACTGAGCGCACCCGAGAGCCGAGCGGACCGGTCCCCTCTGGACCCGGTCCGCTCGGCCGGACCCCGAGGAATCCACGCCATGGCGCATCTCCTGCGGCGTCTGCTCTCCGTGGCCGAGTCCCCCGACACCGTGGTCGCGGCCGCGCCCCCCGTCCCGCCGCGCGAGGTGTTCCGCCGGTTCTGGCCCTACACCCGGGGCGGCCGGCGCTGGCTCGTACCGCTCGCCGTCTTCAGCCTGGCCGGTCCCGCCGTCGACGCCGCGGAGATCTGGCTCTTCAAGAGCGTCGTGGACGATGTGCTCGTCCCCCGCGACCTGCACCCCTTCCTGTGGATCGCGCCCGCCTACCTGGGGCTCGTCGTGTGCTCCGGCGTGCTCGGCTTCGCCGACGACGTGACCTCCACCTGGGTCGGCGAACGCTTCCTGCTCACGCTGCGCTCCGATGTGTTCCGGCACGTCCAGGGGCTGTCCCTCGGCTTCTTCGAACGCCGCCGGCTCGGGGACGTGCTGGCGCGGGTCACGGGAGACGTCGACGCCGTGGAGACGTTCCTGCTGTCCGGGGTGGCCGACGCCCTCTACTACGTGGTGCGCATGGGTGTCTTCCTCGCCCTGCTGTTCTGCCTGCGCTGGGACCTGACCCTGCTGGCCCTGGTCATCGTGCCGCTGTTCTGGGCCGCCGCCCGGCACTTCTCCCGGCTGGTCAAACAGGCCTCCCGCGAGCGCCGGCGGCTGAGCGGTTCGGTCAGCGCGATCGCCGAGGAGTCGCTCGGCAACGTCGCCCTGGTGCAGGCGTACAACCGGCAGGGGTGGGAGGAGCGCCGCTTCGAGCAGGAGAGCCTCGGCCGGTTCCGCGCGGCGATGGCCTCGGCCCGCATCCGCGCCGTCTACGGCCCCGTCGTGGAGGCCATCGAAGTGGCCGGCGGCCTCGCCGTGATGGGCCTGGGCACCTGGCAGCTGACCCAGGGCCGGCTCACGCTCGGCGGCCTGCTGGTGTTCCTGGCGCTGATCGGCAAGCTGTACGGCCCGGTGCGCGGCCTGTCCCGTCTCGGCACCACCTTCTACGCGGCGTCCGCCTCGGCCGAGCGCATCATCGAACTGCTCGACCAGCGGCCGCAGGTCACCGAGGCCCCGCACCCCCGCCGGATCCACCGCGCACGCGGCGCCGTGGAGTTCGACGGCGTCGGATTCCGCTATCCCGGAGCCTCCTCCTTCGCGCTGTGGGACGTCTCCTTCCATGTCGCGCCCGGCGAGACGCTGGCGCTGGTGGGGGCGAGCGGCGCCGGCAAGTCCACGGTCGCGAAACTGCAGTTGCGCTTCTACGACCCCGACCGGGGAGCGGTCCGGCTCGACGGCACGGACCTGCGCGACCTGGCCCTGACCGACGTACGCGAGAGCGTCGCGGTGGTGCTCCAGGAAACGCTCGTCCTGCACGGCACCGTCCGGGACAACATCGCCTACGGCCGGCCCGGCGCGACGGACGCGGACATCGTCGCGGCGGCGCGCGCGGCGGACGCGCACGAGTTCATCGAACGGCTGCCGGAGGGCTACGACACGATGGTCGGCCAGCGCGGGCGGACCCTGTCCGGCGGTCAGCGCCAGCGGCTGGCGATCGCCCGCGCGATGATCAGGGACGCGCCGGTGCTGCTGCTCGACGAGCCGACCACCGGGCTGGACACCCGCTCCGGCCTGCGGATCATGGAGCCGCTGCGCCGGCTCATGGCCGGGCGGACCACGATCGTCATCTCCCACAACCTGCTCACCGTGCGGGACGCCACGCGCATCGTGGTGCTCGACCACGGCCGGGTCGTGGAACACGGCGCCCATGAGGAGCTGCTCGGCCGGCGCGGGACGTACACCCGGCTCCACCGGCTCACCGCGGACGGAGTGCTGTCATGACCATCCTCCCGGCCCCGCCGAAGGCCCCTGAGCCCCTGCCTGCACCCTCCCCGCCCCTGCCGCCCGGTGCCCGGCCCGCCCCGGGCTACGAGATCCTGGCGCATCTGACCCGCACCGGCTGGCTCGACGTGTACGACGCGTGGAGCGAGGAGAGGGCCTGCCGCTGTGTGATCAAGACGGTGCGGCCGGACCGCCGCGGCGAGGGGCGGCTCACCGCCCGGCTGCTGCGGGAGGGCCGGTGGCTGCGGGAGTTCACCCACCCGCACCTGGTGCGGGGCTACGCCGCCTTCACCCGGCCGCAGCCGCTCGTCGTTCTGGAGACCGTCACCGGTGAGACGCTGTCCCATCTGGTGGACCGGCTGCGGCGCCGCCCGGCCGCCTCCGACCTGGCGCTGCTCGGGGTGCAGCTGTGCTCGGCGGTGCACTACCTGCACGGCCGGGGGCTGCTGCACCTGGACCTGAAGCCGGCCAACGTGGTGGTGGACCGCGGGCATGTGAAGGTGCTCGATCTGAGCGTCGCGCGGCCCGCGGGACCGGCGCCGGCGGGCCTCGGCACCTGCTGCTATCTCTCCCCCGAGCAGGCCCGAGGCGGTCCGCTCACCCCGGCCGCCGACGTCTGGGGCGTGGGCGTCACGCTGTACGAGGTGGCCTGCGGGCAGGTGCCGTTCCCGTGCGGGCGGAGCACGGACGGAGACGACGGCCCCACCGGCGGCGGGGTCGACGAGGCGGTGCGCGCGGCAAGGACCGCGCCGCCGATACGGTCGCGGCGGCGTCTGCCACCGCCGCTGGCCGCCGCCGTCGACGCCTGTCTGCACCCCGACCCCGCCGCCCGGCCCACGGTCGGCGCACTGGCGGCGGCCTTGGAGGCGACCTTGCCCGGCGACTGACCGGACCCCGCCCCTGTCTGCCTCCCTACGGAAGGGTCACGTCTCCCAGGACGGCTCGGACCCGCTCGGGGTGAGCACCCGGCCGGTGTGCAGCTCGGCCGTGGCGAGGACCCTGCCGTCGGAAGAGGTCAGCCGGGCGTCGGAGAGCGTGGACAGGCCGCCGCCGTGGACGGCGGCGCCCCACTCGGCGCGGCCGTCGCGCAGGTGGAAGTCGCCGACCACGACGGTCGTGCCGTCCTCGCGCTGCAGGACGCAGGTGACCTTGCCGGTGTACCCGGCCCCGGCCGGCAGGCGCAGGGAGACGAAGACCCAGCCGGGGCTGCCCGGGTGGGCGTAGACCTCGCCGACGCGGTGCCCGGCCGCGGTCATGGACCCGACGAGCATGGGCTCGGAGCGGACGGCCGGCGCGGGCGGGGCGGTGGCCGCCTCGACGGCGGTGCCGACGCCCCAGCCGGCGAAGCCGGCGGCGACGGTGAGGGCGGTCGCGACCGCTGCCGTCCGCAGCCGTCGCCGGCGGGCGCGGCCCCCGAAGCCGAGGCGCGCGGCTCCCGTGGCCCGGACCGGTCCCGGCCCCTGCGCGGCCGTGACCTGGTGGGCCAGGCGGCGCGCCACACGGGTCTCGAAGCCGACCGGCGGTTCGCGGTCGGGGAGCAGGCCGATCAGGCGGTCGCCGACCAGGGTGAGCTGCCGGACGTGCTCCCGGCAGTCGGCGCACCGGTCGAGATGGGCGATCGCCCGGGCACGCTCGCGGCCGGCCAGCACCCCGAGCGCCAGCTCGGCGCTGAGCTCCCGCACCTGCTCGCAGGTCAGGTCACCGGCCATGGTCGCCTCGCTTCGCCGCCAGGGTGGTGCGGAGCTTCGCCATCGCCGCCCTGATCCGCGTCTTGGCGGTGCCCAGCGGGATCCGTTCGGCCTCGGCGACCTGCTGCGCGGTCATCCCGTAGACGCCGGCCAGTACCAGGGCGCGGGCCTGGCCCCGCGGCAGCCGGGCCACGGCGGCCCTCAGCTGGGCGGACGCCTCGTCGGCGAGCGCCCACTGCTCGGGCGTCTCGGTGACGGCGCCGAGCAGGACGTCGAGGTCCTCGGGGGCCACCGGTTCACTGCGCCGCGCCCGGACGGCGTCGATGGCGAGGTTGTGCGCGATGGTCGTCAGCCATGTGGTGACCGAGCCGCGGCGCGAGTCGTAGATCTGCGCGTGCCGCCAGGCACGCTCGAACGTCTGCTGGGCGACGTCCTCCGCCAGCCGCTCGTCCCGGGTGACGGCCAGGGCGACCCCGAAGACCCGGTGCTGGAACCTGCGGACGAAACCGACCGCCAGTTCCGGGTCCCCGGTGGCCAGCCCGGACAACAGCGCGTCGTCCGGGAGGCGCCCCACGGGAAACTGCACAGCCGACATACCCCTCTATACGGATGAGGGGCCCCGTCGGATTGCCCGGTCAGTGACCGTTTTGTGCGAGTCGCAGCAGATGGTCGGCGAGCGCCTGCCCGCCCGTGGGGTCCCGGCTGATCAGCAGCAGCGTGTCGTCGCCGGCGATGGTGCCGAGGATGTCGTGCAGTTCGGCCTGGTCGATCGCCGACGCCAGGAACTGCGCCGCCCCGGGCGGGGTGCGCAGCACCACGAGGTTCGCGGAGGCCTCCGCGGAGATCAGCAGTTCCTGCGACAGCCGCCGCATCCGCTCTTCCTTCGCCGACTCCCCGAGCGGGGCGCGCGGGGTGCGGAAGCCGCCCTCGCTGGGCACCGCGTAGATGAGGTCGCCGTCGGTGTTGCGGATCTTCACCGCGTTCAGCTCGTCGAGGTCGCGGGAGAGCGTCGCCTGGGTGACGCTCAGCCCGTCGTCCGCGAGCAGCTTCGCCAACTGGCTCTGCGATCGCACCGGTTGCCGGTTGAGGATGTCCACGATCCGGCGGTGGCGTGCGGTGCGCGTCTGCGGCACGGCAGGTCCGGCGATCCCGTTCCCGTGGTCCTGCGCCTGGCTCATCGTCGTCTCATTCTCCGGCTCGTCCGTCCCCGTCGACCTGCGCGAGGATGCCGGGCAGCGCCCCGAGGAACGCCTCCACCTCGTCGTCGCCCAGATTCAGCGCCGGCATCAGCCGTACGACGTCGGGGGCGGGCGCGTTCACCAGGAACCCGGCCTCCTGGGCCGCCTGCTGCACCTGTTGCGCGTGCGGTCCGGTGAGCACGATACCCAGGAGAAGCCCCGCGCCCCGGACATGACCGATCATGGGGTGGCCGAGGGCCTCGATTCCGGTGCGCAGCTTCTCGCCCTGCCGTTTGACGTTCTCCAGCAGGCCCTCGTTCGCGATCGTGTCGAGGACGGCGAGGCCGGCGGCGCAGGCGACCGGGTTGCCGCCGAAGGTGGTGCCGTGGTGGCCGGGCGCGAGCAGGTCCGCGGCGCGCCCGAAGGCGACGGTCGCGCCGAGCGGCAGGCCGCCGCCGAGCTGCTTGGCGAGGGTGACGACGTCGGGCAGGACGCCCTCGTGGGCCTGGTAGGCGAACCAGTCGCCGGTGCGGCCGATACCGGTCTGCACCTCGTCCAGGACCAGCAGCGCACCGGTCGCCGCGGTGATCGCGCGGGCGGCCTTCAGATAGCCGGCGGGCGGGACGACCACGCCGTTCTCGCCCTGGATGGGTTCGAGGACGACGAGGGCGGTCTCTTCGGTCACGGCCGCGGCGAGGGCCTGCGCGTCGCCGTACGGCACGTGGGTGACGTCGCCGGGCAGCGGCCGGAAGGGGTCCTGCTTGGCGGGCTGGCCGGTGAGGGCGAGGGCGCCCATGGTGCGGCCGTGGAAGCCGCCGGTGGTGGCGACCATGTGGGTGCGTCCGGTGAGCCGGCCGATCTTGAAGGCGGCCTCGTTGGCCTCGGCGCCGGAGTTGCAGAAGAAGACGCGGCCCTCGCGCCCGAAGAGCTGCAGCAGCCGCTCGGCGAGGGCGACCGTGGGCTCGGCCAGGAAGAAGTTGGAGATGTGGCCGAGGGAGCCGATCTGCCGGCTGACCGCCTCGACGATCGCGGGATGGGCGTGGCCGAGGGCGTTGGTGGCGATGCCGCCGACGAAGTCGAGGTAGTCGCGGCCGTCGGCGTCCCACACCGTGCTGCCCGCGCCGCGCACCAGGGGCAGACGGGGGGTGCCGTAGTTGTTCATGAGCGCGCTCTGCCACCGCGCGGTCAGTTCCTCGTTGCTCATGACTCCCCCTCGGTGTCTGCGTCGGGCACGACCATCGTGCCGATGCCCTCGTCGGTGAAGATCTCCAGCAGGATCGAGTGCTGGACCCGGCCGTCGATGACGCGGGCGGTCGTCACGCCGTTGCGCACGGCGTGCAGGCAGCCCTCCATCTTCGGGACCATGCCGGAGCTGAGCTCCGGCAGCAGCTTCTCCAGTTGGGAAGCGGTGAGGCGGCTGATCACCTCGTCCGAGTTCGGCCAGTCCTCGTAGAGGCCCTCGACGTCGGTGAGGACCATGAGGGTCTCGGCGCCGAGGGCGGCGGCGAGGGCCGCGGCCGCGGTGTCGGCGTTGACGTTGTAGACGTGCCCGTCGTCCTGGGAGCGGGCGATCGAGGAGACGACCGGGATGCGGCCGTCGGCGAGCAGCGCCTCGATCGCGCCGGTGTCGATGTCGGTGATCTCGCCGACACGGCCGATGTCGACCTGCTCGCCGTCGATCTCGGGGGTGTGCTTGGTGGCGGTGATGGTGTGGGCGTCCTCGCCGGTCAGGCCGACGGCGAGCGGGCCGTGCTGGTTGAGCAGCCCGACCAGTTCGCGCTGCACCTGCCCGGCGAGCACCATCCGTACGACGTCCATGGCGTCCTCGGTGGTGACGCGCAGGCCGGCCTTGAACTCGCTGACGATGCCGTGCCGGTCGAGGGCGGCGCTGATCTGCGGGCCGCCGCCGTGCACGACGACCGGCTTGAGGCCGGCGTGGTGGAGGAAGACCACGTCCTGGGCGAAGGCGGCCTTCAATTCCTCGTCGACCATGGCGTTGCCGCCGAACTTGATGACGACGGTCTTGCCGTTGTGCCGGGTCAGCCAGGGCAGCGCCTCGATGAGGATCTGCGCCTTGGGCAGCGCGGTGTGCTTGCGGGTGGGTGTCATGAGGAGTAGGCGCTGTTCTCGTGGACGTAGTCGGCGGTGAGGTCGTTGGTCCAGATGGTGGCGGTCTCGGAGCCGGCGGCGAGGTCGGCGACGATGTGCACCTCGCGGTAGCGCATGTCGACCTTCTCGCGGTCCTCGCCGACCGAGCCGTTCTTGCAGACCCAGACGCCGTTGATGGCGACGTTGAGTCGATCCGGCTCGAAGGCGGCCTTCGTCGTGCCGATCGCGGAGAGCACACGGCCCCAGTTGGGGTCCTCGCCGTGGACGGCGCACTTGAGGAGGTTGTTGCGGGCGATGGAGCGCCCGACCTCGACGGCGTCGTCCTCGGTCGCGGCATTGACCACCTCGACCTTGATGTCCTTGCTGGCGCCCTCGGCATCGCCGATGAGCTGCCGGCCGAGGTCGTCGCAGACCGTGCGGACGGCCTCGGCGAAGTCGGCGTACTCCGGGGTGAGACCGGAGGCGCCGGAGGCGAGCAGCAGCACGGTGTCGTTGGTGGACATGCAGCCGTCGGAGTCGACCCGGTCGAAGGTGACCTTGGTGGCGGCGCGCAGGGCCTTGTCCAGCGTCTCGCTGTCGAGGTCGGCGTCGGTGGTGATCACGACGAGCATGGTGGCGAGGCCCGGGGCGAGCATGCCGGCGCCCTTGGCCATGCCGCCGACGGTCCAGCCGTCCTTCGTCACGACGGACGTCTTGTGGACGGTGTCGGTGGTCTTGATGGCGATGGCGGCCTTCTCTCCGCCGTGCTCGGAGAGCTGGGCGGCGGCGGACTCGACGCCGGGCAGGACCTTGTCCATGGGCAGCAGGGTGCCGATGAGGCCGGTGGAGCAGACGGCGACCTCGCCGGCGCCGATGTTCAGCACCTCCGCCACCTTCTCCGCGGTGGCGTGGGTGTCCTGGAAGCCCTTGGGTCCGGTGCAGGCGTTGGCGCCGCCGGAGTTCAGGACGACGGCCGTGAGCTGCCCGCTCTTGAGGACCTGCTCCGACCACAGCACGGGAGCGGCCTTGACGCGGTTGGAGGTGAAGACGCCGGCGGCGGCGCGGCGGGGGCCGGTGTTGACCACGAGGGCCAGGTCGGGGTTGCCGTTCTCCTTGATCCCGGCGGCGATGCCCGCCGCCGTGAATCCCTTCGCTGCCGTCACACTCACTGTGTCTCCTCGTTCGCTTCTCCGCCCGTGCAGCGCAGAGGTGCGGGCATCATGGTCGTCTGCGGGCCGGTGGCTGCACGCGCGTCGCTCACGGCGCAACTCCGATCGTCGTCAGCCCGGTGCTCTCGTCGAGACCGAGGGCGATGTTCATGCTCTGGACGGCACCGCCGGCGGTGCCCTTGGTCAGGTTGTCGATGGCGCTGATCGCGATGATCCGCCCGGCGGCCTCGTCGTGGGCGACCTGGACCTGGACGGCGTTGGAACCGTGGACGGACGCGGTCGC
Organism: Streptomyces sp. NPDC014801; assembly: GCF_043082085.1. Classification (NCBI taxonomy): domain Bacteria; kingdom Bacillati; phylum Actinomycetota; class Actinomycetes; order Kitasatosporales; family Streptomycetaceae; genus Streptomyces; species Streptomyces sp. NPDC014801. The sequence goes on along the minus strand of NZ_JBIBXG010000005.1, from coordinate 333,388 downwards.
CGGCCACTGGCCCTCGGGCAGCAGGTGCACGAAGGGCTCGTCGGCGTAGGCCTTGGCGTAGGCGGCGCGGACGGAGTCCGCGGTGACGCCCGGGCGGGCCTTCGCGCTGCAGGTGGCGAGGATGCCGCGGGGCATCGGCGCGAGGGTCGGCGTGAAGGAGATGCTCACCCGCTCCCCGGCGGCCGCGCTGAGGTTCTGGATCATCTCGGGGGTGTGCCGGTGGACGCCGCCGACGCCGTACGGCGACATGGAGCCCATGACCTCGCTGCCCAGCAGGTGCGGCTTGGGGGCCTTGCCCGCGCCGGAGGTGCCGGAGGCGGCGACGATCACGGCCTCGGGCTCGGCGAGCTGGGCGGCGTAGGCCGGGAAGAGAGCGAGGGAGACGGCGGTGGGGTAGCAACCGGGGACCGCGATGCGCTTGGACCCCTCCAGCGCGGCGCGGCCACCCGGAAGTTCGGGGAGGCCGTAGGGCCAGGTGCCGGCGTGCGGGGAGCCGTAGAACGTCTCCCAGTCGGCGGCGTCCTTCAGCCGGAAGTCGGCGCCCATGTCGACGACGAGCACGTCCGGGCCGAGCTGCTCGGCGACGGCGGCGGACTGGCCGTGCGGCAGCGCGAGGAAGACGACGTCGTGGCCGGCGAGGGTTTCGGCGCCGGTCTCGGCGAGAGTGCGGTCGGCCAGCGGCAGCAGGTGCGGCTGCAGGGCGCCCAGCTTCTGGCCGGCGTTGGAGTTGCCGGTGAGGGCACCGATCTCGACCTCGGGATGGGCCAGGAGCAGGCGCAGCAGCTCCCCGCCTGCGTATCCGCTCGCTCCGGCGACCGCCGCGCGTACTGCCATGGAATCCTCCTCGTGGATGGCATGACTATACGCAGCGCTGCACGTTTATGCAACGCCATGAATCACTATGCGGACGGGCGGCGAGGGGGGCCGCGCGGGGCGATCCGTGGTCTCGCGTGGCGGGGCTTGTGGTGGAGTGCGCTCCAGCTTCTACCGTTCCCCACATGACCGACCAGCAGAGCACCACCCGTGACGAGCGTTACGCCCAGGGCCTGGAGGTCCTCAAGAGGATCGACGGGGAGGCCGGGCAGCGGGTCGTCGACTCCCTCGCCGACATCAGCCCCGAGCTGGGGCACCAGGTCGTCGCCTGGGGCTTCGGCGAGATCTACGCCCGCCCGCAGCTGGCCCCGCGCGACCGCCAGCTGGTCACCCTCGGCATGCTGACCGCCCTCGGCGGCTGCGAACCGCAGCTGGAGGTGCACGTCAACGCGGCCCTGAACGTCGGCCTCACCCCCGAGCAGATCGTGGAGGCGCTGCTGCACTCCGCCGGGTACTGCGGCTTCCCCCGGGCCCTGAACGCCACGTTCGTCGCGAAGAAGGTGTTCGCGGAACGGGGGCTGCTGCCCGTCGGACAGCAGCCCCCGCAGGAGTCCTCGCAGGAGCCCCCGGCCACCCCTGCCTGAAAGACCCCCGCCGGAAAGGAGCCCCCGGCTACCTCTGCCTGATCCGCAGGAAGGTGACCGAGTTCGCGGGAAAGGTGTAGGTGAACCTCGGGGCGACCCCCGTCACGGTCGACGTCACCGGGGTGACCGGTGTGTTCGTCTCGCTGTTGACGGCGTCCGCGGCGGCGGCCAGCGTCGTCGCCGTGGCGCGGGAGGCGACCTTCGCGCCGCCCAGGTCGATCGCGGTGCGGGCCGCGGTGTCCTGGGCGTTGACCACCTTCACGATCAGCTCACCGGTGGCCTGGTCCCGGGTGACGACCTGGCGGAACGGCTCGGCCGGCTTGTCGTCGGTGAAGCTGCCCCACTGCTGCCCGTCCAGGAAGAGGGTGACCTGGCGCCCGCGCACCTTGATGTCGATGTCGTAGGCGCGGCCCGTCTCGATCGATCCGGCCTTGGCGAGCAGCGTGCTCTTGCCGCCGTCGGCGGCCTGCTCGACGGCGGACTGGGTGTTGTTCCAGCCGCCGAGGTTCCACCAGTAGTAGTTGCCGGTGTCCTTGACGCCGAAGGCGACGAGGAAGCCCTCCTTGCCGGACTTCTTGGTGGCCTTCACGTGCAGGTCGTAGTCGTGCCAGGCGGGGTCGCCGGCCTGGACCATGGTGTTCTCGGCCGTGGCGTCCGTCTGCACGTACTGGCCGTCCTGGACGCTCCAGCTGCCGCCGCCGGTGTGGGTCCAGCGCGAGGCGCCGGCGGAGAAGTCGTCCCCGAACAGGGCGGTGCCGTCGGCCGCGGTGACCGACACGTCGTCGTACGCCGCGCTGGTCGCCCAGGTCGACAGGCCGATGGCGCCGGTGATCGGCCCGCTCACGCTCGGCGTGCCGGACGCCCGGGACGGGACGACCCGGTCGCCGGTGTTGTTCATGAACAGCTTCTGGACCTCGTAGTTGGCCGAGCCCCAGGACGCGTGGTTGTTGAACCACACCAGGTCGGGCCGCCACTGGACGTAGTCCTCGTTGGCGAACAGCGGGGCGTAGGAGGCGAGCTTGACGACGTCGGCGTTGCGCTCCAGGCCGGTCATGTACGCGGCCTCGGACAGGGCGTTGCTCCAGGCGTTGCCCTGGGAGGCGTACTCGCCGAGGAAGACCTTGGGGCCGCTTCGGTCGTAGGAGTCGTAGCGGTCGTTGTTCTGCAGGAACCACTGCGGGCTGTTGTAGTAGTGCTCGTCGACCAGGTCGACGCCGGCCTCGCGGTTCAGCTTCCAGGCGGTGTCGAAGGTGGTGCCGCTGTCGTCGGGGCCGGAGTTGGAGATGACCTTCACGTCCGGGTACTTCGCCTGGATCGCGGCGCGGAACCGCTGGAAGCGGGCGAAGAACTCGTCCGGCAGGTTCTCCTCGTTGCCGACCTCGATGTGGGTGAGGTGGAAGGGCTTCGGGTGGCCCATGGCAGCGCGTACCTTGCCCCAGGTGGAGGTGGCCGGGCCGTTGGCGAACTCGATCAGGTCGAGGGTGTCCTGGATGTGCCGTTCGAGCAGGGCGTCGTCGGTGACGGCCTTGTTCTGGCCGCAGCCGGTCACCAGCGCCGGGACCACGGGCAGCGGCATGGCGCCGATGTCCTCGGCGAGACGGAAGTACTCGTAGTAGCCGAGGCCGTAACTCTGGTTGTAGCCCCAGAAGTTGGCGTTGGTGGCGCGCTGTTCGACGGGGCCGATCGTGTCCTTCCACTGGTAGGCGCGGGCGCGCTGCCAGCCGGAGGCGGCGCTGTAGTCCTGCATGGAGCCGGTGTTGACCAGGCAGCCGCCGGGGAAGCGGACGAAGCCGGGGTGCAGGGCCTCGATCTTCTCGGCGAGGTCCTTGCGCAGCCCGTTGGGCTCGTGCCGGTAGGTGTCGCGGGGGAAGAGCGAGACCATGTCGAGCGCGGCGTCGGCCGAGGAGGCGACGGTGAGCCGGCCGTAGCTGCTGGTGCGGCGTGCGGTGAAGGTGGCGGTGTACTTGGTCCAGCCGCCCCGGACCGCGACCTCGCGGGTGGCCGCCAGCGGCCCGGCGGCGTCCCGCAGGCCGACGGTGAGGGTGGTGCCGCCCGCGGCGCGGGCCCACACCGAGAAGTCGTAGGTCTTGCCCGCCTCGACGCGGATGCCGGTGTTGTAGCCGGCGTTGGTGACCGACGAACCGGCGCCGAGGGACAGGTAGCTGCGGTTGCGGTCGTTCAGGCGGCCGTCGTCGTCCATGACCCGCGCGGTGCCGTCGACGGTCCACGCGGTGAGCGGGGTGTAGGAGCGGTTGTCGGCGGTGGAGTACTCGAAGGACCGGTTCTGCACGAGTTCGGCGTACAGCCCGCCGTCGGCGGCGCGGTTGATGTCCTCGAAGAAGACGCCGTACATCGTGTCGTCGATCGCCGCGCCCCGCGCGGTGGGGTCGACGGTGATCGTGTAGTCGGCGACGGTGGCGGCGTGCGCGGGGGCGGGCAGCACGGCGGTCGCGGTCAGCAGGGCGGTGGCGCTCAGACCGAGTCCGAGGCGGGTGCGTGACATGGATACTCCGCGGCTCTGCGCTCCGGAGGAGCGTTGTTCGAAATACCGGACATTGGTCAGCACTTCGAACGGCAAGATAGAGAGGGGGCGGGTACGCGTCAATGGGTCGCGCAGCAACCACGGAGAACGACGTGATGGGTGAGTTCTGGCCGGTTCCGGACACGCTGGGCTATCTCGCCGGAACCTGGCGGGTCGAGCGGACCGTGCGGGACCTGGCGAGCGGTGACGAGGGCCGGTTCACCGGGACGACCGACTTCGACGCCCTGGACGGCGGCGGACTGCTGCACCTGGAGTCCGGCACGTTCGTCTGGCAGGGCGTGGCGCGGCCCGCCGAACGGACGCTGCGGTTCCTGCCGGGGGCGGCGCCGGGGACCGCGGACGTGCGGTTCGCGGACGGCCGCCCCTTCCACGACCTGGATCTCGGCACGGGGCGGTATGTCGCCGACCACCCGTGCGCGGCCGATCTCTACCGGGGCGAGTTCACCGTCCGAGACGCGCAGCACTGGCGGACGGTGTGGCGGGTGCGGGGCCCCGCCAAGGACCTGCTGCTCACGACGGACTACACGCGGACGGACGGCACCTGACCGGGCCGTATGTCAGCGCATCCCGGTTTTCCCTCTCCCCCGCGCGTCGGTCCGTCCCCGGTCCTACACGCGCGCGGACCGCACGGGCTCGGCGTCGAAGCGCAGGTTCCAGCGGCCCGACCGGCCGGACACCGTGGTCGTGGACAGCGGGCGGACGTCGAGGTTCCAGTACGTCGACGGCGGCGCCTTGAGGGCGTACACCAGCGCGGCACGGATCACGGACGGCTCGGCCACGGCGACGATCCGGCAGCCGTCCTCGACGGGCCGGGTGTCCAGCCAGTCGCCGACCCGGGTGATGAAGGCCACCAGGGACTCCCCGCCGTGGGGCGTGACGCGCGGGTCGGCGAGCCAGCGGTCCACCGCCTCCGGCTCACGGGCCATGGCCTCCCCGAGGGTCAGCCCGCGCCAGCGGCCCATGTCGCAGTCCCGCAGCGCGAGCTGCACCAGCGGGGCGTAGCCGAGGGCGTCGCCGGTGGCACGGCTGCGCGGGGTCGGCGAGCAGTAGCGCAGCTCGGCGGCGGCCAGCGGCAGCAGATCTCCCGCGACGCGGCCCACCTCCTCCCAGCCGGCCTGGTCCAGCGGCCGGTCGTCCTGGAAACGCTCCGCGAGCAGCGCAGTGCTGCGGGCGGCCGCGACGAACGTGACCCGAAGTGGCATGCCGGGATCGTGAGCCGCGCAAGGCCCCTGGTCAAGAGGTGTTACCGGAGGGTCACCGAGGGTGTCTCACCCGAAACTCAGCGCCATCCACTGGTCCGGCCGCTCCAGTGGCGCGAAACCGGCCTTCTCGTACACCCCGTGCGCGTCGTGCGTGGCGAGCAGCAGGCGCCGCAGCCCCAGCGGCCGCAGATGCTCGCGTACGGCGGCCACCAGCGCGGTGCCGATGCCCTTGCCGCGCACCGACCGGTCGACGTAGACGTCGCACAGCCAGGCGAAGGTGGCCCGGTCGGTGACGACCCGGGCGTAGGCCACCTGCTCGCCCGAGGCCGTGTCGTAGACGCCGAAGTTGAGCGAGCCCGCGATGGCGCTCTCCTGCTTCTCCCGCGGACGGCCGAGCGCCCAGTAGGCGTCGGTGGACAGCCAGTGGTGGACGCGGGCGACGTCGAGGCGGGCGGGATCGGTGGAGAGCTCGTAGCCGTCGGCGAGCGGCGGGGTGTCGGTGTCGGTCATGGCCGGATCCTCGCAGACCCGCGCGGGCACCCACCCGGCATTTTCGGCCCGCGGCGGCGGGGGCGCCGCCGCCGTGCGCCGGCCGCCGCCGAGCCGGTTGCAGTCGGACCGGGCGCTGCCCACACTGGTGTCGTCGGCGCCGCTGCTCCCGCACATGGTGAGGAGGCCCCACTGATGCGAGCAACCGTGGGCGACCAGCTTGTCCAGCACGGCAGGGTGGTCGGTCAGCACGACAAGGTCGGCGAGATCGTGGAAGTGCTGGGCCAGGAGGGCAACCCGCCCTACCGCGTCCGCTTCGACGACGGCCACGAGGGCGTGTGCTCGCCCGGCCCGGACACCGAGATCCGCCACCGGGCGTCGAGCATGCCGGACATGCCGAAGATGCAGTAGGTCAGCGCGGGGGATTCGCCGGCTGCCCGTAGTGGTCGGCGACCACCCGTGACATCGCCCCGAGCGGATCGGCGGCGACCTCCTTGGCGGAGAAGAAGACGTGCCCGCACACCTGCGGGTACTTCTTCGCCAGCGTCAGGTGCCGGGACAGCTCCGCCGGGTCCTGCCAGGCCGCCGGCTGGGCGGGGTCCCCCACCTTGTACAGCGCCTCCCCCACGTACAGCCGCGTCGGCGTGCCCTGCGCGACCTGCGCCCACCAGGGCACCAGCGTGGCGTAGTCGGCCGCTTCCAGGCCGATGTTCCAGTACAGCTGCGGCACCAGGTAGTCGACCCAGTGCTCGCGCACCCAGGTCCGGGTGTCCGCGTACAGGTCGTCGTAGGACTGCACCCCGGCCCGTGTGTCCGAGCCCCGGGTGTCGGTGGAGGAGTTGCGCCACACCCCGAACGGGCTGACCCCGAACCGGGTGGTGGGGCGCAGCGCCTTGGTGCGGGCGCCCATCTCGCGGATCAGGCTGTCGATGTTGTGCCGGCGCCAGGCGGCCCGGCTCGGGTGGCCGCCGCCGTAGGTGTCGTAGGCCTCGTCGTCGTCGAAGGTCTGGCCGGCCACCGGGTAGGGGTAGAAGTAGTCGTCGAAGTGGACCCCGTCGAGGGGGTAGCGGCGCACCGCGTCGAGCATGGCGTCCTCGACGAAGGTGCGCACCTCGGGCAGCCCGGGGTTGTAGTAGAGCCGGCCGCCGTAGCTCACCACCCAGTCGGGATGCCGGCGGGCCGGGTGCGTGGCGACGAGGCGGCTCGGGTCGTCGTGGTTGGCGACGCGGTAGGGGTTGAACCAGGCGTGCAGCTGCAGGCCGCGTGCGTGCGCCTCGGCGACGGCTGTGCCGAGCGGGTCCCAGCCGGGATCCTTGCCCTGGGTGCCGGTCAGGTACTGCGACCACGGCTCGTACGGCGAGGGCCACAGCGCGTCGGCCGTCGGCCGCACCTGGAAGATCACCGTGTTCAGCCGCCGCCGCACCGCCGTGTCCAGGTGGCCGAGCAGCTCCGCGCGCTGCTCGGCCGCGCTCAGCCCCGGCTGCGAGGGCCAGTCGCGGTTCTCCACGGTCGCCAGCCAGACGCCGCGCAGCTCGGCGGCGGCCCGGCCGTGGCCCCGCGCCGGCGTCGCGCCGAGCGCCAGCGTCGACAGCGCGGCCGCCGCGAACGCCCGCCTGGTCAGTCGTCCCATCGCCTCAACCCCCTACGTCATGGATCCGCTCGGTCACGGATCGTCACCGGGAGTTCAGGATGCCGCACCCCGCCGATCGATCATCGATACTTCGCGGTAACGTGCACGATCGGAGCAGGCGTCCGAACCCGGAGGCCCTGTGAGTGCCCGTGGATCAGCGAAGGGGACGATGTGACCGACATCGAGCGCGTCGGAGTCGTGGGCTGCGGCCAGATGGGCGCGGGGATCGCCGAGGTGTGTGCGCGCGCCGGTCTGGACGTGAAGGTCGCCGAGACCAACGGCGAGGCCCTGGAGATCGGCCGTACCCGGCTGTTCAACTCCCTGGCCAAGGCCGCCGAGCGCGGCAAGATCAGCGAGGAGGAGCGGGACGCGACCCAGGCGCGCCTCAGCTTCACCACCGATCTCGGCGAGTTCGCCGACCGCGACCTCACGATCGAGGCGGTCGTGGAGAACGAGCAGGTGAAGATGGAGATCTTCCAGGTGCTCGACCAGGTCGTGACCCGCCCGGACGCGATCCTGGCGTCCAACACGTCCTCCATCCCGCTGGTCAAGCTCGCGGTCGCCACCTCCCGGCCCGACCATGTCGTGGGCATCCACTTCTTCAACCCGGCCCCGGTGCAGAAGCTGGTCGAGCTGGTCCCGGCGCTGACGACCTCCGAGGGCACGCTCAGCCGCGCCCAGATCTTCGCGGAGAAGATCCTCGGCAAGCACACGATCCGTGCGCAGGACCGCTCCGGCTTCATCGTCAACGCGCTGCTGGTGCCCTACCTGCTGTCCGCGATCCGCATGTTCGAGTCGGGCATCGCCGGCCGCGAGGACATCGACAACGGCATGGAGATGGGCTGCGCCCACCCGATGGGCCCGCTGAAGCTCGCGGACCTGATCGGCCTGGACACCGTCGTGTCGATCGCCAACTCGATGTACGCCGAGTACAAGGAGCCGCTGTACGCCGCTCCCCCGCTGCTGCAGCGCATGGTCGAGGCGGGCCGGCTCGGCCGCAAGACCGGCTCGGGCTTCTACACCTACGGCTGAGCACACCACGCCCCCTTCGTGTGATCCGGCGGCGCGCGACCCGGAGCCGATCACGCAGCGCGACATCCGGACGGGCCCGGCACCCACAAAGTGCCGGGCCCTTCCGTTTCACACACCGTGTGCGCGCCGGGCACGCATATGCCCGCCGCACACTCTCCCCAGGCGCCGACCAGGCGAGTTGACTCTTCATGCACATGCAAGGGACGCACCGTGCTCCCTTCGCCCACCGGAAAGGAGTGGACACGTGAGCGCCGACTCCGGCCGTTCCGTCGCCCCGGGAGACCTCGCAGAGTTACGACGCCGGCTCGACGTGGCGTACGCCCGCGTCGAGGGCGGGCTGGCCCTGCTCAGTCATCGCACCGAGGAGACCGCCAAGGAACTGGACGAGCTGAACAGCCGGCTCGCCACCCTCGAACACGCCCGCTGGCCGCTGCCCTCGCTGGCCGCGCTCACCGCCCTGGGCGCGCTGATCGTGGCCGTCTGGCAGGTGCTCGCCCGCTAGGGGGTGTCTCGTCGGATCCGGCGGGGCCGAGGACGGGGCCGGGCCCGGGGCGGTGCGGCGCGCGGCCTAGGCGGGCCTGAGGTGGTGCAGCAGGAGTAACGCGGCCGCCATGTTGGCGGCCGGGACCTCCCCACGGGCGATCAGGTCGGGGACGACCTTCAGCGGGACCCATTCCCGGCGGTCCGACTCGAAGTCGTCCACGGGATGCCCGACGTACTCCCCCGTCCCGGACCAGTAGATGTGGTGCCGGGCGTCGGTGAGGCCGTTGGACGGCTCCACGCTCATCAGGTGGTGCAGGGGCCCCGGCCGCCAGCCGGTCTCCTCCTGGAGTTCACGGGCGGCCGCGGCGGCGATGTCCTCGCCGTCCTCCACCACACCGGCGGCCAGTTCCCACCCCCAGCTGTCGGTGATGAAGCGGTGCCGCCACAACAGCAGTACTTCGCCCGCCTCGTTGACGATGGTCGCCACCGCCACGGGGCGCAGCCGGATCAGGAAGTGGTCGAGATGCCGGCCGTCCGGCAGCTCGACATCGGCCAGGTTGACGCTGAACCAGCGGTTTGCGTACACAGTTTGTTCGTTCTGTTTCGTCCACTGCACGGTTCTGCCACCTTCCGTCGGGTCAGTGGCAATATCGCAGCAGGGACGAGCCGGGCCCACCGTGCCGCCGGTTCGGCGCCGGGGTTCACAGCGGCACGCGCAGTGCCCCGTCGATCAGTTCGGCCGCCTCGGCCGTCCCCGCGCAGCCGCTGCGCGCCAGGTGTTCGCGCACCGCGCGGAGCCGGTCGCGCAGCCGCTGGGACTCCATCCCGCGGGCCTGCTCGGCCATCTGCACCGCCGTGGCCACCGCCTTGTCCGCGTTGCCCTGGCGCAGTTCGATCGTGCTCAGCATCGCCAGCCGGTGCACCCGGCCGCGGTCGTGGGCGGGGTTGTCCACGGCCGCCGCCGCGTGCTCCCCGGCCCCCTGCAGATCGCCGAGGCTCAACAGCGCCTCCGCCACCTGCACGTTGACCAACCCGGGCTGGACATAGCCGGTCTCGTCCGGTTCGTACCCGCGCCGGATGCGTTCGGCGGCCTGCTCGGCCCGCCGGATGCAGGACAGCGCGCTGCCGCCGTCGCCGAGGTGGGCGTACGCCTTCGCCTGCATCGCGTACAGGTCGGAGGCGAGCGCGGGGGTGATGTGCCGGTCGGCGGCGCGCACCGCGGCCTCGGCGAAGGCGACCGCCTGCCGGTACTCCTTCATGAACAGCGACTGGTTGACCAGCAGCGCTATCACATACGCCCCGAGTCCCCGGTCCCCGCTGGCCTTGGCGAGCCGCAGCGCCTGGTGGAAGTAGCGCTGGGCCAGCCCGTGCGCGTCCGAGTCGTACGCACAGATGCCCGCTACGGCCACCAGCCCGCCCGTCGCGCGGTGCAGCTGGCGGCCGGTGGCGTCGGTGTAGCCGCCCCGCAGCAGCGGCGCGGCCTCGGCGTTGAGGAATCCCACGATCCGCGACCGGGTCGCGACGCCACCGGTCTTGCGGTACATCTGCTCGTAGTGCGCCCGGGCGGCGCGCAGCATCTCGATGTCGGCCGGGGTGACCCGGTGCCGGCCCCCGCGCGAGACGTCGACGTCCTCCGGCGGGTTCTCCCACTCCCACACCGGCATCACCGCGGGTGTCCCGGTCACCGCGGGGGCGCCCAGCACGTGCGGGCGCTGCTGTTCGTCCGACCGCCACAGCGCGGTGGCGCGCTCCACGAAACCGGACAGGGAGGTGCCGTGCGGGGTCTGCGGCTCGCCGGGGACGCCGAGGCCGATGTCGTCCAGGGTGACGGGGCGGTGCAGGCGCCGGGCGAGCACCTCGCAGATCAGGTCGGGCACCTGGCCGCGCGGGCGCTGCCCCTTCAACCAGCGGGCGACGGCGGTGTGTTCGTAGCGCAGGGCGAGTCCACGGGCGCGTCCCGCCTGGTTGACGTGCGCGGCCAGGCCGGCGTGCGAGATCCCCGCCTCGTCCAGGATCGCGTCGAGCAGTGTGTTGGGCTGCATGGGTTGGCCCCCCGGGTGGCTCGGTGCCCGACAGAGTAGTGTGTCCCGCTTCACACGGGGTGTGAACGGAGTACGCGCATCCGCCGCGTGCACGCGGTGTCGCTCCGCGTGTCCGTCGGCTTGAATGGGCCCCCTCGCAAGAGGCCCGGCCGGGCCCCGGCTCCCCCTCATAAGTGCGGTGCCCGGCCGGCGGCGAGCGCCTCCGGCGGCTTGGCGGGGGCGAGACGGCGCCAGGGGGCTAGGGGGTGTCTCGTCGATCACGCCGGGCTCGCGACGCCTGGCACCGCACCTCGCCGCGTTGTCGTCGGTCCCCGATGCTCCGCATCGACTCCCTCCTCCGCCTTGCGATGCACGGCACCAGACGCCGCTCCCTGATCCGGCGTGATCGACGAGACACCCCCTAGAGGTGCTGGGTCGGCTGCGGGTGCGGCGTGGTCGCTCGCGCGGTTCCCCGCGCCCCTTCGGGGCGTCGGCACGCACGCTCGTTGCGCAGGATCAGGAGGGCGATGTCGTCCGTGGGCAGGCCCGCCGTGTGGCGCAGGAGTGCCGTCAGCAGCGTGCGCAGCATGGTCTCCGGGGTGAGCGGCGAGCCCCTCGCCGCCCCGGCCAGTGCCGCGCGCAGCGGGAAGAAGCGGCCCCGGCGGTCGCGGGCGTCCTCCGCGCCGTCGGTGAAGAGCACCAGCATCCCGCCGGCCGGCAGGTGACCGCAGGACACGGGCGGCAGTGCGGGCGGGAGCGGGAACGGGCCCAGCGGGGGCAGCGGATCCGCGTGTTCCAGGGGCTCCACGCGGGGACCGGTGACGCGGTACGGCCACGGGTGGCCGCAGTTCAGGGCATGCACGCTCCCGTCGGGGGCGATCTCCAGGAGCAGCAGGGTCACGAACTCCTCGGCGACCGGGCTGTCGGCGACCGCGGGGCCGGCCGACGGGTGCTCGCGGCGCGCCCGTTCGCGCAGGTGCCGGGCCAGCGTCCGGTCCAGGCGGCGCAGGACTCCGCCGAGGTCGGGTTCGTCGTGCGCGGCCTCGCGGAAGCTGCCGAGGACCGCGGCGACGGTGTCGAGCGCGGCGAGCCCGTGCCCGCGCACATCGCCGATGACCGCCCGCACGCCGTGCTCGGTGGCGACGACCTCGTACAGATCGCCGCCGACGCAGGCACCCCGTTCGGCCGGGAGCTGGGCGGCGGCCAGGTGCAGCCCGTCGATGCGGGGCGGGAGCGGGCGGACCAGGACCCGCTGGGCGGCCCGGGCGATACGGCGTATCCGCGTCAGTTCCTTCAGCAGGGTGCCGCGGACGTGCGCGACGATGCCGGTGCCGACGGCGAAGAAGACGGCGCTGGTGGCGATGCGCGCGCCGAGACCGTCCTGCTGGGCCAGCGGGCAGGCCAGTTTGTAGGTGACCGCCGCGGCACCCCAGGCCGTGGGCAGCCCGAATGCGGCGGCCCGGCGCAGCGGCAGCCTGATGCGGAACATGTCGTCGGCCCCCCTATCAGGCCCTGACAGCGCAAACGGACCGGCCTCGAAAGGCCGGTCCGATTGTGTCGCCGCTTGAGCCGCAACGGCCGGGTCCGCCGGATACCTCACCCGTATGAGTGAGGTGGGAGCCCCGCGGGGATCAGCCGCGCAGGACAGCGCCCGTCCGCTCGGCGGCCAGGGCCACCGCGGCGTCCCGGGCCGCCGACGCCTCGTCGACGGTCAGCGTCCGGTCGGCCGCGCGGAAACGCAGCGCGTACGCCAGCGACTTCTTGCCGTCGCCCAGCTGCTCCGCGTTCTCGTACACGTCGAACAGCCGGATGTACTCCAGGAGTTCACCCGCGCCCTCGCGCAGCGCGGCCTCGACCTCGGCGGCCGGGACCGGCTTGTCGACGACGAGGGCGACGTCCTGCGTGGCGACCGGGAACGTGGAGATCCGGGGCGCCTGCGGGGTGTCGTCGCCGGCCTGCTCCACCGCGTCGAGGTTCAGCTCCATCGCGCAGGTGCGCTCGGGCAGGCCGAGGGTCTTCACCACGCGCGGGTGCAGCTCACCCGCGTGACCGATCACCTGCTCCTCGCCGTCGACCGTGACGGCGAGTTCGGCGCAGCGGCCGGGGTGCCACGGGCCGTAGGCACCCTTGCGGACGATCAGCTCGGCGCCGGCCTCACGGGCGACGGCCCGGGCGGCCTCGACCGCGTCGGCCCAGTCGGCCGGGCGGCCCTTGCCCCACCAGCCGGCCTGCTCGCGGGCGCCCGCGAGGACGACGGCGACGTGGCGCGGCTGCTCGGGCAGCGCGGCGTCGAGCTCGGCGATCTCCTCGTCGGTGGGACGCCGGTCCACGGGCAGCGCGGCGGCGGTCTTCTGCTCGGCGCGCGGGTGGAAGACCAGGCCGGTCTCGAAGAGGGCGAGGTCGTGCGAGCCGCGGCCGTCGTTGCGGCGCAGGGCACCGAGCAGGCCCGGCAGCAGCGACGTACGGAGGGCGGGCTCCTCGTCGTTGAGCGGGTTGGTGAGCTTGACGACACGGCGGGCCGGGTCGCCGGCCTCCAGGCCGAGCTGGTCGAAGACCTGCTCGGAGACGAACGGGTAGTTCGGCGCCTCGACGTAGCCGGCCCCGGCCAGGGCCCGGCCGACGCGGCGGTGCAGACGCTGGCGGTGGGTGAGACCGCGCCCCGACGGCGGCTTGGGCAGCGTGGAGGGCAGGTTCTCGTAGCCCTCCAGGCGGATGACCTCTTCGGCGAGGTCGTTGGGGTCGGTGAGGTCGGGCCGCCAGGACGGGACGGTGACGATCAGCTCGTCCTGCCCGTAGACGTCGCAGCCGATCTCCTGCAGACGGCGCACGACGGTCTCGCGGCCGTAGGTGACGCCCGCGACCTTGTCCGGGTGGTCCGCCGGGATGGCGATCGTGCGCGGCGCGGACGGGGCGACGACCTCGGTGACGCCGGCCTCGGCGGTGCCGCCCGCGAGGATCACGAGCAGGTCGACCGTGCGCTGCGCCGCCGCTGCGGCGGCCGCCGGGTCGACGCCGCGCTCGAAGCGGCGGGAGGCCTCGGAGGACAGCTTGTGGCGGCGGGCCGTGCGCGCGATGGACACCGCGTTGAAGTGCGCGGCCTCGATCACCACGTCGGTCGTGCCGTTCGCCCCGTCCTCGCCGGCGTCGTGGTCGGCGATCTCGGTGTTGGCACCGCCCATGACGCCGGCCAGGCCGATGGGGCCGCGCTCGTCGGTGATGACGAGGTCCTCGGCGTCGAGGGTGCGGGTCACACCGTCGAGGGTGACGATCTTCTCGCCCTGCTCCGCGCGGCGCACGCCGATGGTGCCCTGGACCAGCGACCGGTCGTAGGCGTGCAGCGGCTGGCCGAGCTCCATCATCACGTAGTTGGTGACGTCGACGGCGAGCGAGATCGGGCGCATGCCGACCTTCTGCAGACGGCGCTGCAGCCAGATCGGGGAGCGCGCCTCGGGGCTCAGGCCGGTCACGGTGCGCGCGGTGAAGCGGTCGCAGCCGATCGGGTCGCCGACCTGCACCGGGTAGCCGAAGGCGTTCGGGGCGGGCACGTCGAGCAGCGCCGGGTCGCGCAGCGGCAGGCCGTAGGCGATGGCGGTCTCGCGGGCGACGCCGCGGATGGACAGGCAGTCGCCGCGGTTGGCGGTGACGGCGATGTCGAGGACCTCGTCGACCAGCTCCAGCAGCTCGACGGCGTCCCGGCCGACCTCGGTCTCCGGCGGCAGGACGATGATGCCCTTGGTGCCGTCGTCGCCCATGTTCAGCTCGTCGCTGGAGCAGATCATGCCGCGGGACATCCGGCCGTAGGTCTTGCGCTCGGCGATCTGGAAGTCGCCGGGCAGGATCGCGCCCGGGAGGGCCACGACGACCTTGTCGCCGACCTGGAAGTTGCGGGCGCCGCAGATGATCTCCTGGGGCTCGCCGGTGCCGTTGGCCTGACCGACGTCGACGGTGCAGAAGCGGATCGGCTTCTTGAACTCCGTCAGCTCCTCGATGGTCAGCACCTGGCCGACGACCAGGGGACCCTTGAGGTCGGCGCCGAGCTGCTCGACCGTCTCGACCTCCAGACCGGCCGAAATGAGCTTGGCCTGGACGTCACGGCCGGTCTCGGTGGCCGGCAGGTCGACGTACTCCCGCAGCCAAGAAAGCGGGACCCGCATCAGATCTCCATCCCGAAGGGCCGGGTGAACCGGACGTCACCCTCGACCATGTCTCGCATGTCTTCGACGTTGTGGCGGAACATCAGCATCCGCTCGATGCCGAACCCGAAGGCGAAGCCGCTGTACTTCTCCGGGTCGACGCCGCAGGCGGTCAGCACCCGCGGGTTGACCATGCCGCAGCCGCCGAGCTCGATCCAGCCCTCGGAGGAGCAGGTGCGGCAGGGGCGGTCCGGGTTGCCGACGGACTCGCCGCGGCAGACGTAGCACACCATGTCCATCTCGGCGGACGGCTCGGTGAAGGGGAAGAAGTTCGGCCGCAGCCGCGTCTTCATGCCCTCGCCGAACAGCGACTGGACCATGTGGTCCAGGGTGCCCTTGAGGTCGGCCATGGTCAGGCCCTCGTCCACGGCGAGCAGCTCGACCTGGCGGAAGACCGGGGTGTGCGTGGCGTCCAGCTCGTCGGTGCGGTAGACGACACCGGGGCAGATCACGTAGACCGGCAGCTCGCGCTCCAGCAGGGAGCGGATCTGCACGGGCGAGGTGTGGGTGCGCAGCACGACACCGGACTCGGTGCCGCCCTCGGGGCCGGCCACGAAGAAGGTGTCGGCCTCGCCGCGGGCCGGGTGGTCCGGGCCGATGTTGAGCGCGTCGAAGTTGAACCACTCGGCCTCGGCCTGCGGGCCCTCGGCGACCTCGTAGCCCATGGCCACGAAGATGTCCTCGATGCGCTCCGAGAGCGTGGTCAGCGGGTGGCGGGCACCGGCCGGGACACGGTCGTACGGCAGGGTGACGTCCACGTTCTCCTCGACCAGCACGCGCGCGTCCCGCTCGGCCTCCAGCTCCGCCTGGCGGACGCCGAGGGCCTTGTTGACGGCGCCACGGGCCTGGCCGACCAGCTTGCCGGCGGCCGCCTTGGCGTGCGGGGGCAGAGCGCCGATCTCCCGGTTGGCGAGCGCCAGCGGGGAGGCGCCGCCGGTGTGGGCGACCTTGGCCTCCTGGAGCGCGTCGAGGGAGTCCGCGGCGGCGAAGGCGGCGAGCGCCTCGTCCCGCATGCGCTCGATCTCTTCCGGTTTCAACGCCTCGACCTCGACAGGGTCGTACGACTTATTCGGTGCCGACATCTCTTCCCGTGCTTCCGATTGGCTGGCGGATGGTCCCCGTGACCTCGGGTGGGCCGTGTCAAGGACACAAAGGTGCCAAAGGCCGAGTCTAACGGGGTGGAGGTATGCGAAGAGCCCGTGGGCCGTCAGGCGAGATACGCCGGGGCCGCCACGGGCAACGTAAATCGGAACTCGGCGCCGCCCTGCGGGGCGCGGCCGACCGTGATGGTGCCGCCGTGGGCTTCGACGATGCCCTTGACGATGTACAGCCCAAGGCCCGTGCCGCCGCGCTTGCTGCCCCGCCAGAAGCGGGTGAAGACGCGGTTCATGGATTCCTCCGGGATGCCGGGCCCCTCGTCGCTCACCGTGACCGACGTGCCGGTCTCCTCCCCTTCGCGGGGGGACGCCGTGGCCGTGATGTCGATGGTGACGGTTCCCTCGCCGTGACGCACGGCATTTTCGATGAGGTTGCTGAGCACCTGGTCGATCTTGTCGGGATCGGCCCACAGGTCGGGCAGCGGCTGCTCCAGGCGCAGCAGGAAACGGTCGGCGGGCTGCCCCGCGGCGACGTAGGCCTGGATGTGGCGCCCGACGGCGGCGCCGATGTCGACGGGCTGGCGGCGCACCTCCAGCCGGCCGGAGTCGATGCGGGAGATGTCGAGCAGCTCGGCGATCAGCCGGGTGACGCGGTCGGCGTCGGCGTCGACGGTCTCCAGCATCAGCCGCTTCTGGTCGTCGGTGAAGCGTTCCCACTTGGCGAGCAGGGTGGCGGTGAAGCCCTTGACGGAGGTGAGCGGGGAGCGCAGCTCGTGGGCGACGGTCGCGATCAGCTCGGCGTGGCTGCGCTCGGTGCGGCGGCGGGCCTCGGTGTCCCGCAGCGAGACGACGACGCGCTGGACGGGCCCGGTGGGCTCGCTGCGCACATAGCGCGCGGTGACCAGCACCTCGTGGCCGCCGGGCAGGAGCAGGTTGCGCTCGGGCTGCCGGGTGCGGGTGGCGAGGCCCCCGTAGGGGTCGCTCAGCTGCCACCAGCGCCGCCCCTCCAGATCCTCTAAGGGCAGCGCCTTCTCCAGGGGCTGCCCCAGGGCCTGGGCGGCGGGCAGGGCGGTGATGCGCTCGGCGGCGGCGTTGAAGCAGACCACACGACCGTGTTCGTCGGCGACCACCAGGCCGTCGGGCAGGTCGTCCGGGTCCAGGCCGGGTGCGGCGGGGTCGCCCGGCGACCGGGGCGCGGGCGCTCGCCGCACGTCCCGTTCCCCCGGTGCGCTGCTGGTGCCGACGCTCATCCCCGTCATCCCACCTCTTCTGAGAGCTGAGTAGGCCCCCGAGCTGGTCACCCTACTAGTTTCCGGTGACGGAGCGGCACCCTCCGTAGGCGCGCTGTGCGCGCGCGGACGCATACAGACATACGGCCGCGGCGGTCGCGAGGTTCAGACTCTCGGCCTTGCCGTGGATGGGGACGCGGACGACGGCGTCGGCGAGGGCGCGGGTCTCCTCCGGCAGGCCCCAGGCCTCGTTGCCGAAGACCCAGGCGGTGGGGGTGCCCATGGTGCCCTTGTCCAGCTCCTCGTCGAGGTCGCGGTCGCCGGCCCCGTCGGCGGCGAGGATGCGCACACCCGCCGCTTTCAGCCCGTCGATGGCCTGCTCGACGGGGACGCCGACGGCGACGGGCAGGTGGAACAGCGAGCCGACGGAGGCGCGCACGGCCTTGGGGTTGTACAGGTCGACGGAGGCGTCGGTGAGCACGACGGCCTCGGCGCCGGCGGCGTCGGCGCAGCGCAGCACGGTGCCGGCGTTGCCGGGGTCGCGGACGTGGGCGAGCACGGCGACGAGCTTCGGCCGGCGCCGCAGGATCTCCTCGAAGGGCGTGTCGAGGAACCGGCACACCCCGACGAGCCCCTGCGGGGTCACGGTGGTGGAGATGTCTTCGATGACCTGCTCGGACGCCAGGTGGATCCGGGCGCCGGCGGTGCGGGCCTCCCCGACGATGTCGGCGTACCGCTCCGCGGCCTCGACGGTGGCGAAGAGCTCGGTCAGCGTGTCCGCGTGCCCGGCGGCCTCCCGCACGGCCTGCGGCCCCTCCGCGAGGAACAGCCGCTCCTTCCCCCGGAAGTTCCGCTTGGCCAGCCGCCGCGCGGCGACGACACGGGGCGACCGGGCAGAGATCAGCTCGGGGCTGACGGGAGGCATGCTGTTCTTCGCTTTCGGGAGAGTCTTGTTTCTTGTGAACGTCGGCGGAGCAGCGCCCCTGAAAGGCGCGGGGAACTGCGCGACCAGCCACAACGGGCCCGCGGCCGAACGACGGCCGAACCGCCTCAACAGCAGGACCCGCAGGCTTCTCGGCCTGCGGGTCCTGCAATGAACGGCTAAAGCCAGCGCAGCGTCACGCGGCCTTGGGCGCGTTGACGTCCGACGGCAGCGCCTTCTGCGCCACCTCGACGAGCGCCGCGAAGGCGTTCGCGTCGTTGACCGCCAGCTCGGCCAGGATCTTGCGGTCGACCTCGATGTTCGCGGCCTTCAGACCCTGGATGAAGCGGTTGTAGGTGATGCCGTTGGCGCGGGCAGCGGCGTTGATGCGCTGGATCCACAGCTGGCGGAAGTCACCCTTGCGCTTCTTGCGGTCGTTGTAGTTGTAGACCAGCGAGTGGGTGACCTGCTCCTTGGCCTTGCGGTACAGGCGCGAACGCTGACCGCGGTAGCCGGAGGCCTGCTCGAGGATCGCCCGGCGCTTCTTGTGGGCGTTGACTGCCCGCTTGACGCGTGCCACTTGTTAACTCCTTGTAGCGGGGCCGTGGGTGTCGTCACACGGCCCGGGTTCGAATGGGTCCCGGTCCTGGCGTCCGGCGCTCACGGGGAGCGCCGCGGACGTCACTTGCCGAGAAGCTTCTTGATCTTCGCGGCGTCGCCCGGGGCCATCTCGGCGTTGCCGGTGAGGCGACGCGTCACGCGGGACGACTTGTGCTCGAGCAGGTGGCGCTTGCCGGCGCGCTCACGGAGCACCTTGCCGGAGCCGGTGACCTTGAAGCGCTTGCTGGCACCGCTGTGCGACTTGTTCTTCGGCATAGCGCCGTTCTCTCCTCGTCGGTGGCGCTCCGGTGCCCGGTCGCGAAAACCGGGCACGGTGGAGCGTCGCTCTTGTTTCGGTTACTTCCATGGGACGTGCGTCCCGGGTGTCACCCCGGGCCGTGGTCCCCGGGATCACGCCTCGGCAGGTTCCTCGGCGGACGCCTCGTCGTCGGCCTGGACGTCCGCGGGGTTCTGCGAACGGCCGGGGTTGGCCTTCGCTTCGGCCTTGCGGGCCTCCTGCGCCTGGCGGGCCTCGGCCATCGCCTCGGTCTTCTTCTTGTGCGGACCGAGGACCATGATCATGTTGCGGCCGTCCTGCTTCGGGTTCGACTCGACGAAACCGAGGTCCTGGACGTCCTCCGCGAGGCGCTGCAGCAGTCGGTAGCCCAGCTCGGGCCGGGACTGCTCGCGACCACGGAACATGATCGTGATCTTGACCTTGTCGCCCTGCTTGAGGAACCGGACGACGTGACCCTTCTTGGTGTCATAGTCGTGCGGGTCGATCTTCGGCCGGAGCTTCATCTCCTTGATGACCGTGTGCGCCTGGTTCTTGCGCGCCTCACGGGCCTTCATGGCCGACTCGTACTTGAACTTCCCGTAGTCCATGAGCTTGCACACGGGCGGACGGGCGTTCGCCGCGACCTCAACCAGGTCGAGGTCGTACTCCTGAGCAAGCTCCAGTGCCTTCGCGAGCGGCACAATGCCGACCTGCTCGCCACTGGGACCGACAAGTCGCACCTCGGGAACGCGAATCCGGTCGTTGATGCGGGGCTCGGCGCTGATGGATCCTCCTCGGTAGCACCACACGACCGTCTGGCGGACAGCCGCGTATGTCTGTTTTCACAAGACCTAACCGCGCCGAAGCAGAAAAAATGCCCCGGACGATCACAGGCGGGGCTCCTCGCACTACCGGAGCACCGCCGCGGTGACCGCGGGGCGCACTATCGGGCGACTCCATCGTCCGTACGGAACGATGGTGGCCGCCTGACCGGATGACCCGCCGTCCCGGGGGACGGTCAGGTGGGAGTTCGGAGCCTCCACTTGTGGGCCGTACACATGAGAATGTCCGGCCGGTCGTCATCAAGCCTAGCAGCATCGCTTGACAAGGCCTAATCGAAAGGACGCCACCCGGAACCGCTTATCGTGTGGGCATGAGTGACACCCCTCCTGAGTCCACCGCATCGTCCGAGGCTCCCGCCTTCGACGAGATGACCCGCGACATCGCCGAGGTCCCCGCCGTCGAGGTGATCGTGACGGTCGCCGTCAACCTGATGAGCGCCGCCGCCGTGAAGCTCGGCCTGACCGAGGAGGGCGACAAGTACAAGGACCTGGACGAGGCCCGCAAGCTGGTGCACGCCCTCGCCGGTCTGCTGGACGCGTCCGCGACCGAGATCAGCTCCTTCCACGCGGCGCCGCTGCGCGACGGCCTGAAGTCGCTGCAGCTGGCGTTCCGCGAGGCGTCGATCGTCCCGGACGAGCCGGGCCAGGGGCCGGGCGAGAAGTACACCGGCCCGGTCTACGGCAAGTAGGCCGTCCCCGGCAGGCAGGTCATCCGCGCACGTACAGGGGCTCGCCCGGAGGCGTGGCCGACGCCGGCAGCAGTGCCAGGTCGAGGCCGCGCACCAGGCGGGCCCTCAGTGTGTCGTCGGCGGCCAGCCGCTCGGCGACCGCGCGGGCGGCGTCGGCGGCCACGGCGTCCGGGTCGAGGACCAGGGCCAGGGTGCCGTCGGCCTGCCCCGGCCCGAGGTGGGCGCGCAGCACCCGAGGCTCGGCGGCGACGGCGGCCCGCACGGCCTCGACGACCGCCGGGTCGGTGAGCGGATCGGTGGTGGTGCGGCCCTCGGCGAGCGCGAGCAGCGCGGGGCCGGTCAGCTCGAAGGGGACGGGCCCGGCCAGGTCGAGCACGACCGTGTCGGCCTTCTCGTGCGCGGCGGCCTGCAGCGCTTGGTGCAGCGGTACGGCGACGGGGCGGGCGGCCGGGTCCCAGCGGGCCAGGGAGTCGGTGGAGGTGAAGGCGGGCAGCGCGGTGCGGTTCCCGGCCTTCAGCGTCGGCACGGCCATGTCGGAGGTCTTCTCGCGGCGCAGCCCGTTCTCGTCCTCCTCGACCTCGCCCAGCACAGCCACCACCGGGACCAGCAGCCGGGCACCCTTGAGCGCGGCCAGGACGGGTCCGACGGCCGTGCGGTCCTGCGCCCAGGCGGCGAGCGCGGCGCTCAGCCGCGGGTCGGCGGAGCCGTCGTCGTCGGAGAAGCCGGGGTCGGGAATGTTCTTGTTCGCCACGCTCCGACCCTACGCGGTGGGTGCGGGGCGGCGTTCACAGGGCGTCGTACGGCTCGCGCCGCCCGCGCCCGTCGTCCTCCTCGCGCCGCCCGCGCCACAGCACGACGGCGACGACCAGCAGCACTCCCCCGGCGCTGCCGGCGAGCGGGGCCGCCCAGTCGCTGGTGTCGTCCTGCGCGTGCGGGGTCTCGGGGCCGTCGCCGAAGTACTTCTCGCCGTACGCCGCCGAGCGCAGGCCTTCCGGTTTCAGTCCGGCCGCGGCCTTGATCGCCGCCGCGGGATCGACGAAGCCGAAGCCGCGGGAGTCGTCGCGGCCGCCGGTGGGCGCGTTGCGGGCGGTCCGCTCCAGCAGCGCCTTGATCTGCGCGGGGGTCAGCCCGGGGTGCGCGGCCTTGATCAGGGCGACGCAGCCGGAGACGAACGCGGAGGCCGCGGAGGTGCCCCAGCCCTGGTAGTAGCGGTGGTCGGGGTCGGCGATCACGATGTCGACGCCGGGCGCGCTGACCGTGGCGTACCAGCGGCGGGTGGAGAAGGAGGCGCGGGTGCCGAACCGGTCGACGGCCGTGGCCGCGATGACGCCCGGGTAGGCGGCCGGGTAGGAGATGTGGTCGCCCTTCTCGCCGCCGTTGCCGGCCGAGGCGACGACGACGGCGCCCTTCTTCAGGGCGTACTGCACGGCCTCGTCCTCGGCGGGCTCGGGGTGCGCGGAGGCGGAGTCGTCGCCCAGGGAGAGGTTGATGACGTCGGCGCCGTGGTCGGCGGCCCAGCGGATGCCCTCGGCGAGGGCGTTGCCGCGGGTGCGGCGGGCGCGGTCGCGGTCCGGGTCGCTGTCCTCCAGGATCACGCGCACCGGCAGGATCCGCGCCTTCGGGGCGATGCCCATGACGCCGTCGGCGCCGCCCGGGCCGTGGCCGTGCCCGGCGATGATCGAGGCCATCGCGGTGCCGTGCCGGGCCCAGGGGCGCTGGCCCTCCCTCGCGCCGAAGCCGACGAGGTCGGTGCCGGTCAGGACGTTGCCGGCGAGGTCGGGGTGGTCGGCCTCGACACCGGTGTCCAGGACGGCGACGGTGACGCCCTCGCCGCGGGTGGTGCGCCAGATCTGCTGGGCGTGCAGGGCGTCCAGCGCCCACTGCTGGCCGCGTATGCCGTCGGCGTGCGCGGGGACCGCGGGCAGCAGCGCGAGGGAGCCGGCGAGCAGGCAGGACAGCAGCCCGGCGCGGCCGGCGCGCGCGACGGTGGCGGGGCGGCTCATGAGGAGGTCTCCGTGGGCGCGTGCGCGGTGCGGCGCAGGTTGTTCTCGATGCGGTCGGCCAGGCCCTGCGCCTCGTTGCCGAGGCCGGCCTGGAGCGGGGCGGTGGTGGCGCCGGACCGGGACCCGGCGGGCTGCGGGGCGTCGACGCTGCGGCCGTCGGCCCAGCCGGTGACGGCGTAGACGACGACGGGGGCGTCGGTGAGCACGTGGATGGTCCAGCTCGCGCGCTGCGGGTCGCCGAAGCCGGCGGCGGGGGTGTCGGCGGCCGCGTAGGGGCGGGGCATCAGATCGGGGCGGGTGCCGAGCGCCTCGGTGCGGAAGCGGGTGTTCAGCGCGCGCATGCCGGCCGGGTCGGCCTTGGTGAACAGCAGGCCGACGGTGGTGACGTAGCTCTGCGTGGCGTCGGTGTAGGTGGCGCGCAGCAGGCGGGCGCAGCCGACGGGGGCGAGGGCCTTGCGCAGCAGCGGGTCGAAGGCGTCGGCGCAGCCGCCGTCGGGTGCGACGGCGACCCGGGTCCAGGTGCGGTCGGCGCCGCCGGGGCCGGCGCCGGGGCCGGACACGGTGGGCGGGAAGAGCTGGTCGACGGGCACGTTGTGCCACAGTCCGGCGGTCGCGGCGAAGCTCCCCGCCGTCCCCGCCTCGTCGGAGTCCCCGGTCAGCCAGGCCCCGGTGACGGCGCCGCCGATGAGGCCGAGGCCGAGGACGAGGCAGACGGCGGCCGCGACGGAGTGCCGCCGCAGCCGGGCCGGCCCGCGGTGGGCGTGGTCGTCGAAGAACTCCGGCTGCCCGAGCGACACCCGCGGCCGGGCCGTCCCGGCCTCCGAGGTCCAGGACAGGGCGGGGTCGGGTGCGTGCCCGGGGACTGCGGGGTCACCGGGGGCGCCGGGTGCCCCGGGGCTGCCGCCGTGGGGGCGGGGAACGGAGGCGCCGGATGCCCCGGGGTCGCCGAAGGCGCGCGGGGCGGAGCGATCGCCGAAGGCGCGGGACGCTTCTCGGTCGTCGAAGGCGCCGGACGCGGAGGCGCCGGGCGTCGAGGCACGGCCGAGGCGGCCGTCGTACCCGGAGGAGTCGTCGGCGGTGCCCCGTGCCGAGCCCCGGCCGAAGGAGCCGTCGGGGCCGAAGGAGCGGTCGGGGCCGGAGGCCTCCGGGCCGCCGTCCGGAGCACCGGAGCGGGGACGGCCGGGTGGGCCGCCGGGTGTCGTGGCGTCGGCCGGGCCGCTGCGGGCGGCGGGGGTGTACGGCGCCCAGGGACGCCCGGCGCCGACGCCGGGGACGCGGCCGCCGGTGCCCGGGCGGGCGAAGGGATCGGGGCCCGGACGGTCCCCGCGGTACGCGGCCGACGCCCCGGTGTCACCGAGGCCGCTCCCCGCGCCGCAGGTCCCCTGCGCCCGCGCGCCCGGCCGGGACGGGAATCCGGCGGGGGCCGGCCGCTCCGCGTCCAGGTCGAGGCGCCGCTCGGCGCGGTCGCAGGTGTCGGAGGCGGCGGGACCGTCAGCGCCGGCGACCGAAGCGGAAGCCGCCGAAGGACTATCGGCGCACGAAACGGAACCAGTCGACGCGCCACCGGCAGGCTCGCTGGAGGCGGTCGGGGCGGCGGGGACGGGGCGCAGCCGGGCGGTCGTCTCCTCGGGCGACTCGTCCGGCACCCGCGCGCCCGCGCGCGCGGCGCCCGAGCCCCGGCCGACCGTCGGCGGCGTGTCGGGGAAACGGGCCGAAGCGGGCGGCGGAGGCGGGCCGTCGGGGAAACGCGCCGAGGCGGGCGGTGGAGGCGGGTCGTCCGGGAAGCGGGCCGAGGCGGCCGGCGGCGGGGCGTCCGCGGCGTCGCCGCCCGAAGCGCCGGGGCGCAGCAGCGGGAAACGCGGCGGGATCACCCGAGGCACGGACGAGGAGGAGCGCGAACCGGAAGCGGAACCGGGGTCCGCGTCGGAAGCGGAATCCGCGCCGGAGTCCGTCCTGGCGGTCGCCGGATGCCCCGGCAGGGGCCTGGCGCCGTGGCGTGCCTCCGTGCTCATGCACCCCCCGTTTCCTCGGCCCCGGACCGTCGTGTCGCCTGCGCTGCGCGTCACTCTACGGGTTGGACCTGGCCCGACGGGAACCAGTGCACGAGCCCGGGGCATCTGCCCGGAACGTCCCCCTACCCTGCGGTAATCACGTCTGGCAGGCTGCCGTCATGACTGCGCGCGCCGCCGACCGGGCCCGTTACGACCGGGCCACCGCCCATCTCGACGCCCCCGTGGCCATCGTGGATCTGGAGGCCTTCGACGCCAACGCGGACGATCTGGTCCGCCGCGCGGGGGGCAAGCCGGTCCGGGTCGCCAGCAAGTCCGTGCGCTGCCGCGCCCTGCTGGAGCGGGTCCTGGCGAAGGACGGCTTCCGCGGGATCATGTCGTTCACGCTCGCCGAGTCGCTGTGGCTGGCCCGTTCCGGCTTCGACGACGTCCTGTTGGCCTACCCGTCCGCCGACCGCGCCGCTTTCGCCGAACTCGCCGCCGATCCCAAGCTCGCGGCCGCGGTGACCGTCATGGTCGACGACATCGCGCAGCTCGACCTCATCGACGCGGCGCGCGGCGACGGACGTGAAGTGGTGCGGGTGTGCCTGGAGTTGGACACCTCGCTCAAGCTCCTCGGCGGCCGGGTCCGGGTGGGGGCCCGGCGTTCGCCGCTGCACTCCCCCGCCGACGTCGCCGCGCTGGCGCGGGCGGTGGCGCGCCGGCCGGGGTTCCGGGTCGTGGGCATCATGGCGTACGAGGGGCACATCGCCGGTGTCGGGGACGCGGTCGCCGGGCGGCCGCTGCGGTCGCGGGCGATCCGCCTGATGCAGGCCGCCGCCCGCCGCGAACTGGCCGAGCGGCGTGCCGCGGTGGTGCGCGCGGTTCGGGCCGTCGTGCCGGAGCTGGAGTTCGTCAACGGCGGCGGCACCGGCAGCGTGCAGCACACGGTCGCGGAGGACGCCGTGACGGAGGTGGCGGCCGGGTCGGGGCTGTACGTGCCGCGGCTGTTCGACAACTACACGTCGTTCAGCGGCCGTCCGGCCGCCCTGTTCGCGCAGCCGGTGGTGCGGCGGCCGGGCGTCGGCGTCGTCACCGTGCTGGGCGGCGGCTACCCGGCCTCCGGCGCGGCCGGCCCGGACCGGCTGCCGGTGCCGTATCTGCCCGAGGGGCTGCGCTACGACCCGCAGGAGGGTGCCGGCGAGGTGCAGACGCCGCTGCTCGGCTCGCCCGCCGACGATCTGCTGGTCGGCGACAAGGTGTGGTTCCGGCACGCCAAGGCCGGTGAGCTGTGCGAGCGGTTCGACAGCCTGCACCTGGTGGAGGGCGACCGGGTGACCGCGACCGTGCCGACGTACCGGGGCGAGGGTCACACGTTCCTGTGACGGCGCACGCTCACGGCGTCGGGCCGATGCTGCTGCCCACGCCGCCGCCGGTGGCCGCGTCGCCCACGGGCCGGATGCCCGAGGTGATGCGGTCCATGTCGGCGAGCGGCGGCGCGCCCCGGCCGGTGTCGAAGACGTAGCGGACGACGACGGGGGCCTCGGTGCCGACGCTGGAGGGGAAGGCGAGGGACTGGACGTAGCCGCCCGGTCCCTTGGCGGTGGTGACGCGCCAGCGCACGTAGTACCCGGCGCGGCCCGCGACGGCCACCGGTCCCTGGGCGACGACCTGGTGCCCGGTCATGCCGCCGTAGGGCCGCCGGCCGATGGAGTCGTGGTCGAAGGCCAGTTGCGCCGCCTCGCCGATGTCGGCCTCGGCGATGGCCTCGGGCGAGGTGTCGTCGGTCGAGGTGGCGGTGTGGGTGGTGACCAGGCCGTGCCGGCACATCCCGGGGTCGCCGGGGCAGTCGTAGGTGCCGTCGGTGGTCATGACGACGGAGTCGTCGGCGACGAACTCGGGTTTCACCCAGCCGTCGGGCATCCTCAGCGTGATGCCGTTGAGCTGGTCGACGACGACGGACGGGTCGCCGGTGGGCGCGGCGGAGGACGGCGGGGCCGTGGACGGCTCGGCGGTCGCCGTGGCGGCCGGGGCGGGGCGCGGTGTCGTCCCGGCCGTCGGGTCGCCGCCGTCGTCGCCCTGGCCCAGCAGGAGCGCGCCGGTGGCGATCGCGGCGACCAGCACGGCACCGGCGACGATGAGCGCGACGGCCCTGCCGCGCCCCGAGCGGACCACCGGCTGCGGCACCGTCACCGGCTGCGCGGGGAACGCCGCCGGATGCCCCGGGAACCCCGGCGGCGGCTGCGGCGCGGGTACGGCGGGCTGCGGCGGGGCCGGCGGCGTCTCCCGGGTGCGCCGGTGCTCGGTCCAGGACGTGCCGTCCCACCAGCGCTCCAGGTGCTCGGCGGTCGGGTCCGGGTACCAGCCGGGCGAGGGCGTCATGCTCATCCCGGCACTGTAGGACGCGGACTGACGGTCAGTACACGGTGTCCCGCTGGTCGGGCACCACCGATCCGTCGTCCCGGCGCACCGGCCCGCTCGTGCCGTCGGGCGCGGTGAAGGCGGTCGTGGAGCACGGGTAGGGGGCGGTGCGGCGCGGCAGGGGCTCCAGGAACATCGGGTTGACCAGCCAGCGTCCGTCGGCGTCGTCGTAGGCCCGGCACATCAGCTCGGGCTTGTTGCGGTTGACGACGAGGTGGACGGCGGTCGCGTCGCCGACGAAGGTGACGTCGGTGTCGGCGTCGCCGCCGGCGATCGCGGGGCGGTGCGGCCAGGGCTGCCGCTGCCAGGCGGCGGGGCCGTGGACGCCGTAGATCTCCTGGTTGATCCAGCAGCGTTTGCCGTCGATGTACGGGATGACGGCGCCGCGCGTGGCGGGGACGCCGCCGCAGCCCTCGTTCCACGGGGTGATCCGGCCGCGCCGGTCGAGGACGGAGCGGATGGCGAGGGTGTGCGCGGCGTCGACGCCGACGCCGCGGGACCAGACCTCGGTGACGGGTTCGGATCCCGCGGAGACGATGTAGACGTCGAAGCCGGCGCGGCGCAGCGTGCGGATCAGGTCGCGCTGCTGGTCGTAGTAGCGGACGGAGGCGGGCAGGGTGTGGGTGCCGACGCGGCGGGTGGAGCCGGCCGGGGCGGCGAGGGCCTCGCGGCGGGCGGCGCGGGCGTAGGAGGCGAGTTCGGCGGGGGTGCGGCCGGTGAACAGCTGGGGCACCCAGGCGTACTGCGGGACCGTGCGGCGGTGGTTCCAGTGGCCGGCGAAGGCGGGGGCGCCGCTCATGGTGGTGCCCCGCTCGCGGATCTCGAGGATCTCGTCGGTGCAGCGGGCGTTGCGGGAGGTGGGCAGCGCGGTGCCGGCCGGGCCGGTGCCGCAGGCGCGGGTCAGGGCGCGCTCGGCGGTGGCCGTGAGCCAGGCGCTGGTGTCCGTCCAGCGGGCGGGGCGCAGGAGCGCGTCGTGGCGCAGCGCCCAGGCGAGGGTGGCGTCGGTGACGTCGTTCTTGACGACGGTGTTGTCCCAGTCGAAGGCGGCGACCGGGCGGGGGCGGCCGGGCCGGCCGGAGCAGGTGCCGCGCGTGTCGATCGCCTGCTGGAGGTGGGCGCGGTTGTCGCCGTACCAGGTGCCGGTGAGGCGGGGGCAGGCGGCGCGGCCGTCGGGGTGTGCGGTGGGCGCGGCCGCCAGGACGGCGGCCGCGGCCAGGGTCCACGCGAGGAGCTGTCGCATACGCCCGGACCGTACCGTTTCGCCCCTACAGCGGGGTGACGTACGCGCCGGAGATGCCGCCGTCGACCAGGAAGTCGGTGGCGTTGACGAAGGAGGAGTCGTCGCTGGCGAGGAACGCGACGGCGGCGGCGATCTCCTCGGCCTCGGCGAACCGGCCGACCGGGATGTGCACGAGCCGGCGCGCGGCCCGCTCGGGGTCCTTGGCGAACAGCTCCTGCAGCAGCGGGGTGTTGACCGGTCCGGGGCACAGGGCGTTGACCCGGATGCCCTCCCGGGCGAACTGCACGCCCAGCTCCCGGGACATGGCGAGCACGCCGCCCTTGGAGGCGGTGTAGGAGATCTGGGAGGTCGCCGCGCCCATCCGGGCCACGAAGGAGGCGGTGTTGATGATGGATCCCCTGCCCTGCCGGCGCATGTACGGGATCGCGGCCTTGCAGCACAGGTAGACGGAGGTGAGGTTGACCTCCTGGACGCGCCGCCAGGCTTCCAGGCCCGTCTCCAGGATGGAGTCGTCGTCGGGCGGGGAGATGCCGGCGTTGTTGAAGGCGATGTCGACGCTGCCGTAGGTGTCGTGGGCGGCCCGGAACAGGGCCTCGACCTGCTCGGGGTCGGTGACGTCGACCTTCACGAACAGTCCGCCGGTCTCCTCGGCGGCCGCCTTGCCGCGGGCCTCGTCGATGTCGCCGCACACCACGTGGGCGCCCTCGGCGGCGAGGCGGCGGGCGGAGGCGAGGCCGATGCCGCTGCCGGCTCCGGTGACGACGGCGGTCCGGCCGACGAGGCGGCGGCACACGATCTCTTCGGTCACTGTGCGGGGCCCTCCGTACTGATGAAGACGTTCTTGGTCTCGGTGAAGGCGGCCAGCGCGTCCGGGCCGAGCTCGCGCCCGACGCCGGACTGCTTGAACCCGCCGAAGGGGGTCCAGTAGCGGACGCTGGAGTGGGAGTTGACGGACAGGTTGCCCGCGCGCACGGCCCGGGAGACGCGCAGGGCGCGGCCGACGTCCCGGGTCCACACGGAGCCGGACAGGCCGTAGTCGGTGGCGTTGGCGAGGGCGACGGCCTCGCGTTCGTCCTTGAAGGGCAGGACGACGGCGACCGGCCCGAAGACCTCCTCC
The DNA here is from genome assembly GCF_043082085.1 of Streptomyces sp. NPDC014801. Lineage (NCBI taxonomy): Bacteria > Bacillati > Actinomycetota > Actinomycetes > Kitasatosporales > Streptomycetaceae > Streptomyces > Streptomyces sp. NPDC014801. The sequence goes on along the minus strand of NZ_JBIBXG010000005.1, from coordinate 303,914 downwards.
ACGGCCACGCGCGCGTGCGGGTCGACGCCGGTGAGGACGGTCGGCGGGTACCAGAAGCCGGGTCCCTCGGGCGCCTTGCCGCGGATGCCCTCGGCCCCGTCGGGGACGTAGGAGCGCACGCGCTCCAGCTGGGCGCGGGAGATCAGCGGACCCATCTGGGTCGACTCGTCGGCCGGGTCGCCGACGACGACCGACTCGACCGCCGGGGCGAGCAGGGCGAGGAAACGCTCGTACACGGACGCCTGCACGAGGATGCGGGTGCGGGCGCAGCAGTCCTGGCCGCTGTTGTCGAGGAAGGCCATGGGCGCGGCGGCCGCGGCCTGTTCGAGGTCGGCGTCGGCGAAGACGATGTTGGGGCTCTTGCCGCCCAGTTCCAGGGTGATCCGCTTGAGCCGGTCGGCGCCCTTGACCCACACCTGTTTGCCGACGGCCGTCGACCCGGTGAACACGATCTTGGCGACGCCGGGGTGCTCGACGAGGGCGGCGCCGGCGACCGGCCCGTGCCCCGGCAGCACCTGGAACAGTCCCTCGGGCAGCCCGGCGGCCAGGCCGAGTTCGGCGAGGCGCAGCGCGGTCAGCGGGGTGGTCTCGGCGGGCTTGAGGATCACCGCGTTGCCGGCGGCGAGCGCCGGCGCGGTGCCCCAGGCGGCGATCGGCATGGGGAAGTTCCACGGCGCGATGACGCCGACCACGCCGAGCGGCTCCAGGATGGTCACGTCGAGCCCGCCGGGCACCGGGATCTGGCGTCCCGTCAGCCGCTCCACCCCGCCGGAGGCGTAGTCGAGCAGGTCGCGCACGTTGCCCGCCTCCCAGCGGGCGTTGCCGAGGGTGTGCCCGGCCTCGCGGACCTCCAGCAGGGCCAGCTCCTCCAGGTGCTCGTCGACGACCCGGGCGAAGCGGCGCAGCAGCCGGGCCCGGTCGCCGGGCGGGAAGGCGGCCCACTTCGCCTGCGCCTGCGCGGCGCGGACGACGGCGGTGTCCACGTCGGCGGCGGTCGCGGCGGGGACGGTGGCGACGACCTCCTCGGTGGCGGGGTTGAGGACGTCGAGGACGTTCGGGTCGGTCCGGTGGCTCACGCGGGGCCTCACATGCGTTCGAAGGAGCGGCGCAGCTCCCAGTCGGTGACGGCGGCGTCGAAGGCGTCCAGTTCGACGCGGGCCATGGTGCGGTAGTGCGCGACGACCTCGTCGCCGAAGGCGGCCTTGGCCAGCGGGCTGTTCTCCCACAGCTCTGCGGCCTCGCGCAGGGTGGTCGGGACGTGCGCGTAGTCGGCGGCGTAGGCGTTGCCGGCGCACGGCTCGGGCAGCTCCAGCCGCTGCTCGATGCCGTACAGCCCGGCCGCGACCATGCCCGCCACGGCGAGGTGCGGGTTGACGTCGCCGCCGGGCAGGCGGTTCTCGAAGCGCAGGGAGCGGCCGTGGCCGACGACGCGCAGGGCGCAGGTGCGGTTGTCGTGGCCCCAGGCGACGGCGGTGGGCGCGAAGGAGCCGCGCTGGAACCGCTTGTAGGAGTTGATGTGCGGCGCGTACAGCAGCGAGAAGTCCCGCAGCGCGGCGAGCTGCCCGGCGAGGAAGTGCCGCATGACGTCGGACATGCCGTCGCCGGCGGCCATGACGCTGGTGCCGTCGGTGTCGGCGAGGGAGAGATGGATGTGGCAGGAGTTGCCCTCGCGCTCGTTGTACTTGGCCATGAAGGTGAGCGAGACGCCCTCCTGGGCGGCGATCTCCTTGGCGCCGGTCTTGTAGATCGCGTGCTGGTCGCAGGTGACCAGGGCCTCGTCGTAACGGAAGGCGATCTCGTGCTGGCCCGGGTTGCACTCGCCCTTGGCGGACTCCACGGTCATCCCGGCGCCGGCCATCTCGTTGCGGATCCGGCGCAGCAGGGGCTCGATGCGGCCGGTGCCGAGGATGGAGTAGTCGACGTTGTACTGGTTGACGGGGGTCAGGCCCCGGTAGCCGGCGTCCCAGGCCTGCTCGTAGCTGTCGCGGAAGACGATGAACTCCAGCTCGGTGCCGACCCGCGCGGTGTAGCCGAGTGCGGCGAGCCGCTCCAGCTGGCGGCGCAGGATCTGGCGGGGTGCGGCGGCGACCGGTGAACCGTCCTCCCAGGCGAGGTCGGCGATCAGCAGCGCGGTGCCGGGGTGCCAGGGCACGCGGCGCAGCGTCCGCACGTCGGGCCGCAGGGCGAAGTCCCCGTAGCCGCGATCCCAGGACGACATGGCGTAGCCGTCGACGGTGTTCATGTCGGCGTCGACGGCGAGGAGGTAGTTGCAGCCCTCGGTGCCGTGGTGGAGGACCTCGTCGAGGAAGAAGCGGGCGGCGAACCGCTTGCCCTGGAGCCGGCCCTGCATGTCGGGGAAGGCCAGGACGACGGTGTCGATCTCTCCGCTCGCGACGAGGGCGTGCAGCTCCTCGACGCTCAGCGGGGGTGTGCGGTCTGCCACGGGAGAGCCTCCTTGGGCGTCTGCGGCGTTCTCGTCCGGCCCCGGAAGCCATAAGGTATGGCCGACGACCATTGCTTGGGAAGGGGACGCGACCGGATGGCGCGGACGGAGGAGGGGAACGGCCGGATGGGGACCCCGGACCGCCTCGCCCCGCTGCTGCGGCCGGTGCGGGCGGGCAACGGCTTCGAGGAGGCCCTGGAGCAGATCCTGCAGGTCGTACGGCTCGGCCTGGTGCCGGCCGGCGGGCGGCTGCCCGCGGAGCGGGACCTGGCGGAGCGGCTCGGGATCAGCCGGGTGACGCTGCGGGAGGTGCTGAAGGTGCTCCAGGAGCAGGGCCTGGTGGAGTCCCGGCGCGGCCGCTACGGCGGAACGTTCGTGCTGCCGCGCAGTGACGCCGGCGGCGAGGACGCACTGCGGCGCCGCGTCGCCGAGGTGGACGTCGAGGACGTGCTGCGCTTCCGGGAGGTGCTGGAGGTGGGGGCCGCCGGGCTGTGCGCGCAGCACGGCCTGGAGCCGGACGGGGTACGGCGGCTGCGCGCGGCGCTGGCGGCCACCCGGGACGCGCCGCTGCAGGACTACCGGCGGTGCGACACCCTGCTGCACCTCACGCTGGCCGAGCTGAGCGGCTCCCCGTCCCTCACCGCCCGGTACGCGGCGGTGCGGGCCACGGTGAACGACCTCCTCGACTGCATCCCGCTGCTGGTGCGCAACCTGGAGCACTCCCAGCGCCAGCACACCGCGCTGGTGGAGGCGGTGCTGGACGGCGACGCGGACGGGGCGCGGGAGATGATGCGCGAGCACTGCGCGGGTACGGCGGCGCTGCTGCGCGGCTTCCTGACATGAGCGCGCGGCGGGCAGCCTCGCAAAGGTAGGAGTTCGACCCATTGGGTGAGGCACAGGGAGGTCACGTGACGCGGCGCCGGCGGCCGGTGATCGGCATCAGCACCTATCTGGAGCGTGAGACCCGCTGGGGCGTGTGGGCGCTGGAGGCGGCGCTCCTGCCGGCCGGCTATCCCCGTCTGGTGCAGCGGGCGGGCGGCATCGCGGCGATGCTGCCGCCGGACGAGCCCCGTCACGCGGCCGACGTGGTCGCGCGTCTCGACGGCCTGGTCATCGCCGGCGGCCCGGACGTCGACCCGTCCCGCTACGGCGCCCCGCGCGACCCGCGCACGGGCCCGCCGGCGACCGAACGCGACGCGTGGGAACTGGCCCTGACCGAGGCCGCGCTGGCCTCCGGCACCCCGCTGCTGGGCATCTGCCGCGGCATGCAACTGCTGAACGTGGCCCTGGGCGGCACGCTCACCCAGCACCTCGACGGCCACGCGATCAGCCCCGGCACCTTCGCCCACCACCCGGTCACCCCGGTCCCCGGCACGCGCTACGCCACGCTGGTCCCGGAACGGACGTCGGTCCCGACGTACCACCACCAGTGCGTGGCCACCCTGGGCCGCGACCTGATCCCCTCGGCCCACGCCCAGGACGGCACGGTGGAGGCCATCGAACTACCGGACCACTGGGCCCTGGGAGTCCAGTGGCACCCGGAGATGGGCGAGGACGAGAGAGTGATGCGGGGCTTGGTGAAGGCGACGGAAGAGCTCCGCTGAGCCGGGGGTACGGGGCGGAGCCTCCGCGGGGTACAGGGGGCGGAGCCACCGCGGGGGTACGGGGCGGAGCCTCCGCGGGGGGCAGGGGGCGGAGCCCCAGTCGGGGTCCGGGGCGGAGCCCCGTGGCGGCTCCTCTTGCCCGACCGAGTCGGGTGGGTGGGTGGGAAACCCCCCGGGGTCCAGGGGCGGAGCCCCTGGCGGGGTCCGGGGCGGAGCCCCGGGGACCGGCACCCGGAGCCACCCGCACCCGGCACCCCGGAAGCCCCGCAGGGACCGGCCCCCTACGCCACAGAACCCCCCGGCCGGGAGGCCGACCGGGTCAGAGACAGAAGGTCCCGCGCCGGCCCCGCCGGCCGGTGCCCCGCCGTCCACACCGCCCGCAGCGCCCGCGCCAGCGCCACCCCCTCCACCGGCACCCGCACCAGCCGCCGCAGCGCCAGCTCGTCCCCCACCGCCAGTTCGCTCAGCACCGCCGGCCCCGCCCCGCTCACCGCCGCCGCCTTCACCGCCGTCGTCGACGACAGTTCGATCAGCGGCACCGCCGGCGAGCCCAGCGCCGCGTCCAGCACCTGCCGCGTCCCCGACCCCTTCTCCCGCAGGATCAGCGGCGTGGCCGCGAGTTCCGCCGCCGACACCGCCCCCTTGCGCCGCCGCGCCCAGGGATGCCCCGGCGCGGTGACCACGATCAGCCGGTCGCGGGCGATGACCACGGAGTCCAGCCCGCCGGGCAGCGTCAGCCCCTCCACGAACCCGAGGTCGGCCTCTCCGGCGAGCAGCCGCTCCGCGACCACCGCGGAGTTCCCCGCGAGCAGCGACACCGCCGTGTCGGGCCGCCGCGTGCGCAGCGCGATCAGCCACCCGGGCAGCAGGTATTCGGCGATGGTCATGCTCGCCGCGACCCGCAGCCGCGAGTCCCGCCGGTCGCGCAGCGCCTGCGCCCCCGCGTCGAAGGCCTCCGCGGCCTCGACGACCCGCCGCGCCCAGTCCGTGACCAGCGCCCCGGCGTCCGTCAGCCGCGATCCGCGCGGCGAGCGGTCGACCAGGGCCACGCCGAGCTGCCGTTCCATGGAGCGGATCCGGCTGCTCGCGGCGGGCTGGGTGATGCCCAGTTCCCGGGCCGCCGCGCCGAGGCTGCCGAGCCGGGCCACGGCCAGCAGCAGTTCCAGCGCGCCCAGGTCGGGCACCCGGTGCGCCAGCGACCCGCCCGCCGCCGGCGACCCGCCCGCCGCCTGGGCCCCGCTCCCGCTCTCGCTCCCCGTCACCTCTGCCATAAACCCAGCTTATGCCCTCATAGAGACATCCTCCCTGGTGGGGACGGCCCGGCAACGGCACCGTGGTCGCATGATCACCGCAGTCCGGCATCTCGGCCCCAACTGGTACGCCTCCGTGATGGGCACCGCCGTGCTCACCACGGCCGGCCTCGGCCTCCCCGTCCACCTCCCCGGCCTGCGCACGGCCTGCGCGGCGGCGTGGGCCCTCGCCCTGGCACTGCTGCTGCTCCTGCTCGCCGCCCGCGCCCTGCACTGGCGGCACCACCGCGACCAGGCCCGCGCCCACCTCCTGGACCCGGCCGTGGCGCCGTTCTACGGCTGCCTGGCGATGGCGCTGCTCGCGGTCGGCGCCGGCGCGGTGACCGCAGGGCCCGCCCTGATCGGCACGACGGCCGCGGTCGCGCTGGACGCCGTGCTGTTCACCGCCGGCACGGTGACCGGCCTGGCGGCCGCGGTCGCGGTGCCGTACCTCATGGCCGTACGCCATCGGGTGGCGGTGGAGCAGGCCACGCCCGTGTGGCTGCTGCCGCTCGTGGCGCCGATGGTGTCGGCCGCCACCGGTCCGCTGCTGGTGCCGCACCTGCCGCCGGGACAGCCGCGCGAGACGCTGCTGCTGGCCTGTGTCGCCCTGTTCGGCCTGAGTCTGCTGGCGACGCTGCTGATGCTGCCGCTGGTGTTCGCGCGGACGCTGGGCGGGCCGCTGCCCGTGGTGCTGGCCCCGACGCTGTTCCTGGTGCTGGGGCCGCTCGGCCAGTCGACGACCGCGGTGGGGAAGTTCGCGGACGCCGCGCCCGGGGTGCTGCCGCGGTACGCGTCGGGCTTCGCGGTGTTCGCCGTGCTGTACGGCGTGCCGGTGACGGGGTTCGCGCTGCTGTGGCTGTGCCTGGCCGGCGCCCACGTGGTGCGCGCCCGGCGGCACGGCATGGGGTTCGCGATGACCTGGTGGGCGTTCACGTTCCCGGTGGGGACCTGTGTGACCGGGGCGGAGGCGCTCGCCCGGCACACCGGCCTGGTCGCCTTCGACGTGCTGGCGCTCGCCCTGTACGGCCTGCTGCTGGCCGGCTGGCTGGCGGCCGCCGCCGGGACGGTGCGCGGGCTGCTCAGGGGTGAGCTGCTGCGAGCGCCGCGCCCAGCACCCGTGGCGCCTCGGCCAGTGACGGCCCGTACCACGTCAGGTGCCGTCCGCTGACCAGTGCGCAGGCCAGGCCGGGGAAGGCCTCGGGGCCGTCGTCGGCGGTGAAGCGGTAGGGCTCGTCCGGCAGGACGACGAGATCCGGGCCGGCCCCCCGCAGCTCGTCGAGCGGCACGCGCGGGTAGCGCTCCGCGTGCCCGGCGTAGAGGTGGTCGACGCCGAGCCGGGCCAGGACGTCCCCGGCGAAGGTGTCGCGGCCGAGGACCATCCAGGGCCGGCGCCAGATCGGCACGACGGCCGTGCGCCGCGCGGCCGGTTCGGGGAGTGTCCGCCAGGCCGCCTCGGCCTCGTCCAGCCAGCGCGGCCGCCGTCGCACCCCGCAGGCGGCGACGACCCGGTCCAGTTCCGCGAAGGCCTGGGGCACGTCGCGCACCTCGGTGACCAGCACCTCCAGGCCGGCGGCGCGCAGCGCGGCCAGGTCGGGGGCGCGGTTCTCCTCCTCGTTGGCGACGACCAGGTCGGGGGCGAGGTCGAGGACGCGGGCGAGACCGGGGTTCTTGGTGCCGCCGACGCGGACGACGTCGAGGCCCGCGGGGTGGGTGCACCAGTCGGTGGCGCCGACGAGCACGCCGGGCGCGGACGCGGCCACCGCCTCGGTGAGCGACGGCACGAGCGAGACGACCCTCACCGGCCGGGCCGGTCCCGTACGGCTTCGATGTGCTCGGCGACGGCGACGACGATCAGCCGGGTGTCGGGCACGGTGGCCCGCCAGCGGTGGCGCACCCCGCCGGTGAGGTACAGGGTGTCACCGCGGCCGAGGCGGTAGGCACGGCCCTCGGCCTCGATCTCGACGGCGCCGTCGGCGACGTACATCAACTGGTCGTTGCGGTACTGGAACTCGCGTCCGGCGTCGTGGTCGCCGGTGAACTCCGAGGCGTGCATCTGGTGGTGACCGCGTACCAGGGACCGCGAGTGGGGCAGCGGGCCGGGCTCGGGGTCCTCGGCGCGGACGACGTCGACGCTGCACGCCGGGTCGGCGGCGGCCAGCAGCTCGACCGCGGTGGTGCGCAGGGCGTCGGCCACCTTCTCCAGGGAGCTGCGGCTGGGCCGCGCCCGGTCGTTCTCGACCTGGCTGAGGAAGGGCACCGACAGGCCGCTGCGCTCGGCCACGACGGCGAGGGTGAGGTCCAGGGCCCGGCGGCGCCGCCGTACGGCCGCACCGACCCGCAGGGGCTGCTCTTTGTGGTCGCCCATCGCTCCGGCTCCCTCCTTCGCTCGTCGTCCCGGTCGTCGCCTGCGTCGTCGTGTCCCGGTCGGCGGGTGCACGGCGCCTGATGACTTCTCTGCACCCTACGCATGTTCGGCAAACCGTTTCACGCGGCCGTCACAACGGGGACCTACTGCGTCGGCTCCGACCTGATGGTTCGCGCCAGTGCATCACCTGCCCGGACGGTCGGCGGACGGGGCGTTCGGCGTACCGCGACGCCGGTGTCATGGTCAATGCGGTGGCTGTCCCAGGTGTTCCCGGGACCGGGTCAAAGGTTCTGGCGGGGGGATGGCGCTGTGTGGTTGGCCGGATCGTGACGGTGGCCGGACATGCCCGAGGGGTGGGCCGGCACGCGGTCAGGTGGCGTGGCGGCCCACCCCTCGGGGGTGCGGGGACGGCGGTTACCGCGGTGTCATGCGGTCGGCCATGCCGGGGTGCTGGGCGAGCCAGGCGGCGACGGCGTCGTCCTCGTGGCCCTGGCCTCGCCGGTTGATCTCCGCCTCGAGGCTGCCGAGCTCGGCCTCGCTCATCCGGAAGTTCCTGATCCACCGGGTGAGCTGCGGGTACTGCTCGGGGAAGCGCTCGCTTGCGATGGTGCGGATGGTGTTGCCCTCGCCGAAGAGCTTCTTGTCGTCCTTCAGCTTGGTCAGGTGGTACTGGCTGTAGGCCCAGTGCGGCGACCACAGGACGACGGCGACGGGCTGCTTCTTGGCGTAGGCGCGCTTGAGCTCGGCGAGCATCGCCGGGGTGGAGCCGTCGACGACCTGGTACTCCTTGTCCAGGCCGTAGCCGGGCAGGACCTTGGTCTTGAGCAGGTTCATCTCACCGGTGCCGGGCTCGATGCCGATGATCTTCCCGCCGAAGGTCCCGGCCTTGCCCTTGAGGTCCTCGAGCGAGGTCACGCCCTTGACGTAGGACGGCACGGCGATCTCCAGCGAGGTGGGCCGGTACCAGGTGCCGAGGTCCTTGAGCCGGTCCTTGCTCTTGTCCCAGTAGTTGGCCTGCGCGTAGGGCAGCCAGGCGTCGAAGTTGAGGTCGAGGTCGCCGGAGGCGAGGCCGGTGTAGACGGGGCCGACGTCCATCTGCTTCAGGTTCAGCCGGTAGCCGCGCCGCTCCAGGACGTTCTTCCACAGGTGGGTGACGGCGATGTCCTCGTCCCAGGGGAACCAGGCCACGTTCACCGGGCGCTTGGTCTCGGCGGCCTTGGCGTTCTGCACGGGGGCGAGCTTGTCCACCAGGCCCGGGTTCTTCTTCAGCCAGGCGCGCACGGCGTCCTGCTGGCGGCCCTTGCCCGCCTTGTTGATCTCTGCTTCGAGGCCGGTGAGCTGCTTCTCGTCGAGCTTGAAGGCCTTCAGCCACTTGGCGACGAGCGGGTTGTCGCCGGCGAAGCCCTTGCGGGCGAGCGTGTGCAGGGCGTCGCCCTTGCCCCAGGCGCCCCGGGGGTCCTTCAGCTTCTTCAGCCGGTAGTCGTTGTACGCCCAGTGCGGCGACCACAGCGTGACCGCGATCGGTTCCTTCTTGCTGTAGGCCCGCTTCAGCTCGGCCAGCATGGCCGGGGTGGAGCTGTCGACGACCTTGTACTCCTTGTCGAGGCCGTACGCCTTGAGGACCTTGCTCTTGAGCAGGGCCATCTCGCCGGCGCCGGACTCGATGCCGGTGATCTTCCCGCCGAACTCGGCCGCCTTGCCCTTGAGGTCGGCGAGCGTGTCGACGTCCTTCATGTACGCCGGGACGCTCAGCTCCAGCGAGGTCGGGCCGTACCAGGTGCCCAGGTCGTCGAGCCGGTCGCCGTACTTCTTGACGTACTGCGCGTGCGTGGTCGGCAGCCAGGCGTCGGTCTGGAAGTCGACGTTGCCGGCCGCGAGCGAGGTGTACAGCGGTCCGGCGTCGAACTGCTTGGCGTCCACCTGGTAGCCGCGCTGCTCCAGGATCTCCTTCCACAGGTAGGTGGAGGCGACGCCCTCGTCCCAGGGGATGTAGCCGATGGTGATCTTCTTGCCCTGGCCGACGTCCGTGCCGTCGGCGACGGCCGTGCCGGCACCCTTGCCGCCGAAGACGCCCATGCCGCCGGCGACCAGGCCGAGGATCACCACGCCGATGACGGCGATCTGCGGCCGGGGCCGGTACGACCAGATCTTCAGGCCCCGCGCGGCACGCGCGCGTGCCGCGGCGCGCCGGCCGAGCGGCGAGACCTGGGTGCCCAGCGCGCTCGTCATCCGGTCGAGGTAGATCGCGAGGATGACGATCGCCACGCCCGCCTCGGAGCCGAGGCCGACGTTCAGCTGGCCGATGGCCTCGTTGACGTCGCCGCCGAGGCCACCGGTGCCGACCATGCCGGCGATCGCGGCCATGGACAGGCCGAGCATGATGACCTGGTTGACGCCGGCCATGACGGTGGGCAGCGCGAGCGGCAGCTGGACCCGCAGCAGGGTGTTGCGGGGCGTGGTGCCGAAGGCCTCGGCGGCCTCCACCAGTTCCTTGTCTACCTGGCGGATGCCCAGCTCGGTCATGCGCACGCCGGGGGCGAGCGCGAAGATCAGGGTGGCGACGATGCCCGCGGAGGCACCGGTGCCGAAGAACAGGATCGCCGGGATGAGGTAGATCATCGCGGGCAGGGTCTGCATGAAGTCCAGCACCGGCCGCACCAGGCTGCTGACGCGGCTGGACCGGGCGGCCCAGATGCCCACGGGCACCGAGATCACCAGCGCGATGATCGTGGCGACGAGCACGAGCGCCAGGGTCACCATCGCGTCGTCCCACAGCTGCAGCGAGTCGATGAAGGCGAAGCCCGCGAAGGTGAGGACACCGGCGAGGGTGCCGCGCAGCCAGAAGGCGAGCACGGCGAAGATGCCGGCGAGCAGCAGCGGCTCGGGCGCCTGGAGGACGGCATCGATGCCGTCGTAGGCGCCGGTGAAGACGGTCTTGAAGAAGTCGAACAGCCAGGAGACGTGGTTCAGGAGCCAGTCGACCGCGCTGTTGACCCAGTCGCCGAGCGGGATCCTAGGCACGGGCCATCACCTTCTCCCCGCCCTTGTCCCGCCGGCCGTCGCAGGCGGCGGGTTCTCCTTCCGCGTCGCCGAGGAAGCCGACCAGGCGCTGCCGGGGTACGACGCCGACGAGCGCGCGGTCGGCGTTCAGCACGGCGACCGGGTGCGGCACGCGCGCGCTGATCGCGCACAGTTCGGTGAACGGCGTGTCGGGCGTCGCGGTCGCGCAGCCGCAGTCGGCCTCGTCGCCGCGCAGGCCGTCGGTGTCCATGACGGCGGAGGCGGTGACCACGCGGGAGCGGTCGACGTCCTGGATGAAGGAGGCGACGTAGTCGTTGGCGGGCCGCAGCAGGATGTCCTCGGCGGTGCCGTTCTGCACGATGCGGCCGTCGCGCATGACGGCGATGCGGTCGCCCAGGCGCATGGCCTCGTTGAGGTCGTGGGTGATGAAGACGATGGTCTTCTTCAGGGTCCGCTGCAGTTCCAGCAGCTGGTCCTGCATGTCGCGGCGGATCAGCGGGTCCAGGGCGCTGAAGGACTCGTCCATCAGCAGCAGGTCGGCGTCGGTGGCGAGCGCGCGGGCGAGGCCGACGCGCTGCTGCATGCCGCCGGACAGCTCGTCCGGCCAGGAGTCCTCCCAGCCGGCCAGGCCGCACAGGGCGAGCGCCTCGGCGGCGCGTTGGTCGCGCTCGGCGCGGGGCACCCCCTGGACGGCGAGACCGTAGGCGGCGTTCTCGCGGACGCTGCGGTGCGGGAAGAGGGCGAAGTGCTGGAAGACCATGCTGATCTTCTTGGCGCGCACCTCGCGCAGCTCCTTGCCGGCGAGCGAGGTCAGATCCTGGCCGTCGAAGCGGACGCGGCCGGCGGTGGGCTCCAGCAGTCCGTTGAGCATGCGCAGCAGGGTGGACTTGCCGGAGCCGGACAGGCCCATGACGACGAAGATCTGGCCGGGGTCCACGGTGAAGGAGGCGTCGATGACGGCGGCCGTGGTGCCGTCCGCGCGCAGTTCCTCCCGGTCGGCTCCGCCCCGGAGCCGCTCCACCGCCTGATCTGGTCGTCTGCCGAACACCTTGAAGAGATGTTCGGCCTCAAGCCTGGCTGACACGCGTACCTTCTCGTCTGGACGGCAGGGACAGGAGCGAGCGGTCGCATGCACCACACAAAGGTTGAACATGCAACCGGCATCGCTCCGAAGGCGCGCCTCCCCTGATTGCCCGGGCGCAAACGCACAAGTGGGCCACGTCACTGAAGGGCGCAACACGTTGCACGGTGCGCGGCGGTCGGCCGCTGTCGGTGGGGTACGGCATGATGCGAGCGTGACCGGACGACTGATGCTCCTCGACACCGCCTCGCTGTACTTCCGCGCCTACTTCGGCGTGCCGGACTCCGTGAAGGCCCCGGACGGCACCCCGGTGAACGCCGTGCGCGGGCTGCTCGACTTCATCGACCGCCTGGTCAAGGACCACCGGCCGGCACACCTGGTGGCCTGCATGGACGCCGACTGGCGGCCGCAGTGGCGGGTCGAGCTGATCCCCTCCTATAAGGCGCACCGGGTCGCCGAGGAGCACGAGGGCGGCCCCGACGAGGAGGAGGTGCCGGACACCCTCTCACCGCAGGTGCCCGTCATCGAGGCGGTCCTCGACGCGCTCGGCATCGCGCGCGTGGGCGTCGCGGGGTACGAGGCGGACGACGTCATCGGCACCTTCACCGCCCGCGCCGAGGGCCCGGTCGACATCGTCACCGGCGACCGCGACCTCTACCAGCTGGTCGACGACGCGCGGGACGTGCGCGTGCTGTATCCGCTCAAGGGCGTCGGCACGCTGCAGGTGACCGACGAGTCGCTGCTGCGCGAGAAGTATGGCGTCGACGGCAGCGGGTACGCGGATCTGGCGCTGCTGCGCGGCGACCCTAGCGACGGGCTGCCGGGCGTGGCGGGCGTCGGGGAGAAGACGGCGGCCAAGCTGCTGGCGGAGTTCGGCGACCTGGCCGGCATCCTGGCGGCCGTGGACGACCCGCGCGCCAGGCTCACGCCCACGCAGCGCAAGCGGCTCACCGAGGCCAAGCCGTATCTCGCGGTGGCACCCAAGGTGGTCCGGGTCGCCGGCGACGTCCCGCTGCCGGACGTCGACACGGCCCTGCCGCACGCCCCGCGCGACGCGGCGGCGCTGGAGAAGCTGGCGGTGCGCTGGGGGCTGGGCGGCTCACTGCAGCGACTGCTCACCACACTGGCCCAGTGAGGAGTGTCCACCCGCGTGAGGTGCTAGCTTAGGTAAGCCTAAGCAGTGATCAGGGAGGCCGTGATGGCAGAACGTCCGGGGCGCAAGCCGCGCAGGGTCCACTCCGCTCGCGTCGTCCGCACCGAACGGCTCACCCCGCACATGCAGCGTGTGGTGCTCGGCGGTGAGGGCCTGGCCGGCTTCGAGGCGGGCAGCTGCACGGACCACTACGTCAAGCTGCTCTTCCCGGCCGACGGCGTGCGCTATCCCGAGCCGTTCGACATGGAGCGCATCCGCGCGGAGTTCCCGCGCGAGCAGTGGCCGGTCACCCGGACCTACACCGTGCGCGCCTGGGACCCCGAGCACCGCGAGCTGACCCTGGACTTCGTCATCCACGGCGACGAGGGCCTGGCCGGCCCCTGGGCGACCCGGGTGCGGCCCGGCGAGACCGTCCGTTTCATGGGCCCCGGCGGCGCCTACGGCCCCGACCCGGCCGCCGACTGGCATCTGCTCGCCGGTGACGAGAGCGCGCTGCCGGCCATCGCGGCCGCGCTGGAGGCGCTGCCCGACGGCGCCGTGGCGCACGCGTTCATCGAGGTCGCCGGGCCCGAGGAGGAGCAGAAGATCGACTCCTCGGTGGACGTCGTCTGGCTGCACCGCGGTGATCGGCCGGTCGGCGAGCGGCTCGTCGAGGCCGTGCGCGCGCTGGACTTCCCCGAGGGCCGCGTGCACGCCTTCGTGCACGGCGAGGCGGGCTGCGTGAAGGAGCTGCGCCGGCTGTTGCGCGTGGAGCACGCCCTCCCGCGCGAGGACCTGTCGATCTCCGGCTACTGGCGCCTCGGCCACAACGAGGACGGCTGGCAGGCCTCCAAGCGCGAGTGGAACGCGCGCGTGGAGGCCGAGCAGGAGGGCGTGCCGGCCGCCTGACCGATCGACGGCCGGCCGTGGGCCGCTCCCGGCCGACGCGCCGGCCGTGGGCCGCTTCAGCCTCGGGGGCCGGTCAGTCGCCCCGTACGCGCGCGTGCAGGTGCATGTCGTGCCAGCCGTCGGGATGCAGCAGGGCCCGCCGCTTCGTCCCCTCCAGGGCGAAGCCGGCCTTGGCCGCCACCCGGCAGGACGCCTCGTTGAAGACGGAGTGCAACAGCTCCAGGCGTTCGAACCCGATCTCCTCCAGCGCCCAGCGGGTCAGCGCCGTCGTGGCGCGCACGGCGACCCCCTGGCCGCGGGCGGCCGCATGCGTCCAGTAGGCGACCTCGGCGGCCCCGTCCAGCAGCTCGATCTGCCGCAGCCCGACCCGGCCCAGCAGCCGTCCGCTCGCCTCGTCGGCGACCGCCCACTGCGCTGTGCGCTCCCCGGTCCAGTCCCCCTGCCACTCGGCGATCCAGCCGCGGACCTCCTCCTCGGAGTCGGCGCGGCGGATGTGCCACTGGTGGATCAGCGGATCCTGGAAGGCCTCGTGCACGGCCGGGGCGTCCTCGGCGCGCCAGGGGCGCAGCACCAGGCCGTCGCCGGTGGGAAGGGTGGGCTGCGGGATACGGGACAGGGTGCCGGCGGGCAGGACCGGCTGCGTCAGATCGGGCATGCCCGCCATCGTGCCCGCGAGCGCCCGGAAGACCCAGCGGTTTTCCACGGGCGCCGCGAACACCCAGCGCTTTTCAACGGGCGCCGCGAACACCCAGCGCTTTTCAACGGGCGCCGCGAACATCCAGCGATTTCGGCGAACGCCCCGAAGGCCCGGGGATGTGCGACGCACGTCCCCGGGACCAGCGGTTTCCCGCCGGGACCGGGGGCCTCGTACGCTGGCTGGCGATGAGACGCCGTACCCCTCCCCCGCCCTCGCCCCTCCCCCAGCGGGACGGGGTGGACCCCGTGCGGGTGCGGCTGCCGGCGACCGGGTCGTCGCCCACCGTCCGCGCATATCTGGTGGCCCGGCTCAGCGGAGCCGGGGCGGGACTGATCGAGGCGATGTTCGACGCCGGCGAGGTCGTCGGCGCGGACGGGCGGCCGGTGGCGCCGGACGCTCCGTACGTGCCGGGGATGTACGTCTGGTTCCACCGGCAGCTCGCCCCGGAAGTGCCGGTGCCGTTCGCGGTGGACGTGGTGTACCGCGACGAGCACATCGTCGTCGCCGACAAGCCGCACTTCCTCGCCACCACCCCGCGCGGCAGCCATGTCGCCGAGACCGCGCTGGCGCGGCTGCGCCGGGACCTCGGGATCCCGACGCTGACCGCCGCGCACCGGCTGGACCGGCTCACCGCCGGCATCGTGCTGTTCACGGTGCGGCCCGAGGAGCGCGGCGCCTACCAGACGCTGTTCCGCGACCGGCGGGTGCACAAGGCGTACGAGGCCGTCGCCCCGTACGACCCGGAGCTGGAGCTGCCGGTGACCGTGCGCAGCCGGATCGTGAAGGAGCGCGGCGTGCTCGCGGCGCGGGAGGTGCCGGGCGAGCCGAACGCGGTCAGCCGGATCGAGGCGGCCGGGCACCGCGGCGGCCTGGGCCGGTACCGGCTGCTGCCCGCCACCGGCCAGACCCACCAGCTGCGGGTGCACATGAACGCGCTCGGCGTCCCGATCCTCGGCGACCCGCTGTACCCGGAGGTGGCCGCCCCCGTGGCGCCCGGTGACTTCCGGCGCCCGCTGCAACTGCTCGCGCGGGAGCTGGCCTTCACCGATCCGGTCACGGGGGCGGAGCACCGCTTCCGCAGCGGCCGCACCCTCGCGGCCTGGGCGTCGTACGACGACTGGGCGGGGGCGGTCAGTTCCCCTGCCACCAGCGCAGCAGGCGCCGCCACAGCCCACGCGGACGGGCCGGTGCCGCCGCAGTGACCGCGGCATCCGGGGCCATTGGCTGCGGGATCTGAGCGGGCTGAGGCGCCGGCATCGGCTGCGGGGCCGGCGGCTGAGCGGCCGGGGCCTGCTGCTGGGGCGGCAGGCCCGACGGGGCCGTCACGGCCGTGGCCGCGGAGCCGGCCGCCGTGACCGCGCCCGGGGCCGCCGCGCCCGCCGGGGGCGCCGACGGGCCGGACTGCGGCTGGGGTTGCGGCTGAGGCGCGATCACCTGCCACACCGGGGGCCGCTGCGGCTGCGGCAGCCCGTGCGGGCTGGGCGCGGCCCGGACGTCCTGCGGCGCCTTGGGCTCGAAGTGGACCGGCAGCTCGACCAGGTGCCGGGAGGCGATGGACTCCGTCCATCGCAGCTCGTCCTCGTCGCAGGCCAGCTGGACGTCCGGCAGCCGCATCAGCAACGCGTCGACACCGGCGTCGGCGATGGCGCGGCCGATGTCCTGGCCGGGGCACTCGTGCGGGCCGCCGCCGAAGGCGAGGTGGGAGCGGTTGCCCTGCATGTTGGCGCTCAGGTCGGGCCGCACCCGGGGGTCGATGTTGCCGGCGGCGGGCGCGAACAGCAGTCCGTCGCCCTGGCGGATGCGCTGGCCGCCCAGTTCGGTGTCCTGCTTGGCGTAGTAGGCGAAGACGGTGGAGAACGGCGGTTCGTCCCACAGGGACTGCTCCACCGCCTCCGGCACGGTCATCTGGCCGCCGTTGAGCTTGGCGTAGAAGCGGTCGTCGGTGATGACCATGAGCAGCACGTTGGCGAGCAGGTTGGCGGTGGCCTCGTAGGCGGCCATCAGGACCAGCCACAGGTGCTTGGTGACCTCGTCGTCGGTGAGCCCGGCCGGGTGGCGGATCAGATGGCTGGCGAAGTCCTCCTTCGGCTCGGCGCGGCGGCGCGCGGTGAGCCGTTGCAGCACCTCCATGACGTAGGCGTGGCTGGCGATGGCGGTGTCGGAGCCGCGCAGCATGTCGCGGGCGGCCTGCACGATCCGGTCGTTGTACTCCTCGGCCATGCCGAAGATCTCGCACATCACGGCCATCGGCAGGTGCTCGGCGAACTGGCCGACCAGGTCGGCCTCCCCCGTCTCGCAGAAGTTGTTGACGAGGATCTGCGAGTAGCGCGTGATGTGGCGGCGCAGGCTGCGGTGGTCGATCGTGGTCATGGCGCCGGTGACCGCGCCGCGCAGCCGCAGGTGCTCGTCGCCCTCGGCGTAGGAGCAGATGGGCTCCCAGGCGATGTGCGGCATCAGCGGGTGGTCGGGCTTGACCATGCCGTCGACGAGCGGCCCCCAGATGCGGCTGTCGCGGCAGAACTGCCCGGGTGAGCGCACGAGTTGGAGGTTCTCGGCGTGCCCGAGGACGATCCACATGGGGATGTCCTGGTGCAGCAGGACCGGCGCCACGGGGCCGTACTCCTCGCGCAGGTGCTCGTACAGCTCGCCCAGGTCCTCGGTTCCGGGGCCGTAGAGCCGGTGCAGCCCGCCGGGGCCCTTGGCGTGGGCGGGGCAGCCGGGCGGCGGACTGAGGGCGGGATCGTCCGTTCCGGTCGTGGACAGGGGTTCAGGCGTCACGGGGTCGCTCCGGTCAGGGGGGAACAGTGCGAAAAGGTACGGGGGTGGGGCGCGCGGGGGCCGCGAAGGTCAGGTGAGCCTGCCGTTCGCCGACAGGGTGCTCAGGAACCGCATGAGGGTCAGCAGGACGTCACGGCTGGAGGCGCGGCGGCGGGCGTCGCATTCGAGGATCGGGATGTCCGGCACCAGGTCGAGCGCCTGGCGCAGGTCCTCGACCGGGTAGCGCGGCGCGTCGGGGAAGGTGTTGACGGCGACCACGAACGGCACGCCGCGCTCCTCCAGCCGGCCCATGACCTCGTAACTGACCTCCAGACGGCGGGTGTCGAGGAGGACGACGGCGCCCAGGGCTCCGTCGAAGAGCCGGTCCCACAGGAACCAGAAGCGCTCCTGGCCGGGGGTGCCGAACAGGTAGAGCACGACCTCGTCGGAGATGCGGATCCGGCCGAAGTCCATCGCCACGGTGGTGGCGGTCTTGCTGTCGGAGCCGAAGTTGTCGTCGACCCCGACACCGGCCTGGGTCATGGTCTCCTCGGTGGTCAGCGGTCTGATCTCGCTGACCGAGCCGACCATGGTGGTCTTGCCGACACCGAAGCCGCCCACGATCACGATCTTCGCCGCCGCCTGGGTGGACTGCGGCAGATGGTCCTCCACCCGTGGGCCGGGGAGGGTGTCAGAGCCTTTCAAGTCCATGCATCACCGCTTCGAGGAGGGATCGGTCGGGCAGCTGCTGGCGGACGATCGGGGCGCGCGCGTGCACCAGTTCGGCGGCCAGCATCTCCGTGAGCAGCGCGGTCATCGCGCTGAACGGCAGCTGCAGATAGGCCGAGAGTTCGGCCACGGACAGGGGGGCGGCGCACAGCCGGAGCACCGCGGTCTGCTCGGGGGTGGCGGACGACGGCGGGTCGGCGTGCGCCACGATCAGCGTGACGAGGTCGAGCTTGGCCCGGTCGCCCTCGGCGCCGGTGATGATGTACAGCCGTTCCGGCGCCTTCCCCTCGCCCTCCTCCTCCTGCTGCTGCGGCTGGGGCCGCGGGAGGGGCGGGGGCGGTGTCTGGGCGCGCTGCCGCCTCTGGCGTTGCGGAGGCGTCATACGGTCTGCCCGTTGCGCCGGGGCGGAGAGGTCAGGTGGTCCCCGATGCGCAGCACGAGGTCGCGCATGTAGTGGCTCATCGCGCCGGGTTCGCAGCGGATGTCGGAGAGCACCGCGAGGTAGGCGTTGGCGCCGGCGGCCATCAGATAGAAGTAGCCCTTGTCGAGTTCGACGAGCACCATCTTCATGTCGCCGGTGGAGGCGGGCAGTTCCTGGGCGACGGCCCCGGCGAGGCTCTGCAGGCCCGCGCAGGCGGCGGCCACGCGGTCGGCGGCGTCCGGGTCGCCGCTGTAGCGGGCGATGCGCAGGCCGTCGGCGGACAGCACCACGATCATCTCGATGCCCGGGACGCTGTCGTAGAGCTCCTTGAGCATCCAGTCGAAGTTCTGTCGCTGCTGGATCACGTCAGATCCCCTTCGTCGTCGCCCTCGGGGCGGGCCGTGTCGTTGAGCAGGTAGGTGAACGCGCTGGGGTTGCGCGTGAACTCGGTGGGGTGGGTGCCGGGCGGCAGGTCCTTCTTCAGCCCGTCCCAGAAGGCCGCGACCCACTGGCCCGGCGGCTCCTGCGGCGCGGGCCGCGGCTCGGGCTCGGTGCGGGACTGCGCGTGGACGGTGCCCCGGCGCTCACGCTCCTGGCGCTCGCGCTCCTCGCGTTCCTGCTCGGCGTACATCTCGGCGTACTGCTGGCGGCGCAGTTCGGTGATCGGGATGGCGGCCTTGCTGCGCCGCTGGGGCAGCCCCTTCTCGGTCCACTCGGTGATCACGGGGACGTCGTCTTCCAGCGACAGGTTCTCCGGGATGCGCGGGTTGGTGGGGCGGCGCTTCTTGGGCGGGCGCTTGGGGCCCTCGGCGACGTCGGGGCCGATCTCGGGCAGGGAGGTCGCGCCGATGCCGTGCGCGAAGCCGGGTGCCGGATGGCTGGTGAGCATCTCGCTCGGCACGACCAGTACGGCGCGGACGCCGCCGTACGCGGAGGACCGCAGCGAGATCTGCATGTTGTACGCGGTGCACAGCCGGCCGACGACCGCGAGGCCGAGGCGCGGTGCCTCACCGAGGACGTTCAGGTCGACGCCCCGCATGGCGCGGTCCAGGATTCCCTCGAGGCGGGCGCGGGACTCCTCGGTGAGGCTGACGCCGGAGTCCTCGATCTCGATGGCGACGCCGGTCTGCACCTCGGTGGCGGTGACGTGCACCTTGGTCTGCGGCGGCGAGTAGCGGGTGGCGTTGTCGAGGAGCTCGGCGCAGGCGTGGATGACCGGCTCGACGGAGATGCCGCGGACGTTGACCTTGGCGATGTTGTCCAGGGAGATGCGGCGGTACTCCAGGATGCGCGACATGGCGCCGCGCAGCACGCTGTACAGCGGCACGGGCTCGGGCCACTGGCGGCCGGGGCGGCCGCCGCCGAGGACGGAGATGGAGTCGGCGAGACGGCCGATCAGCGAGGTGCCGTGGTCGATGCGCAGCAGGTCGTCGAAGACCTCGGGGCTGCGGCCGTGGTCCTCCTCCATCTCCCGCAGTTCCTTGAACTGCTGGTGGACGATGGCCTGCACGCGCCGGGCGACGCTGACGAAGGCGCGCTGTTGCGAGTCGCGCATGTTCTCCTCGTGATCGAGGAACCGCAGCACGGTGAGGATGACTTCGCGGCCGGCCTCGCCCAGCCCCCGAAAGCGTGAATCGCCGTCGAGGATGTCACGGGTCGTGTCGAAGAGTGAATTCCCGCGGCGCAGGTACTCGACGGCGACCGGCAGGAGTTCGTGCGCGAGGCGGTGGTTGTCCGCGTCGTGACCGGCGAGGCGCTGTTCCAGATACGCGGTGTGACGGGCGTGTTCGGCCTGCTGGGCACGCAACCGGCGGCCGCGGCGCACCGCTTCGGCGGCCGTCAGGGCGACCAGGAGGGTGGCGATGCCGCCGCACACACCCACGGCCGGCCGGGCCGGTCCGGTGACCAGGGCGACGGCGGCCCCGGTCGCCGCGGCCATCGCTATGACGGGCAGCAACAGCGCCCCGGCGGACGGGAGTTCACGGCGACGGGGAGGGGATTGGACGCTCACCATGCAGGTCCTTGAATCTAAGGATATCGGGGAACAACCGAGCAAGGGGGAACAAAGGCGCGAATACGCCTCAACTCGGTGCGCTGCGGGCGAGCTTAGTGGCGAGCGGATCATCGCCGGGACATCTTCGGGAAGCCTCTGCATTCCCTTGCGCGACAGGAGTACCCTCGACTCCATTTGCACGGTGAGCAGGCGTTCGCACACAGTCGGTGAGGGCGAACGGGTGTGCGGTGTCACTCACCGCAACGGGTGACGGAACGTCACATGGAAGGGACGCCCCCCGGAGGCGGCGCACGACGCGCGGCCGACGCGGGCGTCACGCGGAACGGAACGGGCCCCACCGCCGTGGCGGTGGGGCCCGTCGCCGGGTCGGTTGTTTCTCAGCCCGCCGACTCAGCCCACCGACGAGTAGGCCACCACACCCCGGAGCAGGCCCTCGACGGCCTTGCGGGCAGCCTTCGGCACGGTCGAGCCCTCGGCGGGAGCCGCCGCCTGGATCTGGCCCAGCACGTCGATCACCTGCTTGCACCAGCGGACGAAGTCGCCGGCCGGCATCTCCGCCTCGCGCAGGACCTCGTCCAGACCCCTGCCGGACGCCCACTGATGGGCCGCCCAGGCGAAGCCCAGGTCGGGCTCGCGCTGGCCGACGCCCTCGGTCTGGCTGATGCGGAAGTCCTCCTCCAGGGCGTCCAGCCGGCCCCAGATCCGCACCATCTCGCCGAGCGCCGCCTTCGCCTTGCCCGAGGGCAGCTTGGGCGCCATGGCGTCGTCGCTGAGCCGCGCCTCGTAGACCAACGCCGAGACGCACGCCGCGAGTTCGGCCGGTGACAGGCCCTCCCAGACGCCCGCGCGCAGGCACT
This sequence comes from Streptomyces sp. NPDC014801, assembly GCF_043082085.1. Classification (NCBI taxonomy): domain Bacteria; kingdom Bacillati; phylum Actinomycetota; class Actinomycetes; order Kitasatosporales; family Streptomycetaceae; genus Streptomyces; species Streptomyces sp. NPDC014801. The sequence continues at coordinate 282,592 of NZ_JBIBXG010000005.1, read as the reverse complement.
CGCTCGCCAGCAGGTCCAGCTCGCCGTAGAGCCGGGCGAGCCGCTTGCCGTGCTCGGTGACCTCGTCACCGCGCAGGTAGTCCAGCTCGGTCAGCAGCGCCACGATCCGGTCGAAGGTGCGCGCGATGGTGTTCGTACGGCCCTCGATACGGTGCTCCAGCTGCCGGGTGTCGCGCAGCAGCCGGTGGTAGCGCTCCGCCCAGCGGGCGTGGTCCTCGCGCTCGTCGCAGCCGTGGCAGGGGTGCGCCCGCAGCGCCTTGCGCAGCCGGGCGATCTCCCGGTCGTCGGCGGCCTGCGAACGCTTCTTGCGGTGCCGCTCCGGCGGGATGTGCCCCGCCTTGGTGCGCAGCGCGGAGGCCAGGTCGCGGCGGGACTGCGGGGAGCGCGGGTTGAAGGACTTCGGGATGCGCATCCGCTCCAGCGGCTCGACCGGCACGGGGAAGTCCATCGACGCCAGCCGCTTGACCTGGCGCTCGGCGGTCAGCACCAGCGGGCGCGGGCCGTCGTGGTGGTCGAAGCCGCGGTGGCCGTTGGAGCGGCCGGCCGGCAGACCGGGGTCGAGCACCAGCGCCAGGCCCGCGTACTTGCCGGTGGGGACGTGGATGACATCACCCGGCTTGAGCTTCTCCAGCGCCATGGCGGCCTCGGCGCGCCGCTGGTTGGCGCCCTGCCGGGCCAGTTCCGTCTCGCGGTCCTTCAGCTCGCGCCGCAGCCGCGCGTACTCCTCGAAGTCGCCGAGGTGGCAGGTCATGGAGGCCTTGTAGCCCTCCAGCCCCTCCTCGTTGCGCTGCACCTGCCGGGAGATCCCGACGACCGACTTGTCGGCCTGGAACTGCGCGAACGAGGTCTCCAGCAGCTCGCGCGAGCGGTGCCGCCCGAACTGCTCGACCAGGTTGACCGCCATGTTGTACGACGGCTTGAAGCTGGAGCGCAGCGGGTACGTACGCGTGCCGGCGAGCCCGGCGAGGTGCTCGGGGTTCATGCCGCGCTGCCACAGCACGACCGCGTGGCCCTCGACATCGATGCCGCGCCGGCCGGCCCGCCCGGTCAGCTGGGTGTACTCGCCCGGGGTGATGTCCGCGTGCTGCTCGCCGTTCCACTTGACGAGCTTTTCCAGCACGACGGAGCGGGCGGGCATGTTGATGCCGAGCGCGAGGGTCTCGGTGGCGAAGACCGCCTTGACCAGGCCGCGCACGAACAGCTCCTCCACGACCTCCTTGAAGGTCGGCAGCATGCCGGCGTGGTGGGCGGCGATGCCCCGCTCCAGGCCCTCCAGCCACTCGTAGTAGCCGAGGACGTGCAGGTCCTCGGCCGGGATGGACGCCGTGCGCTCCTCGACGAGCGCGCGCACCTTCTCGCGGGCCTCGTCGTCGTTCAGCCTCAGGCCCGCGTACAGGCACTGCTCGACGGCCGCCTCGCAGGCGGCGCGGGAGAAGATGAACGTGATCGCCGGCAGCAGGCCCTCGGCGTCCAGGCGCTCGATGACCTCGGGCCGCCCCGGCGTCCAGATGCGCGAGCGCTGACGGCGCTCCCGCTCCCGGTCGGCCTCGCGCATGTTCCGGCCGCGTCTGCGGTCCTGGAAGGACGGCCGGCTCGCCTCCATGCGCGCCATGCGCATCAGGTCGGGGTTGACGGCCTTGCGGTGGCCCTCGCCCTCCTCGAACAGGTCGTACATCCGGCGCCCGGCCAGCACGTGCTGGAAGAGCGGGACGGGCCGATGCTCGGAGACGATCACCTCGGTGTCGCCTCGGACGGTGTCCAGCCAGTCGCCGAACTCCTCGGCGTTGGACACGGTCGCCGACAGCGACACCAGCGTCACCGACTCGGGCAGGTGGATGATCACCTCTTCCCAGACGGCGCCGCGGAAGCGGTCGGAGAGGTAGTGCACCTCGTCCATCACCACGTACCCGAGGCCCAGCAGGGTCTGGGAGCCCGCGTAGAGCATGTTCCGCAGCACCTCGGTGGTCATCACGACCACGGGGGCGTCGGAGTTGACGCTGTTGTCGCCGGTGAGCAGGCCGACCTTGTCCTGGCCGTAGCGGCGGCACAGGTCGGCGTACTTCTGGTTGGACAGCGCCTTGATGGGCGTGGTGTAGAAACACTTCTTGCCCTGCTGGAGGGCGAGGTGGACGGCGAACTCGCCGACGATCGTCTTGCCGGAGCCGGTGGGCGCGGCGACCAGCACGCCCTTCCCCGCCTCGAGGGCCTTGCAGGCCTCGATCTGGAAGGGGTCGAGGCCGAAGTCGTACATCTCGCGGAAGGACGCGAGTGCGGTGGCCTGCTCGGCAGCTCGCCTGCGTGCTGCCGCGTACCGCTCGGCCGGTGAGAGGTCCTGTGTCATCGTGCCTTCCACCGTACCGGGCCGCACTGACAACAGGACGATCATTAACCGGATCTCCTGCTGTGAATCCCGGCGTCCGCGCAGCTCAGCAGGGTGCGGCGGGAGCGGCCCCGGACAAGCGGACCGGCCGCCTCCCCCGTGGGGAGACGGCCGGTTCCGACAGGCTTCGTCAGGTCACGTCGTCGTAGCCGTTGACGCGTTCCGTGCTCGCCTGCTCGGGCAGCGCGCGGCTGGCGTTGACCGGCTCGACCTCGCCGATGTCCTCGGGAGTGAGGTCCAGCTCGGAGGCCTCGTCGTCGTCGAGGGCCTCGGCCTCGCGACGGGCCTTGCGGCGGTCGTTGAGCAGGGAGAAGGCGACCGCGCCGAAGTACAGCACCCAGATCGGCCCGGAGAGCGCCAGCATGGACAGCGGGTCCGTGCTGGGCGTGGCGACGGCGGCGAAGACGGTGATGCCGAGGATCATGCCGCGCCACCAGCCGAGCATGCGCCTGCCGGTGATCACGCCGGTGAGATTGAGCATGACCAGCAGCAGGGGCAGCTCGAAGGACAGCCCGAAGACGATCACCATGCGGGTGACCAGCTGGAGCAGGTCGTCCAGCGGCAGCAGGTTGTCCACGCCGTTCGGCGTGAAGTCGATGAGCACCTTCGCGGTGGTGGGCAGCACCCGGTACGCGAAGTAGCCGCCGCCCAGGAAGAGCGGGACGCCGGTCCCGACGAAGGCGTAGGCGTACTTCTTCTCGTGCCGGTGCAGACCCGGCGCGACGAAGGCCCACAGCTGGTAGAGCCAGATCGGCGAGGCGAAGACGACACCCGCCATGAGGGACACCTGCAGGGCCAGCGTGAAGGGGGCGAGCAGACCGTTGATGGTGATCCGCGCGCACTGCTGGTTGTCGTTCGAGGACCGGGCCAGTTCCTCGAAGGTCTTCCCGCAGCCCACCGAGTCGAGGATCGGCTGGGTGAGGAAGTTGATGATGTCGTTGTAGAAGAAGGCGGCGACGACCGTGACGACGACGATGGCCAGCATGGCCTTCGCGAGCCGGTTGCGGAGCTCACGAAGGTGCTCCGCGAGGGGCATCCGCCCCTCGGGATCCTTCTCCTTCTTGCGGGCAGGCTTCAGCAACCCACGTTCCCATCTCGTGCGGCGGGCCGGAGGTCACCGGCCCTGCGTCAGCGCTTGGTCGTGTCCGTCGGCTCGTTGACCGGGCGGGCGCTGGTCACGTCGCCGGGGGCCGCCTGGATGGTGCGCTGCGCGGGAGGCTGCTCGTCGGAGGGAGGCGTCTGGGCGGAGCCGCCGCCGCTGCCCTCCTCCTTCATGGCCTTGGCCTCGCTCTTGAGGATGCGTGCGGACTTGCCGAGCGAGCGGGCCATGTCCGGAAGCTTCTTCGCGCCGAACAGCAGGATGATGACGACGAGGATGAGAATGATCTCGGGGGCTCCGAGCCTTCCGAACATAAGTCTTTACCTTCTCACCGAGGCGGCAGGGTGGGGTGCTGTCCGACTGGTCGGACACGTGTCCGATCAGCCGTTCTGGCAGCGATCGTAACGCCCAGGGGTAAACGTGAGGCAATCCCCGTGCGTACTCCCGGTCCGCGGAACGGGCCTCGTTCTCCGCCCCGCGATCAGCCAGCCTACCCGTGCGGTTACAGCGAATCCACGGCCCGTGCCGCGCTCACCGTGGCCCGCTCCAGGTCCTCGGCCGCCCTGTTGATACGGCGTGTGGAATCCGCCACCTGCCGGCCCAGACGCTGCGCCTCCACGAACACCCGGACGGCGAGCACGCCGAGGACGGCGAGACCCAGGAAACCCACTGCTACCGCGAACATCGGCCAGAACATGCCGACGAGCCTAGACCCTGCGACGGGCGGAACCGGCCGGGGGCCGCCCGGACGGTGCGCGGCCGGCCCGGGGTCCAGAGGGTGCGCGGCGCCCGGGCCGGTCCGGGCGGTGCGGGGCGATTCCCGCCGGTCCGGGCGGTGCGGGGCGATCCGGCGGGTCCGGGCGGTGCGGGGCCGGCCGGGCCGGTCAGGGGGTGGCGCGTGGCCGGCCGGGCCGGGCCGGGGGTGGCGCGTGGCCGGCCGTCCGGTCAGACGGTGGAGTGCAGGCGCAGGGTGCGCACGCCGCCGCCGGTGAGCAGTTCCACGATCCGCTCGCCGGCCGGCTTGCGTACGGCCGCGCCGCACTCGGGGCAGGTGAAGGAGTAGAACGTGGTGCGGCTGGAGGCGCCGATGGCCAGGCGCAGCGCGCTCGCGGCGAGCTCGAAGCGGCCCCGGCAGTCCGGGCAGCCCGCCCGGAAGAGCACCGGAGCCACACTGCGCATCCCCGCGAACGCGGAGGCCACGGTCATGCCCGGCCCACCCGGCGACACCGACTCGCTCACAGCCGCTGCTCCTGCCTGTCGTCCTGCGCCTCGCCCGCCGCCCCGGCCACCGGGGCTGTGTACTGCTCGTGCAGGGCCTGCCCGTGCGGGTCCTGCGGCCCGTGCGAGGTCTGCGACCCGTGCGACGCCTGCCCGTGCGGGGCGGGCCGCTCCTGCGGGGCCTGCTGTCCGTGCGGGATCAGATCCTGCGGGGCCCGCTCGTGCGGGGCCTGGACGTGCGCCCCGTCCGCCTCGATGCCGTCGTACGCCGCCAGCGCCTCGCGGGCCGCGCGGCGGGCGCTGTCGGCCAGGTCCGGCGGCGACACGATGCGCCCGTCGCGGCCGAGCCGGAGCGCCAGCCGGCGCAGCGAGGCCGGGTCCGGGGTGCGCAGCGTGATCCGCAGACCGCCGTCGGGAAGCTCCTCGGCGCTGTCGTGCGGGTAGTACTCCGCCACCCAGCGCCCGCCGGGGGCGACCTCGACGACGACCTCCGGGTCCTCGGCGGCCGGCTGGACCAGGCCCTCCGACAGGTCGCGCAGCTCTATCTCCGGCGGGGCGGCCGGCTCGTCGAGGATGCGGATCTCGGCGACCCGGTCGAGCCGGAAGGTGCGGCGCGCCTCGGAGCGGCGGCACCACGCCTCGACGTAGGTGTGCCCGACGCTGACCAGGCGGATGGGGTCGATCTCGCGCTCGGTGACCTCGTCCCGCGCGGGCGAGTAGTAGCGGATCCACAGCCGGCGGCGCTCGGAGATCGCCCGGTCGACGTCGGCGAAGACGCCGCCCTCGGACTCGAAGGTCACCGACAGCCGGGAGGAGGCGCCGGCCGCCTCGCCGGCCGCGGTCTCCACCTTGGCCGTGGCCCGCAGCAGGGCCTGCCGGTCGCTCTCGCGCAGCCCGGGCAGCGTGGCCACCGCGCGGGCGGCGACCAGCAGCGCGGTCGCCTCGTCGGCGGCCAGCCGCAGCGGCTCGGCGGCCTCGGCGCCCAGGGCGGCCGGATTGTGCCACCAGATGCGCTCGCCGTCGGTGTCGATGTCCAGCAGGTCGCCGCCGCGGAAGCTGGTGCCGCACATGGGCAGCACGTCGAGGTCGGAGACCAGCTCGTCCTCGGTGATGCCGAAGGCGCGCGCCACGTCCTCGATCCGGGCGCCGGGACGCTCCCGGAGATACGTCACCAGGGACAGCATCCGCCGGGTCTGGTCGATGGCGCTCGTGGGCCTGACCGGTTTGCCTGCCACGTCTCGCTCCGCTCCCCCTCAGCCCTTGGCCACGGCGCGCAGCCGGTCCACGACGTCGGCCCGCAGCTCGGCGGGCTCCAGCACCACCACGTCCGGGCCGAACTCCACCAGCCAGGCGTCCAGGCCGTGCCCGTACGGAATCTCCAACTCGTCCCAGCCGTCGCCGAGTTCCCGCACCGCGGTGGCCTTCGCCCGAAGGGGGTACCCGGCGCCGGAGCGCAGCCGGATCAGGGCGCTGCGGTCGGCGGTCTCGCCGGCCCAGCTCGCGACGGTCTCGCGGACGGTGACGACGTCGGGGACGGGAGCGGTGAACCTCCCGCCGCGGGAGCGCACCTTGCCGGTGATCCTGGACAGCCTGAAGACCCGCTCGGCGCCGCGGTCGCGGTCGAAGCCGGCCAGGTACCAGTGGCCGCGCCAGCACTCCAGCGCCCACGGCTCGACGTGCCGGGTCTCGGGGTGGGCGGCGTTGGCCTTGCGGTAGTCGAAGACGACCGTGCGGCGGTCGCGGCAGGCCAGCATCAGCGGTTCGAAGGCGGCCTCGTGGACGGGGATGCGCGGCTCGAGGGCGCTGTGCGCCTCGTAGGGGTCGACGTCCTCGGGGAGCCCGGCCGCGCGCAGCTTCTGCAGGGCGCCGCTGGCGGCGCCGGCGAGACGGGCCTGCTGCCAGACCTTGGCGGCCAGGCCCAGGGCGGCGGCCTCCTCGGCGTCGAGGGTGATGGGCGGCAGGCGGTTGGAGTCGCGGCGGGCGAGGTAGCCGACCTCGCCGTCCAAACTCTCCACGGTCTCGATGACGAGCCCGAGCTCGCGCAGGTCGTCCTTGTCCCGCTCGAACATGCGGTTGAAGGAGTCGTCGCTGCCCGCTTCCAGGTAGGCCTCGATGGACTCGCGCAGCTCACGCTTGCTGAGCGGCCGCCGCGTCCCGAGCAGACACAGCGCCAGGTTCATCAGCCGCTCGGCCTTGGCAATGGCCATCGAGCCCTTCGCCTCCCTAGGGTCCTTACGATCGATGACCGTACCGCTCCGCGGTGCGATGACAAAGCCGAGGGCCCATGCCCGTGCGGGCATGGACCCCATGTGATCAGCTGTGATCGTGTGAGGATCAGACTCCGAGCAGGTCCACCACGAAGATCAGCGTCTCGCCGGGCTTGATCGCCGGGGTCGGGCTCTGGTTGCCGTAGGCGAGGTGGGCGGGGATGGTCAGCTGGCGGCGGCCGCCGACCTTCATGCCCTGCACGCCCAGGTCCCAGCCCTTGATGACCCGGCCGCCGCCGAGCGGGAAGCGGAACGGAGTGCCGCGGTTCCAGCTGGCGTCGAACTCCTCGCCCGTGCTGAAGGCCACGCCCACGTAGTGGACGGTGACCGTCTGGCCCGCCTGCGCGACCGGGCCGTCGCCCTCCCAGATGTCCTTGATCTCGAGGTCGGCCGGGGGCTCGCCGCCCGGGAAGTCGATCTCGGGCTTGTCGATGCTCACGTCTTGAAGCTCCTGCATATCTACGACACGGAACGTGGACAGTCTGTCATCCCCGCCGGGCCCGCGCCCGCGGCGGGCGGCACCGGCGACGCGGCCGCTACATCTTGGCCAGGATGTCCACCGTGAAGACCATCGTGGAGTCCTTCTTGATCCCGCTGCCCTGCGGCGGGTTGTCGCCGTAGCCGAGGGCCGGCGGGACGACGATCAGCACGCGGCTGCCGACCTTCTTGCCGGTCAGGCCCTCGGACCAGCCCTTGACGACCTGCTGGAGCGAGAAGGAGGTCAGCGCCTTGCGGCTGTAGGTGGAGTCGAACTCCTTGCCCGTGTCCCACAGCACGCCCTTGTACTGCACGAGGACGGTGTTGTCGGCCTTGACCTCCTCGCCGTCGCCCTCCAGGACGTAGGTCGCCACCAGCTTGGCCGGCGGCTTGGTCTTGGGGACCTCGATGGAGGGCGCGCTGCCGTCGGTGTTCGTGCCGACCTTGGGCAGCGCGGAGTCGTCCTGCGGGACCTTCTTGCCCTGGGCGGAGCTCTTGGCGTTGAACGTGTCCTTCAGGTCCACCACGAACACCAGCGTGTCGGTGCCCTTGATGCCCGCCTGGGCGTTGCCCTGCGTGCCGTATCCCCAGGTGGGCGGGACGGAGAACTCCACGCGGCTGCCGACCTTCTTGCCGGTCAGGGCGTAGCGCCAGCCGTCGATGATCTGCCCCTGCGCGAGCTGGATCAGCAGCGGGGTCTTGCGGTCGTAGGAGTTGTCGAACACCTTGCCGGTGCTCCAGATCTGGCCCAGGTAGTCGGCCTGGATGTAGTCGTTCTCCACGACGGTGCGGCCGCTGCCCGTGATCACCGTCTTGACCGCGAGGTCCTTCGAGGGCTCGCCGCTGCCCTTGGCGACCGTCGGCTTCTCGCCGAACTTCGTGCCCGCGGTGATCGCCGGGAGCGGGCCGTCGGTGATCTTCGGGCTGGGCGCGGCCGACGGCTGCGACGCCGAGGGCGACGCGCTGTCGCTGGCCTTGCTCGAGTCGGACTTGTCGTCGCCGCAGCCGGCGAGGGTGACCAGTCCGGCGGGTACGGCAATCATCAGGGAGCGTCGGCGCACGATAGGGCCTCGTAATCGGTCGATCTTGTGGATGGCGTGCGCGCAACTCTACGGCGTGAGAAGGGCGCCGTACGGTGAACGTACGGCGCCCGTGTGGCGTTCCGGCAGGGTGTGCGGAACGTGTCGCTCACATGCCCGCGATGAGTTTCTCCACCCGGTCGTCCACCGACCGGAACGGGTCCTTGCACAACACGGTCCGCTGTGCCTGGTCGTTGAGCTTCAGGTGCACCCAGTCGACGGTGAAGTCGCGCCGCTGCTCCTGTGCCCGGCGGATGAAATCGCCGCGCAGCCGGGCCCGAGTGGTCTGCGGGGGGACCGACTTGCCTTCGAAGATCTTCAAGTCGTTGCAGATCCGGGCGGCTTGCCCCTTCTTCTCCAGCAGGTAGTACAGGCCACGACGACGGTGGATGTCGTGGTAGGCGAGGTCTATCTGCGCGACCCGCGGATGCGACATCGTCATGTTGTGCTTGGCCCGGTACCGCTCGATGAGCTTGTACTTCATGACCCAGTCGATCTCGGTGCCGATGCGGTCGAGGTCCTCGGACTCGATCGCGTCCAGGGTGCGGCCCCACAGCTCCAGCACCTGCTCCACGGTGCCGGTGCGGATGCCGCGGCGCTCACAGAAGTCGACGGCCTTCTCGTAGTACTCGCGCTGGACCTCCAGGGCGGAGGCCTCGCGGCCGCTGGCCAGGCGCACCTTGCGGCGGCCGGTGATGTCGTGGCTGACCTCGCGGATCGCCCGGATCGGGTTCTCCAGGGTGAGGTCCCGCATCACCGTGCCGGCCTCGATCATGCGCAGCACCAGGTCGGTGGCGCCGACCTTGAGCAGCATGGTCGTCTCGGACATGTTGGAGTCGCCCACGATGACGTGCAGGCGCCGGTAGCGCTCGGCGTCGGCGTGCGGCTCGTCGCGCGTGTTGATGATGGGCCGCGAGCGGGTGGTCGCCGAGGAGACGCCCTCCCAGATGTGCTCGGCCCGCTGGCTGACGCAGTAGACGGCGCCGCGCGGGGTCTGCAGGACCTTGCCCGCACCGCACAGCAGCTGCCGCGTCACCAGGAAGGGGATGAGGATGTCCGCGAGCCGCGAGAACTCCCCGTGCCGCGCCACGAGGTAGTTCTCATGGCATCCGTAGGAGTTTCCCGCCGAGTCGGTGTTGTTCTTGAAGAGGTAGACGTCGCCCGCGATTCCCTCCTCGTGCAGGCGTCGTTCCGCGTCCACCAGAAGGCCTTCGAGAATGCGCTCTCCGGCCTTGTCGTGGGTGACCAGCTCGATCACGTTGTCACATTCTGGTGTCGCGTATTCCGGGTGGGAGCCCACATCGAGATAGAGGCGGGCACCGTTCCGCAGAAACACATTGCTGCTGCGGCCCCATGACACGACACGGCGGAAGAGGTACCGCGCCACCTCGTCAGGTGACAGGCGGCGCTGTCCCCTGAACGTGCACGTGACGCCGTACTCGTTCTCCAGCCCGAAAATGCGGCGGTCCATGAGGGAACATTACGCCCGATCCCCGGAACTGAAACGGGGTTCGGCGGCACGATTTGGATCATTTTCCGGTGACGCCGCAACAACCCCCGTGACGGCGGGAACTGCGAGGACCCTGCCCGTACCCAGCAGGACGAGCAGCGAAACCGCTCCGGCGGCACCGGGTAGGGCGAATCCCCACAGCGCGCCGCCCGCCTGGACGACCGGCCCGGCCAGGCCCGTTCCGACGGAGGCGCCGACGGTGAACGTGGTGACCAGCCAGGAGAACGCCTCGGTGACCGTGCCGCTCGGCGCGTGCCGGTCGACGATGACGAACGCGCAGGCGATGGAGGGCGCCAGGAACACCCCGGCCAGGGCCGTCAGCGCCACCATGGCGACCGCTCCGGGCATCAGCATCAGCGGCAGGTAACACACCGCCAGAAACGCCACCAGGACGCGCAGTCGCCGCTCCGGCGCCCCGGCCCACCGCCGGGCGCCGTACACCGTGCCGCCGGCCAGCGCCCCGAGGCCCAGCGCGGCCATCAGCCAGCCGTACACCGCGTCGCCGCCGTGCCCGTCCGCGTACGGCACCGCGGCCACCGTGATGGAGCCCAGCGCCATCCCGATGAACAGGAACGCGGCGAGCAGCGCCAGCAGCCCGGGCGAGCGCAGGGCGCCCAGCCAGTGCGCCTCGCGGGGCGCCGAGCGCCACGCGCGCGAGGGCGGCGACAGGACGACGGAGAGGGCGCCGAGGACGCCGAGCACGTTCAGCACGAGGACCGCGGCCTGCGCCGACCACAGCGACACGCACAGCGTCACCAGCAGCGGGCCCACGGTGAACATGACCTCCTGGGCGATCGCGTCCATGGCGTACGCCGTGTGCACCTGGTCCTCGCGGCGCAGCACGCTCGGCCACAGCGCCCGCAGGCCGCCCTCCAGCGGCGGGGTGAGCAGACCGGCGGCGGCCACGGCGGCGTAGGCGAGGGGCGCCGGGGAGACGCCGACGGCGGCGAAGACGGTCATCGCGAGCGCCGAGGCGATCGCGGCGGGCAGCTGGATCCGCGGCTGCCCGTGCAGGTCGACGAGGCGGCCGAGCACCGGCTGCCCGACGGCGTTGGCGACGCCGTACACGGCGGCGAGCGCGCCGGCGAGGCTGTAGGTGCCGCCCTCGGCGCGCACGAACAGCACGATCGCGATGGCGGCGGTGGCGTTGGGCAGCCGTCCCACCAGCGTGCCCGCGAGCAGGCGGCCGGCGTGCCGCGCCCTGAGGATCTCCAGGTATCCCGTGGCCATGTCCGCCCTCCGGCTCAGGTTTTACGTATAACGTCCTGCGTCATACGTACCATGTGCGCTGTTCGGCAGTCCAGACGACGGGAAGTGAGCGGACCAGGTGGTACGAGGCAGCACCCGCCCCACCAGCCGGGACGTCGCCCAGGCGGCCGGCGTCTCCCAGGCCGCCGTCTCCCTCGTCCTGGGCGAGAAGTGGCGCGGCCGGGTCTCCGAAACCACCGCCGAGCGGGTCCGCGAGGCCGCGCGCGACCTGGGCTACCGGCCCAACCTCGCCGCGCGCAATCTGCGCCTCGGCCGCACCCGCACCGTCCTGCTCGTCGTCCCCGCGCTGACCACCGAGTTCTTCGCCGGGGTCTACACCGGGGCCGCCCGGGTCGCCGCCGACCACGGCTTCGGTGTCGTGCTCTACCCCTCCCCCGAGGGCATCGGCCCCGCCCGCGACCCCTTCGCCTCCGCCCAGGCCGCCCTGGACGGCGTCATCGCCTCCTCCATGGCCGCCGACGCCCTCACCGCCATCCGCGGCGACCAGCTGCCCCTGGTGATGCTCGACAGCGACCCCGCGGGCAGCCTCGGCGCCGCCACCGTCAACCTGGACATCACCGACGGCGTCCGCCAGGTCGCCGCCCACCTGCTGGACCTCGGCCACCGCCGCTTCCTGCACCTCGCGGCCGACGTGCCCTCGTGGACGTTCGAGATCCGCGCGCGGGAACTCGCCGGACGCGTCGCCGCCCGGCCCGGCATTTCACTGCGCACCGCGCCCGCGCCCATCTCCATCGAGGGCGCCCTCGCCGCCACCGAGGCCGCGCTGCGCGCACCGGGCCCCGCGCCCACGGCGATCGTCTGCGACGACGACAAGCTCGCCGCCGGCGCCTACAAGGCGCTGCGCCGGCTCGGCCTGCGCGTCCCCGAGGACGTCTCCGTCACGGGCTTCGACGACCTCGGCCTGGCCACCGCCATCGACCCCGAACTGACGACCGTACGGCTGGACGCCGAACGCTTCGGCGAGCAGGGCATGTACGCCCTCCTGGCGGTCCTGGAGGGCCGCGCACCCGAGGCCGGGGACATCCCCGTCGAACTCGTCGTACGGGGCTCCACGGCCCCGCCCAAGGCCTCCTGAACGCCACTGCGCCCCGGCCGTCACCCGGCCGGGGCGCAGTCGCTCGCGCTTCGGGATTACTCCTCGTCGCTGCTCTCGGCCTCGGTGGCCGTGCTGCCCGCCTGCAGCAGCCGGCCCAGCTGCGGGCCGACGATCCGCTTGAACTTGCGCTGCTGCGGCCGCGTACGGTCCAGCACCGCCACTTCCAGGCGCTCGGCGGGGATCTCCCGCTCCGTGCCGTTGGTGTCCCGCGACAGCGCCCGCACCGCGAGCTGGAGCGCCTCCGCCAGGCTCATGCCGTCGCGGTGGTGCTGGTCGAGGAAGCCGCTGATCTGCTCGGCGTTGCCGCCGACCGCGACCGAGCCGTGCTCGTCCACGATCGAGCCGTCGTGCGGCAGCCGGTAGATCTGGTCGCCCTCCGGGGTCTCCCCCACCTCGGCCACGACGAGCTCCACCTCATACGGCTTCTCCGCCGCCGAGGAGAAGATCGTGCCCAGCGTCTGGGCGTAGACATTGGCGAGACCGCGCGCCGTGACGTCGTCGCGGTCGTAGGTGTAGCCGCGCAGGTCGGCGTAGCGGACACCGCCGATGCGCAGGTTCTCGTACTCGTTGTACTTGCCGGCCGCGGCGAAACCGATCCGGTCGTAGATCTCGCTGAACTTGTGCAGCGCGCGGGACGGGTTCTCACCGACGAACACGATGCCGTCGGCGTACTGCATGACGACCAGGCTGCGGCCGCGCGCGATGCCCTTGCGGGCGTACTCGGCGCGGTCGGCCATCGCCTGCTGGGGTGAGACATAGAACGGCGTCGACACCGGTTATCCGTCCCTTTCTGTGGAAGTCACTGGATCACCTTGACAACAAATCCGGGCCCGGCCCTCAGAGCAGGGCGGCGCGCGGGCCGTCCGGCTGCTCCAGGCGCCGCTGCAGCACCGAGCGGGCGATCTCGGAGGACTCGTCGTCGGTGAGCCGGCGGAAACCGTCCTCGGTGATCACGGTGACGATCGGGTAGATCCGGCGGGCGACATCGGGACCACCGGTCGCCGAGTCGTCGTCTGCCGCGTCGTACAGGGCCTGCACCACCAGGGTCGTGGCGTCGGCCTCGGTCAGGTCCTCGCGGAACAGCTTCTTCATCGAGCCCCGGGCGAACACGGAACCCGAACCGGTGGCCGCGAAGCCGCGCTCCTCGGTACGGCCGCCGGTGACGTCGTAGGAGAAGATACGGCCCTTGGCGCGGTCCACGTCGTACCCCGCGAAGAGGGGCACCACGGCCAGGCCCTGCATGGCCATGCCGAGGTTGGAGCGGATCATCGTCGACAGGCGGTTGGCCTTGCCCTCCAGCGACAGCTGGGCGCCCTCGACCTTCTCGAAGTGCTCCAGCTCCAGCTGGAAGAGCTTGACCATCTCCACGGCGAGACCGGCGGTGCCGGCGATGCCGACGGCCGAGTACTCGTCGGCCGGGAACACCTTCTCGATGTCGCGCTGCGCGATGACGTTGCCCATGGTGGCGCGGCGGTCACCGGCGAGCACCACGCCGCCCGGGAAGGTCACGGCCACGATGGTCGTCCCGTGCGGTGCCTCGATCACACCCTGCACCGGAGGCAGCCGGCGCTTGCCCGGCAGCAGCTCCGGCTGGTGCTCGGCGAGGAAGTCCATGAAGGAGGAGGATCCTGGCGTCAGGAAGGCAGCAGGTAGACGCCCGGTGCCACGAGAGTTGGCTTCCACGAGGTTCCTTCCGGATAGGCCGACTTAACGGTTGAAGCTCGGTATGCCACGGACCTTACCCGGCTCGCGGCGGTGATCCACATCCCCGGCCGAAGCCCTCGGACGGGACCACCCGGCACGTCCTGCGGAGTGCGAAGACCGGTGGGGCCACGACAGGGTCGCGGGCCCACCGGTCACTCACACCCCCGCTCCCCCGCCTTCGAAGTGAAGGCAGAGCCGTCCTACTGTCCGCCCTTTTGCACGAAGGACCGCACGAAGTCCTCTGCGTTCTCCTCGAGGACGTCGTCGATCTCGTCCAGGACGGAGTCCACGTCGTCGCTCAGCTTCTCGTGGCGCTCCTTGAGGTCCTCGGATGCCTGCGCGTCCTGCGCCTGCTCCTCGACCTCCTCCGTGGAGCGCGTGGCCTTCTGCTGGCCGCCACCGGTGTCCTTGGTTGCCATAACCCTCACCCCGCTCTTTCGCCCGACATGGGTCGGCAGGTCGGCATTCCTGCCGATCGGTGATGATCAGACCCTACAAGCCGGGTCCGACATCGGCCCCGCAGTTTCCTCAACGTGCGGGGACCACCTCGATGATTCCCGGCCGGGGGGATTTCCACCCTGTTCCGGCCGGGCGGCCGACGAGTACCCCTCAGCCGCCGGAGAGCACCCTGACCAGGTCTTCCGCCGTGCGGCAGCGGTCCAGCAGCTCCTTGACGTGATTTCGCGTTCCGCGTAGCGGCTCCAGGGTTGGGACCCGCTGGAGGGAGTCCCGGCCCGGCAGGTCGAAGATCACCGAGTCCCAGGAGGCCGCGGCGACGTCGTCGGCGTACTGCTCCAGGCAGCGGCCGCGGAAGTACGCGCGCGTGTCCTCCGGCGGCTTCAGCATGGCCCGCTCGACCTCGGACTCGTCCAGCAGCCGCTTCATCCGGCCGCGCGCCGCGAGACGGTTGTACAGGCCCTTGTCGGGCCGTACGTCGGCGTACTGCAGGTCGACCAGGTGCAGCCGCGCCGCGTCCCAGTCGAGGCCGTCACGGCGCCGGTAGCCCTCCATCAGCTCGCGCTTGGCGACCCAGTCCAGCTCGCCGGCCAGGCTCATCGGGTCCCGCTCCAGGCGCGTGAGGGTGTCCTCCCAGCGGGAGAGGACGTCCTTGGTCTGCTCGTCGGCGTCGGCGCCGAAGCGCTCCTCGACGTACTTGCGGGACAGCTCGAAGTACTCCATCTGGAGCTGGACCGCGGTGAGCGTGCGGCCGCTGCGCAGCGTGACCAGGCGCTTGAGGGAGGGGTCGTGGGAGACCTGGTGCAGTGTGCGCACCGGCTGGTCGACGGCCAGGTCGACCGCGATGAAGCCGTCCTCGATCATGGACAGGACCAGGGCGGTCGTGCCCAGCTTGAGGTAGGTGGAGATCTCGGAGAGGTTGGCGTCGCCGATGATCACATGGAGGCGGCGGTACTTCTCCGCGTCGGCGTGCGGCTCGTCGCGCGTGTTGATGATGGGGCGCTTGAGGGTGGTCTCCAGACCCACTTCGACCTCGAAGTAGTCCGCGCGCTGGCTGAGCTGGAAGCCGTGCTCGTGCCCGTCCTGGCCGATGCCGACGCGACCGGCGCCGGCGAAGACCTGGCGGGAGACGAAGAAGGGCGTCAGGTGGCGCACGATGTCCGAGAAGGGGGTCTCCCGCTTCATCAGGTAGTTCTCGTGCGTGCCGTAGGAGGCGCCCTTGTTGTCGGTGTTGTTCTTGTAGAGGTGGATCGGCTGGGCGCCGGGGAGCTGGGCGGCCCGCTCCGCCGCCTCGGCCATGATCCGCTCGCCCGCCTTGTCCCAGAGCACGGCGTCCCGCGGGTTGGTGACCTCGGGGGCGCTGTACTCGGGGTGCGCGTGGTCGACGTAGAGGCGGGCGCCGTTGGTGAGGATCACGTTGGCCAGGCCGATGTCCTCGTCGGTGAGCTGGCTGGAGTCGGCGGCCTCCCGGGCGAGATCGAAGCCTCGCGCGTCCCGCAGCGGGTTCTCCTCCTCGAAGTCCCACCTGGCGCGGCGGGCCCGGTGCATCGCCGCCGCGTAGGCGTTCACGATCTGGGACGAGGTGAGCATGGCATTGGCATTGGGGTGGCCGGGGACGGAGATGCCGTACTCCGTCTCGATGCCCATTACTCGCCGTACGGTCATGCGGCCCTCCTTGCCCGGCGGCACCCTCGGTCGTGGGCGCCGCTCAAGTACCGCGATTGCTCCGGTGGTGTGCGGTGCCCCTCCCCGCACTGCGCGACCGGGCGGTACGGAAGAGCCTAGAACGCCTTTGCGCTGGTGGGGAGATCATTTGCGTCATTGCCTAGTGTGCTGTGCCCCGGATGTGTCCGGAAAAAACAGCGGGCTGCGGGTACCCGGCGAGGGCACCCGCAGCCACCCTGGTTTTTACAGGTACTGCCCGGTGTTCGCCACCGTGTCGATGGAGCGTCCGGTGTCCGCGCCCTGCTTTCCGGTGATGAGGGTGCGGATGTAGACGATCCGCTCGCCCTTCTTTCCGGAGATCCGGGCCCAGTCGTCCGGGTTGGTGGTGTTCGGCAGGTCCTCGTTCTCCTTGAACTCGTCCACGCATGCCTGGAGCAGGTGGGAGACGCGAAGACCCTTCTGGTTCTTTTCCAGGAAGTCCTTGATCGCCATCTTCTTGGCCCGGCCCACGATGTTCTCGATCATGGCGCCGGAGTTGAAGTCCTTGAAGTACAGGACTTCCTTGTCACCGTTGGCGTAGGTGACCTCCAGGAAGCGGTTCTCCTCGGATTCCGCGTACATGTGCTCGACCGCGGTCTGGATCATGGCCTGGACCGTGGCACCCTTGTCGCCGCCGTGCTCGGCGAGGTCGTCGCCGTGCAGCGGGAGGCGCTCGGTGAGGTACTTGCCGAAGATGTCCTTGGCGGCCTCGGCGTCCGGTCGCTCGATCTTGATCTTCACGTCGAGCCGGCCGGGGCGCAGGATGGCGGGGTCGATCATGTCCTCGCGGTTCGAGGCGCCGATCACGACCACGTTCTGCAGGCCCTCCACGCCGTCGATCTCGGCGAGCAGCTGCGGGACGATGGTGTTCTCCACGTCCGAGCTGACGCCGGAGCCACGGGTGCGGAAGAGGGACTCCATCTCGTCGAAGAAGACGATCACGGGGGTGCCCTCGGACGCCTTCTCCCGGGCCCGCTGGAAGACCAGGCGGATCTGCCGCTCGGTCTCGCCGACGTACTTGTTCAGCAGCTCGGGGCCCTTGATGTTGAGGAAGAAGCTCTTGCCGGCGGCCTGGCCGGTGACCTCGGCGACCTTCTTGGCCAGCGAGTTCGCGACGGCCTTGGCGATCAGCGTCTTACCGCATCCAGGAGGTCCGTAGAGCAGCACACCCTTGGGCGGCCGCAGTTCGTGCTCCTTGAACAGGTCGGGGTACAGGTAGGGGAGCTCGACCGCGTCGCGGATGGCCTCGATCTGGTTGCCGAGGCCGCCGATGGCCTCGTAACCGATGTCGGGGACCTCTTCGAGGACGAGTTCCTCGACCTCGCTCTTCGGCACGACCTCGTAGACGTAGCCGGAGCGGGGTTCGAGCAGCAGGGCGTCGCCGGGGCGGATGGTCACGTCCAGCAGCGGCTCGGCGAGCCGCACCACCCGCTCCTCGTCGGTGTGCCCGAGCACCAGGGCGCGCTCGCCGTCCTCGAGGATCTCCTTGAGGGTGACGATGTCGCCGACGCTCTCGAACTCCATGGCCTCGACCACGTTGAGCGCCTCGTTGAGCATGACCTCCTGGCCACGCCGGAGGTCGTCGAGCTCGACGTTCGGGCTCACGTTCACGCGGAGCTTGCGCCCGCCGGTGAAGATGTCGGCGGTGCCGTCCTCGTTGGCCTGCAGGAAGACGCCGAAGCCGGCCGGCGGCTGGGCGAGCCGGTCGACCTCCTCCTTGAGGGCCACGATCTGGTCGCGGGCTTCGCGCAACGTGTTGGCGAGCCGCTCGTTCTGGGCGGAGACGCCGGCCAGGTTGGTCTGCAGCTCGACGATCCGCTCTTCGAGAATCCTCGTGTGTCGCGGAGAGTCGGCGAGCTTGCGTCGCAGGACGGCGATCTCCTGCTCAAGGTAGGCAATCTGCCCGGACGGGTCTTCGGACCCGCGTCCCGGGCGGATGCCGCGGTCAATGTCGTCGTCGTGGGCTGCCACGGTCCTCACCTCCTCCAAGGGGAGCTGGACGCTTCCAGACCCTACCTGGGCGGGTGTCGATTGAAACCCCTAGATCACAAAGACGGTCGGGGTGTGTCCGATCTTCACCCTTGCGCTCTCCCTCACGCCAGGGGAATACCCACCGAACACGGTGGGGAAGCGGGCCCAGGTAGGGTCGAAGTGTTCAACACCCGTCAGAGCCTGCATCGTTCCCGTGCGGCTCGACCGTAAACGGCAGGAGAGGTGAGTCGTGCAGCAGGAGGCCGCGTCCGGCGGCGAGGCGCTGGAGGTCTGGATCGATCAGGACCTGTGTACCGGCGACGGCATCTGTGCCCAGTACGCGCCCGAGGTGTTCGAGCTGGACATCGACGGTCTGGCCTACGTCAAGGGCGCCGACGACGAGCTGCTGCAGGCCCCGGGCGCGACGACGCCGGTGCCGCTGCCGCTGCTCACGGACGTGGTGGACTCGGCGCGGGAGTGCCCGGGCGAGTGCATCCATGTCCGCCGGGTCGCGGACCGGGTGGAGGTGTACGGCCCGGACGCCGGGTGACCGTCCGGGCGCCCGGGGTTAAGTCGTCTTCAAGACGCTTTCGAGGGCGGTCACGCGCCTGCCGCGCGTGACCGCCCTCCGTTCTGTCCGGATTCTGCTGTCCGATATCTCACACCGACGTGACGCGGGTCACACGCTGCGCGCCTGGGCGGGGGTGGAACGCACGAACGCGCCGTCCTTCCACTGCCACTTCACGCTGTCCCGTACGTCGGGGCAGCAGGCGGGCACGTCGTCGGAGGAGTAGCCGAGCAGGGTGGCGTGCACGGCTTCGTCGCGTACGGCGATGTCGCTGACGTTGGTGCGGTCCTTGGGGTCGGCCAGGGTGGCCACGATCCGGGGCCGGCCGTCGGACGCGCGCGTGAGGACGTACACGCCGTCGGGCGGCGTGCCCATGGGGGCGTCGCAGTGGACGACGGCGACGGTCTCCGGCCGGTGGTCGCCGTCGAGGTCGCCGGTGGCCCGCTTGACGACGACGGCCTTGACCGGGCCGCAGTCCAGGGGGAAGTCCACGCCGGTGGTGGCGGGGGCGGCGACGGTGGTGGTTTCCGCGCCGGGCGTCGGGGCAGCCGTGGCCGTGCGGGGTTGCAGCAGCGAGGAGAGCGCGACGACGCCGGCGAGGGCCGTGGCGGTCGCGAGCCAGTGGATGGGGCGGGTGTGCGTGTGGGCCAGTTCCGGGACGGCGGATTGCTGCACGAGGAGTGTCTCCTGTGAGGGCTGTGCCGGTGGGGGTGGCCTGCATGGTGCCACACGTCACAGTGCGAGGGAACGGCGGGGTACGCCTTGCCGCCCGGACGGCGCGACGGGGGCTCAAGACGGCGGCGCCGCGCTCGAGTTCCCCGTGAGGTGCGGGAACTTGGGCGCGGCGCCGAAACGTTGACGCGGTGGTGGCCCGGCTCAGCGGCCGAGGCCGCCGTCGGCGTTGGGTCCGGAGTAGTCCTCGCCGTAGGCGCCCTTGGCGGGGCGGCGGCGGCGCATGGGCGGCTCGACGCCGTCGGCCAGGCGGCGGGCGGTGAGGAGGAAGCCGGTGTGGCCGATCATCCGGTGGTCCGGGCGCACGGCCAGGCCCTCGATGTGCCAGTTGCGGATCATGGTCTCCCAGGCGGTCGGCTCGTTGAAGCAGCCGATCTCCCGGATGGACTCCACGGTCCGGGCGAGCTGGGTGGTGGTGGCCACGTAGCAGCAGACGATGCCGCCGGGCACCAGCGCCTTGGAGACGGCCTCCAGGCACTCCCAGGGGGCGAGCATGTCGAGGATGACGCGGTCGACGTCGGTGTCGGACAGGTTGTCCTGCAGGTCGCCGACGGTGAGCTGCCAGGCCGGGTGCGGGCCGCCGAAGTAGCGCTCCACGTTCTGCCGGGCGATGTCGGCGAAGTCCTCGCGCCGCTCGTAGCTGTGCAGCATGCCCTGGTCGCCGATGGCGCGCAGCAGGAAGCTGCTGAGCGAGCCGGAGCCGACGCCGGCCTCCACGACGCGGGCGCCGGGGAAGATGTCGGCGAAGGCGAGGATCTGCCCCGCGTCCTTCGGGTAGACGACGGCTGCCCCGCGGGGCATGGACAGGACGTAGTCGGGGAGCAGGGGGCGCAGCGCGAGGTAGGCGACGTTGCCGGTGGTGCGGACAACGCTGCCCTCGGGAGCGCCGATCAGTTCGTCGTGCGGGAAGCTCCCCTTGTGCGTGTGGAAGTTCTTCCCGGCCTCGAGCGTGAACGTGTAGTGGCGGCCCTTGGGGTCGGTCAGCTGTACCTGGTCCCCGACCTTGAAGGGCCCGCGGCGGCGGGCGGCACCGGTCGGTTCGGACATGTGACCAGCCTACCGGGGTTTGCCGGGCCCTCGGACCACCCCCGAGGTCAGCTCGGGCGGGCCATGGCCTTGACGAAGGCCCGCTCGACGTCGGCCGCGGACAGCACGCCGTAGATCTCGCCGGTCTCCTCCACCACCAGGTACTCGGTGGCGGGGGTGGCGCGCAGCACCTCCAGGAGGTCCTCGCCGGCCAGCTCGGCGGAGACCCGCATGCCGTCGGTGATGTCCTGGGCGAGGCTGCTCACCGGGACCCAGGGGCGGCGGTGCTCGGGGACGCCGACGATGGCGGCCTCGCGGACCAGGGACAGGGGCGCGCCGTCGGTGTCGACGACGACGAGGGCGCGGGCACCGGCCTCGTTGGCGCGGCGCAGCGCCTCCGAGAGCGGGGTCTCGGTGTGCACGGGGACCGCGCGCCGGGTGAGGGTGCGGGCGCGCAGCTCGGGCAGGTGCTCGCGCAGGCGGGCGACGCGCAGGCTGTTGCCGGCGCCGGTCCAGATGATCGCTGCGAGGATCGCGGCGAGCAGGGCGTCGGTGACGGTGTCCATGCCGACGCTGTCCTCGGCGGTGGAGCCGAGGGCGCCGGACTGGGTGAGCAGCGGCAGGCCGATGAGGACGGAGACGGCGAGGGCGCGGCCGACCCAGGCGGCGGCGACGGTGCCGCTCATGGGCCGGCCGGTGATCTTCCAGACCACGGCGCGGAGCATGCGGCCGCCGTCCAGGGGCAGGCCGGGCAGCAGGTTGAAGATCGCCACGATGAGGTTGGAGATCATCAGGCCGGCGAGCAGGACACCGGGGACGGTGCCGGGCTCCACGGGTTGCATGGCGAGGTAGAAGACGCCGGCCAGGACCAGGGAGAGCAGCGGGCCCACGAAGGCCAGCACGAACTCCCGTCCGGGGGTCTCGGCCTCCTTCTCGATCTCGCTGACCCCGCCGAAGAACTGCAGCTGGATGCGGCGCACCGGGAGCTTGAAGCGGAGCGCGGCGACGGTGTGGGCCAGTTCGTGCACCAGCACGGAGGCGTAGAAGGCGACCGCGAAGAAGAGGGAGACGAGGTAGCGGGCGGCGCCGAGCTCGGGCAGCACGCGGTCGAGCTGGCCGCCGAACACCCAGGTGATCAGCGCGGCGACCAGGAACCAGCTGGGCGCCACGTACACGGGGACGCCGAAGGGGCGGCCCATCAACAGGCCGCTGCGCGGCTCCGGGGGGCGCGGGGGGCGTCCGCCGGTTCCGGTCCCCGGTCCGCCGCCGGTACCCGCTCCGGTTCCGGAGTGGGCGACGCTGCGGTCGGGATGCTGATCGTGCGGGCGAGGGTGCGGGGGCTCGGGAGCGCTCTCGCGGGGCGCGTCGGCGTGCGGGTGCGCGCTCTCGTGGGGCGCGGGGGGCTCGGCGGGGGCGGTCGGGTGGTCGGCGGGGGCCTGCCGGTCGGGGGCGGCCTGCTGCCGGTCCGGGGTGGGGGTGTCGCCCGGGACGGAGGGCTTTCCGGTAGCCGCGGGCTCGCCGGGGGGCGTGGGCTCGCCGGTCGGGGCCGTGCGGCCGGAAGGGCCCTCGGCGGCCGGCTGCTCCGCGTCAGCCGCGGGGCGGACGGAGGGTGCCGGGGTGGCCGGGCCGGGGGTGTCGCCCGTGGGCGCGGCGGAGTCACCGGTGGGCTCGGGGTCGCCGGCGGCCGTCCGGTCGTCGGGGCCGGTGGCGGGAGTCGTGGGCTCGCCCGGGTCGGGGTGTGCGGGGGCGGTGGGTCGGGGCGGACGGGCGGCGCGCTGCTCGGCCGCCTCGTCGTCGCCCGACCGCGGCTGCGCGCTCCGGCCGCTCTCGTCCACGGTGTCCCCTCGTTCGAAGCGTCTTCCGAGCCGGCCGGCCGGAAGCGGTCTCGTGGTCGATGGTATGCGTCCGTCGGGGCGCGTTCCGCCCCGGCACCCCCCGTGTTCTCCGTGCCGTGGCCCACCCGGCGCGGCGACGGGTTGGGGCTCTGTCAGTGCCGGGCCGTAAGGTCTGGGGACATGGAGACGAGGAGCGAGGGTACGGCCGAGCCGGACGGCGCCGGCACCGAGGAGGTGCCCGCGGCGTCCGCGGCCGGGGGCGTGGCGACGGCACGGGAGCCGCTCGCCGCGCGCGTGCCGGGCCAGGAGCCGGTGCGCGAGGCCGCGACGGCGAACGCCGAGGAGACCGGCGCGACGGCTGACACGCCGTCGATACGGCCCGTGCCCGGCTCGGCTCCGGCCGGCCTGCCCACCGGCGGTTCCGCCCCCGCGGCCGCCGCCCCGTCCGGGTCCGCGGGCGCCGCGCCCGCGCAGCCCGCGGGGCAGGCATCCCCCTCCCCCGCCACCACCGGCTCGCCCGAGGCGTCCGCGCCCTCGGCGGCGACCGGCACGCCGGGCGACTCGGCCACGAACGCCGACTCCGCCGCGGACGCCGAACCCGTCACGGACGACCCCGCTTCAGACGCAGCCGACGCCGCAGCCGACGCCGCGGTCGACCCCGCCGTCGTCGAGACGTCCGTCGCCTCCGCGGAGGACGGGCACCCCGAGGCCGCCGCCGTGGCCGTCGTGGCGCGGGCCGAGCGCGGCGGGCCGGTGAGCCTGTCGCCCTCGCGGGCCGGTGACTTCATGCAGTGCCCGCTGCTGTACCGGTTCCGGGTCATCGACCGGCTGCCGGAGAAGCCGAGCGCGGCGGCCACCCGGGGCACGCTCGTGCACGCCGTGCTGGAGCGGCTCTTCGACGCCCCGGCCGCCGAACGGACCGCGCCGCGCGCCAAGTCGCTGATCCCCGGCCAGTGGGAGCGGCTGCGCGAGAGCCGGCCGGAGGTCGCCGAGCTGTTCGCCGACGATCCCGAAGGCGAGCGGCTGGCGCAGTGGCTGACGGAGGCCGAGCAGCTCGTGGAGCGCTGGTTCACGCTGGAGGACCCGACGCGCCTGGAGCCCGCCGAGCGGGAGCTCTTCGTGGAGACGGAGCTGGAGTCGGGGCTGACCCTGCGCGGCATCATCGACCGGGTGGACGTGGCGCCCACCGGCGAGGTGCGCATCGTCGACTACAAGACCGGCAAGGCACCGCGGCCGGAGTACGCCGAGGGCGCCCTGTTCCAGATGAAGTTCTACGCCCTCGTGGTCTGGCGTCTGAAGCAGGTGATCCCGCGACGGCTGCAACTGGTCTACCTCGGCAGCGGTGACGTGCTGACCTACGACCCGGTCCGCGCGGACCTGGAGCGGGTGGAGCGCAAGCTGCTGGCGCTGTGGGAGGCGATCCGCCATGCCACCGAGACCGGCGACTGGCGGCCCCGGCCGACGAAGCTGTGCGGCTGGTGCGACCACCAGGCGCACTGCCCGGAGTTCGGCGGCACTCCCCCGCCGTATCCACTGCCGGTGCGCGTGGCCGGGCCCGGCGACGCGTGATCCTTCCGGATCGCCCCGGAGGCGGACCGGTGCGGCGGCTCAGGGCAGAATGGGGCCGGACGAGCGAAGGAGACTGACGTGGCCATCCGTGTCCTACTGGTCGACGACCAGCCGCTGCTGCGCACGGGCTTCCGGATGATCCTGGAGGCCGAGCAGGACATCGCGGTCGTCGGCGAGGCCGGGGACGGCCTGCAGGCGCTCGACCAGGTGCGCGCCCTGCAGCCCGACGTGGTGCTGATGGACATCCGCATGCCCCGGATGGACGGTGTGGAGGCGACCCGGCAGATCACCGGGCCGGAGCGCGACGGCCCGGCGAAGGTGCTGGTGCTGACCACCTTCGATCTGGACGAGTACGTGGTGGAGGCGCTGCGCGCGGGGGCCAGCGGCTTCCTGCTGAAGGACGCGCCCGCCAACGAACTGGTGCAGGCGATCCGGGTGGTGGCGGGCGGCGAGGCGATGCTGGCGCCGAGCATCACCCGGCGGCTGCTGGACAAGTACGCCACGCATCTGCCCTCCGGGGAGGAGCCGGTCCCGGACACGCTGCACACGCTGACCGACCGTGAGGTCGAGGTGCTGAAGCTGGTCGCCCGTGGCCTGTCGAACGCCGAGATCGCCGCGGACCTGTTCGTCAGCGAGACGACCGTGAAGACGCATGTGGGCCATGTGCTGACGAAGCTGGGGCTGCGCGACCGTGTGCAGGCCGCGGTGTACGCGTACGAGAGCGGTCTGGTGCGCCCCGGCGCCCAGTAGACGCAGGCAGGACGCGAGGGCGCCCCTCCTCCCGGGTGATCCGGGGGAAGGGGCGCCCTTGTGCGTGGTGCCGTGGGAGCGGGCCGCTCAGCCCTTGTGCAGCTCCCAGAAGCGGAACACCGTCGAGGCGTCGAGGCAGTACTCCAGGCCGTAGACGCCGTCGCGGACCACCGCGTACTGCTTGCCCTGCCAGATGGGCAGGATCGGCACCTCGTCGGCGACGATGTCCTGCAGCTCGCCGTACTCCTTGCCGGTGGAGGAGCGGTCGCTCTGCGCCGCGGTGCGCGGGATGAGCGTGCCGGTGATCGTCTTGTTGGTGTAGTTGTTGCCCAGCACGTTGTCCTTGCCGAAGAACGGCGCGGTGAAGTTGTCGGCGTCCGGGTAGTCGGGCACCCAGCCCTTGACGTAGACGCCGTACTTGCCGGCCTCGATGTCCTTCTCGTACTGGTCGAACGCCACGGACTTCACATCGGCCTCGAACAGCCCGCTGGCGTTCAGCTGGCCGGCTATCGCCTTCAGCTCCTGGTCGGTGGAGGGGCCGTAACGGGACGGCGTGGACCACAGGGTGAGCTTCACCTTGCCGGTGATGCCGTCCTCGCGCAGGGCGTGCTTGGCCTTGGCCTGCGAGGGTCGGGCGCCGTAGGTGTTGAAGAAGGCCGTGTTGTGGCCCGCGATGCCGGCCGGGACGATCGAGTACAGCGGCGTAGCGGTGCCCTGGTAGACGTCCCGGATGAGGGCGTCGCGGTCGAGCAGGTAGGCGATGGCCTTGCGCACGCCCGCCTTGCCGGCGACCGGGTCGTTCATGTTGAACACCAGGTGCTGGACCTCGGCGCTGCTGCCCTCGACGACGTCGACGCCCGAACCGGTGCCGTTCTTCTCGATGTCGGCGACGTCGGTGGCGCTCAGGCCTCGGTAGGCGGCGTCCACCTGGCCGTCGAGGAGGGCCATCTTCAGGGCGCTCTGGTCGCCGTGGAAGAACTTCAGCGTGACGCCGGAGTTCTTCACCTTGGCGGTGCCCTGGTAGTTGCCGTTGACCGAGAAGACGGCCTCCTCGTCGTTGAAGGAGTCCAGCTTGTACGGGCCGGAGCCGACGGCCTTGCCGTCCTTGCGCAGGCCGTTCGCGTCGTACTGGCGGTGGTCGACGATCGAGCCGGCACCGGAGGCGATCTTGCTGGGGAAGGTCGCGTCGGAGGTCTTGAGCTGGAAGACGACCGTCTTGTCGTCCGGCGTCTCGACCGAGCCGAGCGAGGGGAACATGATCGCCGGGCCGGCCGGGTCGTTGATCTTCAGCATGCGGTCGAAGGAGAACTTCACGTCCTTCGAGGTGAGGGCGTCACCGTTGCTGAACTTCAGGCCGTCCTTCAGGGTGCACCGGTAGACCTGGGCCTGGGTGTCGGTGAAGCCGCAACTCTTCGCCGCCTCCGGCTGCGGCTCGGTCGCTCCCTCGGGGAAGCTGAGCAGCGACTGGAAGACGTTGTTGAACAACAGCCAGGAGCCGGGGTCGTATCCGGAGGCGGGGTCCGTGGCCAGGACGTCGTCGGACATCCCCATCACCACGGCGGAGCCGGTCCCCCCGGAATCGCCGTTCTCCGTTCCACATCCGGTCAACAGGCCGGAGGCCAGCCCCGCCACGAGGGGCAGGACCGGCCACTGGTTGCGCATGTTCACTTACGTGTGCCTTGTCTTCGGTTCTCCGAACGACCCGGGGCCCGTCGACGGGCCCCGGGCAAGGGTGCGTCAGCCGCTCACACCGCGGCCGAGCTCCCACAACTGCAGGGTCGAGGTGTTGTTCAGCGCGTACGCGGTGCCCGTGACGTCGTCCCGCGCGGCGACGTACTGCTTACCCTGCCACAGCGGCAGGACGGGCACGTCGGCGGCCACGATGTCCTGGATGTCCGTCAGGCTGGAGGAGGCGGCCAGTCGGTCGGCCTCCCGCCGGGACTGCGGGATCAGCTTGTCGATGACGTCGCTGTTGCGGTACGGCGACTTCAGGAAGTTGTCCTTGTCGAGGAACGGCGCGAGGTAGTTGTCGGCGTCCGGGAAGTCCGGGAACCAGCCCATGCCCCACACGTCGTAGGCGCCCTTGCGCTCGGCCGGGACGAAGGCGTCCCAGGGGGTGCCCTGGATCTGGACGTCGAACAGGCCGCTCGCGTTGAGCTGCTGCTGCAGGACCTCGAACTCCCGCTTGGTGGCGGCGCCGTAGTGGTCGGTGGTGTAGTGCAGCGTCAGCTTGACCGGGGTGGAGACGCCGGCCTTCTCCAGCAGCGACTTGGCCTTCGCGGTGCTGGGCTCGCCGTACTTGTTGAAGAACGAGTTGGAGTGGCCGGTGACGGTCGCCGGGACCAGCGAGTACAGCGGCTCGGCCTGCGTGCCGTAGACCTGGGAGACCAGGGCGGGGCGGTCGACGAGCTGGGCGACGGCCTGGCGCACGGCCTTGCTCTTCACCGACGGCGCGTCGGTGTTGAAGGCGAGGTAGCGGATCTCCAGGCCGGGCGACTCGACGAGGTCGATGTTCTTGACGGAGCCGCCCGAGAGCTTGCGGACCTGGTCCGGCGTCATGGTGCGGGTCATCAGGTCGATGTCGCCCTTCTCCAGCGCCGCGCCCATGGCGTCGGCGTCGTCGAAGGAGACCAGCTCGACCTTGCTGTTGTTCACGGTCAGGGACCCCTTGTAGGAGGGGTTCTTGGTGAACACGGCCTTGACGATGGCGTCGCCCTTGGTCTCGGCCTTGAGGGTGTACGGGCCGGAGCCGTCGACGTCGAAGCCGTCGCGCAGCTTGTCCTTGGGGTAGTCGGCCGGGTTGACGATGCCGGCGACCGGGGTGGACAGCTTGTACGGGAAGGTCGCGTCGGCGGTCTTGAGGTGGAAGACGACCTCGCTGTCGCCCTGCGTCTCGACGGTGTCGATGGTGGAGAGCAGGGCGGCGACGCCGGAGTCCGCCTGGATGGCGCGGGCGCGGTCGATGGAGTACTTCACGGCGTTCGCGGTGACGGGGTCGCCGTTCGCGAACTTCAGTCCGTCGCGCAGCTTGCAGGCGTAGCGCTCGTTGCCGCTGTCGGTGAAGCCGCAGCTCTGGGCCGCCTCGGGCACCGGCTGGCCGCCGCCCTTGGGCAGCGTCATCAGGGTCTGCACGGTCTGGCGCAGGATGTTCCAGCTGCCGACGTCGTAGGCGTAGGCGGGGTCGAGCGGTGCCGGAGCGTCCTTCGTGGCGGTGAACCGGTCGGTGGTGCCGACGGCGATGGTGTTCCCGCCGCCGCTGCCGCTGTCGGTCCCGCCACAGGCGGCGAGCACGGGTGCGAGCAGGCCGGCCATGGCCGGCAGCACCAGAGTC
Organism: Streptomyces sp. NPDC014801; assembly: GCF_043082085.1. NCBI lineage: Bacteria > Bacillati > Actinomycetota > Actinomycetes > Kitasatosporales > Streptomycetaceae > Streptomyces > Streptomyces sp. NPDC014801. The sequence goes on along the minus strand of NZ_JBIBXG010000005.1, from coordinate 254,551 downwards.
TTGCGGTTCATGCTCGAGTTTCTCCAGAGCGTCTGACTCCGTGTATCCGGCATGCAGGGGTGTCGCGGCGGATCACGGGGGTAAGGGGCGATGTTCTCGCGATGAGATTAGTCCGCGCCCGCAGCCGGGTTCACAGGCACCGGAGTTGAGCCCCCATCACGCAGCGAAACCGGGCGGGGACGCAACGAAAACCCGACACCGGAAGGATTCGTGCAGGGTTTCATCAATCGGGACACAAGGGTGTGCCCCGGGGGCCGCCTCGGGGGCGTTCAGCACATCGCCCCGCACGTGTCGAGCCCGCCCGGGGTGGGGAACGTCACACCCGTGCGGGTGGGCGGGCAGGCCGGAATTCGGCGGGCCGCACGGCCGGAATTCCGCGTCCGGGGGCCGTGTCGCGGCATCGTGGAATTCCGGCCAATGGGCGGGACACGCAGGGTGAACGGTTACAGCATTTCGGTCATCAGACCCCGCAGAAAGGCGAGATCGACTTCTTCCAGCGAGCCGACGACGGTGCGCCGCAGGGCCGGGCTGATCGGGGCGACCGAGGGCACGGCGACGACCTGGCAGCCCGCCGCCTCGGCCGACGCGACACCGGTGGCGGTGTCCTCGATCACCGCGCAGCGGGTCGGGTCGGCGCCGAGGCCGGCCGCCGCGAGCAGATAGGGGTCGGGGTGCGGCTTGGTCCGGGAGACCTCGTCGCCCGCGATGCTCAGGGAGAAGTGGTGCGGGCCGAGCGTGGTCAGCACCCGGTCGATGATCCGCCGGTGCGAGGCGGAGACCAGGGCGGTGGGGATGCCGTGCCGGTGCAGCTCGGCCAGCAGCCGGGCGGCGCCCGGCATCAGCGGCAGGGAAGTGCCGATCCGGGCCTCGAAGCCCTGGTTCAGCAGCAGGGTCAGCTCGGCGAGGGTGATGTCCGCGCCCGTGGCCTCGATCAGGAACCCCGCGCTGCGGGTCATGGGGCCGCCGACCACGACATGGCGCCAGGAGTCGTCGAGGGTGTGGCCGAGCGAGGCGAACACCTCCACCTCGACGTCCCACCAGAAGCCCTCGGTGTCCACCAGGGTTCCGTCCATGTCGAGGAGTACGGCCTGCAGGGCGGAGCCCTCGGCCGTGCGGGTACCGAGCGCGGGGACCGTACTGGTCACGGGCGCACCTCCTTGGGGACCATCAGGCCGGTTCCCGGACGGGAACCGGCCTGCAGTGGACCGACCAGTGTACGTCGCCGACGCCCGAAGCGCCTCCTTTATCCCTCGTGCGCCGGAGTGCCCCTCCAGACACCCCCGGCGCAGACCGGGTGGCGCTTCGGCACACCCCGGGCCCGAGAGGGCCGGTCGGGGCGGCGCTTCGGCGTGCCGCGGGGCCCGGGGTGGCGCCCGGAGCCGGGCTCAGCGGGCGTTGAAGTACTTCGCCTCCGGGTGGTGGATCACGATGGCGTCCGTGGACTGCTCGGGGTGCAGCTGGAACTCCTCGGACAGGTGGACGCCGATCCGCTCCGGCTGGAGCAGGTCCGCGATCTTGGCGCGGTCCTCCAGGTCGGGGCAGGCGCCGTAGCCGAGCGAGAAGCGGGCCCCTCGGTACTTCAGCTCGAACATGCCCTCGATCTCCGCCGGGTCCTCCCCGGCGAAGCCCAGTTCGCCGCGCACGCGGGCGTGCCAGTACTCGGCGAGGGCCTCGGCGAGCTGGACGGACAGGCCGTGCAGCTCCAGGTAGTCGCGGTAGGCGTTGGCCTCGAAGAGCCGGGCGGTCTCCTCGCCGATGCGCGAGCCGACGGTGACGACCTGCAGGCCCACGACATCCGTCTCGCCGGACTCCTCCGGGCGGAAGAAGTCGGCCAGACACAGGCGGCGGCCCCGGCGCTGGCGGGGGAAGGTGAAGCGGGTGCGCTCGTGACCGGCCTCGTCGAGGATGATCAGGTCGTCGTCCTTGGACACGCAGGGGAAGTAGCCGTAGACGACGGCCGCCTCCAGCATGTTCTCCGTCTGCAGCCGCTCCAGCAGGCCGCGCAGCCGCGGCCGGCCCTCGGTCTCGACCAGTTCCTCGTAGGTCGGGCCCTCACCGGTCCGGGCCTGCTTCAGCCCCCACTGACCCTTGAACAGGGCGCCTTCGTCGAGCCAGGAGGCGTACTCCTTGAGCTGGATGCCCTTGACGACGCGGGTGCCCCAGAACGGCGGTTCCGGGATCGGGTTGTCGGTGGCCACGTCGGAGCGGACGTGCCCCTCCTCGGGCCGCTCCTCCACCTGGACGGTGGCGGCCCGCACCCGGCGCTGCTTCAGCTCGGGCAGCTTCGCGCCGGGCACGCCGCGCTTGATGCCGATCAGGGCGTCCATCAGCCGCAGGCCCTCGAAGGCGTCGCGGGCGTAGCGGACCTCGCCCTGGTAGATCTCGTGCAGGTCCTGCTCGACGTAGGCGCGGGTGAGTGCGGCGCCGCCGAGGATGACGGGGTACTTGCCGGCCAGGTTGCGGGTGTTGAGCTCCTCCAGGTTCTCCTTCATGATCACCGTGGACTTCACCAGCAGCCCGGACATGCCGATCACGTCCGCCCGGTGTTCCTCGGCGGCCTCCAGGATCGCGGAGACGGGCTGCTTGATGCCCAGGTTGACCACGTTGTAGCCGTTGTTGGACAGGATGATGTCGACCAGGTTCTTGCCGATGTCGTGCACGTCGCCGCGCACGGTGGCCAGCACGATGGTGCCCTTGCCGGCCTCGTCGGTCTTCTCCATGTGCGGCTCCAGATAGGCCACCGCGGTCTTCATCACCTCCGCCGACTGCAGCACGAACGGCAGCTGCATCTGCCCGGAGCCGAACAGCTCACCGACCACCTTCATGCCGTCCAGCAGCGTCTCGTTGACGATCTCCAACGCCGGCCGCTGGGACAGGGCCTCGTCCAGGTCGGCCTCCAGGCCGTTGCGCTCGCCGTCGATGATGCGCCGCTTGAGCCGCTCCTCCAAAGACAGCGCGGCCAGCTCCTGCGCCTTGGACGCCTTCAGCGACTTCGCCGTCGCCCCCTCGAACAGCTGCATCAGCTTCTGCAGCGGGTCATAGCCCTCGGCGCGGCGGTCGTAGATCAGGTCCAGGGCGGTGGCGACCTCCTCCTCGCTGAACCGGGCGATCGGCAGGATCTTCGAGGCGTGCACGATCGCCGAGTCCAGACCCGCCTTCACACACTCGTCCAGGAACACACTGTTCAGCAGGATCCGCGCGGCCGGGTTCAGCCCGAAGGAGATGTTCGACAACCCCAGCGTGGTCTGCACGGCCGGGTGGCGGCGCTTGAGCTCACGGATCGCCTCGATCGTGGCCACACCGTCCTTGCGGGACTCCTCCTGACCCGTGCAGATGGTGAAGGTCAGGGTGTCGATGAGGATGTCCTCCTCACGGATGCCCCAGTTCCCCGTCAGATCCCCGATCAGCCGCTCGGCGATCTCCACCTTCTTCTGAGGCGTGCGGGCCTGGCCCTCCTCGTCGATCGTCAACGCGATCAGCGCCGCGCCGTGCTCCCGGGCCAGCCGGGTGACGCGGGCGAAGCGGGACTCGGGGCCGTCACCGTCCTCGTAGTTCACCGAGTTGATCACCGCACGACCACCCAGCTTCTCCAGCCCCGCCTGGATCACCTCCACCTCGGTGGAGTCCAGCACGATCGGCAGCGTCGAGGCCGTCGCGAACCGGCCCGCCAGCTCCCGCATGTCCGCCACACCGTCCCGGCCGACATAGTCCACACACAGATCCAGCAGGTGCGCGCCCTCACGAATCTGCTCGCGGGCCATCTCCACACAGTCGTCCCAGCGGCCCTCCAGCATCGCCTCACGGAACTTCTTCGACCCGTTCGCGTTCGTCCGCTCACCGATCGCCAGATACGACGTGTCCTGCCGGAACGGCACCGACTGATACAACGACGCCGCACCCGGCTCCGGACGCGGATCACGCTCACCGGGGGCGAGGCCGTGCACCCGCTCGACGACCTGCCGCAGGTGCTCGGGCGTGGTGCCGCAGCAGCCGCCCACCAGGGACAGCCCGTAGTCGCGGACGAAGTTCTCCTGGGCGTCGGCCAGCTCGGGCGCGGTCAGCGGGTAGTGGGCGCCGTCCTTGGTCAGGACGGGCAGGCCGGCGTTCGGCATGCAGGAGAGCTGGATGCGCGCGTGGCGGGCGAGGTAGCGCAGGTGCTCGCTCATCTCCGCCGGACCGGTCGCACAGTTCAGGCCGATCATGTCGATGCCCAGCGGCTCCAGCGCGGTCAGTGCCGCACCGATCTCCGAGCCCAGCAGCATCGTCCCGGTGGTCTCCACCGTCACCGACACGATCAGCGGGACGTCGTAGCCGGCCGTCTCCATCGCCCGGCGGGCCGCGATCACGGACGCCTTGGTCTGCAGCAGGTCCTGGGTGGTCTCCACGAGCAGCGCGTCGGCGCCGCCGGCCAGCAGCCCCTCGGCATTGGCCTGGTAGGCGTCGCGGATGGCGTCGAAGGTGGTGTGGCCGAGGGTGGGCAGCTTGGTGCCCGGGCCCATCGAGCCCAGCACCCAGCGCTGCCTGCCGTCCCGCGCCGCGAACTCGTCCGCCGTCTCCCGCGCGATCCGCGCCCCGGCCTCGGACAGCTCGGCGATGCGTTCGGGGATGTCGTACTCGCCGAGGGCGGTGAGGTTGGCGCCGAAGGTGTTCGTCTCGACGCAGTCGACACCGGCGTCGAAGTAGGCGGAGTGGACCGAACGGACGATGTCCGGGCGGGTGACGTTGAGGATCTCGTTGCAGCCCTCGAGGTTCTGGAAGTCCTCGAGGGTGGGCTCCTGTGCCTGGAGCATGGTGCCCATCGCTCCGTCGGCGACCACCACACGGGTGGCGAACGCCTCTCGGAGCGCGGACACACGGGTCCGGCTGTCGGCGGAAGGGGTCAGCGGCGACGAGGCCATGAAGGGGCTCCCTTTGATGCGACGGCTGTCGGCTATGCGGCTTCCCGGCCGTTCCCGGCGAGGCGCACGGCGCCAGCGTAACCGGGACTCGGCGAGGATGGGCAGGCAGTCCACGGGCCGGACGGGTGCCCTTGCACAGGGCCCCCGGGTGACCGATACACCGCGCATGACGTAACAAGTACCGTCCGACCATTGGCGAGAGGTCGGCATGGACCGGTAGTGTTCGACATTGCCGAACGCCGGTGATACACCGTGCGTGAGCGGTCGATGGGGACGGAGGCAGGACGGCGATGGCACGGAACATCCAGTCGCTCGAGCGGGCGGCCGCGATGCTGCGGCTGCTCGGCGGCGGCGAGCGACGACTGGGCCTGTCGGACATCGCCTCGGCGCTCGGCCTCGCCAAGGGCACCGCGCACGGCATCCTGCGCACCCTCCAGCAGGAGGGGTTCGTGGAGCAGGACGAGGCCTCGGGGCGCTACCAGCTGGGCGCGGAGCTGCTGCGCCTGGGCACCACCTACCTCGACGTGCACGAACTGCGGGCGCGTGCCCTGGTGTGGACGGACGACCTGGCCCGCTCCAGCGGGGAGAGCGTCTACCTCGGCGTGCTGCACCAGCAGGGCGTGCTGATCGTGCACCATGTCTTCCGGCCGGACGACAGCCGGCAAGTGCTGGAGATCGGCGCCATGCAGCCGCTGCACTCCACCGCCCTGGGCAAGGTGCTGTCGGCGTACGACCCGGTGGCGCACAGCGAGGCGCTGGAGTCCGACCGCAAGGCCTTCACCGACCGCACGGTGTGCGACCTGGACGCCTTCGAACACATCCTCGACATCACCCGTGCGCGGGGTTACGCGGCCGACGTGGAGGAGACCTGGGAGGGCGTGGCGTCCATCGCCGCGCCGATCCACGACCGGCGGCGGATGCCGGTGGGCGCGGTGGGCATCACCGGGGCCGTGGAGCGGGTGCGCCGGGACGGGGAGCTGCGCCCGGAGCTGATCGCGGCGGTGCGGGACTGCGCCCGCGCGGTCTCGCGCGACCTGGGCGCCGGGCGCTTCTGACACACGGCACAGGGCCGGGACGCCGTGGCGGCGTCCCGGCCCTGTGCCGTGTCCGCCCCCGGACGGGCGCGCGGTCGCCCTCAGGCCCGTCGCAGCCCTGTGCGCGACCGCCCTCAGGCCCGTCGCAGCCCTGTGCGCGGCCGTCCCCAGGCCCGTCGGCACCCCTGTGCGCCGCCGTCCCCAGGCCCGTCGGCACCCCCGCACGGAGGCGCGCCGCACCCGCGCGTACCTGTGATAGCCGCAAGCGATCAATAACGATCGTGCTTTCGATAACAGACCTCTTGACGGGTAGCTCGGGCCAAAGCAAGACTCCCGTCCATCGGTCGGCATTGTCGAACACCTACCGGCAATAAGCGTTAGAGTGTGACAACGCCAAGGGACCGGATTCGCTCTCACCCCCGAGGGCGCCGCAACCCCGGCGGGACCCGGGCGTTCGGCTTCCCCCCTGGACGAAGGACAAAGGAGTCGCGGGTGTCCAGCTCCGACATCTTCATCGGCGAGACCATCGGTACCGCCATACTCATCCTCCTCGGCGGCGGCGTCTGCGCCGCCGTGACCCTGAAGGCCTCCAAGGCCCGCAATGCCGGCTGGCTCGCCATCGCCTTCGGCTGGGGTTTCGCCGTGATGACGGCGGTCTACATCTCCGGCCCGCTCTCCGGGGCCCACCTCAACCCGGCCGTCACCGTCGCCCTGGCCATCAAGGACAGCGACTGGACGAACGTCCCGGTCTACTTCGCCGGCCAGCTGCTGGGCGCGATGATCGGCGCCGCGCTGGTCTGGGTCGCCTACTACGGCCAGTTCCACGCGCACCTGACCGACAAGGAGATCGTCGGCGGTCCGGGCGCGCAGGCCACCAGCGCGAAGGCGGTCGAGGCGCAGGAGAAGGGGGCCGGCCCGGTCCTGGGCGTCTTCTCCACCGGTCCGGAGATCCGGAACACGGTGCAGAACCTGCTCACGGAGATCATCGGCACGGTCGTGCTGATCCTCGCGGTCCTCACGCAGGGCCTCAACGACAAGGGCAACGGCCTGGGCATCCTGGGCGGTCTGATCACCGCGCTGGTGGTCGTCTCGATCGGTCTGTCCCTCGGCGGTCCCACGGGTTACGCCATCAACCCGGCCCGCGACCTCGGTCCGCGCATCGTGCACGCCCTGCTGCCGCTGCCCAACAAGGGCGGCTCCGACTGGGGCTACGCCTGGATCCCGGTGGTCGGCCCGCTGATCGGCGGCGCGATCGCCGCAGGCCTCTACAACGTCGCATTCGCCTAGCAGCCAGCTCAGGATGTTGTCCGGGAGCACCACACGGCTCCCGACCGGCATCGAGCACCGCACGCGCCGTATCCAGCAGCCCCCCAACGACGGATCTTCCAGGAGCACACAGTGACCGACGCCCACACCGCCGGCCCCTTCATCGCCGCCATCGACCAGGGCACCACCTCGAGCCGCTGCATCATCTTCGACCGGGACGGCCGGATCGTCTCCGTCGACCAGAAGGAGCACGAGCAGATCTTCCCGAAGCCGGGCTGGGTCGAGCACAACGCCACCGAGATCTGGACCAACGTCCAGGAGGTCGTCGCCGGCGCCGTCGCCAAGGCCGGCATCACCCGCGACGACATCAAGGCCATCGGCATCACCAACCAGCGCGAGACCACCGTGCTGTGGGACAAGAACACCGGTGAGCCCGTCCACAACGCCATCGTCTGGCAGGACACCCGCACCGACGCCCTCTGCCGCGAGCTGGGCCGCAACGTCGGCCAGGACCGCTTCCGCCGCGAGACCGGTCTCCCCCTCGCCTCCTACTTCGCCGGGCCCAAGGCCCGCTGGCTGCTCGACAACGTCGAGGGCCTCAAGGAGCGCGCCGAGGCCGGGGACATCCTCTTCGGCACCATGGACACCTGGGTCATCTGGAACCTGACCGGTGGTGTCGACGGCGGCAAGCACGTCACCGACGTCACCAACGCCTCCCGCACCATGCTGATGAACCTCCACACCATGGAGTGGGACGAGAAGATCGCCGAGTCCATCGGCGTGCCGCTGCAGATCCTGCCCGAGATCCGCTCCTCCGCCGAGGTCTACGGCGAGATCACGGGCGGCAAGCTGGGCGACCTGCTCGGTGGCATCCCGGTGGCCTCGGCGCTCGGCGACCAGCAGGCGGCCCTGTTCGGCCAGACCTGCTTCGCCGAGGGCGAGACCAAGTCGACCTACGGCACCGGCACCTTCATGGTGATGAACACCGGCGACAAGATCATCAACTCCTACGCCGGTCTGCTCACCACCGTCGGCTACAAGATCGGCGAACAGGACACGGTCTACGCCCTGGAGGGCTCGATCGCCGTCACCGGCTCGCTGGTGCAGTGGATGCGCGACCAGATGGGCCTGATCTCGACCGCGGCCGAGATCGAGACGCTCGCGCTGTCCGTCGAGGACAACGGCGGCGCGTACTTCGTGCCGGCCTTCTCCGGCCTGTTCGCCCCGCACTGGCGCTCCGACGCCCGCGGTGTGATCGCCGGCCTGACCCGGTACGTCACCAAGGCGCACCTCGCGCGCGCCGTCCTGGAGGCCACCGCCTGGCAGACGCGGGAGATCGCCGACGCCATGGTGAAGGACTCCGGCGTCGAGCTGGTGACCCTCAAGGTCGACGGCGGCATGACCGCCAACAACCTGCTGATGCAGACGCTCTCGGACGTCCTGGACGCACCCGTGGTGCGCCCGATGGTCGCCGAGACCACCTGCCTCGGCGCCGCCTACGCCGCCGGCCTCGCCGTCGGCTTCTGGAACAGCACCGACGACCTGCGCGCCAACTGGCGCCGGGCCGCCGAGTGGACCCCCCGCATGGACGCGGAAACCCGCGACCGTGAGTACAAGAACTGGCTCAAGGCCGTCGAGCGGACCATGGGCTGGCTCGAGGACGAGGAGTAAGACCCGTTATGACCACGCAGTCCACCCTGAGTTCCGTCCCTGCCCTGGGCACCCACCCGGCCTCCGGCTCGAACCCGAGCCGAGCCGAGACCCGGGAGCAGCTCTCCAAGGCGTCGTACGACCTGCTCGTGATCGGCGGCGGCATCCTCGGCATCTCGACGGCCTGGCACGCCGCGCAGTCCGGCCTCAGGGTGGCTCTGGTCGACGCCGGCGACTTCGCCGGCGCCACCTCCTCCGCCTCCTCCAAGCTGCTCCACGGCGGTCTGCGCTACCTGCAGACCGGCGCGGTGAAGCTGGTGGCGGAGAACCACTTCGAGCGCCGTGCGGTCTCCCGTCAGGTGGCCCCCCACCTGGCGAACCCGCTCACCTTCTACCTCCCCGTGTACAAGGGCGGGCCGCACGGCGCGGCGAAGCTGGGCGCGGGCGTCTTCGCCTACTCCGCGCTCTCCGCGTTCGGTGACGGCGTCGGCCACCTGCTCTCGCCGGCCAAGGCGGCGCAGGACGTGCCGGAGCTGCGCACCGAGAACCTCAAGGCCGTGGCCGTGTACGGCGACGACCAGATGAACGACGCGCGCATGGCGCTGATGACGGTCCGCGCGGCCGTCGACGCGGGCGCGGTCGTCCTCAACCACGCCGAGGTGACGGGCCTGCGCTTCACCAAGGGCCGGGTGACCGGCGCCGACCTCAAGGACCGTCTGAGCGGCGACGAGTTCGGCGTGAACGCCCGCCTGGTGCTGAACGCGACCGGCCCGTGGGTCGACCACCTGCGCAAGATGGAGGACCCGAACGCGGCGCCCTCCATCCGTCTGTCCAAGGGCGCGCACCTGGTGCTCAAGCGCACCTCGCCGTGGAAGGCCGCGCTGGCCACCCCGATCGACAAGTACCGCATCACCTTCGCCCTCCCCTGGGAGGACATGCTGCTGCTCGGCACGACCGACGAGGAGTACGAGGGCGACCCGGCGGACGTCGCGGTCAACGACAAGGACATAGCCCAGATCCTGGACGAGGCCGCGTTCTCCATCCGGGACCAGCAGCTGAGCCGGGACCTGATCACGTACTCCTTCGCGGGCCTGCGGGTGCTGCCCGGCGGCCCCGGCGACACCGCCAAGGCCAAGCGCGAGACGGTGGTGACCGAGGGCAAGGGCGGCATGCTGTCCGTCGCGGGCGGCAAGTGGACCACCTTCCGCCACATCGGCCGGACCGTGATGCAGAAGCTGGAGTCGCTGCCGGGCCACCCGCTGGGCGACGACTTCGAGCCGATCTCCTCGCTGCCGAAGAAGCTGCCGCTGCCGGGCGTCGCCAACCCGCGCGCGGTCGCGCACCGGCTGCTGGTGGACCGTCCGGCGCCGGGCCCGCGCATGGCGGCGGACACCGCCAGGCACCTGGCGACGCACTACGGTTCGCTGGCCTTCGACATCGCCCGCCTGGCCAACGACAACCCCGAGCTCGCCGAGCGCGTCCACCCCGACGCCCCGGAGATCTGGGCGCAGGTCGTCTACGCCCGTGACCACGAGTGGGCCGAGACGGCGGACGACGTGCTGCGCCGCCGCACCACGCTGACGATCCGGGGCCTGGCCACGGACGAGGTGCGCACGAAGGTCCAGGACCTGCTCGAGAAGAAGTAGGACCGGCAGGAATCGACGGCCGGACGGTCCTACGACGCGCAAGGGGCGGCTCCCCGCACAGAGCCGCCCCTTTCGCCTGTCGTCGGCGTTGTCAGTGCCGGCTGATATGCAGGGGACATGAACAACGATCACGCGGACCCGGCCGAACTCGCCTTCCTGCGGGCCGCTTTCGGAGTCGGCGAGGGCGGTGCCCCGGCGCTCGGCTGGGAGGCCGTGCACGCCTTCGAGGCGGAGCACGGGATCGTCCTGCCCGAGCCGTACCGCACCTTCGTCGCGGAGATCACCGACGGCTCCCGCCAGGGCCCGCCCGCCTACGGGCTGCTGGGACTGGCCGAGCTGCCCGGCGACTGGGGCGGCGAGGCGGCGGAGCGTGACCTCGGCAAGCCGTTCCCGCTGACCGAGGCCTGGCTGTGGGAGGAGGACGAGGGCGAGGACGACGCCGAGCGGGACGCCGCCGTCGACCGGGTCCTCCACCACGGCTCGGTCGTCCTCGGCACGGACGGCTGTGCCATGGACTGGCACCTGGTGGTCAGCGGACCCCACCGCGGTCATGTCTGGCAGGTCACGGACGTGGGCGCGCTGCCCTTCGGGGCCGAGTTCGGCCATACGACCGCCACGTCGGGCTTCACCGGCTGGGTGCGGCACTGGGCGGCCGGCAAGGAGTGGTTCGACGCCCCGGGTACGTGAAGTCCGGGTGTTCGGGGGTGGGGAACGGGGCAGTGATCCGTTCATCCCCCGTGCAAGGGGGCTGCGGGCGCCCCCGCCGCACGCCGTAAGGTTGGGTGGTCAAGCGAGGGCACGTCGGAAGGAGGCACTGGGTGATCGAGCTCGAGGGGGTTCCCGAGCTGATCGACCCGGTCATGGTGGCCGCGTTCGAGGGCTGGAACGATGCCGGCGACGCCGCCTCCACCGCGGTCGCGCATCTGGAGAGGGAGTGGAAGGGCGAGGTGTTCGCGGCGCTGGACGCCGAGGACTACTACGACTTCCAGGTGAACCGCCCCACGGTGTTCATGGACGGCGGCGTGCGCAAGATCACCTGGCCCACGACGAGGCTGTCCGTGGTCCGCGTCGGCGGCGACAAGCCGCGCGACCTGGTCCTGGTCCGCGGCATCGAACCGTCCATGCGCTGGCGCTCGTTCTGCAACGAGCTGCTGGGCTTCGCGCACGAGTTGGGCGTGGAGCTGGTGGTCATCCTGGGCGCGCTGCTCGGGGACACCCCGCACACGCGCCCGGTGCCGATCAGCGGCACCACGTCGGATCCGGACCTGGCGCGCCGCATGGATCTGGAGGAGACCAAGTACGAGGGTCCCACCGGGATCGTCGGCGTCCTGCAGGAGGCCTGCACGCACGCGGGGGTCCCCGCGGTGTCGCTGTGGGCGGCCGTGCCGCACTACGTGTCGCAGCCGCCCAACCCGAAGGCCACGCTGGCCCTGCTGAACCGCCTGGAGGACCTGATCGACGTGCGCATCCCGCTGGGCGAGCTGCCCGAGGACGCGCGCGCCTGGCAGGTCGGGGTGGATCAGCTGGCCGCGGAGGACAGCGAGGTCGCCGAGTACGTCCAGACCCTGGAGGAGGCCCGCGACACGGCGGAGCTGCCGGAGGCGTCGGGCGAGGCGATCGCCCGGGAGTTCGAGCGGTATCTGCGGCGCCGGGACGTCAGCCCTCCGGGCGGGAAGCCGAGACCGCCGGCTGCGGGCGGCGGCGCCAAGGACGACGAGGACGACACCGAGGACTGAGGTCCGAAGCGACGACGCCGGGGACCGAGGCACGGCACGACCGAGGTACGGAGAAGGGGCGCTTCCCGCGTGGGGAAGCGCCCCTTCTCGACGCTCAGAGCGCCACTAGAGCGCCACGCCCAGCAGCGCGTCCACCGCGCGGGAGACGACGCCGGGGGCGCCGGTGTCCGTGCCACCCTGCTCCTCCTGGAGCGTCACCCAGCGGTCGACGGCGGCCAGCGCGGCCGGGGCGTCGAGGTCGCTTGCGAGGGCGTCGCGGATCTCCTCGACGAGCGCGTCCGCGGACGGGCCGTCGGGCCGGGAGACGGCCGCGCGCCACCGGCCGAGCCGGGCCAGGGCGTCGGCGAGGACCTGGTCGGTCCACTCCCAGTCGGCGCGGTAGTGGTGGGCGAGCAGCGCGAGCCGGATGGCGACCGGGTCGACGCCGTCGCGGCGCAGCTGGGAGACGAAGACCAGGTTGCCCTTGGACTTGGACATCTTCTCGCCGTGCAGGGCGACCATGCCGGCGTGGACGTACGCCTTGGCCATGGGGAACTCGCCGGTGAGCACCTGGGCGTGCGAGGCGCCCATCTCGTGGTGCGGGAAGGCGAGGTCGCTTCCGCCGCCCTGGACGTCGAAGCCCATGCCGAGGTGGTCCAGGGCGATGGCGACGCACTCGATGTGCCAGCCGGGCCGGCCACGGCCCAGCGTGCCGCCGTCCCAGCTGGGCTCGCCCTCACGCGCGGCCATCCACAGCATCGGGTCGAGCGGGTTCTTCTTGCCCGGGCGGTCCGGGTCGCCGCCGCGCTCGGCGGACAGCAGCCGCATGGCGGCGGCGTCGAGGCCGGAGACCTTGCCGAAGTGCGGGTCGGACTCGACGGAGAAGTAGATGTCCCCGTCGAGCTCGTAGGCGGCGCCGAGGTCGCGCAGCCGCTCGACGAGCGGCACGATGCCGGGTATCGCCTCGACCGCGCCTATGTACTGCCGCGGCGGGAGCATGCGCAGCGCGGTCATGTCCTCGCGGAAGAGGGCCGTCTCCTTCTCGGCGAGGGCGACCCAGTCGACGCCGTCCCTCTCCGCGCGCTCCAGCAGCGGGTCGTCGACGTCGGTGACGTTCTGGACGTAGTGGACCTGCCGCTTGGTGTCGAGCCACACGCGCTGCACGAGGTCGAACGCGTTGTAGGTGGCCGCGTGCCCCATGTGGGTGGCGTCGTACGGGGTGATGCCGCAGACGTAGATGCGGGCGACGGGACCGGGCTGGAGGGTGACCAGCTGGCCGGTCGCGGTGTCGTGGATCCTCAGGTCGCGGCCCTGACCGGGCAGGGCGGGGACTTCGGAAGCGGGCCAGGCATGCATGTCATGAGCCTAACCGGACCGGGGTTCGGTGTACGAACCGGAGCGGGCCGGATGGCCGGGAAGGCGCTCTTGCGTCTTCCCGGCCGGTGTGCAGGGTGCGCTCGCGCGGCCGGTGCGGGCCGCGCGCGGCCGGTACGGCCCGTGCGGGCCGGTGGGCGCGGCCGGTGTCCGCCGGTGGCGCGGGGGCCGTGCGGCGGCGTCTCCTACACGGGTGGCCACGGAATCGCCGGCCATTCGCCGCCCGGCTCGGGATGCCGGCCGGAGGTGAGCAGCGCCTCGACACGCGCGCGTGTGGCGTCGAGCTCGGCCGGTGTGATCAGCCCAGTGAGCCGCTCGGCGAGCGTCGCGCCCTCCTTCAGCTCGGCGCGCAGCCGGGTGAGGACCTCCACGGCCTCCTCGGTCAGCGGTTCGCCCGCCCAGCCCCACAGCAGGGTGCGCAGCTTGTTCTCGACGTTGAAGGTGACGCCGTGGTCGATGCCGTACAGCCGGCCCCCGGGGGCGGGCAGCAGGTGGCCGCCCTTGCGGTCGGCGTTGTTGATGACGGCGTCCAGGACGGCGAGCCGGCGCAGCCGCGGGTCGTCGGCGTGCACGAGCAGGGCGGTGCGGCCCTCGCCGACCTCGGCGAAGCCGATGGCCTTCCAGCCGGGTTCCGGTTCGTCGCCGTCGACGAGGGCGAGGAGTTCGGCGCCCTCGGGCTCGACGTCGATCCACAGCTGGCACATGCCCTCGCCGTACGGCCCGTCGCGCAGCACGGTCGGCGGGACGAGCTGCCAGCCGGTCGCCTCCGAGACCTCGTAGGCGGCGACCTCACGGGCGGCGAGGGTGCCGTCGGGGAAGTCCCACAGGGGGCGCTCCCCCGCGACCGGCTTGTAGACGCAGGCGGCCTCCTGGCCGTCGTACGACACCGTGCAGTACAGGGCCGCGTTGGAGGCCTCCCGGATGCGGCCCCGCACGGTCAGCTCCCCCTCGGCGAGGAGCCGGGCGGAGGTCATGCTCCGCGGCGGTATCCGTTCTGGCGCGGACATACGTGTCCCTCCGGGTCGAGCGGCAGGCTGCACAGCGGGCAGGGCGGCCGGCCGGCGTTGACGACGTCGAGGGCGCGCTTGGCGAAGGCCCGAGCCTGGGCGCCGGTGAGGCGGACCCGCAGCATCGGGGGCCCGTTCTCCTCGTCCTGGAGCAGCCGCTCCTCGGCCTCGGCGAGGTCCTCCTCGGACTCGGCGTCGAGTTCCACGAGGGCCTGCGCCTCGACGATCATGCACTGATCCTCGCCGTCCCAGGCCAGGGCCATGGTGCCGACCCGGAACTCCTCCTCGACGGGGGTCTCCAGCGGCTCGGTGTCGGCGATCTCCGCGGGCGCGACGGCCGGGACGGAGGCACTGCCCCCGCTGCGCCGCACGACCTCGTCGAGAAGTTCGTCCATGCGCTCGGCGAGCGCGGCGACCTGGGTCTTCTCCAGGGCCACGCTGGTCACCCGGGAGCCGGCGCTGGCCTGCAGAAAGAAGGTACGGCGCCCGGGCAGTCCGACCGTACCGGCCACGAAGCGGTCCGGTTGGTCGTAGAGGAACACCTGACGGGACACGTCCAGCTCCAGAGAAATCGTGGTGGGCAGTCGCGGTGCTGCTGCGACCGCTTCACCCTACTGCGGTCGACGATCACGGTGCGCCCGCACCACCCCCGACGGTCGCGTCGTCGCCCGGCGGCTCCTCGCGCGGCGCGAGGGAGGCGAAGTCGCCGGTGTCGCCGAGGCGCACGAGGAAGGGGCGCAGGCGGGTGTAGCGGATCGCGGTGATGGAACACGGTTCGACGGAGATCCGCTGGAAGAGGTCCAGATGCAGGCCGAGGGCGTCCGCCACGAGCGACTTGATGATGTCGCCGTGGGAGCACATCAGGTACACCGCGTCGGGGCCGTGGTCGCGCTCCACGCGCGCGTTCCACTCGCGCACCGCCTCGGCGGCGCGGGTCTGCATGGCGCGCATGGACTCGCCGCCGGGGAAGGCGGCCGCGGAGGGGTGGGCCTGGACGACCTCCATCAGCGGCTCGTCCTTGAGTTCGGCGAGCTTGCGGCCGGACCAGTCGCCGTAGTGGCACTCGCCGATCCGCTCCTCGACGTGGGCGGTGAGGCCGGGGCGGGCGTCGAGCAGCGGCCGCAGGGTCTCCTGGCAGCGCTGCAGCGGGCTGGTGACGACCTCGGCGAGCGGCAGCCCCGCCAGCCTCCCGGGGAGAGCGGCGGCCTGCGCGGCGCCGCGTTCGTCGAGGGCGACGCCCGGGGTCCAGCCGGCGAGGAGGCCCTCGGTGTTGGCGGTGGAACGTCCGTGCCTTACGAGGATCAGCGTGGGCATGCGCACCAGGGTAGGCGTACGGAGGGCTGCGGTGGCGGCCCCCAGGAAGGAGAATGCGCTTCGTGATCGTCGATTGCGCCATCTACCGCGACGGCCGCCGGACGGAGGGCCCCGGCGACTTCTCCGAGGCCCTGGACGAGGCGCGGGCCGCGGGCGGCTTCGTGTGGGTGGGCCTGTACGAGCCGACCGAGCGGGAGTTCGACCATGTCACCGAGGAGTTCGGGCTGCACCCGCTGGCGGTGGAGGACGCCCTGAAGGCGCACCAGCGGCCGAAGCTGGAGGTGTACGACGACTCGCTGTTCCTGGTGCTCAAGCCGGTCGTGTACGAGCCGGAGGGGGACACGGTCTCGGCCGGCGAGGTCATGGTCTTCCTCGGCGACGGCTTCGTGGTGACCGTGCGGCACGGCGAGGGCTCGCCGCTCGGGGCGGTGCGCAAGCGGCTGGAGCACGAGCCGGAGCTGCTCGGCAAGGGGCCGACGTCGGTGCTGTACGCGATAGCCGACGCCGTCGTGGACCACTACCTGGACGTGTCGACGGAGCTGCAGACCGACCTGGAGGAGCTGGAGGCGGAGGTGTTCTCCCCCACGAGCGGCGGTTCGCGGCACACGGCGTCGCGGATCTACTCCTTCAAGCGGCAGATCCTGGAGTTCCGGCGGGCGACGGTGCCGCTGGCGATGCCGTTGAGCAAGCTCGCGGGGACGGGCCCGTTCGGCGTGAGCGTCCCGTTCGTCGACGACAAGGCGCGGCCCTTCTTCCGGGACGTCAGCGACCACCTCACGCGCGTGAACGAGTCCGTGGAGGGCCTGGACCGGCTGGTGTCGGACATCCTGTCGGCGCATCTGGCGCAGATGAGCGTGCGGCAGAACGACGACATGCGGAAGATCTCGGCGTGGGCGGCCATGGCGGCGGTCCCGACGATGATCGCGGGGATCTACGGCATGAACTTCGACCACATGCCCGAGCTGCACTGGGTGTGGTCGTACCCGGTGGTGATCGCGCTGATGGTCTCCCTGGTGCTCCTGCTGTACCGGTTGTTCAAACGGCGCGGCTGGATGTGACCCGGCGGGCCGTGGGCCGCCCGCGGGTGAGGGCCGGGTGCCGGGTCGTCAGGCGAACTCGGGGGCCGTGGTGGCGGGGCCGCCGAGGGCGTCGCGCCGCTGGGGCATCCGCAGCGAGACCATCCGGTGCCAGCCCGCGAGGCGCTCCCAGGCGTACACGGCGTGGATGCCGGCCGCGAGCAGGGCCGCCCTGGCGCGGGACCAGCCGAGGATGCGGCCCATGTGCGCCATGACGGCGAGGCTGACGTCGCGGTAGACGCGGATCTCGGCGAGGGCGCACTCGCGCAGGGTGCGCTGGATGAGCCGGCCGTGTCCGGCGGCCGCGAGCCGCAGCAGCTCCTCGTGGGCGTACGCCAGGTGGTTGTCCTCGTCGGCGGAGATCATCCGCACGGCCTTGCCGACCTCGGGGTGGTCGGCGAAGCAGCGGCGCAGCAGCTGCATCTGCTCGGCGGCGCGCTGCTCGGTGACCCGGCTGTGGGCGAGGTAGACGACGATGTCCCGCACGGTGAGCGTCCGGTCGGCCTTGAGCTTGTCGTGCGCGAGGCCGATGCCCTGCCGTTCCAGCAGCATCGTGTAGTCGGTCTCCGGCGGGACCGGGACCGGTCGGAGGCCGCGCTTGCGCATCAGGGCGTTGAAGATGCGGCCGTGCTTGTCCTCGTCGGCCCCGTGCCGGGTGATCTTGGGGGCGAGGGCGCGTTCGCTCTCCGGCACCAGCGCGGCGATACGGCCGTTCTCCCAGCCGCCCTGCGACTCCCCACCGGCGGCGATCGAGCAGAACAGCGCGAACGACTCGTCGTTGTCGAGGATCTCCTGGAACAGACTCTTCGCCGAAAGCATCTGGGACACCTCTCTGCAGGACTCCGCAAAGAACGAGTCAAATGCCACCGGAGGGGTGCCGCAACACGGGTGTCGGACCGCTGCGCCGAAAGGAGGACGGCGCGGCTCGCGCACCGGCCGTAACCCGGGGCGGGCGCGGCGCGTTGTTCCCGGTGACGGCCGTGGCGGGGAAGACCCCCGAGCCCCCACCACGGCCGTGGTGACTTTCTTCGCGGTTACGCCAGGCCCGCGCGCTCCAGCGCCTCGACGCCGGCGCGCAGCGCGGCGACCCGCTCGTCCAGGGTGAAGCCGGCCGGGTTGAGGTTGAGGGTGGTGACCCCGGCCGCCGCGTAGGCCTTCATCCGGTCGGCGATCCGGTCCACGGACCCGAGCAGCGTGGTCGCGTCGATCAGGTCGTGCGGTACGGCGGCCGCGGCGCCCTGCTTGTCGCCGGAGAGGTACTTCTCCTGGACCTCGGCGGCCGCCTGCTCGTAGCCCATGCGGCGGGCGAGCTGGTTGTAGAAGTTCTGCTTGGCGCTGCCCATGCCGCCCACGTACAGCGCGGTGTAGGGCCGGAAGGCGTCGGCGAGGGCGGCCACGTCCTTGTCGTCGCCGAGGTGGAGCGGCAGCGTGGGGGCGACGTCGAAGCCGTCCATGGTCAGGCCGGCCTTCTCGCGTCCGGCGCGCAGATGGCGGATCGCGGTCTCCTCCAGGTGGTCGGCGGAGGGGAAGATGAGCAGGGCGCCGTCGGCGATCTCGCCGGTCTGCTCCAGGTTCTTCGGGCCGATCGCCGCGATGTACAGCGGGATGTGCTCGCGCTCCGGGTGCACGGTCAGCTTGATCGGCTTGCCGGGGCCGCCGGGCAGCGGCAGCGTCCAGTGCTCGCCCTCGAAGGACAGCCGCTCGCGGCTCATCGCCCGGCGCACGATCTCGACGTACTCGCGGGTGCGGGCCAGCGGCTTGTCGAACTTGACGCCGTACCAGCCCTCGGAGACCTGCGGGCCGGAGACGCCGAGGCCGAGCCGGAAGCGCCCGCCGGACAGCGAGTCGAGCGTCGCGGCCGTCATCGCGGTCATCGCCGGCTGCCGGGCCGGGATCTGGAAGATGGCCGAGCCGACGTCGATGCGCTCGGTCTGGGCGGCGACCCAGCTGAGCACGGTCGCCGCGTCCGAGCCGTAGGCCTCGGCGGCCCAGCAGACCGCGTAGCCGAGCCGGTCGGCCTCCTGGGCGACGGCCAGGTTGTCCGCGTCCATCCCGGCGCCCCAGTAACCGAGGTTGATCCCGAGCTGCATGCCCGCTCCCCTTACCGATCAGTAATGTCCCGTGTGCGCCGACCTTAGCGCGGGGTTCCCGGCAGGGGCAGGGTGGTGGGGCGGCGGTGTGGCGAGCATCGCCCGCGCGCCCGCCGCAACCCCTGTGGACAAGCGGGAAATCCGTTGTCCACAGGCAACCCACGGCGCATCCCTGGCCAGTAATCTCGGCGTCCATGGAGCAGAGGCATCTCGGCCGCACCGGCCTGCGTGTGTCCCGGATCGGGCTCGGCACCCTGACCTGGGGCCGGGACACCGACGAGCACGACGCCGCGGACCTGCTGAAGACGTTCTGGGAGGCGGGCGGCACCCTCGTCGACACGGCCGACGTGTACGGCGACGGGGAGGCCGAGTATCTGCTCGGGCGGCTGATGGAGGGGCTGGTCCCGCGCCGGGATCTGGTCATCTCCACGAAAGCGGGCAGCGTGCCCGACCCCGACCGGCGTTTCGACGGCTCGCGGGGGCACCTGCTGTCCGCGCTGGACGCCTCGCTGGCCCGGCTCGGCACCGACCACGTCGACGTGTGGCACCTGCACGCCTACGACCCGCACACACCGCTGGAGGAGACGCTGCAGGCCCTCGACATCGCGGTGAGCAGCGGCCGCGCGCGCTACGCCGGGGTGTCCAACTTCTGCGGCTGGCAGCTCGCCAAGGCGGGCACCTGGCAGCTGGCCGCGCCGGGCACGCGCACCCGGCTGGCCAGTACGCAGATGGAGTACTCGCTGCTGCAGCGCGGCGTCGAGCGCGAGGTGCTGCCGGCCGCCCGAGACCTGGGCATCGGGCTGCTGCCCTCCTCGCCGCTGGGCCGCGGGGTGCTCACCGGCAAGTACCGGGGGGACGCCCTGCCGGCCGGCTCCCGGGGCGCCTCCGAGCACATGGCGCGCTTCGTCGCGCCCTACCTGGACGACACCGCGAGCCGGATCGTGGACGCCGTGGCCACGGCCGCCGACGGGCTCGCGGTCACCCCGCTCCAGGTGGCCCTGGCATGGGTGCGCGACCGGCCCGGGGTGACCGCGCCGATCGTCGGCGCGCGCACGGCGCAGCAGCTCACGGCGGCGTTGTCAGTGGAGACGCTTAGTCTTCCTGACGAGATCTGCCGGGCGCTGGACGATGTGTCGGCGCCCGTGCACCGCTATCCCGATCACGACTGGAGCACGCTGTGAGCACGGAGCCGGAGACCACGGAGGACGCCGAGCCGGGGACGCCGGACACCGGGGCGGAGACCACCGCCCCCGAGGGGGGCACGGCATCGGCCGCCGGGGGCGGGGACACGGGAGCCCCGGACACCGGCGGTGCGGACGGTCCGGCAGGGGCCGCGGGCTCCGGCGTCGGCGGCGGCACGGCGGGCGCGGACGGCGACGGGCCGGCCGGTGACGGGCCGGCCGGTGACGGGCCGGCCGGTGACGGCGAGGACGGCTCGGCGGGCGCGGCCGGTGACGGGGACGTCGTTGCCGGGGCCGAGGGCGGCGAGGGCGGCGAGGGCGGTGAGGCTGCCGGGGGCGATGCCGCCGGTGGTGACGCCGGTGGTGACAAGGCTGCCGGTGAGTTGTCCGAGGCGGAGGCCGAGCTGCTGGCGCAGCGCCTGGAGCGGGAGCGGATCGAGCGGCGCAAGGCCGAGAAGAAGGCGCCGATCGACAGCGGGGCAAAGCTGAGCGGCACGGCGGCCGACCTGCTCGCCGCCGTACGGGCCGTGGAGAGCGGCCAGAAGCCCCCGCAGACCGTCTTCAGCGAACCGGCCGCCCCGCGCCGCCCGGCCCCCGAGCCGGTACGGCGGCCGCAGCCGGTGCCGGCCGAGGCCGCGCCGCCGGCTCCCGCGCCCGCCCCGGCGGAGACCGTCGCCGCCGTGGCCCGGCTGCTGGCCGACGCGGGCGCCCCCGAGGCGCTGGCCCCGCAGGCCGCCACGGCGCTCGGCGAGGGCGCGGCCGAGGTGCTGCGCGCCGACCCCTGGCAGCTGCTGCGGATCACCGGCGTGCGCCCGGAGCAGGCGGACACCTTCGCCCGCGCCCTGCTCGGCCCGGACTGCGGTCCCGGCGACGAACGGCGGGGCCGGGCGCTGACCGGCTGGCTGCTGGAGCAGGCCGCCGTGGCCGGGCACACCGCCCTGGAACCGGCCGCGCTCACCGCCGCGCTGGCCCAGCGCGGGGTGCCCGACCCGGACGCCGCCTTGCAGAGCGCGATCGCCGAGGGCGAGGCGCTGGCCTTCCAGGACGCGCTCGACGAGCCGCCGGCCGCCGCCGCTGCCCCTGCCGCCCCCGGCGCCGCCGCCGGTGCCGAGGAGGGCGACGAGGAGGAGGCGGAGCGTCCGGTACGGGTCCTCATCGGCCTGGAGCGGTACGCGCTCGCCGAGGAGAGCCTCGCCGACGGTCTCGCCCGGGTGGTCAACTCCCTGGCCAAGGACGACGGCGTGGACTGGGCCCCGGCCGCCGCGTCGGCGTCCGGCAGCGCGGCCGAGCTGATCCGCGCCGTCGCCGGGCACGGCCTGGTGCTGCACACCGGCGGCGAGGCGGCCCGCGCGGAGCCCGCGGCCCTGGTCGCCGCCGCCCGCGCGCTCGGTCTGCGGGCCGTCGCCGCCTGCCACACGCCCGACGGCCGGCGCCGCTTCGCCGCGCTGCTCCCCGAGGACGCGGCCCCGGAGGCCGCCGTCACGCTGGCCGGGCTGCTCTCCGGCGCCGAGGGCCCCGGCCGGGACGCCGACGGCGCGCTCGCCCTGGACCTGCTGGTGGTGCTGGACGCACCGCAACTGGACGTGGAGAGCGCGGCGATGGTGGTGGAGTCGCTGCCGGACGGGGCGCGGCTGGTGCTCAGCGGCGACCCGGCGGTGCTGTGGTCGGCGGGGCCCGGGCGGGTGTTCGCCGATCTGCTGGCCGCGCGCACCTGCCCGCAGGTCGCCTCCCGCACCCCGGACCCCGGCCCCCTCGGCGAGCTGGTCTCGGGGATCGGCGTGGGCGAGCTGAACCAGGTCGACGCGCCCGGCAAGGAGCTCGTGATCGTGCCGGTG
This sequence comes from Streptomyces sp. NPDC014801, assembly GCF_043082085.1. Classification (NCBI taxonomy): domain Bacteria; kingdom Bacillati; phylum Actinomycetota; class Actinomycetes; order Kitasatosporales; family Streptomycetaceae; genus Streptomyces; species Streptomyces sp. NPDC014801. Next base: position 232,465 of record NZ_JBIBXG010000005.1, on the reverse strand, counting down.
CGGGACGCCGGCGAGGCCGTGCACCGCACCGTGCAGCTGGTGGCGGACTCGGTGCCGCGGGCCCTGGGCGTGCCCGCCGAGCAGACGGTCGTGATCACGCCGGGTCACGGCGGCGCGGCCGGGACGCGGGCGCTGAACGCCGCCCTCAAGGAGCGGCTGAACCCCGGTCCCGGGCGGTTCGGCGGTTTCGACCCGGGCGACCGGATCGCCTACTCCCCCGCCCCGGGCCGTACGGTGCCGGGCCAGGTGACAGGGGCCGACGCCGACGGGCTGCACCTGACGTGCGCGGGCGCCCCCGTCGTCGTACCGCGCGAGCGGGTGGAGCAGAGCGTGCGGCACGGGTGGGCGCTGACCGCGCACCAGGCGGTGGGCAGCCGGTGGCCGGCGGCGGTCGTGGTGCTGCCGGGCGACGCCGCGCAGGTGCTCAGCCGGCCGTGGGTCTACACGGCCTTCGGCCGGGCCGAGCGCCATCTGTCCGTGGTCCACGGGGTGGAGCAGGCCCTGCCGAGGGCGGTCGCCGAGGTACCGCCCAAGCCCCGCACGACCCGGCTGCCGGTCCTCCTGCGCGGCCAGGTCCCGCCGGCGGGCTGAGCGCCGGGAACGCGCTCGGCGGGCTGAGCGCGGGGAACGCACACGGCCCGGGACGTCTCGTCCCGGGCCGGTGGCGGATCATCCGTGGGCGTTCTCGCCTCAGCGGTCGGCGTCCAGCGGCTCCAGGTCCTCGTCGTCGTCCCCGTCGAGGTTTGGGTGGCGGACGTCGGTGTCCTCGTCGTCGTCCTCGTCGAGGTCGTCGTCGAACACCGCGCTGACGTCGAACCGGCAGACGACCCGCTGCGGGTCGGCCTGCTCGAACGGCGCCTCCAGCCACTCGCCGGGCTCGGCCGGTTCGTCGGCGGCGACCACCCACAGCGTGGAGTCGCCCTCCTCCAGGCCGAACTCCTTGTGCCGGGAGGCGATCTCGTCCGGTTCGAATTCGCCGAACAGGATGCCCAGCGCGCCGTGCACGGTCGCGGAGACCCCCTCGCCCGCGCTGTCGTCGTCCGCCGTCTCGATCCGCTGGGCCTGCGCCCGCAGCCGCTGCGGCTGCGCGACGGCGTAGTCGCGGCGGATCAGCACGCTCAGCGCGTTCGGCTCCTCGGGGCCCGTGTAGGGCGGCAGGGAGTCCTCCGCCCCCGGGATCTCGAAGGGCGTGACCTCGTCGTAGCGGTCGTAGAGCAGCTCGTCGTACGCCTCGGCGGCCGCGGCCAGCTGGTTGAAGGCCTCGTAGACATCCGGGTCGTCCTCGCCGGACCTGCGTTCGACCGCGGCCAGGTGGCGGTCGAGCGCGGTCTTGACCGCCTCGGCGGCGGCGCGTACCTCGGCAGCGGTGGGCTGCGCAGCATCAGACATAGTGCAGACGCTATCCGTACCGGGCCCCAGCCCGCACAATAGATGCGATGCCGGAATACGAATTTGTCGACGTGTATGTACCGCGCGGGCTCTCCCGCAAGGAGACGGCACGTCTGCTGACCGACCATGCCGAGTACGGACACTGGGAGTTGTACCGCCTGAGCCTGATGCGCGACGGCAGCCGCAGGGTGCGACTGCGGCGGCGGATCATCCGCCAGGTGCGCGCCACGTGGTGAGGATCATCCGCCAGGTGCGCGCCACGTGGTGACGCCGGGCAGACCGAGCGGGCCCCGCCGACGCGGGGCCCGCTGTGTCGTTCGCGCCGAGGAGCGCGGGGGTCAGACCGAGGCGCGGCGGGCCTTGCGGTAGATCACCGCGCCGGCGAGCAGCGCTCCGGCGCCCGCGGGCAGGACGACGCCCATGGGCAGCTCGCTGCCGGTGTGGGCGAGCTGGGCCGAGCCCGCGGGGCGGGTGACCGACGAGGTGCCGGGGTGGCTCGGGTGCCCGGGCGTGCCCGGGGTCTCGGTGACCGGCGTGCCCGGGTGGCCCGGCGTACCGGGGTGGCCGGGCGTGCCCGGGTGTCCCGGGTGACCGGGGGTGCCGGGGTGGCCCGGAGTGCCCGGGTTGCCGGGGTGGCCCGGAGTGCCGGGGTTGCCGGGAGGCGTGGTGTGGCCGCCGCCGTTGGCACAGTCGTTGCCGGAGGCCGGGTTGAGCGCCCCGATGACGTCGACGCTGTTGCCGCACACGTTCACCGGTGCGTCGACGGGCACCTCGACGTGGTTGCCCGAGCCGACACCGGCCGAGTCGCCGGTGTGTCCGCCGGCGTGCGCGCCCCCGGAGCCCCCGGAGCCGCTCTGGCCGCCGGAGCCCCCGTGGCCACCGGAGCCTCCGTGACCCCCGGAGCCCCCGTGGCCGCCGCCGTGGTTGACGCAGGCGTTGCCCATCGCCGGGTTGAGCGCCCCGACGACGTCGACGGTGTTGCCGCACACGTTCACCGGCGCGTTCACCGGGACCTGGACGGAGTTGCCGGACAGCACGCCCGGCGAGTTCGTGGCGGAACCGCTCGCGCCCGAGTCGGCGTGCGCGTATCCGCCGGCGGCGGCGAGCACACCGGTCGCGGCCGCCACTGTCATGAGGCCTTTGCGGGTGACCTGTCGCATTACTGAAATCCCTGCCTTCCGCGATGACTCACACATCAACAAGCAACTGAAGTCGCAACCGTCTAACGCGCAAAAGACCGGACGGTCCCGGAGCGCATGGCACGCGCTCCGGGACCGGCGGTGTGGACGACCCTCCGAGGCCGGCCCGCACGGGACCAACCCCTGGGACGGGGACGTCAGTTGTTGACGCAGGTGTTGCCGAAGGCGGGGTTCAGGAGCCCGATCACGTTGATCGTGTTGCCGCACACGTTCACCGGGACGTGCACGGGCACCTGGATGACGTTGCCGGACACGACGCCCGGGGACTGCACGGCGGCACCCTGGGCACCGGAGTCGGCGACGGCCAGGCCCGCGCCCGCGAGAACCAGCCCACCGGTGGCAGCCGCAGCAGCGACGACCTTCTTGATCATTATTCCTCCTTGTTGGCAAAAGCGATCCCAGCGTTGCGGATCGCATCACCTGTAACGAGGAGGGAGTAATGAGGCTACGAGCGTATCGTCGCATTCACTCTTCTCAGTTGTTGCCGCACACCCGCCCGAATAGTGAAGTCGCGTGAAGTCGCGTTTCAACAGGGGAAACCGGGTCGTGGGGGGGGCCCCGGCGGGCGCCGCCCCGGCGCGGTGGGGAACGGGCCCGGTAACGGGCGAGCACCCCCCCCCCCCCCACAAAAAACAGAACCCCACCCCCCCCCGGGCCAACCGT